>JAKSTZ010000016.1 GCA_024402335.1 Bacteroidales bacterium
CTTTTACGCCAAGCGAGGCGAATAAATCACGTAATATTTTACCTATAGAATGGGGTGATGGCACTTCTGGTACCATTCCTCGTATTTCGGAGGAGTTTCTACCTGATAATTTTACCAAAAATGTATATAAAACGACTCATAGCTATCCGGGTCCAGGAACATATACTATTCAGTTGATAGATCCGAATCGAAATGAGGGTGTGGTGAATATTGTGGAGTCGGTAAATGTGCCATTTGCAATTACTACAACGTTGCGTATCGATGCTATTTTAGGTGGAAATACTACGCCGGTTCTAACAAACCCTCCTGTGGACAATGCTGCTATCGGAGTGAAATATATTCATAATCCGTCTGCTTATGATGCCGATGGTGACAGTCTTGCTTATAGGCTTACGACTTGTTCGGGGGAAAATGGAAACTTTATTTCTGGATACACTATGCCAATGACCAGCAATGACTTTTATGTTGATGCAAAAACTGGTGATCTTGTATGGGATGCTCCTATCGTTCTTGGTTCGTATAATGTCGCTATGGTGGTGGAGGAATGGCGAAAGGGAACGAAAATTGGCGAGATTGTACGCGATATGCAGATAGAAGTGTTTGATGCTGATAATACTGTGCCAAAGATAGAGCCTCTTCCTGATGTGTGCGTGCGTGTGGGGGATACCGTTCGATTTCTTGTAACTGCAACTGATGCTGATAGTGATTCTGTTTTTTTGAAGGCATCAGGTGGCCCTTTTGAAATCGCTCAGAAAGCATCTTTTACAATCGTATCTTCGGAGAAAGGAAAGACTGTTGGCGAATTTGTATGGGTGCCGACGTGTACGGAAATTCGTGAACAAGCATATTCGGTTTTATTTAAAGCCGTAGACAACGACAAGATATCTCTTGCCGATATGAAATCGGTCGGTATAAAAGTAATTGGCCATCCTCCAGTGCAATTGCAAGCGAGTCCTCAATCTGTTTCGGTGTCATTATCGTGGACAGATTCCTTGTGTGCAGAGCAAGTTGTTGCATACGATATCTATCGCTCTCGGAAAGCAACTATGTATGTTCCAGAATATTGTGAGGTCGGACTTCCTGATAGTTTAACGGATGTGTACGAGAAAATTGCAACTGTTGCAGCTTCTAAAAAAGAGTTTTACGATAATAATAACGGCATTGGATTAACGCCAGGATTTACTTATTGTTATCGTTTGTGTTCGGTGTTTGGCGGAAATTATTCAAGTTATATTTCTTCGGAATTTTGTGCACAATTAGTTCCTGCTTCACCTGTTTTGACGAATGTAAGTGTTGAAAAGACGGATAACACCAAAGGTGAATTATTTGTTGCGTGGTCTATTCCACGAGAATTTGATTCCATAACATTCCCGAAACCATATCAGTATTGGCTCTATCGCTCTACTGGCTTATATGGCGAGAATTTGTCGCTCGTGTCAAAAATAGAAGGCCTGACAGATACCAGTTTCATCGATTCTAATTTGAATACAGTAGATTCTGCTTATTCCTATAAAATAGAGTTTTATTCATTGGCAACAGGAAAGCCTATTTTGATTGGTGCACCGCCTGTTTCGTCTTCTCCTTATTTGCGCTACGAAGCGTATAATCATAAGGTTCGATTGACGTTGGAAGCCTCGGTTGGTTGGGAAAACGATACCTTGTTTGTTCTTCGAAAAGCACCAGGTGAATCTTCGTTTCAGATAATTGGAACTTTCAAAGATGATGAGTTTTGGGATATGGGGTTGGAAAATGGTAGGGAATACGACTATTATGTGAGAACAAGCGGATATTTTGATTATCATTTGTTGCCGAAGCGAGTGTATAACACTTCGCAGATTTTGTCGGCAATTCCCGCCGATACCGTTCCTCCAAAGGCAATGCCATTGCAAGTTGAGCAATCGTGTGAATCGCTATCGCGTACGATTTCGTGGGTGGTTGATACGGAAGATGAGATAAAAAACATACTTGTGTATTTTAAGAACTGCGAAAATCCTGAATGGCACGTTATTGCAACAGTTCCAAGTAGTCAAACATCGTTTATTCATTCTTTCGCTGATTCTACGGGAAATATGGCGGGATGTTATTATGTTGCTGCTGAGGATTCTGCAGGGAATATAGGTAAATATGAATATGATACTTGCTTATACAACTGTCCGCAATATACATTGCCAAACGTGTTTACACCAAATGGTGATGGCGAAAATGATTTGTTTCATCCTGTGGTAAATAAGTTTGTACAACGAGTTGATATGAAACTGTATGATGCGTGGGGACAACTGGTTTTTGCTACCGAAAATCCGGACTTGAACTGGGACGGTACTCATTTTAAAACGAAAAAACGCATATCGGATGGCGTGTTTTACTATGTCTGTGATGTGTATGAATATTGGTCCGATTGTGAAATTCATAAACGTGAGTTAACAGGCTTTTTACATAAATTTAGTGGTGACAAATAAATGTTAGTTTGATTGTATGGTAGATTTTATTTGTAATTATTTTTCTGATTTCACATTTATAAAGGCATGTGTGTTGTTAGGTACACTTACCGGTTTTCTTGTAATGTGGTTTCAAATTAAACAAAATATATTGTTGTGGTACTGTAATATTATATCTGCAACATTATTGGGTATAGGATTTTTTTCAAAAGAGGTGTATGCCTATGCTTTTTTCCAAGTGTATTATGTTGTTACAAGTATATATGGAATTTATTGTTGGAAAAAAGGCGCTCAAAATAACAACGATGCAATGCCTATTGTAAAGATGAGATTCCGTGAATGGATGATTTCTTTGTCTGTGATAGTGGTTTTGTCTGTTTTGTTCACTTTAGTGCTGAAACAAACATCTTCGGATCTTGCGGTGCAAGATGCGGTAATTACAGCTATTAGTGCGGTGGCTACATTTCTCCTTACAAAAAAGTATCTACAATATTGGTGCTTTTGGATTGCTGCCGATTTATTGTATGTCACAACCATAATCTATTCCGGCTCAGAAGATTTATATATGACGTTGATCTTGTATGTGTCGTATATAATAACTTCGGTAATAGGGTTGTTCGAATGGAGTAGAAAGTATAAAAAACAAAAAGGACAGGAATAAACCTGCCCTTTTATTTATTAAGAATATTGTTGTAGAAACTATTTCTTTTTCTTTTCTATCTGTTTGTTGTTGCCTTCAAGTTCTCTATTTAATACTTCAACTATAGTTTCAGGAGGCAAGCGTTTTGCTATAATTTTTCGCTCAGGATTTAATACATACGAAACTGGTGTACTGTAGATGTCGTATGTCGTGCGGAAGTTCGTGTTTTGATATGGATCAAATACGTTTATGAAGTCAAACATATTCTGGTCGCTAATGAATTTCTTCCATTTTTCCATATCTGTCTGTGTGTAAACTAAGAAGGTTTCCACGCCTTTTTCTTTGAGTTTGTTCTCTTGATATAATTTATGCCATTCAGGAATAATTTTTTTACAATGGCCACAGTCTGTATCGAAGAAATAAAGAACAATGTATGGTGATTTCACAAGACTTAGTCGTGTCCAACCAAAATGGTCGTCAAGGGTGTCTTTTCCCATTTTGTAAACAAGCAAATCTTGTGCTTGTACGCCAATTTGATTGTGTACCGTTTTTGCGTATCGGTCTTGTATCTTGTTCATATATGCAGTGTCGTTTGCAACACGAGCAGGAATTTTACCTTTTACATAATATTCACCCATAAGGTGTACGAAGATGTTGTCAAAGCCCATGTATTTTGGATTTTGCCATTTCATGAATAAATGGTGAAGTGTTTGGTAATACATTTTACCTTCGTATCCTTTACCTTCTTGTTCAAGGATTCTATTCATAACAAAATCAACTTGTGGGATGATGGAATCTGGAATTTGGAACAATTGACGGTCAAAATAGTCATCGATTTTTGATTCGTAAACAGGAGTGCGGAGCAAACGTTCGTCGCCAAGATTGATGTTGTCGAAATAGTGCATCTTCGCATATTCATATTTGAATAGAGAATCGGTAATGTTTCCGTTCTCATCACGAGGATAATCAGGAATGTCGATTTCATGAGTGCATCCTAAAATCGAAGCTAATAACGATTTTGGATATTTTGCAATGATTTCATTCTCGTATGCAATCATGCAATTTCTTAGGGAATCTACAGTTTGTCTATCACGTTCAATCGCTTCTCTACGATTTTGTAATTGTTTTTTGTTAAAGTTCGTAGTGTCTTCGGCATACGCAGCTTTTAATCTGTCGTATGCAGGTTTACGGATTTTGTAGATTTCAGCACTTTTTTCTTGATATTTCTTAAATACCGCATTTGATTCGCTTCCGGTAACCTTTAAATGACCAGTAAGGTCTGTCGTGTCGGTTTCTAATTGAAATGTTTGTTGGTCGTTGTCTATCACAATTTCAAAATAGCGATAGTCCGGCGTTAGGATTAAATATAAACCTCCGTCAAGAAGTGAGTCTCCTTTGAAAGTACCACGTCCGTTTTTGTCAACCCAAATAGTATCGGAAACAAGTTTTTTTGCACCGTAATGGTAACCAAGTAAAAGAGTTGTGTCTTTCACACCATTGATTTTGACATCTATTTTATGAGGCTTTTTTTGTGCAAATACAGAACAAGCAATAAGACTTGCGAAAACAATACTAATAAACTTTTTCATTTTGCATAGTTTTAACGAATTCTATCTACCGATCTAACTAGTTCTTCATCCTTGCGGATAGCTTTTACAGCCATCCAGTCTAAAACCATGGCAATAGGAATACAGATAAGTCCGAAAGCTGGTTTTATCGACACTTCAGGTGCATTCAATAAATATGAATAGTATGCGATTACCGCAAGGATTGCGAGTTTAAGTAGAAACGCATAGTGCGTAAGTTTTATCTGCAAGCGTCTTTTAGAAAACAAAAAGATGATTACAAGGTTTAGTATTGCGGTTGCAGAAAATGCAATGCCTAACGACCACAGGTTTGCGGATTCCGCAGCTTGTTGTAAGCTGAAGGCATATAACGTACAATTGTCGGTAAGAGAAGAGAATTGCACTAATGGCAATGCACAAGCAACTCCAGTAAATATTGCTGAAAGTAATAGGTATATCGATTGAATTCTTTGTATCATAGTTGTTTAATTTGAACAAATGTACACTTTTTACAAGGAAAAACGAGAGTTCTTAATAGAAATTGTGAAATTTTAGCACAATTGTAAGAGAAAAAATTTTACTTTTGAAAAATGAATTTATTCAAATTTGAATTATATGAAAAAAGCTAGTATTATTTTCGCTATTGTTGCAGCTATCGCAGCATTCGTTTCTTCTTGTAAAACAGTAGATCCATGTCCAGCTTATCCTGGAGAATCAAGTGTAGAACAAATTGATTCAAGAATTTAAGTATTTAATACGTACTTGCGCAATTGTAATACAGAGTATTTTCATGCTCTGTATTTTTTCATTGCCTGTATTCTCCCAAGGTGAAGTAGAAACGGCGAACAAAATATTGTTTTCCGATGATATTTCAGGTTCGGTCGGTTTAAATACCAATGGCTTTAGTTTAGACTTTCGCTATGGGAAATATGTGGATTATTTGCATAAGACTTCGTATCGTGTACAATTTCATACCATTCGTAGTGCAAAAGAAATACGAATGTCAACTGCGTATGGAATGAGTATCTATGGTAAAGACAATCAGGTTTTTGCATTGTCTGCCATGATGGGAAGGCGTAACGAAAAGTATAGTAAGTTCGACAAAAATTCTGTTTCGATAAGTTGGAATTACGATGCGGGAATTGCGTTAGCAGTTGAAAAACCTGTCTATTACCATGTTCTCTATCCTGATGGACAAGATGTAATAGAACGGTTCGATGCCACAAATTACACAAAATATGGAAAGGCGTCTTTTTTCAATGGAGTGAATGAGTTGCGTGTTGTTCCTGGTTTGATTGCAATGACAAGTGCGGAATTTGATTTTTCTCGACGACAATCGTTGCTGACTTCTGCAGAAATAGGTATGAATGTGCAAACGTATATTCGTCGATTACAAATAATGTGTAACAGTGAAAATAATTGGGCGTTCGTTACGTTATTTGTGAAATTTCGTGTTGGAAAATTACGGAATGATTTTTGATAGTTTTTCATTATATATGTTTAACTAAAATTGTGAAATTATGAAACAGTTTGTTGTTACTTTATTATTGGCAACTTTGTCGATATCCCAATTAATGGCTCAAGATTTCTCTGATTTAAAAGGTAAGATGTTGAAAGATTCGGCAGAGTATGCAGAAACACAGCCTCGTGTTTTGGATTGCTGCGAATTTTTGTTGAATTCTCCGTTGAAAAACGACGAGAATAATCTTATTGCATTTGATTTCCTTGTAGAGTGGATGAATAATAATCCATATTATTATTTTGTACCAAATAAGAAATTCTATAAGACGATTTCTAATGATGCAGCCTTGTCTGCTCGATATTTTGCAGCACTTTGCCAAACTGCAATTACTAGCAATTTCAAAATAGAAGAGTCTGAGTTGCAATATCAGGCGATAGATAAAACAGTTCGCTATTCTATGTATAAAAAGTACAAAGTACAAATCGACAAAAAATTACAGAAATATGTCGATGCCAAAAAAGACGGCAAATTAAAAGAAAGCATTTAGATAAAGGTATTGTTAATGATTAATGGTTAAATGTTGGGGCTGGGTTCTACTCTGACCCTACATTTCAATAAAAAAGGCGGAATAAATTCCGCCTTTTTTTGTTTCGGAAATTTCCATATTTTTGAATTGTAATCGAGGGTTGGTATGGATTTGACAAAAGAAAATCTTGTTGGTATATGTAATATTATTTCTGCTACGCTAAAACAGGAATCTTCTTTTGATACGAAAATACATGTCTTGAAAGGACTTTTGAAGGATGTTGATTACACTTCGGCTTGTCCTAAGATTTATCGGACAGTAAATGGAATGGAAGAAATGATTTTTCCGCCAGAAAATTATAACTCCAATTTGTTTAAGGATATGAATCCATCTTTTTTCTATCAGGATTATGAAAGTCTTTCCGACAAACAACTCGGTGATTATAAGGTTACAAAAGAAGGACTTGGTCCATATTTTTTTGAGCCGATACTGGCCGTAACAGATTGTTTAGAAAAACGATTTATTATGGTTTTTGCTGTTTTGTACGATGAAATTGAGCGTCTCAAACAACAAAAGAAATGCATTTGGAAAGGAAAAGTCCACGAGGAACAAACAGAGCTGTCATTTGAAATAACCAAAGAGCAAGAACAAGAAATCCTAAAGATTTTTAATGATTATAAAGTTGGTGCAGATAAATCAGGATTTGAATTGATAGGAATTGTGAAAACCTGTGATTTGTCTTGCTTATATACATATAAATGTGAAGGAGGAAAACCTTCTGATATTGTTCGCGTTCATAGTGTAATTGTTGCAATTGACAAGATATTAGGACGGACTTGGGGTCGGAATGCCGCTTATGCTACAACAAAAGTTTTGGCTGACGGTCCAAGAACTTTTGAGCAAATCCAGAAAAATTATAGAAGTTCTGACAACTTTTAACATACGTCCTACATTTTCCGTAATATTTTTTGTGCTATACCTCTATTTATAGGCTTTTAGGGGTGAAATAATCTGAATTTCCACAAACATACACATAGGCGGTAACCAATATTTGCAGTGTTGATTTTCGACATTGATAGAAAATCATATCTGTTTTGAAACTAAAAAAACGTTATGAATAAATTAAACATTGGTTCGCTTATAAAGGCGGAAATGAAACGACAAAATATGTCGGCTACGAAAATGGCAGAGTTGCTTAACGTACATAGGCAAACGATTTACGATATGTTGAATCGCCCAAACATTGATGTGGAGCGCCTTGCAGATGTGTCGAATATTTTGCACAAGGATTTTCTTTCTATGATTGGCTCCGAAGGCAATACGCTTTCTTTTGATTGGTGCGAAGTGACAGTTTCCGACGAGTCAATTGTTATTTCAAAGAAAGAGAGCAAGAAATTTGCATAATCAAAGTTCTTTTTTGCTAAAAATTTTAAAAATATGAAAGAAAAGAATTTACCAAATTTTGTTCAGCCAACAGTTTCGCTTTTAAAAATGTACGAAATTGACAAACAGGTTGTAGAAGTTGATGAAGATGAAATTATTGCAAACAAGAATCTTATCGAAAAAACACTTGCTAATCTAAAAATAGGTGTAGAAAGAATTTCTGCAATTGTAGGTCCAATTATTACCTTATATAAAATTGTTCCTAGTGTTGAAACAAAGATTTCTAGGATTCAAAGCCTTGCAAAAAATGTAGTGATGGGGTTTTCAGAACCCGGAATACGAATTGTTCCTCCGATACTAGGAAGTAGTAGTTTTGGTATTGAAATACCGAATAGAAAGCGCCAAGTCGTCTCAATGTATTCCGTTCTAAATTCAAAAGCATTCAAGGAATCAACGATGGAACTTCCTGTTGCTTTAGGTAAAACTATCACAAATGAAGTGTTTATGTTTGACCTTGCAAAAATGCCGCATTTATAGATAGGAGGAGCTCTTGCTCAAGGGAAAACAGTTGCCATAAACGCCATTATCACGTCTCTTCTTTACAAAAAGCATCCATCTCAATTAAAATTTGTTTTGATGGATCCAAAAATGGTAGAATACAATCTCTATGAGGGACTGAAAAAACATTATTTGGCACAATGTCCAGGTAACGAGGATATTATTGTTTCTGATTGTGAAAAAGCAATACAAACTTTGAATTCACTTGTGTTGGAGATGGAAAATCGATATAGAATTCTTAATAAGAGTCAATGTCGTAATATTGTTGAATATAACAAAAAGTTTCAATGTGGTGGCTTTGAGGCAAATAAAGGATATAAGTATTTACCGTATATCGTTGTTGTGATTGACGAATATGGTGACTTTATTATGCAAGCAGGGGAAAAAATTGAAACACCTATTGCTCGTATTGCTCAAAAAGCACGTGCCGTTGGTATGCACTTAATTCTTGCAACACAGCGTCCAAGTGTAAAAATTATTACAAGTATAATCAAAGCAAATGTACCAGGACGTATAGCTTTAAAATCATCATCTCGTAAGGATAGTTGTGCAATTTTGGATTGTAGTGGGGCAGAAAAACTTGCTTGGCGTGGCGATTTACTAATTTCAAAAAATGAGGAACAGCCAGAACGTCTTCAATGTGCGTTTGTTGATACTCCAGAAATAGAAAGAATTGTTGATTATATAGAGAGACAGCAGGGTTATTTTGAACCAATGCAGTTGCCAGAAAATCAAGAAGATAAAATGGAGGTTGCCAAACTAGAACAATCATTGGTTTTGTCAGTGAACTCAGATGTGCAATTAAATGATTTAATAGGTTTAAATTCCGTTAAACAACAGGTAAATTCGTTATATAATTATTTGAAAATAAAACAGATACGTAAACAAAAGGGATTGAAGGTCCCAATTATTTCTCAACATTTAATTTTTACAGGAAATCCAGGAACAGGTAAAACAACAGTTGCACGAATTATTGCAAAAATCTATAAAGATTTGGGTATACTAAAAAAAGGTCATTTGATTGAAACAGACCGTTCTGGATTAGTTGCCAATTATGTTGGACAAACAGCTACAAAAACGAATAAATTAATCGATTCTGCATTGGATGGTGTTTTGTTTATTGATGAAGCATATATGCTTTCTAGAGATAGTGGTAATGATTATGGGATGGAAGCAATTGCAACATTGTTAAAGCGTATGGAAGATGATAGGCATAGGCTTGTGGTTATTTTGGCAGGTTATCCGAAGGAAATGAACGATTTCTTAGAATCGAATCCAGGACTTCGTTCTCGTTTTAATAATCATTTATTCTTTCCTGATTATTCAGTGCTAGAATTGATGGAAATATTTGAATTTCAATGTAAAAGGAACGATTATACAATAAGTGAAGATGCAAAGAAAAAATTACAGACTTGTATTCAACAATATTACGCCCAAAAAGATAAAACATTTGGTAATGCTCGTTTCGTAAGAAATTTATTTGAAGAAACTATGCATACACAAGCCAATAGATTGGTAAATATGAAAAAGTGTAAATATAAAGACTTGTCTATGATTGAAGCCTGTGATATAGTAATAAGCAAACAGCGAAAATCAAGAAATATATTTTCTTCATTGTTGTCTCTAGTTGGACTCTTACTCGTGGGGGAAATCCATTGAAAAATATATACAAAATCATGTTGTAAGAAATAATCTTACAATCAGTAAGAAACATACTTACAACGAATTATGAAAATTGTTTGTGTAATCGTTTTTCTTTGTCGCAAATAAAATTAGAACAAATAAATATTGAATTTATGAAAAAAGTATTCTTGATTGTTGCCGTGTTATTGGCTGGTGCGAGCTGTTTTGCTCAAAAAAAAGAAAGTCAAAAAAATGTTATTAGTGAACAATTTGGTGTAGTAGCTCCTATAGGTGTTATGGAGTATGAAAATAATCCGGGCCCGGCATACGGCTTGTCTTTCCAACGAAATTTTACGCCAAATTTTGGCTTGAAAACAGACATAAATATGTATGGCTTCCAATACGATAAGATTGTTTTGAACGAAACTCTTAATGAGTATTTAGATCTTACCGGTAAATATTTTGCCAATGGAGAGGCAAAAGGATCGAGATGTTACAATATAGGAGTAGGATTAGTCGAAAGTCTTGAACTTGGAAACAGTGGCTTTTTTATCGAAAGTTATGATGAATTGGTTGTTGGAGTGTATAAAGATCCGGCAGTTACGATAGACAATATAGTGTTTGAACCGGTAGGTTATTTGCAAATTGGTGGAAAGTTTGGATTACAGCTATACAAAATGTTTGGCGGATTTGGTTTAGGATTAAGTACTGATTATACAATAGGAACCCCATCGTTTATAGGTGGTCGTGTGCAATATGTGACAACTCAACTAAAACTTGTTCAGAAATTTTAATACTTTACTATAATGAAAAAACTAATTTATTTACTAATTGCCTCTATTGTAGCAATGGGGGTGATGGTTGGATGTACAAAACCAGACATTAAACCAGAAGAACAACAAAAGCAAGAAGAGCATATAAGTAAAAATTCTACACTTATAATTACTCTTTATGACAACACGACAAAAACCTATTTGGCTGGAGCTAATGCGGCTTTATATAATGTGTCTGATGATGCGTTGGTTGCTATAGTTGCAGCAAATGAGAAAGGTATTGCTACATTCTCGAATTTAGACATAAGCAAAACATATTATTTTGTAATTGCAGGTTACGATGGTCAGAATTATGTCTGTGATGAGGAAATTACATTAGAAAAAGGGGAGAATAGAATTACCTTCACTGTAACAACAACCACATTGACTATTTCTGTAAAAAATGAAAATGGCAATGTGGTGTCGGGAGCAACGGTTCGGTTATTTGCAAATAGTACGGATTATGCAAAACAAACGAATATTGTTGGCTCTTCAAAATATACGGATTCAAAAGGACAAGTAACTTTCAATGGTTTAGATCAGAATACAACCTATTATTTTTATGTAAAAAATGACACTCAAACGAATGAATCCGGAACATACTACAAATATTGTGTAAAAGGCGCAAATTCCGTATCAACAATAATAAAAGAAGAGTCGAAGGGCATAATCAGATTGAACAATAATGCTACAGGTTCCGATGGTGGAACATATAAGTTTACGATAAGAAATACAACTACAGGATTCAATAAAACATATACCGTGAGTCAGGGGTATTATCAAGATATAAAAGATATGCCAGCGGGAAGTTATACAGTTTACATGGAACAACAAGATGGCTATTTGTTTAGTGCAACAACAGGTACTATGACAGGCACTTTGTTCAAGGATAAGACCCTAACTTTTAGTACTGCAAACCTTTGATAAAAGCCGTATTTCTACATTCGAAAAGCTGGAAGTATCTGGATTTCCAGCTTTTTATATATTTGTCTCTCAAATTATTTTTTATGTTAATACGTGTGAAAGAAAATAATACAGTATCGGTTGTTATAGGAAAAGAGTTTGATGCCAGTCGGACATTTATTGAGTTGAAAGATGTGTCGATTGATCTTTCAGAACTTGGAAGTCTTTTTGTAACAGGTCTTGCTGGTAGTGGTAAAACTACAATCCTGCATAGAATAATTTCCTCTATATTGCAAGCAAACAAAACAGATCTACAGTTGGTGTTGGCTGAGAATTTTCTATGTGAGTTTTCTGTATATGAAAATCAGAATAGTGTTCAACAGCCTATTATTGACAATGCTATAGATTTTATTAAGACTTTGAAAGCTGCGGTTGTAGAGTTACAGAGTCGTTTGCAATATCCAGATAAAACGTATGGAAACTATATTTTGATAGTGGATAAATTCGATGATTTTGTTGAACAAGTAAGATACTCTGGAAATCTGTTAGAAAATATCTATTCTTCATTATATCAGTTAATTACACAAGGAAAGCTGGTGAATATGTTTGTCATACTATCAAGTGGCGCAAGTAAGGGAGTTTTTAATGACCAATTACAATCTGTGATGCAAAATAGGATAGTTTGTTTGGCAGAAACAAAAGGTCAAGAAAATGATAGCATTATAAAGGAAACCTTAGGTGCAACACAGGATTATTCTTTTATGTCGGCAAATGATATGTTGGCATATTTTAGAACAGAGAATAGAATAATCCCGATAAAAGCCTTGAAAAGCTAACTGTTAGTGAAATAATGGATTTGTAAGAATTCACTATATAGCAAAAAATACAAGAGATGGCAGAAAGTCTTTAGGCTTCCTGCCATTTTTTTTCTTACGGTTTGGTTGGATTTCGTTGTTGTTGATACTCATATTTCTATAGTTAGTTATTGGTTATCTATTGGCTTTTTGTAATTTTACAACGAGAAAAATATTTATATAGAAAAAAGAAATAGAATTAATTACATATTAACATAGCGTTTGCTATTTATTCGAAAACGTTCAGAAACCTGGCAGTAGAAGAACAAAAAGGTGTAGAGTAAATCGTCAAACGTCCTCGCTTGCGTGGACGTGATTTTCCTCCTTTTTAGGTCATGCCAGGTACCTTGAACGTGGATTCCGTCCACGTTTTCTTTGGGTGCCGGTATGACTCTTGTTTTTTAATAATAGTGTAATGCATGCAATCTTTATTGTATGTACGACAAAGATATTCTTCTAAAAAATTTTAGGGACATCTATAAGGATATTTATAGAAACTTGTTGTTTGACCATACAACAAGAAAAAATATTATTTGGGCCACCCAACAATATAAGGATGTCTATTTTAACGACGAGATTCAAATAGAACAAATTGTTGGTTTGTCGTCGCTGTCTGATTTTTCTATAAGGGTGAAAAAGGATGAATCTCAGCAAATACAAAGAACAAAAAATAATGCTGAGGTCTATACACCGTCATGGTTATGTAATGCACAAAATAATCTTGTAGACGAAGAGTGGTTTGGAAGAAATAATGTGTTTAATGTAGAACATGATGATCATACATGGGATGTGGTTGTTGAAAATATTTTTTTCCCTGAAAAGAAAGATTGGAAAAAATATGTTCGTGAGGTTCGTATGGAAATTACTTGTGGGGAAGCACCTTACATGGTAAGTCGATATGATACAACAACAGGTCTTCTTATACCATTAAATAAAAGGATTGGCTTTGTAGATCGAAAGTTTCGCATCATAAACGAAAATGCAGTATCAGACGAAGAATGGAAAAAATTTGCAATAGAAGCATTTAAAAGTTCATATGGATATGAATGGCAAGGTGATAGCCTACTATTGGCACGTGAAAATCTATTGTTTTCATTTATAGAATATTATAATGCTAGATTTGGTGATATACCAGACAAAAAAACACTTAAAAAGATCGCCTATATAATTTCTTGGAATGTTTGGCAGATGGATGGAGTTAGATTCATTGTGCCTAATAATGAAATAGTTACACGAGAAGATGTTTATAACAAAGGCATCTATTGTAAAATTCGTGATTGGAAAAAAAAAGTGAAAACTATAGTTGAATTTCGAAATCTTCTAAAATCTTAGTATTATGAGTTATAATGCGTTAAAAGTAAAAATAATTTATGTTTATAGAATAGAAGATAATATACATAAAAATTGTGTAAAAATTGGTGAGGCAACTTATGAAGGACCTAGAAAAGTTGATTTAGCACCTAATAGTAATGTATTGCAAGAAGCAGCCAGAAAACGAATAGATGGACAAGTAAAAACTGCTGGTTTAAAAAAGAATACTATTTTGGAGCATGTTGAGATTGCGTTTTCGTCAACGTTAAATTCTTTTGTGTCTGATACTGATGTTCATGAGGTTTTAAAGCGTTCAAAAATTAAACAAGCAAATTTTGATGGAGCTAAAGAATGGTTTATTACAGATACAGAAACAGCAAGAAAAGCGATTTCTGCAGCAAAACAAGGACGTGTCGCATTAAACTCGAAAGAAATTAGTAAGGGAAAAAACACTTTACTGTTGCGTGAAGAACAAAAACTTGCAGTCTCTAAAACAATAAATCACTACAGAAAATTTGCGGATAAAAGCGTTAGAATGTTGTGGTATGCAAAAATGCGTTTTGGAAAAACTGTATCTGCATTGCAGGTTGTGAAAGAAATGGATTTCAAACGTACAATAATTATAACTCATAGACCTGTTGTTGGCGAAAATTGGATTGAAGAAGATTTTAAACTTGTATTTTTTGAAGATAAATCAAAATTTGAATGTGGTTCGAAAAACTATCATCATTCACTACTGGAATTAGAAAAATTAGCAAAATGCGGTCATAATTATGTCTATTTTGCTTCTGTTCAAGATTTGAGAGGTTCAGAAATTGCAGGTGGTAAGTATGATAAAAACAGTGATTTGTTTGAAATAAATTGGGATTTTGTTATAGTAGATGAAGCTCATGAGGGTATAAAAACAGAAAAAGGACAAAATGTTCTGGATTTAATTGTAAAACAAAAAACGAAGCAATTATATTTATCAGGAACTCCTTTTAATATGCTTGATGACTATAATGAGGAAGAAACTTTTTCTTGGGACTACACGCAAGAACAAGAGGCGAAAATTAATTGGTTGAGTGACCATCCTAATGTACGAAATCCATATGAAGATCTTCCCAAAATGTCTATTTATACATTTGATTTGGGGGAATTGACAAGTTTGTATAAGGATTCTGATGATAATCAATTTAATTTTAAAGAATTTTTTAGAGTATGGAGAGGAAATAAATTTCATGATGGAAAAGTTATTCCGAAATCATTGATAGGTAAATTTGTTCATGAAACAGAAATTAAGAAATTCCTTGATTTAATCTGTAAAAAAGATTCTCACTCAAATTATCCTTTTTCTACAGAAGAATATCGTGAAATGTTTCGGCATACATTGTGGAAGATTCCTGGTGTAAAGGAGGCTGCTGCATTAGAAGAATTATTACATCAGCATCCTGTTTTTAGTTCTTTTAATATTGCAAATGTTGCAGGAAATGGTGGTGATTATGACGAAGATGAATGTGCCGATGCGTTAGAAAGAGTAAATAAGGCTATTACCGAAAATCCTTTTGAAACATACTCGATTACTCTTTCTTGTGGACGATTAACAACAGGTGTTACGGTTCGTCCGTGGACTGCTGTTTTTATGCTTTCAGGTTCGTATAATACAGCAGCTGCTGCATATATGCAAACTATATTTAGGGTACAATCTCCTTGGACATTTAATGGATGGAGAAAAGAGGAATGTTTTGTTTTTGATTTTGCGCCGGATAGAACCTTAAAGGTAATTGCAGAAGTTGCAAATGCCTCGGCAAAGGTAGGTTCTACAAGGGATGAAGATCGTGAAAAAATAAAACGTTTCTTGAGTTTCTGTCCTGTCGTTAGTATGAAAGGTACAAAAGAGGTACTTTATACTACAGATCGTTTGTTTGAACAATTAAAAAAAGTCGCTATTGATAGGGCTGTAAATAAAGGATTTGAAGATAATTCTATTTACAATGATCGACTATGGCATTTGTCGGATGATGCATGGAAAGAACTTGAAGATTTGAGGGGAACTATAGGTAGCACGCAAAAAAATAACAGAAATAATATAGTTCTTTCAGATTCGGGTTTAAAAGACCGAAAAGGTACAATAGGGAAAAAGAATAAAAAAATAGTTGCTGCTGATGAAGAAAAAGAAAGATTGCATCGTCGACGTGAGGCAATAGCTACTTTAAGGGGGATATCTATTCGTATGCCTTTACTAATTTATGGGGCTTGTATAAAGGATGAAGATGTAGAACTGACCATTGACAATTTTACTGATTTAGTTGATGACGAATCGTGGTATGAATTTATGCCCAAAGGTGTTACTAAGGAAACTTTTTTAAAGTATAAAGGTTATTATGATAATGAAGTTTTTAATGGCGCAGGGAAGCGAATACGTTCATTAACTCGTAGTGCAGATTTAATGGATGTAAATAGCCGAATTAAGCGTATAGTTGAAATCTTTAGTCGTTTCCGAAATCCGGATAAAGAAACTGTTCTTACTCCATGGCGTGTGGTTAATATGCACATGAGTGATACTTTGGGTGGTTATGATTTTTTTGATGAGTACCATGAGAAAGTTACAAATGTCCCAAGGTACGTTACTCAAGGGACGTTAACAGAATCTGTTTTTGGTGATGAAGAAACGAAAATTTTAGAAATAAATTCAAAAACAGGTCTTTATCCTTTGTACGTTGCTTATTCAATATTTCGTGAAAAATGTAAACGTCAAATGAGTAAGATAAATGATGTTTTAACAGTCGAAGAAGAACAAACCATTTGGGATGAAGTTTTGTTGAATAATGTTTTTGTGGTTTGTAAGACGGCGATGGCGGAGGCGATTACTCGAAGAACGCTTGGTGGTTTTAGGGAAAATGTAAAAATAAATGCAAGATATATTGATGGTCTTATTGATAAGATAGAAGACAAATCTTCAGATTTGGTAGAAAAAATATGCGATGGTCGTAAGTTCTGGAAAACTAATTATGATAGTAAAATGAAATTTAATGCAGTTGTAGGTAATCCTCCTTATCAAGAGAAAGATGGAGGGGCTGGTGTTAGTGCAAAACCGTTATATCATCACTTCGTAAATCTTTCCAAGGAATTGAATCCTCAGTATCTTTCTATTATTATGCCTGCAAGATGGTATGTTGGGGGAAAGGGGTTAGATGATTTCAGGAAAGAAATGTTAAGAGATAAAAAAATATTAAAACTATATGATTATCCGAATAGTAAGGATTTGTTTTCTAATGTTGATATAGCAGGTGGGTTATGTTATTTTCTGTGGCAAAATAAAAAAGGTTCTTCTTGTGTTGTTACGAATATTGTGGATAAACAACGAGTATCAATAAAAAGAGAATTAAATCAATATGATGTATTTGTACGTGATAATAGAGCTATACAAATTATTCAAAAGGTTACTTGTAAAGAAGAGTCTACGTTGGATAAATTAGTGTCATCAAGAAAACCATTTGGACTTGTAACAAATTATGAGCCTAAAAATAGTGGTGTCCCGTGTTGGTTTATTCAAAGAATAGGGAAAAGATATGCAAGTTTGAGCGACATTATTGATGATAATAAAATCTTAAATAAATGGAAATTGTTAGCTCCAAAATCGCCAATTGCGGGACAAACAGATTTTACAAAACCGGTAGGATTTTATTACGATGGAAACACTGTGATAGCGGCTCCAGGGGAGTGCTGTACAGAATCGTTTATTGTATTAGGTGCGTTTGATACAGAAAAGGAGGTCTTAAATTATAAATCCTATATCTTTACAAAGGTTGTGAGATTCTTATTGTTACAAGCAGTTGTGTCGCAGGATGTAACAAAGAAAAATTTTTGTTTTGTACCAAATTTAGGGAAATATAATCAAATTTATTCTGATAAAGTTTTGTGTAAACGTTGGGGAATAACAGATGAAGAAATGAGGTATATAGAAAGTAGAATTTGTAATATTAAAGGGCGATAGAATTTATTGTATTAGATAGATGCTAAAATTTGCTAATTGTGTATAAATCAAGCAAATAACTATATAATTTCACAAAATTCCATGTTTTTTTTTGCTCTATTTTCACAAAATTCCATGTTTTTTTTTGCTCTATTTTCACAAAATTCCAAGTTTTTTAAGGGGCAATTTTCACAAAATTCCATTTTTTTAGTTTATTGTTTTTGGTGTGCTATAGGTGTTGTCTATTGGTATAAACGAAAAAGTTGGCTGCTATAGATTTTTTTTTTTTGATTAAAATGCTATATTTGCATTGTTCTTATGTATCAACATAAAGGCGAAAGCCCTGAACCATTCGAACTCAAGCCGTTAGGTCGGAAGAACTTTTAGCTACGGCGTGAAAGTTCAAAAAGAGAATCGTTATGATTCTCTTTTTTATTTTCTTTTGGATAATAACTTATATAGTTTATTGTTGAAGTTGCGTGATCTTGCTAAATAACTATCAACAACTATCATATCTGAATTTTTGAAAAGATAGATTGTTTTTGGATATGGATTCTTTTCAAATGCTTTCTTTAGGGATGCTGCTATACTCTTAATTGAGCTTGTTTTCATTAGATTTAATGCAATTCTATCAGACTGTTTTGCTCCATCGAACAATCGAGTTGTAAGGGCGCTTCCTCCGCTGCTAGTTTTCCCTTCTACATAAAATAGTTTTCCTTTTTTCCGAATAATAAAATCTGCGCTCTTTGTGTTTGAAGGATTCGATAACAAGAATACATCAAATTTATTCTTTACAAACTTCAGGGCTATTTGTAGGTTTTTCGGTGTTTCTCCTGTTTTTAGTATATCATCGTATTCGCTTTCATTCAAGGTGAAAATAGTATTTTCTCCTTCGGTAAACCGTTTCATCTCAGTAAATTGCGGTTGTGCAGTAATCCATTTGAGTACAGCAACTTTTTCACGGTTTGTTGTAAATGAATAATAATCCTTAATTGCAACATTTATGCTTGTCCCTTTATATTTAGGAATTCCATATTCAGAACTTTGTTCATTTACTAGTAAAATAATGATTTCGTTTTCTTGTTCGATTTTCATGGAAACAAAGACAAAATGCGTGTAAATTAGGGCTACTACAAACTAATCACTATCTCCGTCGTATGGCATAATCCTAAATAAAAATGATATTGTGCTTCGTAGGTGAACAGACATTTCCATAACGGAAATTGTACGGCGAGTTGTAGTGGTGATTCGTTGTTCGTGTACGAAATGCAACAGAGAATCTTGTCTTGTATAGAGTAGGAGGCCCCAAGTGATACATATTGGATTCCGTCGTTGGATTGAGCATATAAAAACGAGATTTGTACAGGCTCGACCACGTTGTATGTACTGCGTAGCTTCAGCATGCTTGTAATGTCGTCGTTTTGCTTGAAAAGGTCAATGGGATTAATTGCGTGTATACCTAATGATAGTTTTCCTGATTTTGTATAGTATGCCAATTCAGGATAGACGTAATGTCTTGCTTTATATTCTTCCTGATATCGACGTGTTAGGTCAAAACAAAGCGCGAAGCTATTGTTCTTATAAAACGTTCGTGCAAGTGCGAAGCTATAATTACTTTCTCGAAAATGTGAATTTCCGAAAACTGCTGTTGATAATCCATACGAAAAGGTGTTCCCCTTAGTGCCGGCACTTATGCGGGCACAAGTAATATCCGTGACATTGTAGTTTGTACAATACGCAATGCCAACCTCTGTATGCTCCATGTATGGAAGCATAGCAGGGTTACTTTGCATAGACCCAATGTGTGTTTCTGTCGGGGCGGTGTTTGCGGCACTTCCACTAAAAAGTCCCGAGGTGTGGCGGAACTCTTGACTAAAACTTTCTAAATAACTACAACATACGAATACGGAACAAATTAGAAAATTAATTTGTCTTGTATTCAAAATGTATTTCTTTTAAATCTGCGTTAGCTTTTTCTATTTTATTTTTTAATGATGTCTTGTATTCTGCTAATTCTTTCGCTACACGTTCGTCAGCCATTGCAATAAATTGCGAAGCCAAAATGCCGGCATTTTCTGCTCCGTTGATACCTACGGTTGCAACTGGAATACCTGAAGGCATTTGAACTATGGCAAGAAGAGCGTCTATTCCTTGTAGGCTGGCACTGATTGGAACGCCAATTACAGGAACAGTTGTCATTGAAGCAATAACGCCTGGCAAGTGAGCTGCCATACCTGCAGCAGCAATGATAACCTTAATGCCGTTTTTCTCTGCGTTTTTTGCAAATTCTTCTACAGCCTCAGGTGTTCTGTGAGCAGATAGAGCAAGAATTTCGAACGGAATTTTAAAGTTATTTAGCACTTTCGCAGCCTTTTCCATTACAGGCATATCCGATGTGCTTCCCATTATAATGCTAACTTGTGCTTTCATCTTACTTCAATGAATTTTTTGTTTCTGCAAATATAGAAAATACGATGGAATTTCTTGTCCCTTTTTGATTTATTTAAACCTTGGTAAAGACCAATTTTTCATGACGCTGAGTGTTCTTGTTATGAATATAACAATGGCGGCAAAAATAACCGCAAGTAAATCGGGACAATTACAGTAAAGTAGTAATAAATAGACAAGACCACCAAGTAAACAGGCCGTGGCGTAAATTTCTTTTCTGAATATTAGTGGAATGTCAACGCACATCATATCGCGCACGATGCCGCCGAAAACGGCAGTCAAAATCCCCATCATAACTGCAAGTATGGGACTGATGTCCATGGTAAGCCCTTTTTGCATACCGATAATTGTGAAGACGCTAATGCCTATAGTGTCAAACAAAAACAATGTCTTTGAATACTTTTCTATAGTTTTTCGGGCAATAAATGTAAAAGCAACAGCTCCGACTATTAGGTAAAAGTACCACATGTCGTGTAGCCAAGCTACCGGTTGATTCAACATGATGTCACGGAGTGTACCGCCACCAATTGCCGTGACAAATCCTAAGAAAATGCCGCCGAATAAGTCGAATTGTTTGCGTGCAGCTGCTAATGCACCACTAATTGCAAAAGCAAACGTCCCTACATAATCAAAAATAGGAATGATATCGGAAACCGACATTATACATTGAATTTAAAGTGCATGATATCGCCGTCTTGCACGATATATTCTTTCCCTTCCATCGACATTTTTCCTGCTTCTTTCACGGCTTGTTCAGAACCATAGGCGATGTAGTCTGCATATTTTATTACTTCTGCCTTGATGAATCCTTTTTCAAAGTCAGTGTGGATTACACCTGCAGCTTGAGGAGCTTTGGCACCTTTGTGGTAAGTCCATGCACGAACTTCTTGTGGACCGGCAGTTAAGAATGTCTCAAGATTTAATAATGAATATGCTTGTCGTATCAATTTGTTTACGCCTGGTTCTGTAAGACCAACATCTTGTAGGAACATATCGCGTTCTTCTTGTGTGTCAAGTTCTGCGATTTCTGCTTCCAAAGCTGTGGCAAGTGTAAGCACTTCTGCTTGTTCGTTCTTGATAGATTCTTTTACCGCATCAACGAAAGTGTTGCCGTTTATACCGGATTCGTCAACATTGCAGACATACATAACAGGTTTTAACGTAAGAAGATGTAAGTCGTAGATTGCAGCTTTTTCTTCATCGTCAAGATTTAATGTACGGGCAGATTCTCCTTTTAGTAAAGCTTCGCGAACGCGAGTTAAAATGTCGCATGTGTATTTAGCCATTTTGTCACCGCCTGCACGTGCTTGTTTTTCAAGTTTAGAAAGTCGTGATTCTACAGATTCCAAATCCTTGAGTTGTAATTCCATGTCGATAGTTTCTTTATCTCTTACCGGATTTATAGAACCATCAACGTGAGTGATGTTAGGGTTTTCGAAACAACGAAGCACGTGGATAATGGCGTCAGTCTCTCTAATGTTTGCCAAGAACTTGTTTCCTAAGCCTTCACCTTTACTTGCACCTTTTACAAGACCAGCGATGTCAACAATTTCTACAGTTGTTGGAACAACTTTCTCTGGATGTACGATTTTTTCCAATTCATTTAAGCGTTCGTCAGGAACGGTAATCATTCCGACATTTGGCTCTATTGTGCAAAAAGGAAAATTTGCCGCTTGTGCTTTTGCGTTAGTCAAACAGTTAAAAAGAGTGGATTTACCAACATTTGGCAATCCAACTATACCACATTTCAATCCCATACGATTAATTTTTGTGCAAAAGTAACTTTTTTTACGTTATATTTGCAAGAACATTTTATAGAGATGGTAATACATAACGAAAAATACGCAAGTAAACTCAAGATATGGAAGACGTTTGGTATAGTTGGCGTAACGACTATTTTGGTTTATATACCTTTGTCTTCAATGTTTTTGCGTGAATTTGGAATAGAATCAAGACAGTTAAGTGCTCTTGAATGTACACTCTTTATGGCTGCGGTGATCGCTGTTTATGCAGTGATAGTATGGCTACGTCATAAACAAAAATTGAATTTTATCTATATCTCTGATGAAGATAAACAGAATCTTGTATTCCGTTTTTATCATATTCAGTTGCTTATGAAAAAATGTACATCGTATAAAATTCCATTTGATGCTTTCAAAAAATATGAGATAGTAAAATCAGAAAAAAATACTGATTTGATTTTGTATCAAAAGATGGAGAGAAATCAAATGGCTAAATATCCTCCAATCAGTTTGAATGCATTGAAAGAAGAGGAAATTCAACAAGTGAAAGATTTGTTAAACCAATATTGTTAAAGTCTATGAGAAAATTTGTACTTGTAGTATTGTTGTGGATGTCAGCAATTTCAGTGTTTGCACAACGTGATAATCAAAAATGGTATTTGAATGGCTTTGGAGCACGTGTGGAATTTGGTGCAAGTTCTAATCAGTTGATGGGCTTTGAATATGACCATTTCTTTAGAACTAAGTTTGACATGAGTGCATTAGTTATATCAAACTTTGATAATATTTATCAAGGTTGCGTGATAGGTAAATATGTTGCTTCATATCCGAATATTGGATCTCGTTTACGTTGGTATGCCGGTGGCGGTTTGTTGGTCGGTGGAAAACCAATGTATGATTTAAATGGTGAAAAAACTGGAACCAAGCAAATCTATGTTGGTTTGACTGGTGCACTTGGAACAGGTTATTCTTTTAAAAAGGCTCCTTTGAATGCTACAATAGAATGGCGTCCTGATTTGAATTTTATTTATACTCACTTCCAGAAAAATAATGCAAATAACGAACGTTTGCAGACTGCAATTGTTGCTGCTACGCTTCGTTTTATTACAAGAAATAAACTTAATTAATGACGTTCAAGAAACAGATACTATATTGGTGTGTTGCAGTTTCTGCAATCATTGTTTCTTGTAGTCAAAATCAACAAAAGCAAACAGACGAACCGCTTTTCGTAAATGACTTGTTAGCAAAGACGGCAAGTATAGTTTATGAGCAGGAGATGTATGTGCCGGAAGAGTATTTCTTTTTTAAGTCTATCGACTTCCCTTCGTTGGTAAGCAAGTTAAAAAATAAGACAACAAAAAAAGAAATTATAGCATATTTGCCATTTTCCGATATTCCTTTTTCTGCAGAGGATATACAAGATAAGTTTCTTGAGGATTTTCATTTAGATCAAATGACTACGATGTTGTTTGATGAAGATTGGGAACTTGATACTGCGCAATTTTTGATGCGTAAAAAAGTGAACTCATATTCTTTAGTGCGTTCGTACCTGCGTCAGGATGCATATAGAGGCGAAGTACAAACGAAGTCGATTGTTGCGCGATATGATTTCTCGAAAACGGGAACGCAAATTCCTTCTAAAGAAAACTGCACCTTGTTGGCAAAAGATGTCGCATACGAAGTTTCATTATTGAATGCCGACAATCCTGAATTTTTAGAAAATATTCAAGTTAAACGACTGGCTGATATATTGGTTAAAAAAGCACTTTGTGGTAATACAGAAAGTTATAGTTTTTCTTTCCGCGATTCGTTATTACCGAAAACATTAGATGAAGTGTCTAATTTATTGGGTAAGGAAGTTACATGTTATGAGGAAGAAAACACTGCTACGGGTGGGGTGGATACGATATGTGTCGATAAAGACATAGATGTCGGGGAAATAGGTGGCGTAGCATTTATAGAAGATTGGTACCTAAATGAAAGTACCATGGAAATTATTAAAGAAGTGAAGGGCATTGCACCTGTGCGGGTGTTCTATCACAATGACGGACAAGACACACAAACACAATTAGTTAAATCAATACCCTTTGTAATGTATCTTAAAAATCACGACAAGGGGAAATAACAAATTCCCATGAAGCCGCAAGAATTATTGTATTATGTTGCAACGTCAATGTTGCAATCTGTTGGGCCTATTACGGCCAAGCAATTGATTTCCTATGTTGGAAGTCCGGAGCAAATATTTAAGGAACCAACTTCAAAGCTGAGTAAGATTCCTAACGTCGGACCTGCTATTGTGAAGGAAATTCGGGAAAAGAATGTCCTCGGTATGGCGGAAAAGGAACTTGATTTTGTTCAGAAAAATCAGCTAAAAGTACTTACCTATACCGATGATGGGTATCCGTATCGAATGAAAAATTGTGAGGATTCACCTTTGCTGTTTTTTTATAAAGGCGATGTGGATTTTAATGCCTCGAAGTTTATCAGTATTGTTGGCACACGTAATGCTACAGATTATGGTAGGCAATGCTGTAAAAACTTGATTGCGGACATAAAAGTTCATAATCCAATTATTGTCAGTGGATTGGCGTTTGGTATAGACATTTGTGCTCATCGAGAGGCGTTGAATGCAGGTTTGCAGACAATAGCTGTTTTAGGTACTCCTTTGTCGCAAATTTCTCCAGTCTCGCATGTAGAAACGGCACGGTCCATTACCAAGCAAGGCTGTGTTCTTTCGGAATACAACACCCAGATGAAGTTGGACAGCAAACTGTTTGTACGACGAAACCGTATTATTGCGGCTCTTTCTGATGCTACGATAGTTGTGGAAAGTAAAGAAAAAGGTGGTGCGTTGATAACTGCAGATTTTGCAAACCAGTACAACCGTGACGTATGTGCATTCCCGGGAAATGTCGGCAACAAATATTCGCAAGGATGTAACAATCTAATTCGAGATAACAAGGCTGCACTGATAGAAAATGGTAAAGATTTAGAGCAGTTGTTGAATTGGGATATTACAGAGAAAATAGGAAATGTACAGCGAGAATTGTTTGTGCAATTGTCGCAAGACGAACAGTCTGTTTATGATTTTTTAAGTGACAATCCAGATTCTACTATTGATACAATAGCAATTCAATGTAATATTTCAATGAGTAAATTGTCGAGTTTGTTATTGACTATGGAATTTCGTGGTCTTGTTACTTGTATGCCAGGAAAACGTTTCCGTAATATTTGATGAATTTTATATATTTGAAGGAATTTTTTCTCCTAAAGATGATGTTTCGCATTGTCTCTATATTAAGTTGATGAAGATGGATAACAAAGAATTGGATCGAATCGCGGAATTGCGTGAGCAATTGCATAAGCATAATTATAATTACTATGTGAAGAATAATCCGGAAATTTCGGATTATGAGTTTGATGCATTGTTGAAGGAGTTGCAGAATTTGGAGGCGAAACATCCGGAAGCATACGACCCAACATCTCCAACACAACGTGTTGGAAGCGATTTGAGTGAAGGTTTCACACAGGAAGTTCATGAATATCCTATGCTTTCGTTGGCTAATAGTTATTCTATGGAAGATTTACGTGAATTTGATTCACGTGTGAGAAAAGCTATAGGCGAAAGAGATTTCTGTTATACCTGCGAATTGAAATATGACGGGTTGTCTATCTCGTTACAATATAAAGATGGAAAATTAACACGGGCGTTAACACGTGGAAATGGAATACAGGGTGATAATATTACAAATAATGCAAAAACAATAGGTACTATACCATTGTTGTTGCATGGAGATTATCCAAAAGAATTAGAAATTCGTGGAGAAGTAGTTATGCCTCGTGCTGGCTTTAATGCTTTGAATGAGGAGCGTATAGAACAGGGAGAACAACCATTTGCAAATCCTCGTAATGCAGCTTCTGGTTCTTTGAAATTACAGAACTCGCGTGAGGTGGCACGTCGTCCGTTGCAAGCAAATATGTATTATATTCCGTCGGATGCGCCAACAGATTCTCACTTTGAAAATTTGTCACATGCGCGTTCTTGGGGATTTAACGTTCCGGATTTGTCAGAGAAATGCAAGACTATCGACGATGTGTATGCATTTATAACAAAGTGGGACACCAAACGAAAGGATTTGCCTTTTGATACCGATGGGGTAGTTATAAAAGTTGACTCCGTTTCGTTGCAACAAGAGTTAGGTATGACGGCAAAGACTCCACGTTGGGCTATTGCATTTAAATTTAAAGCAGAACAGGCACGAACAAAATTGTTGTCTGTCGATTTTCAGGTAGGAAGACAAGGAACAATTACGCCGGTGGCAAATTTGGAACCTGTTCCTCTTGCTGGTACGGTGATTCGTAGGGCGAGTTTGTATAATGCCGATCAAATGAAAGTGTTAGGAATTCGTTTGAACGATTATGTTTATATAGAAAAAGGAGGGGAGATTATACCGAAAGTAGTACGTGTGGATGAAGCGGCTCGTGATGCAGATTCTCAGCCATTACATTTTATAACTCATTGTCCGGAATGTGGGGCGGAATTAGTGCGTATGGAAGAAGAGGCAAATTATTATTGTCCTAATTCTAAGAATTGTCCGCCGCAGATAAAAGGCAAGATAGAACATTTTGTCGGCCGTGATGCAATGAATATTGCGTTGGCAGGAGCGACAATAGAACAATTATATAATGTTGGATTGTTACGAAATGCTTCGGATTTTTATTCGTTGACCTATCAAGATGTAATAACGTTAGATCGATTTGCAGAGAAGTCTTCGAAAAATCTGATTGATAGTATTCAAGAATCGAAAAGCATACCATTCTATAAAGTATTATATGCGATAGGTATTCGTCATATCGGAAAAGCCAATGCAAAAGTTTTGGCGAAAAAATTTAAATCGATAGATGCAATCCAGCAAGCAACGTTAGAAGAATTACGGGAGACCGAAGACGTAGGAGAAGTGATTGCGGTTAGTATAAAACAATTTTTTCAAGATGCCGATAATGTTGCCTTTATACAAAAGTTACGAGAAAACGGTGTGCAGTTAGAGGAAAAAGAAAAAACTGAAGCTCAAAGTAACTTGTTAGAAGGAAAGACTATCGTTATATCAGGCACATTCCAACAACATAGTCGTGATGAAATGAAGGATTTGATTGAAGCAAACGGTGGAAAAAATGTTTCAGGTGTTTCCAAGAGTACAAATTATTTATTAGCAGGCGACGGAATAGGACCAAGTAAATTAGAAAAAGCAACCACTTTTGGCGTACAAATTATAACAGAAGATGAGTTTTATGCAATGATTGGCTTGTCGGATGAGGTTAAAGATGCTCCTAAACAGACAAATTCCGGAGAACAATTGTCACTATTTTAATAAAAATTAGAAATTTGTATGGTTGTAATAGGTTGAATGTTAAATATTTGTAAATAAAAATGCGCAAAATGCAAAGAAAATTTTATAAAACACTTTGTTTTACAAAAGAAAAAATTAATTTTGTGCACCCCTAAGCGGATATGGTGAAATTGGTAGACACGCCAGACTTAGGATCTGGTGCCGCGAGGCTTGTGGGTTCGAGTCCCCCTATCCGCACAATGAAACCGCTTTCAAAAAAAGCGGTTTTTTTTTGAACTTATTAAAATAAAAAAAATGAACGTTACAAAACAAGGAGAAGGATTGGTTTCTGTTTTAACGGTACAAGTTGCCCAAGCAGACTATACAGAAAAGGTAAATGATGTATTGAAAGATTACCGTAAAAAAGCAAATGTGAAAGGTTTCCGTCCAGGAACAGTTCCAATGGGCATGGTAAAACAAATGTATGGTAAATATGCACTCGTAGATGAAGTTAATAAACTTGTTTCGGAAGCGTTACAATCATATTTTAGAGACAACAAAATGCATGTGTTGGGTGAACCACTTGCAAATGCAGACCAAAAAGAAGTAAATTGGGATACAGATACAGAATTTGAATTCAAATTTGATGTTGCTGTAGCTCCAGAAATCAATGTTGAGTTATCAAAGAAAAATAAAGCAGACTACTATAAAATTATTGTTGACGACGCACTTGTAAACGAAAGAGTAGAAGGTTTCTGCAGTCGTTTTGGTAAACAAGAAGACGTTGAAAACATTGAAGGTACAGAATTCGTTGCTGGTGCATTGAAATGTGTTGGCGCTGAAACTTCTGTAGAAAGAGGTTCAATGTTGTTGACAAAAATGAAAAATGAAGAAGAACTTGCTAAGTTCAAAGCTGCAAAGAAAGGTGAAACAGTAACATTCAATCCTAAAAAGGCATTTGAAGATGAAACAGAGACTGAACTTTTCACAGGAGCAAAGAAAGATAACGTAGCTGCAATGGAAGCTGATTATGAAATCACTTTGGAAGCAATCAAACGTTATACTAAAGGTGAAGTAAACCAAGCTTTATTCGACAAAGTTTATGGTGAAGGTGCAGTAAAGAGCGAAGATGAATTCAAAGCTCGTATCAAATCTGAATTAGAAGCAAACTTCGCTATGAATAGCGATTTCAAATTCTTCGCAGATTTCAAGAAAAAATTGGTAGAATCAAATAAAATTGAATTACCAGAAGAATTCTTAAAACGTTGGTTGACTGAAGTTAACAAGGACAATGAAAAAATCACTCCAGAACAAATCGAAAAAGAATTCCCATTGTTCATGGAAGATTTACGTTGGCAATTAATCAGCGGTAAATTTGTTAAGGATAACAACATCCAAGTTACTCCAGAAGAAGTTAAAAATGCTGCAAAAGAATATACTCGTTTCCAATTAGCACAATATGGTATGGTAAATGCTGAAGATGCTATGGTAGAACAATGGAGCGCTGAAATCTTGAAAAACCGCGATGAGGTTAACCGTTTGTACGAAATGGAAGAAAACAAAAAATTAATCGCATTCTTCAAAGATGCAATCAAATTGAATGAACAAGAAGTTAGTCTTGAAAAATTCAATGAATTAGCAGAAAAATAATTATACGTTAGTATATGATAGAAAAGGGTAAGCGAAAACTTACCCTTTTTTGTTTCTAATAATAAGGGTATGAATCTTTTTTATTCAAACGATATAACAGAATCGCAAATTACATTGCCGGAAGATGAAGCCAAACATTGTACTAAGGTGCTACGAAAAAATGTTGGCGATGAGATTCATGTGATAGATGGTAGTGGTAATTTGTACTTGGCTCGTATAGAAGCGGTTGGTAAGCGTGATTGCGTCTGTACGGTAATTGAAAAAACAGCAGGATTTGGCAAACATGATTATTATGTAAGAATGTGCGTCGCTCCTACAAAAAACATTGATAGATTTGAATTTTTTGTAGAAAAAGCTGTGGAAATAGGAGTTGATGAAATTATTCCTATAGTGTCCGAAAATTCGGAGAGGAAGGTCTTAAAATTGGATAGGATAGAACGTATAGTTCTTTCTGCTATGAAACAATCGTATAAGGCAACTATGCCGATAGTTGCAGAACTTACAGATATAAAAGATGTACTTGCTGCAAAGTATGATGGTGTTAAGTGCATTGCTCATTGCGAAGAACAAGAAAAACAATTGCTTCGTGATGTAGCAGCTGCAAATAAAACAATTACAATTTTAATAGGCCCAGAAGGGGATTTCTCGTTGAAGGAGATTGAACAGGCCAAACAAAATGGATGGACACCTGTAAGCTTAGGAGAAAGCCGCTTGCGAACCGAAACAGCAGCAATTGCCGCAGTACATACGGTAAATGTTATGAATCAATAGTATCAGCATATAGCATATTGCATCGCTCTATCAGAAATAAAAAAGCCTACGAAAAATCGTAGGCTCATGCAAAAAACAAAAAGATACCTCATAGAATTTTTGAAACCAAATCAAAGGTATGCATAGATAAAATCCATCTGACCGAAGCCAGATGGATTTTGTGTTTTTATCAGTTGTATGCTGATTCTCCGTGTTCGTAGATGTCCAAACCTTCTTCTTCAATTCTAGAGTCAACTCGTAGACCGAAGATGTATTTAATAGCAAGGAATACAATCAAACCACAACCGAATGACCAACCAGCGATAGCAAGTTCACCGATTAATTGAGTTGTGAAGCTGTAGCCACATTCAGAGAAAGCGAATACACCAGTTAAAAGAGTTCCTGTGAAACCTGCCATACCGTGTACAGAAACTGCACCTACAGGATCGTCGATGTGAAGTTTTGTATCGAAGAAGTTTACGCAGAAGCACATTACAACAGAAGCGATAGCTCCGATTACTGCTGCAGCCCAAATTGGAACGCAGTCACAACCAGCTGTGATACCAACTAAACCTGCTAAGATACCGTTACATACCATTGATAGTGAAGGTTTACCGTAAACTATCCAAGTGTAGATTAGGGCAACAAGAGCACCAACAGCTGCAGCGATGTTTGTTGTTACGAATATGTGAGACATTGCAGTCATGTTGTCAAGTATACCACCACCGTAGCAATCTGGATCAACAGTACCTGTTGCTGCTACAGTAGAACCAGGGTTGAAACCGAACCATCCCATCCAAAGAATCCATACACCAAGTGCAGCAAGCGTTAAACTGTGACCTGGGATAGCGTTAGAACGGATTTTTCCATCAGCAGTTTTTGAATATTTACCCAAACGTGGACCAAGAACGATTGCACCAGCTAATGCGATGAAACCACCACAAGAGTGAACAACTGCAGAACCTGCGAAATCGTGAAATCCCATTTCGCTTAACCAACCACCGCCCCAAGACCAGTGACCTTGAATTGGATAGATGAATGCAGAAATGATGATAGAGTAAAGAAGGTACATAGAAAATTTAGTTCTTTCTGCCATAGCACCTGATACAATTGTTGCAGCAGTTGCGCAGAATACAGTTTGGAATATGAAGTAACATTCTTTTGGTAGGTTTGGACATGGGTTTTCAACACCAATGATACCGAAGCCGTCCCAACCTAAGAAAGAACCTGCACCAAACATAATAGAGAAACCTAAGAACCAGTATAGTACAGAACCAACAGAGAAGTCCATGAAGTTCTTCATAAGGATGTTGGCTGTGTTCTTTGTACGAGTCATACCAGCTTCAACCAATGCAAAACCAGGTTGCATAAAGAATACAAGCATAGCAGCGAGTATTACCCAGATTGTGTCGACAGGATTAATGTCGGAAGCTGCTTCTATAATTGTTTCGGCAACTGTAGGTTCTGTTGCCGCTTCTACTACTGCCGCGCTTTCGGCAACAACACTGTCTTGTGCGAAAGCCGACCCTGCCGATAGAGTGCAGACCGAAAATGCAATGGCTGCCGTCGCTTTTGTTAGATATGTAAAAAATCGTTTCATAATTGTTTCGTTTTAGTTACCATTTGTTTTGTTTGATTCGATGCTTATTTTTCTTGTTCTGCATTGTAAAGAGCGATATCGCCTCGTTCTCCTGTTCTAATTCTTACAGCATCTTCAATAGGAATGACGAATATACGTCCATCGCCAACTTCTCCCGTTTGAGCTGCTTTTAGAATGGCATTTACTGTTTTTTCAACATTTTTATCACGAACGATAATTGAAATCAATGTTCTTTCAATAGAGCTTGTGTCGTATGCAACACCACGGTAGATTCGAGCCTGGCGTGTTTTTCCAACACCGCGTACATCATAATACGAGAACCATTCGATGTCTGCTTCAAGGAGTGATTCTTTCACGTCCTCAAATTTTGTCTTGCGAATAATTGCTTCAATTTTTTTCATAACTACATATATTTAAGTTATACATTAGAAACTAAATCCTACTAGAATATAAGCGCCTTCAGAAGTTGGATTCCAAACTGTTTGTGTATATACGCCTAAGTCAAAGTCGTCTGAAATTTTAAGTGCTTTTGATGCTTTTAGGCTTACATTAGAAAGAGAGAATCCGTCAACCTCTGCATAGAAGTCTGTTTTCCATGGAACAAAACCAAGTTCTGCTTCCCAGTCAAGACCGCCAAATTCAAATGGAGCGGCAATTGAGAAATAAGAAGAGTAAGCGTCTTTTCCGTCTTTGCTACCCATTGCACCTGCAAAGTTTGTGTACCAGTTTAATGCAAGGAAACCAAAATCATATCCGATTTGACCTTCAAAAACGTGAGCAGTAACATCTTTGCCATAGTGGAAGTATTGATTTATTGCTCCAGGGAATGCGAACCAATAGTCAGTGATTGATACGCTGAATCCTCCGATTCCGTAACCTAAAGTAAGGTCGAATTCTTTTGTGTCGTTACCATCGATTCCGACAGAACCCCATCCTGAAAGAGAAAGACCTGCATATTCCATTGATATAGAAGGTTGTAGACTAACGCCTCCAAGATTTTGTCCACGCCATATATAACTGCTAACGATATCACCGCCAACACTTGTTGTAAACTTTGATTCAGAAGAAGATTCTTGTGCCATAGCTGTGCCGAAACAAACGCAACCTAGTGCGCAAGCCAACAAGATTTTTTTAATACATGTTTTCATAATTACTAAGAATTTTTGTTTTACCGTTTGTTTGTTGTTTGTTTTGTTGTTTTTTGATGAGAATGCCGAACGAGGTGCACCGTCGTTCAACTGTCTTTTTGTTGTTCCTGTTTTCTTCCTACACTCCCGCAGGAGCGTTCTGTTTTGTATTCATTTTTACTATTGTAAGTAACAATTTCATTGTTTATATCCTTTTGACATTGCAAACATATATCAAATTTTTAATATATGATTACAAAAAGTAAGAAAATTTAATAAAAACATTAAAATTTATAAGTTTTATATGTTATTCAGCTTCTAATTTGAAATTTATTTGACGTTTTTCCGATAAAATGTTTCTGTTTACTCTTATTTTCTGTAGATGTACTTTTTGTTACTTTTTTTATTTGTTTAGAAAAAAAGAAATATTTTTGCTTTATCGAACATCAAAAGGGTGCTCTAAAGGGCTGAGATTATACCTTCGAACCTGATGTAGTTAGTACTGCCGTAGGGATTGATTCGTATGTTGCAATGTTTCAAAAGGTTTTGATGTTTTCTGAACCTTTGTTTCTGTGAGTACTTCTTTTGTTGGGTTGTAAAAGAATATGCAAAAGATATAGTATGATCGATTTACTCAAATTTAAATTGTTGATTATTTGTAAGTGCGTACGTCTTTCTGAAAGATGTTCTGGTTATTGCTATATTATTTGTGAAAATTCATTAACTGTATAAATAGTATTGGTCTCGGTATGGAAATAACGGTTAATAATAATAAGGTAATAACAAAAGCAAAAAATCTGGAAGAATTAGCTTTGGAACTTAATTTGCCTAAAAAAGGTGTTGCTATTGCTGTGGAAAAGAAAATGGTGCCTAATATGGAATGGACGACAACACCAATAAAGGAAGGCGTTAGTATAATAATTATAAAAGCAGTTTGTGGGGGATGATACAATTTATTTCACATTATACTTCGGAATATTCATATTTGGACGGCATCCGTATGGCGCTTGAGGGTGGTTGTAAATGGGTGCAGTTGCGAATGAAAGATGCTTCAAATGAGGATATTATTCTTGTGGGACGTGAGGTTAGAAAGTTATGTGACAAATTTCAGGCAACATTTATTTTGGATGATCATGTGGAACTTGTAAAGGAACTGGGGGCGGATGGTGTTCATCTTGGTAAGAAGGATATGCCGGTAGAGCAAGCTCGGAAGATTCTGGGTGATGATTATATAATAGGCGGTACGGCAAATACATTTGAAGATGTCTTGATGCATTATAATGCGTCGGCAAATTATATAGGATGTGGTCCTTTTCGTTTTACAACAACGAAAAAAGGATTGGCTCCGGTGCTCGGCTTGGAAGGTTATACGGAGATAGTAAATAAAATGAAAACATCAGGCATACAAATTCCTATTGTTGCAATTGGTGGAATAACAGCGGAAGATATTCCACCAATTATGAAAACAGGTGTTACTGGTATTGCAATCTCGGGAAGTGTGCTAAGAGCGGAAAATCCCGTAGAAGAAATGAGAAAATTAATAAAAATGATATAGAAACAATGAGTAACTTAGTTATTGCAGGAAGAGAGTTTAGTTCCCGCTTGTTTTTAGGAACTGGAAAGTTTAATAATAATGATTTGATGACGCGCGCTATCGAGGTTTCACAGACCGAAATGGTGACTGTGGCTATGAAACGTATCGAGTTGGGTGATGCTCATGATGAATTGCTTACTCATATAACACAGAACCCAAACATCCAATTGTTGCCAAATACGAGTGGCGTAAGAAATGCAGAAGAGGCTGTGTTTGCTGCACAAATGGCTCGTGAAGCTTTTGGTACCAATTGGTTGAAATTGGAAATACATCCAGATCCTCGTTATTTGTTGCCAGATTCTGTGGAAACGTTAAAAGCTACAGAGAAGTTGGTGAAACTTGGTTTTGTTGTACTTCCATATTGTCAGGCAGATCCTACTCTTTGTAAACATTTAGAGGAAGCTGGTGCAGCTACTGTTATGCCTTTGGCTGCCCCTATAGGAACAAATAAAGGTCTACGAATGAAGGATTTCTTGCAGATTATTATAGAACAAGCTACTGTTCCTGTTGTTGTTGACGCTGGTATTGGTGCGCCAAGTCATGCTGCAGAAGCTATGGAAATGGGTGCAGATTGTTGCTTGGTTAATACTGCTATAGCTGTTGCAGGTGATCCTGTACAAATGGCTGATGCGTTCAGACAAGCTGTTATTGCAGGTCGATTGGCTTACGAAGCTGGATTAGGTGCTGTTTCAAATAGTGCAGAGGCAAGTTCTCCTCTTACTGCTTTCTTGGATATGTAATAATCCATTGTAAATTCCTATTGTGTCGCTATGGATCTTAATGCTGAAGAACGATATAGTCGTCAGATATTGCTTTCGGAGATAGGAAAGGAAGGACAAAAAAAACTAGCGGATGCCAAGGTCTTGATCGTTGGCGTTGGCGGTTTAGGTTCTCCTATTGCTTTATATTTAGCTGGTGCGGGAGTAGGGACTATCGGTGTCGTTGATGATGATGTTGTGAGTGTTACGAATTTGCATAGACAGGTGTTGTATGATGAACATCAAATAGGACAGTCTAAAGCAATATGTGCATGTGAACGATTGCAGAACATGAATTCTTCTATTACCGTTTGCGCTTATCAGGAACGACTTTCTGCAGAAAACGCTCGTCGTTTGATTTCTGAGTATGATATAGTTGTGGACGGAACGGATAATTTTGCAGTCCGTTATATTATTAGTGATACTTGTAAATTATTGGGAAAAACATACGTTTACGGCGCGATTTGTGGTTTGGAAGGACAAGTTGCTGTATTAAATAAAGGTAAGGCAACCTATAGGACTTTGTTTCCGAACGAAACGGAAACGATGGCAATGCCTCATCCTGGAAAACAAGTTGTAGGTGTAACTCCGGCTGTGGTTGGTAGCGTTGAAGCTTCTCAAGTGCTTCAACTTATATGTGGTTATGGTAATCCTTTAATAGATAAACTTTGGACGATTGATTTAAATACGCTTCAATCGTTCGTTATAGATTTATAAATATGTTTAGTGACGAATTAAAAAAAATTAGTTGGGAAGAAACAACTGAGCGCATTGCTAATATGACAGATAGTGATGTGCGTAGAGCTTTGTCAAAGGAACGTTGCGATGTCGCAGATTTTATGGCCTTGTTGTCGCCTGCGGCAGAACCATATTTGGAGGTTATGGCTCGTTTGTCTCGCAAATATACAGAAGAACGATTCGGTAAAACAATGTCGATGTTTATACCCTTGTATATAACAAATTCATGTAGTAATTCTTGTGTATATTGTGGTTTCCATCGCGAAAATCCAATGGAACGAACAATATTGACTCCGGAGCAGATCGAAAACGAATATCGAGCAATAAAGTCGTTGGCTCCATTCGAAAATATACTTCTTGTAACAGGAGAAAATCCTGCAAAGGCAGGCGTTCCTTATATTGCTAATGCGATAGATATCGCAAAGAAATATTTTTCTAACATAAAAATAGAGGTAATGCCTCTTTCTGCTGAAGACTATAAGGAATTAACTCGTCATGGTATGAATGGGGTAGTTTGTTTTCAGGAAACATATCGTCATGAAAATTATAAATTGTACCATCCTCGTGGCATGAAATCCAAATTTGAATGGCGATGCGATGGCTTTGATCGTATGGGACAAGCTGGTGTACATTCAATAGGCATGGGTGTTTTGATTGGTTTGGAGAAAGATTGGCGTACCGATGTAACAATGATGGCTTATCATCTTCGTTATTTACAGAAACATTATTGGAAAACAAAATACTCGGTGAATTTCCCTCGTATGCGTCCTGCGCAAAATGAAGGTTTTAATCCTAATTGTATTATGACGGATCGTGAACTTGCTCAGGTAACATTTGCCATGCGTATTTTCGATCATGATGTGGATATCTCATATTCAACTCGTGAACCTGCTTATATTCGTGACAATATGTGCACGTTGGGTGTTACGACTATGTCAGCAGAATCTAAAGTAAATCCTGGTGGTTATCATACTTATCCTCAAGCTTTGGAACAATTCACGGTTTCGGATGAACGTTCTGCCAAAACTATCAATCAACGTTTGAAAGAATTAGGTCGCGAACCGGTGTGGAAAGATTGGGATGCTTCTTTCGACAGTATTTATATTTCATAGGATTACATGCATTTTGTTGTAATAACTCGTCCGGATTTCTTTGAGAAAGAGACCTCTCTGGTAAATTTTTTATTTGCCAATGGTTTAGAATGTTTGCATCTTCGTAAACCGAATGCAGATAGTCAGGAAATTGCAAATTGGATTGAGCAGATAGATTTACCATACCGTGATAGGATAGTTTTGCATGATTATCATGATCTTGCTCGATTATTCTCTTTAGGTGGAATACATTTAAATAAAAGAAATCCTACTGTCCCGGTTTGGTTTAATGAAGAATGTAAAAAAAGAGCATTTACTAAATCTTGTTCCTGTCATTCTATTAAGGAAGTGGAGCAATATGCTTCTTGCTATGATTATGTGTTTCTTAGCCCTATCTTTGATAGTATTTCAAAAGAGGGCTATGGAGCAGCATTTACGAAATCGGAATTGGAAAAAGCTTGTGCACAGGGGTTATTTGAAAATAAAGTGTATGCGTTGGGTGGAGTATCTATAGAACAAGTTCCAATAGTACGCGATTTCGGCTTTGCTGGCATTGCTGTTTTAGGGGGATTTTGGGGTAAGATTAGCTCTTTCTCGGAAAGAAATGTCTTGGTGGATAGGTATCGTAAATTTCTTTCTTTACTATGTTAATTAGCGTATTAAGGTAATATATCCCTTAGTAAAAATTTCTTCTCCTTTTGTATTGATAGCTTTTATTGTGTAAGCATACGTGTCCATTCCTTGTGGTTCGCCTTTGAAAGTGCCGTCCCAACCAATATTCATGTCGTTGCTTTCGAACACGACTTGTCCCCAGCGGTTGTATATTTTTACTTCAATGAATTCTCGTACGCCCCAACCACGTACGTAGGCTATATCATTATGCCCGTCATTGTTCGGAGAGAATGCTTCCGGCATTGCGATTTTCGTATCGAGTATAATGTTGAAATGTATTGTAGTATCTTCAGAAAAACATCCGAGACTATCTGTCATTGAAATTGTGTAGTTTATGAATTCAGGAAAATCAAAACAATCTTGTGTCGTTCCGTTTCCACAAGTTAGATCTATGTCTGGATTGGAACAGTCGGTGCAAGAAATGTATGTCGCAGGACTCCAAGAATAGTTTATACCTTCTATTTCTGTTGCGTTTACATTGTAAATTTGTCCGACAATTAGGTTGTTTGTGGTTGTTTTTGCATATTCTGTTGTGCTATCGCTGGTATAATAAATCAGTACCGAATCTGGCGCACCGTAATAGTGAGGTCTTTGTTGTACGTAAACGTATATGCTGTCGGTATTTTTACAGTTTTTGTTTGACCAGCTTGTAATGTAAATATATTGTGATTTTTGTATGTTCGCATTAGTTTCAGGTGCATGTGGAACTGTAAATAATTCATTTGGCTTCCATTGTATGCTGTTGAAATTTCCAGTCGCTTTAGCGCTAATAGATTCCCCTACACAGAGAACAGAGTCTATATCTATTGTTATATCGGCGTATGGATAGGTCGTGACGTTTTTTCGTATTGTGTCGTTACAAATATTTGAGCTTACACTTAAGCTGATAGGTTGTGCAAGATTTGCTTTGTCTATGGTTATAGTAGGATTTTTTTCTGTTGAGGTTGTGCCATCTCCGAAATCCCATAGATATGTAGCGCCTTCTCCTGCAACCGATGTGTTGTGCAATGTAATTTGATATGGTGCGCAGCCAATAGTATCGAGGTCGTTCTCTCCTCGTGTGAAGTCTGCAATTACAGGGAAGATAGTGATATTTGCTGAAATATCTCGTGGCTTGCAACCTTCGGCGTCAACAATAAATTGAACTTTGTATGTGTTGTTTTCAGTTTGTGCTAATGCTTTGTATGCATGGCTCGTAAGACTTTCTGCTAGAGGAACGGATTCTCCGTCTCCAAATTCCCAATATGCGTTGTAACGATAAAGATTAGCAGTGTCTTTTAAGTAGAAATATATGTCCTCGCGTACACATGCTTGTTCTTTTTCTGCAATCATTTCGGCTTCGTATCCTGCAACATTTATAGTGATAAATGTGGTTGTGTCCTCGCAGCCATAATAGTTGCTCTCGCTATGAAAATATAAAGACTGTTCTCCATAGTTTTCAAAGGTAACAACTTGTAGATTATTTTTATTACTAATATATACTGAATCACCTCCGTCTATTTTCCACCATTTAAAATTTTGCATATGAGAATTATAGATTGTGTTGTCTAAATACACAATGAATTTTTGTCCTGGTTCTTTACATTGGTCGGCATCGCGGATTTTGATTTTTGCACCAACATCTTTTATGTCTATTTTTTGAAATGAAGAATCTGCACATTCGTTTCCTTCTGGACTGGTGCAGTATGCAATCAATTGCACGGTATATGTGCTATCTGTAGCTTTTTGGTACTTGTGTGTAGTATTTGTGTTAGGATTTCCTTCATTCGATTCACTTGTGTCGTCTCCAAATTTCCAAGTGTAGTGGGTTAAGTCGTTAACGTAATTGCTGGATAGGGTGTTTTTTATAAATGTAGCTTCGTGTCCTAAACAAACTTTTGGGTTGGAAACTGTAAATTGTGCATTTGGAATAACTGGTTGTATGTAGTTGTTGTATGTTGCAGTATCGCGACATCCGTGGTCGTCAACTATTATTAGGGAAACACGTTTGTTTGCCTTGATCGTGTTGACAATTTGTACGCTTGTTTGGTTTCCTTCGGTTATTAATGTGTCTCCTAAATTCCAGATTCTTTTTGTTATGGTATGTTCTGATTTAGATGTGTCGCTAAAATTTGTGGTGAATGGGATGCAGTCTGTTAATACATCTCCAAAAAATCCAGCATGTGCTTCGAATACGGTGACAGGTTGTACTATGGTATCAACGCAACCATTTTCATCTCGTGCTTCAACTGTTACCGATGTAATGTTAACTGTATCGAAAATATAATTTTTCTGGTATCTATAATAGATGCCTTCTTCTTCTAATTCTGCAAATTTGTACGACTTCTCAACACCATTCCATTTGTAAACCCATGTCCACGAAACTACGTCTTGGTTGTCTTCTTGTGAAAGAATAAATTGTGCTGTATCTCCTCGACAAGGTTCGTTTTTCCCTAAATAAAAATTACCGGTGACGTTTGTTACGTGTGTTGTAATGCTATCGCTCATTGTGCATCCAGTTTCTGGATTTTCTGCTGTGGCCATAACTAAATAATAGCCGCGGCCTCCATACTGGGTATAGTCTATGTGGATGCTATCTTTATTGTCGCTGTCGGGGATGTTTTCCCATATAGTACTTTCTTGTTTTCTAATGTACCATTTCCAGGAATTTGAGCTGTAGTTTTTTCTAAATGTATAATCGTAATCGAATGGATGTGAACATGAAGTAGGGGATGATAGGATAAATACCATAGGTCCTTTTACTTCTACAGCATCGAGAATGTCGTATGTTTTAGAACATCCGTTGTCGGATACAATAAAGCTTGGAATATGGCTGCCCACAGTGTCGGAAAATGTGACCTCTGCAACAGCTGGAATAGGTGTTTCGATAGATACTGTTGTGTAAAAGTTAAGGCCATTGATTTCTGTAAAAATCAAAGATAGAGTATCGAATTGACTGGTATATCGTTTGTCCTCACCATTATACGAAACAGCTACCTGAAGAGGTTCGTTTGCACATATTTCTTTTATATAGTCAAAGGAAAGATTTGGCTCGCGTCCTACGCTTATGGAATCTTTTTCTTGTAATGTATAATTTCTTATAGCGCAGCCTTTGTATGTCTCGAGTCTGATTGTGTAGGCATAAAGCCCTTCGTTTTCGTAGGTCCAATGCTGCGTTGCCGTTCCTGTTTCTGCTCTTTCAAGGAAGCTGTCGGTATCTTCGTATATATTATCGTTTTGGTAGTCCCATTTTATGTTTTTTACAGAATCTTGTGTTGTTTTGTACTTGTAATAAACTGAAAATGTGACGTCTAATGGTGCACAGCCGCTACGAGGACTTGCGTATGTTTCTCCTTTAGTGACATACATGTGTGGCGTTGCTATTTCTACATTGTTTGGTAAGTTTACCGATGCGGTACAATAGTTTGGAGAAATAGCATATACATTAGTGGAATAGATGCCCTCGTGTTGAGTTTTTATGAATTGATTTTTTGTATAGAGGGTGTCGTTAATTTCCCATAAAAATGTTGTGCCAGGAATATTGCTTTCTACGCTATATGTTACATCGGCTGGAGAATGACAAAAGAAAGCGTTTTTAGGAGTGACGGTAAGTTCAAGATTCTGCTCTATGGAGAAATCTTTCACTATATCTTTAGTACAAACACCGTTGCTAGTAGTTAATTTAATAGTATAATTTCCGGGTTCTAAAATCTCGGTTTTGAAAATTTTATCGGTAGATTCTATAGTTCCGTCATTGTTTAGATCCCATGCCCATGAAAGGTTTGTGGTGTTGCTTGCGTCGGAAAAAGTAATATTTCCTGGGCAAAAAACTGTTTTATCAGTTTTTGTAGACTTTGTTTGGCTTGGAAAGCCGTTTTTGGATATACTTTGGTTGTAATTGTGTAAAGAATTTACAAATTGTATTGCTGGATATTCATCGTTGATTGTGATGTTTGGCTGAAAATTAATGAGCTGTATTGAGCGGAGAGTTGTTCCAACACATCCGTGTTCTGAGTTAGCTGATAATTTTGCATAGTAGTTACCATATCCATTATACGTATGAGCAGGTGGATTTTTCCCTTCGTGTGTGTTACCGTCTCCGTAATCCCAGTGAAAAACTGATATACTGTTATCTGTAGTAGTGTTGGTAAAGTTTACGTTTAGTTGTGGCTCGCAAGCACGTGATTGGCTTAGGCTGAAACTAAGGTTAGGGTAGTCATCGTAAGTTTTTACGGTAATAGATTTGCGTTCACGATTGGTACAGCCATTTGCGTCTTGCACGGAAAGAAATATTGTAAAATCATCGGCAAATCCGAACATGTGTGCAGGAGGATTTTGTGTTTGGTAGATGGTTCCGTCCGACAAAATCCAGGTATATGAAACAATCGTTGTATCGCTTTGTATCGAGGTTATAGAAAACTGAAAATCGCTATCCTCGCAAGATTCATTTTTATCGCTTGTAATTACAACGTCGGGATCGTTAAATACTGTAATGTAATTTTCTTTTTTTACGGTTGCAACCTTTGTCTTGGTCTTATCGTAGGCCGTCATAGTGACGGTGTAGGATCCTGATTTTATGTAGGTGTTTTGTACACTGTCTTGTTGAGTCGAGAATTTTCCTTGTTCGACAGTCCATTCGTATGTATAGTCCTGAATTTGTTCTGTTTTATTTATAAATACAACTTTTAATGGAGAACATCCTTGAGTTGTATCTGCAATAAAATCAAATTGTTGTGCGAATCCACAAAAGGATAAGACGCAGAGTAATGATATGATTATAAGTAGTCGTTTCATTTTTGCCAAAGATACAATTTTAATGATTAATGGTTAATGATTAATGATTAATTGTGGAAATGTATCGTATACGTCATTTATGTAAAAATTTATGATTGAAAATCAAACGTTTATGTTTTTTTTTGTGTTAATTTTACACAAAAATGTTTGTTTGTGTTGAAAATACGCATATATTTGCATACGTAAAATTTACACAAAATATAGAATTTGTCTTGACAAAAGATAATTGGATAGTATAATTTGTAAAAAATAACACAAGTGAAACGTTGAAATTTACATTATGGGATTGTTTACAAAACTAAAAAGTATAACGCAATTGTCGGGAAAAGCAGCAACGCAACCAGTAAATCATGATTTTGGGGAAAAGAATGATTTAACGCAACAAGAAGGCCAGGCTACCAAAAAAGAGAATGGTGAAGGAACTTTGCAAGTTTCCGATAACCAATTAGGTAAAGTGAAGGTCTATAACCTAATTATTTTGGATGAAAGTGGCTCTATGAGTGGCGTTGTTCGACAAACAATAGATGGTTGTAATGAGACGTTGCAAACAATTAAATTAGCTCAGGAACAAAATTCTACACAGGAACATTATGCGTCTATTTATGTGTTTCAGACGGAGCGAAATTTGTATTTGTTGAAGAATGAGCCATTGTCGGAAAATTATGTAATTACAGATAAACAATATCGACCAGGTGGTTGTACTCCATTATATGATGCTATTGGGAAAACCGTTACGGAGTTGTATGAAAAAATAAAGAATGAGAATAATTCAACTGCACTTGTAACGATAATTACCGATGGAATGGAGAATGCGTCAACGGAATATAGTCATTCTATTATTTACAAATTGATAGAAGACCGTAAGGAAGACGGTTGGGTGTTCACGTTTATCGGTGCTAATATAGATGCAAAACAAGCTGCACAAAGTATAAATATAGATAGTTCATTGCAATTTGATCAAAGCGATCGAGGTATGAAACAAATGTGGGCTCGTGAAAGAATTGCAAAAATGCAACATTTTATGGATTTGGAATTAGATGAGCGGAATGCACGTAAAATGAATTCTTTGTCTGAAGAAGAAAGTCGTCTTTTCCGAATCAAACAAAGAAAAAAACATAATGAAAACTTTTTTGGTCACTCGCATACGACTCCGCAACATATCATGGAACTTTTAGATAATGAAGTTTTTGTGTTTGGTAGCAATATAAATGGTGATCATAATGGTGGAGCGTCTGCTTTTGCAGTAAATAATTTTGGCGCAGTGATGGGGCTAGCCGAAGGTATGCAAGGTAAATCGTATGCTATCCCAACTGTTGGAAGTAGTTTAAATCAATTGCATCAAAGTGTAGGACGATTCCTTGAATATGTAAAAACGCATCCAGACAAAAAATTTTATGTCACTGCAATTGGTTGTGGTAGTGCAGGATTGACGCCTTCTTTAGTTGCACCTTCATTTGAACCTGTTGTGACTCAAAATATTTCGAATGTGTGGTTGCCGGCAGAATTTTGGGACGTAATAGATCATATAGAAACAGATATATTTTAATTCTCAAACAACAATAATCAAAACACCGTTATGGAGGCGAAAAATTTGTATCTTTCGTCTCCTTTTTGACGTTTATAAAACTAGAGTTATGGAAACAATGGAACAAGGTCCTTATACCTATAAATATCCACGCCCTTCGGTTACAACAGATTGTGTTGTTTTTGGTTATGATGGAGACCAAGGTTTACGTATTTTGTTGATAGAAAGAGGTATAGAACCGTTTAAAGGGAAATGGGCATTGCCGGGTGGTTTTATTAAAATGAATGAAACATTGGAAGATTGTGCTCGTCGTGAATTGCAGGAGGAAACTGGTTTGAAACTTGAATATTTAGAACAATTCCATGCTTTTTCTACTGTGGATAGAGATCCTCGTGGACGTGTTGTTACTGTTGCATTTTTAGCTTTGGTAAAAACGCAGGAGGTCGTGGGGGGCGATGATGCAGCTCGTGCACAATGGTTTTCGCTTTCAAATATGCCTCCATTAGCATTTGATCATGAGGAAATCTATAAGAAGGCTTTGGAAATATTACGTGAACGCATTTATTTTGAGCCTGTAGGCTTCGATTTGTTGCCAAATGAGTTTACTATGCCAGAATTGCAACATCTTTATGAAGAAATACTTGGAATACAATTTGACCGAAGAAATTTCTATAAGAAAATGACTTCTCTTGATGTAGTGCAAGAAGTCCATACGGATGCGAAAACAGATTCAGTATCAGAGAAAGAACCCAAAAAGAATCCAGTTGGTCGTTCGCCTTTTAAATATATCTTCAATAAAAAACGCTACGAAGAGTTGAAAAAAGACGGCGGAAAATTTGAATTTTAAATGCTGTGAATGACAGTCATGGCTGAAAGTTTTACTATGGAAAATAATAGAATTACCCCTCGTCATATTTCTGATTTACAAGAAAACGAAATCTTTGTGTTTGGCAGTAATTTGCACGGAATGCATGGTGGAGGGGCAGCTCATGCTGCTTTGGAACATTTTGGGGCGGTTTGGGGACAAGGTGTTGGTTTACAAGGTAAATCATACGCGATTCCAACTATGCATGGTGGACCAGAAGCAATCAAACCGTATGTGGATGAATTCATTCAATTTGCAAAAGAACATTCCGAGTTCCACTTTCTTGTAACACCAATTGGTTGTGGGATAGCAGGCTTTCAGGTTGAAGATATAGCTCCTTTGTTTACAGATGCAATTTCTGTTGAAAATATTTCTTTACCTAAAGGATTTTGGGAGGTTTTGCAACGCTAATGTTTTTGTATGTTGTTTGTAGTAACAGAAATTTAGAAAAACTGCATATAGTGTAATCCGTTTGGCACGTAGTTTCTATCGTATGTCGTAGGGATTCCGTTTGCTGGAAATGTTTTTCCTGTATTGTGGTAATGGAAGGCATCTTTGTATCTTCCGCTACGTATAAGATGTCCATATTCTTCGGCAATCCATTTAACACTCCAATACACGGTATTTGTACCTCGTAGATCAGCGACATGTATGTCGAGATGCAGGCATTTGTATCCCATGATTTGGAATGGTCCCCAGGATGTGGCAAGGTTTTTTAGTGCTTCGTCGTTTGCGTCTGCAATCATTGATATGGTAATGCCTTCGTAGCTTTCTGATTGTCCGTCACGAACTGCCTTTAGCCTTTTAAAAACATGTCTTTCGTATCGTTTTAGGTTGTTAGTCCTTCCTGAACATTCAAGACAAATAAGCGATTTTAGATATGCGGGGGAAATGTTGAATATTCTTGCGCAAGAATCTACAGCTACGCCATAATTTTGCTGTGTTGTTCTGCAGACATTTGGTATTTGGGGTTGTTGAACAGTCGGTTCTTCTTCGGAGAAATATTTCCAACCGTAATAGCTGGCTCCGCCGGTTGCAATCACTATTAATACAATGAAAAAAGGAAGCAGGTTGGCGTGTCTCTTGCTGCTTTTCTTTTTACTTGTTTTTCCTTTTCGTGTGTTTTTTTTAGCCATTTAAACTCCTATAATTCACAGCTAACAACTTCGTCCATGCGGATGTCCCAAGGAGCACAATCTATTTTTGGAACAATTTGCCAAGGAAAACAAATTCCCATTTTGTGGCAACTTGTTTGTGGTAGAAATCTGTCGTAGAATCCTTTGCCGCGACCCATTCTTCCGCCTTCCTTATCGAATGCAAGTCCTGGTATGATGCACAGGTCTATTTTTTTGTAATCAGTGAAGACTTCTCCTGTAGGTTCACTAATACCAAATTCTCCAATAACCATAGAATCGATGTCTGTAAATTGATATAATTCAAGTTTTTCGCCGACAACTTTCGGTAAAAGGATAGTTTTTTTCTGTGCCCACTTTTGAATGATATCGTGTGTGTTGACTTCGTCTGGTAATGACCAAAACCAAAGTATAATATTGGAATTCTGGAATTTCTCGGTGTTTTCAATTGCGTTGCAAACTCGTACCGAATATTTTTCTAGTTCTTCGGCAGATTTGCTTCGTGTTTGCGAAAGCATCGCTTTACGTATGGTCATTTTCATAAGTGGAAGTTTTATAGAAAAAAATAGGAACGCAAATTTGCGCTCCTATTACAGATTATTATAATGTTTGTAAATACGATTCAACGTTTTTGCGTATTCGTTCTGCGATATCACTATCGGTACCGCGGTTTTTTACGAAAGTGTCGCCGGTAATATGTTCAAACAATTCAATGTATCTATCGCTGATAGATGTAACAATTTGTGTCGTCATTTCAGGAACTTGTTGTCCTTCTTTACCTTGGAAACCATTTTCCATCAACCATTCACGTACAAATTCTTTTGAAAGTTGTTTTTGTGCTTCACCTTTTGTAAAGCGTTCTTCGTATCCTTCTGCATAGAAATAACGTGAAGAATCTGGTGTGTGAATCTCGTCTATAAGATAGATTTTACCATCTTTTTTACCGAATTCATATTTTGTGTCAACCAAAATAAGACCGCGTTTTGCAGCGATTTCTGTACCTCTGTTGAACAAAGCTAATGTGTATTTTTCCAATACTTCATAATCTTCTTTCGAAACAAGACCGCGGGCAAGAATTTCTTCTTTAGAAATATCTTGATCGTGTTCGCCAATTTCTGCTTTAGTAGTAGGAGTGATGATTGGAGTAGGGAATTTTTGGTTTTCTTTCATTCCTTCAGGAAGTTTGATACCGCACAATTCACGGGCACCGGCCTTGTATGCTCTCCAAGCGCTACCGCAAAGGTATGCACGTACAATCATTTCTACAGGGAAACCTTCGCATTTCAAACCTACAGTTACCATAGGATCAGGGTTTGCAAGTTTCCAGTTTGGACAGATATCTTTAGTTTCGTCTAGGAATTTAGAAGCAATTTGGTTCAACATTTGACCTTTGTAAGGAATACCTTTAGGAAGAATTACGTCAAATGCAGAGATACGGTCTGTAGCAACCATTACAAGGATATCGTTGTTGATGCTGTAAACATCACGAACTTTTCCGTTGTAAACGCTTGTTTGACCAGAAAAATGAAAGTTTGTTTTTGTTAAAGCGTCCATATCTAATTTTGTTTTTTTTGTTCTTTATCAAAAGCGGCAATTATGGTCGAAACCAATCTGTGTCGCACTATATCTTTTTCGTTGAATTGAATGGTAGCAATACCTTTTTTCTTTTCTAATAAACTGATGGTTTTTTCCAAACCAGATTTGCTTCGGTCGGGAAGGTCAATTTGGGTAATGTCGCCAGTTACAATGAATTTTGCATGTTCTCCCATACGGGTAAGGAACATTTTTAGTTGATTCAATGTCGCGTTTTGCGCTTCATCGAGTATCACAAATGCATTGTTTAAGGTACGTCCACGCATGTAGGCGAGTGGAGCAATTTGTATGACATTAGTGTCGATAAGTTCTTGCAGTTTCTTTGGCTGAAGCATGTCTTGTAACGCATCGTACAATGGTTGCAAGTATGGGTTTAATTTTTCGCGCAAATCTCCAGGAAGGAAACCAAGTTTTTCTTCAGCTTCAACAGCAGGACGGCAAAGTATAATTCGTTGTACAGCTTTGTCTTTTAGTGCTTTAACGGCAAGTGCGACAGCTGTGTATGTCTTTCCCGTTCCGGCTGGGCCAACAGCAAAAAGGAGGTCATTTTCAACGCAGAGTGTTACCATTTTCTTTTGGTTGGGAGTGCGGGCTTTGATAGGTTTACCGTCATTCCCGTAAAAGAAAATTTGGTTGTTCGGATTTTCGTTCCCGTATAAACTTTCATTACTTTCGTAATTCGATAGTATATCGTGTATTTGTTGCTTAGAAATACCGTGATATCGTTGAGCGTGTGAAAGAATTTTTTTGAATTGAATCCCAAAATTGTCAATCTCTTTTTGACTTCCGATAGTAATAATTTCGTTGCCGCGTGCAATGAGCTTCAATTTAGGAAAGAAGTTTTTTATCACATCAAACTTCTCGTTCTGAACCCCGAAAATATCCATGGGATCAACTGTATCCAAATATATTGTTTGCTCAGCCATTTATTTGCAAGAAAATTTTATATCTTTGGGAACAAATGTACTAATTTATTTTTCTTTACGGAAAAAGATATAGAAAAAGAATGATTACTATTTCTTTGACGACGGATTGGGGAGCGACCGGTTGTTATGCAGGACAGTTTAAGGCTAAGCTTGTTCAGCGACTGCCAGGTGCTCAAATTGTGGATGTTACGCATTCCATTGCCCCGTATCGTATAAACGATGCTGTGTATGCACTTCGTGGTTGTTATCAGTTTTTCCAAAAGAAAACGATTCATGTTGTCAGTGTGGCTTCTAGTGTGATAGACGATTTATCGAAAAATCGGGACTTTGTATGCGTACACTACAACGATCATTATTTTATAGGTCCGAATAATGGATTTTGGTCTATGCTTTTTGATGAAATACCTCAGGAAGTGTATAGTTTGGAGTCGCTTCGTCGGAAAAATTCATGTGGCAGTTTCTCGGAAGTAGATATGTTTGTGTCGGCCATAACGAAACTGGCTTTAGGTGAAGGACCGGAAATCTTCGGAACAAAAGTTGAATGCTATGGTAAAGCGAAATTGCCAGCCCCGCAAGTTTTTGAAGATCAAATTCTTGGTACATTTTTGTATTTTGATTCTTATGGCAATGGTGTGACAAATATCACCAAACAAATGTTTGAAGATGTTCGTAAGGATAGACCGTTTGTAATTACGGTAGGTCGTTTGACTAATCGAACAGATATTATCTCTGAAGATTATGAAGGTTTGGTTGAAGATAATAAGATTATAGCTCTTTTTAATACGTCTGGAAACTTGGAACTTTCGATACCTTATTTCTCCTTGAAGAATTATGGTAGTTTTGAAGCTTTCTCAACTCGTATTGTTGTAAAATTTTATAGCTCTGTAGAGGAAAAAGAAAATAATGACTTCTCGTTATTTTAAAAATTTATGAAAAAAGTATTTTTTTGTCTTGTTGCGGTAGTTTCTATTTGCTTGGTTTCATGTGCAGGAAAAGATGTGGCGTATGAAAAAACATATACATTTAATAATTCTGTTGTTACCGGTAAACAACCGTTGAATTTTGAATACGAGCACGGAAAAGATTCGTTTCAGTTGTACAATATAGTGTTATCTATAAAACACATGCCTAAGTTATCGTATGGAAATCTTCCGCTGAATTTAACGTATGTTTCTCCAATAGGAGAACAGTTGTCTGTTCCGATTGCTGTTCCGGTATATGATAAAGACTTGAAAGTAAGAGGAACTATGCAGGGTGATACAATAGTTACTTTGGAGCAAGAATTATTTTATTCACAACGATTGCGTGAAGGGAAAAATATGTTCCAAATTACGCCGGCAACATTCAACGATAGTTTAGACGGAATACGTTCTATTACATTGCGAATAGAAAGGGCGAATTAGATTATACAAAAAAACTTGCTATCGTAATTACTGCGTAAACTACGCTTGCAACTCCGTTTGTCGTGCTAAAAGCAAGATTTACTTTTGAAATGTCGTTAGGTGAAACTATCGCATGTTGGAATATGAGACAACCGATAAATAGTGCGCAACCGATCCAATATAACCAAGAAAAATCAGCGTAGAATCCAACGGCGATTGCCAATATTGCAGTTATAATATGAATGCCGATGGATATGCGTAATGCGTTCTTTCTTCCGAAATGTTCAGGAATACTATGTAGTGATTCACTTCGGTCGAAATCTTCGTCTTGCAAAGCATACAATATGTCAAAACCGGCCATCCAACCTAAAACGATGAAAGAGAAAAATATAGGTGTCAAAGCAAATTCGCCGGATACTGCTAAATATGCGCCTATAGGTACTAATGCTTGTCCTATTCCTAAAACGACATGGCACAACGATGTGAATCGTTTTGTGTAGGAATAAAATAAAACGACAGCTAATGCAATAGGCGATAGGTAGAAACATAGGCTGTTGATGAACCATGTTGTTGCGATAAATAATACAGACATGATTATTACAAAGTCGAGTGCTGCACGTGGTGTGATAATTCCTGCGGGAATTTCTCTTTGTGCGGTACGTTCATTTTTGCCGTCGAACTTGTAGTCGGCATAGCGGTTGAAGCCCATTGCGGCAGAACGGCAGAAAACCATACAAAGTACGACACAAAGCAAAAGATGCCATTCGAATTCGTAGTTGTCGAACCATACGGCTAATGCAAATCCTATCGCTGCAAATGGCAATGCAAAAATCGTATGGGAGAATTTTATGAGCGAAAGATAACTTTGTATTTTCATAGAATTACTTTTCTGTTGTTTGATTTGTGAAATGTGCCGAACGGCAAATTGCTTGTAGTTGTCGCATAAAGTTGCGTTTCTCCTTGTTAGGGTAGTACACATATCCTTCAATTGTGACAATCGTATTTTTTTCTGGGTTACAGAAAGAATAGCTTGTGAATGGTCCTGCCATAAAATCGTTTTCTACACGCCATCTACCACGAAGTTGTACGGTGTAGTCGTCGTTTACGAATTTTCCAATATCTTGGCGGATAGGTATAACATATTCAGTTGTCATGTAACTGCCGTCAGTTGGTCCTGGTATATGGGCTTTGGTTACAGAATCACGATAATTAAGCAAAGATGTTTTGTTGAATTGTGCAGTGTCGGTATAAGGGCGCTTATATATGAGTAAACCTTGGCTATGTGCTTTCGATTCAAGTGAAATCCACATGAAATTATCCGCAATTTTATTTACACCGTATCCTTCTGGGATAGAAACATGTACGCCAAGATTTTCGTAAACAGCTTGTTCTACAATTTGATTTTTTGCTTGTCTATATAGTTGTTGATAGCGCTCAATTTCCGATTGAACAAAATATTCGATTATGTTGTCGTGACGTGCTTCGAGAATTGCAAGCAGTTCTTCGGAGTTTGGAACGCTCAGGCTTGCAAATGCTTGATGCTGAGCCCATAGGTCTTTCTTGTATTTGATTTGAGATTTTGTGTATTTTTTGTCCACTTCCAAGTATAAGATGTTACGGAAAGAACGGAATGTTTTCGTGAAATTGTTTCTGCTAATAAGTACAACAGAGAACGGTGCTTCCGATTGTGTTAGCCCGAAATCTTCTTCGCTTAATATTTCGTTGACTTTTTCTCCGACTTCGGAGTTTTTGTATTCGTCATTGATTACCACAAGCAAGTCTCCCGGCTCGCCCGTCATGGAAGTACCTCCAAATCCGCCTTTACAGGCAGTGAATAGAAGTGTGCAAATGAATATATAGGCAATATATTGTTTCATCGTCGATATTTTTAATGCAACAAATGTACAAAAGAAAACGAAAAATCTGTCCTTCTGTGTGTAAGATGGACGTTTTTGTTGTTCTGTAAAAATACATAAATCAAAGTGTTAAAAATACACTAATGCTTAAATAAAATTTGTTTAAGTGTGATTTTTGCACTATGTTTTTTATATTTGTTGTTCCTTAATTTAAAGAAAATGAAACGGTATATTTTTACTATATTGCTATGTGTGATTGTGGGGAAATCTTTGTTTTCTCAGTCTGCTGGCAGTTGGAACTTGGTTTGGCGTGAAGATTTTGGTGTTGTGGAAGATACGGTTATCCGTGACTTTGCAGATAACAACAAGAAAGTAATAGGACATACTTGTGCGGCATCGGAGTCGGAGTGTACAACTATCAACGATATGTACTACGGTATTGCGAATAGTACATGGTGGGCGTATAATAGGCCAAAAACAGCAACTTGCAATCAGTCGGCTTGGCACTTTATGGGAGGACGTGACCATACGGGAAATGAAAAAGGTGCCATGCTTATCGTGAATGTAGGTAATGACAGTAAGGATAAACAAATTTATGAACAGACAATAGATTTTGATTTGTGTCAAAATAAGTTATATCGATTTGTGATTTATGCAGCGAGTATAACTAATCCGGGTTATTGTGACAAAAGTCCGACTTTGTCGAATCTTACAATGAATGTGTACAATGTGAAAGATCCGGCAAATCCTGTTTTATTGGAAACGCTTGAAACAGGTGATATTCCGTTGTGGGAAATGCCGTTAAAAGCCGATGGCTCTGATGATAATAGTGCGACAGGGAAAGGCTATCAAAATCCTTTTGCAGTACGTGATTGGAGTGAATTCCAAATTGAATTTATGGCTGGTGATGGTGATAAATTGCAGTTGGAGGTTGTGAATCATAAACCTGGTGGTTGTGGTAACGATTTCGTTATCGACGATATTTCGTTATACCGTTTTGACGATAAGGAAGTGCTTGATCCTACAATTACAACGAGTACGTTGTCGCAGGAAAGTATGTCGAGTGCTACAGGTTGTGCTTTTGTGGCAAAGTTTTCTGTTCCTACGGAAGTGTTGGATACCTGGAAGGAAATTTATAACCAGGTGTATTTCTTATGGCAACGTTCCAATGATGGTGGTTTTACCTGGAACAATATGCCGAGCGTTAGCGGTATAGACAAGACGACGATAGAATGGGAGGTGCCAACTGGTGTGTCTGAAGTGTATCGTGTTATTATTACCGGCTCGACATCGGTAACCGATGCAAAAACAGAAGCTGAATATATAGCGATACATGGTGGTCCTCAGGATGGTTGTTCGTATTATTCAATATCCAATACGTTGGCCGGAGTTTCTCCTGTTGCAGATTGCTCGTTTAAGGAAAATTTAAAAACAATCTGGAAGGAAGATTTTGGGGTAATGGATAAAACATTGCTTCGAACTAATCCTATAGTTAAGTTAAATGCTTATTCAACTCCAGGAAATAGGTTTGAAGGTAATGACTACGTAATCACGAGTGATCCATATACAGCAGTAGGACCACAGACAAATCCGAAATGTTACTATGATTGTGATCAAAAACAATTGGAGAAATATTATGATCATGCCGAAGGTGATGCTGTGTTATATACTAAATTGTTGGCCGGAGAAGAGTCTGTTGTAGTGGAAAAAACTCTTTCTGGTCCATTTTGTAATTGTAAGAACTATATTTTTTCGTTTAAGACCATTACGTTGAGTTCTTGGACGGAAATGAAATATAATGTTTTAATACAAGATGGTGCAGGTAATGTGCTTGTGAATGAAGAAATAAAAAATGGTGGATCAGGTTCGCCATCATGGAAACAGTATGTCTATTCGTTTGTTTTGCCGTTTGATTATACTGGTGATGTAACTATTCAAATTTTGTATCAGGGAAATGCAAGTGGGAATGTTCCGGTTGCATTTGATGACTTCCGTGTTTCTCTTTGTCAGGAAACGGTTCCACAATCAAATTTGTATGTAGATAATAATCCTGCCTTGAAATATGTAAGTGGCTTTGATTGTGCCGTAACTCCGCCACACTTAGCTACAGTTGATGGTTTGGATGATTGGGCTTCGCAATTCCCAAATTATGGATATGTATGGCAAATGTCTCACGATGGAGAAACTTGGCAGACAATAACGGAAAACGGTCAAAATCATTACTGTGAAGATTTGGAAAATGGAGAAACTTTGTATCGTGTTGTCTTTGGAGAAACAAAAACTGTTGCGCAACAAGTAGCTGCCAATGGTAAACCGACAAATCCTTGTTCTGTTTATTTTATTACAAATTCAGTAGGGTTTTTCTGTAAGGGAGTAACTTGTGAAGAACCACAAGACATAACTATTACAAGTTCTGATGACGATAATGTCTTGTGCCCGGGTGAATCAGCTATATTAACGCCAACAAGACAGCTTTCAGAAACTCAATTTGCACAGGAATGGTATAAAGATGATGTGTTGCTTTCAGGTTTCCCAAAAACTACAGATCAAGCAATTTATTCTGCTAATGAAGCTGGTACATATATGGTGAAGGTGTACGATGTTGATAATCCTACGCTGGAGAAATGTTGGAAAACGGCGGAAATAGTTATTGAAGAAGCCGAAAATCCAACAGTGACAATAACCGGAGGTGACGATTATTGTGATGGTGAAATGGTTTCTGCTGCAACGTTTGCATTTACAGGAGCGCAACCGTTTACATTTTCATATACAGATGGAAAAAATACAGTTACTAAAACAATAACCGAAGCTTCTTTTAATCCACCTGTACCTACAACTGTTGGCGCATATACGTATAAACTTTCTGCTTTACAAGATGCGTATTGTTCGGCAAAAACAGCGGGGTTGAGTAGCTCAACAACTATAAATATAAAGGAACAGCCTACCGTTTCTGTCTCTAATAATGGTCCTGTTTGTGCTGGAGAATCTATAAGTTTGGAAGCCACTTGTGCAACAACAGGAGTGGCTTATGCATGGTCTGGACCAGATAGCTTTACGTCATCAGTTGCTTCGCCAACGTTGTCTGCTACAACAACAGCAATGACGGGAGATTATACGGTAAAGGTTGTCTTGAATGGTTGTGAGGCAAGTGCAACAACATCGGTAAAAATAAATGAAGTTCCTGTAATAAAAATTCTTACTTCGGATAAAACCGCAATTTGTCCTTCTGAAGTCGCAACTATTACAGCAACGGTAAGTGATGATGCAACAGGTACGGTCACTTGGAAAAATGCGACAGGTGCAGGATTGATTGCTCAACTTGGAAATGGTGATGTTGTCGCTCAAGAAACAAAAACGGTTACTGTTTCGTACGAAAGTGTAGCTGGTTGTAAGGCTGATGAAAAAACAACAACAATTACGTTAAATCCTAAACCTATAGCACCATCGGTTGTAGATTTGTCATTTTGTATTGATGATGTAGTTGAAACACTTACGGCAACGCCAATAGCAGGGGCGAAGCTTAATTGGTATGGTACATCGGCAACAGGTGGAACTGCTGGTCTTGCTCCACAAACTAATACATCCGTTGCTGCAACGACGAAATATTATGTTAGTCAAACGCTAAATGGCTGTGAAAGTGATAGGGCTGTACTTACGGTTGAGGTAAATTCTAACTTATCACCGACAATTACGGTAGATGATGCGGAATTGTGTGAATCAGAAACAACAAAAATTAGTCTGCCACAGGCAAGTGCCTATACTTCTATAGTTTGGTCGGGAACGGCAGCTGCTTTATTGAATAACTCAGCTTTAGTTTCTCCTACATTTACTGCTAAAAATGAAACTACGGTAAAAGATTATGTGATTTCTGTTGCGGTAGAAGATGCGAAAGGTTGCAAGGGAAGTGCGTCTGCTACAATTACAGTAAATCCAACGCCAACGGTAACGCTTTCGGTTTCTGACGATGAAATATGTGAAAAGGAATCTACAGCTATTACAGCCGTTCCAAGTGAAACTGGTGGTACCGGTGTTTGGACTGGGGCAATAAAGACTACGGAAACATCAGCAGGTTTTACTGCTACAACAGCTGGAACCAATCAAGTATCGTATGTCTATACTAGTGCAAAAGGGTGTGAAAGTACAAAGCAAACAACCGAAATAACTGTTTATGCTATACCTGTAGCCCCTACAACTGTCGATGTTGAATATTGTAAAGATGCAACAACAGCAACAGCGTTGTCTGCTTCGGCAACGGGAACACTTACGTGGTTTGATGGAGAAGGAAATCAATTAGCTTCGGCACCGATGCCAATTACAACAACAGCAGGTTCGCAAGCGTATTCGGTTACGCAGACAATACAAGGTTGTACGAGTGAAAAAGCTTCTTTGTCTGTAACTATTCATGAACTTCCAAATCCGCAAATAATATTGTCGGATTCTGAAGAGTGTGAAGGTCAAGCAATATCATTGTCATTGAATGATACGTATAAATCGCAAATATGGACATGTTCTCCGATAAATTATTTGAATTCACTATCGTTGGCAACTCCAACATTCTTGGCAACAGCTTCGAATGGCACATATACGGTAGGTATTTCTGTTGTGGATGCGCATGATTGTTCAGCTACAACAAGTACAACAATTACAATACATCCAATTCCTTCAGTTTCGTTGAGCTCTGTTTCTTCTCAATGTGAAAGTGTTTCGGAATCACAGACAATTACGGCTACAATTCTTCCTGCAGGAACACTGGGCGTTGGAGAATGGAAGGTGGCGACAAAATCTACGGAAACAACAGCTACAGTAAGCCCGAAAGAGTTAGGTGCTGGTACGCATACCATAGAATATAGTTTTGTGAGTGATAAAGGTTGTAGTTCTTTGGTGGCAACCACACAGGCAATCGTGTTCGAAAATCCTTCTGTGGCAATCAAGGCTAGTAACAGTAAACCTTGTCGGGGTGGAGCAAATAGTGATGAGGTGACAATTACTGCTACAGGAACAACAAACTTGGGAACGCTTTTGTATGAAAGTCAATCATTAAAAAATGTGAATGCTGCAACAGGTTCGTTTGTTCCTTCTGAGCAAACCGTTGGATCTCATAAAATCGCATTGGTTTATACAGATGAACACTCATGTCGTGGTATGGCAGAGATATCAGTTGAGGTTTTGGCTCGTCCTGTTGCCGACGTCAGTATGAATCCTATTGCTTTATGTGATTATGCTGCAGATCAAAATTTGAAAGCTACTATTGATGGGGTTGAAACATCTTTAGGAACATGGTCTGGAACGGGTATAATTGGTTATGCATTTTCGCCAAAAACTGCAACAGCAGGCGGACCATATACATTAACGTATTCGTACACAGATGCAAAAACATTGTGTAGTGCAGAACCTGTAACGATACAAGTGCTTGTACATCATACTGATGCGCCTATTGTTTCTTCAAAAAGTGAATCGAAATTGAATGTCTCTAATCAAGCTCAGGTTCCAGAATTGGAAGCAACAGGAGAAAACATAAAATGGTATGCTATACAAGATACAACATCGTCTGTTCTTGTTGAAAATACTGTTTATCAACCGGTTTATATAGAGGAGGATGGACACATGAAAGTTGGAATGTATGTTGTGTATGCAACGCAAACAAAGAATGGTTGTCAATCTGTTCCGGCCGAAGCAACATTAACCATTACAGATTGTGAAGTAAAGGCCCCAACTGCAGTAAAATATCATGCTTGCGAGGGTGATGCAACAATAGAATTACAAGCTGTTTCTAATCATATTGATGGAGCAAATATCGGATGGTTTGCCGATAGGGACGATATACCTTCTGGTACTGTTGCAAGTCTTTCTGCAGGAAATCCGCAAGGAACAGGAACTTCGTTTAATTTTTCTTTGGTAGGAAAGAGTGCAGGAACATATACGATGTATGCTTCGGAATATGATGGAGCTGTTGGTACAGAGTGTTTTTCTCCAGCAACAGCGGTTGTTGTTGAGGTGCATGCTTTACCGAATCCACAAATAGATGATCCTGGAATTATTTGTGGTGGTGATGCTCCTAAAGAAATAACGTATTCTCCTGGAACCGGTTCTGTTTTGAGTGGTGAAGGCGTGTCTGGAAATATGTGGACTCCGCAGTATGATGACACGAAAACAGGTACAACAACTACTACGTTGACGTTGACTACAACAGCACAATGGGGTACGGGAACTGATGTTGTTGCTTCGTGTGAAAATGTTGCAACGAGAGATGTTACGGTTACGAATGTGCTTGCTCCTACGGGTACAGGTATAGGTAGTACGTTATTGTGGAGTATTGGCAGTATAGAAAGTCTTCCTGCCATTGAAATAGATTATGCAAATGATTTAGGAGCAACATTGAGTGTGAAAAATGCGGATAATATAGAAATCGCATCCGTAAGTCCTGTTGCTTTATATCCTACAGAAATCGCAACTATTGGTTCATATTCCTTTGACGTAACTCAAAAATTAAATGGTTGCGTAAGTCCAACTGTAAAGTCTTTGTATCAAATTGTCGATTGTCCGACTCCAACACCGATACCTGAGTCTGTTTCTATTTGTGAAGGTAAAGAGCTTCCTTCTCTTTCTGCTAATGGTATTGGTTCTCCAAGCTATGAATGGATAGATAGCACCAATGCAATAATTTCAACTTCGGAAACATTGGATGTGGCTAACCTTTCAGGATATGTTGCTAAAGCTGGTGTCTATACATTTAGAGTTCGTCAAGATGGCCTTGATGCTGCCGGTAATACTTGTTGGGGAGCTTATGCTGAAGCTAAAGTTGTCATAAATTCTCTTCCTCAAATTCAAATTTCAGATCCTGGCGTTTTATGCTATTCTACAGGTTCGTATCTAATGGAGGCGTTGGTAAATGGAAAATCATCATCTACTTTGACAGGTGGTGTATGGACAATTAGTGAAGGAACAATTTCAAATTCAGGAGAAATAAATACTTCTGCAAATGGTAAGAATGACGGGGAATATACGGTTCAATATTCTTATACAGATAATAATGGCTGTACAAATTCAAATACGCAAATTGTGCTAATTGAATATCCGGAAGAACCAACAACAATTCCGTTTACAGGGATTATATCGCACCCGGTAGCGGTAGAGATTACGGTAGGAAATATGGAATCCGTAGCACAGGTTCAGTGGTATAAGTTCGATCAGAATACAAAACTTTCTTCTGATAATCCTTGGCAACCGGGAATAGATGGTACATCGGTTGTAAGCGAGAAATATTACGTGTCGCAAATCGTTCGTGGATGTGAGAGTGAAAAAGTTCTTCAAACGGTTGATATTGTGGACTGTCCTTGGACGGCTTCTGTGGTAACAAATGTGGACGTCTGTCAAGGACAAACTGCAACAGAGATGACTGCAACAGCTCCGGTAAATGCGACTCCGATAGAGTGGAAATGGTATGATGCAAATAGAAATATATTGCCTTCTTCGGGGAACACTTACGCACAGATGTCGACTAATACAGTAGGGGAGACTTCATATTATGTAAGTTATATGGCAGTAGAAACGGTAAGTGGAGAGGCTTGTGAAAGTGCTCCGGCATTGGTTACAACCACGGTGTTGGATTTGCCTACGATATCGTTTGCAGAAAGTTCGTCTGTCGTTTGTTATACTTCTGATGCTGAGGAAATCACCGTTGCTGTTGATTATGGTTCAAATGGAAAAGGTAGTGGCGTATGGACGATTACTGGTACGGCAGATGCTATCAGTCAAAGTGGTGTGTTCTCTCCAAAAGCAAATGGAAAAACAAGTGATACTTACACTATAACATATGCATATGTTGATGGAAAAGGATGTGAAAATCTATCTGATAGAACAATAGATGTCGTGTATTTGTCTGCTCCGACTACAACTAATCATTTTACCATGACGACGCAAAATAAGGATGCTGTGGTTGGTGCGGAATTACAAGGTGGAGATGCTATTCATTGGTATGATGCGTTGACAGGTGGCAAAGAATTAGGTGTAGGAACGTTGTGGGCTACTGGCGATAAAGGCTCCGTTGTGGTAGATAACAAAAAATATTTTGCAGCACAGGAAAAATCAGGATGTTATAGTGAAAGAACGGAAGCTACTGTACGTATTATTGATTGCCCTATTCCTTCGGTGATAGTTTCTAATGAGTCGGCTTGTTTATATGATGGAGCTCCAACAATAACTGCTGTAGAAGGAACATGGAATTCTGTACGTCCAAGTGGATCGCTGTTCCGTTTTTATGATGCAGAGAAAAATGGTGCTTTGTTGCATGAAAGTAGTGATGGAACATATAAACCGGCAATTACGAATGCAGGGGAATATCAATATTGGGTATCGGAATTTAATGCAAATATAGATCCTGTTGGATGTGAAGGACCTCGTAAAAAAGTAAGCGTGGTAATGAAAAATGTCACTGCTCCTACAATTGTGGCAAAAGATGCTATTACTTCTGTTTGCTATGGAAGTGAAAATCCTTCTTTTATAGCACAAACAACTCAAGGCTCTACTTATTGGTTTGATGAAAATCCAGGGAATGATGGTGTTCCTCTGATACCGGAAAATGGTATAGGACAGAAATATGTGTCTTCTATACAAGATGAAGGTCGTCATTCTGTTTGGGCTATGCAATTGTTTGAAGGCTGTTATAGTCAACCAACTGAAATTTCATTTGAAGTGAAGCCGATACCTGTTGCGCCTACAACAGTAAGTAATGAAATTTGTTATGGAGAGGCTGCAGCATCTATAACTGCTTCAGGAGAAGATGATGCGACAATAGTTTGGTATTCTGATATGTCTGCAACTAAAGAGTTGTTGCGTGGAAGTCGTGGAATGCAACCAAAAGAAAATATTGTTGGAACGTATTCGTATTATGTGACGCAGATAGTTGACGGTTGTGAAGGTCCGACTGCTGTTGCTACATATACGGTAAAAGCATTACCAAGTGCGCCAATTATGATTCAACAATCAAATTTGTGTGAATATGACAATGCTCCTTTGCTTCAAGCTATAGGTCAAAATATTACGTGGTATGCTTCGGATATGAATACGATAATAGGAACAGGAGATTCGTATCAAACCACGGATATGTCGATAACTACTCATAGATATTATGCGACACAAACAGTTGATGGCTGTGAGGGTACGCAGGCAAAGGTGAGTTTCACCGTAAATGCTAAACCTGCAAATCCTATCGTGAAAGGCGCAAGTATGTGCGCAGGCGATACTGTGGTTCCCGCTTTATCTTCGAATGTCGATATTGATGTATGGTATGCCGATGCCAGTGCAACGGTTCGTTTGTTTGCTGGTAAAACGTATGTTCCTGATTTGTCTTCTGTTATAGGATCTATGACTTATTATGTACAACGTACCCAAAATACTTGTGTGAGTGATATTGTTCCTGTTAACCTTCGTGTCATTCCTCAACCAACGTTCTCTATAGGTGATGATATAACACTTTGTATATATGACTCTGTTGCTGTGATTCAAGCAACGAATTTCGAACCTGCTATTACAGAAAATTCCTATGTAGGATGGACGATTACTACTGGTAGAAAATCTAAAGTGTATGTTGATAATGCGGACCATTCAATTTTGCCGGATGATATGATAAATGAAGTAGGTACATATACAATATCTGCATATTATCGATATAAATATGAGAATGTATATTGTAGTAGTGAAAATCAAGAAGTTACATATACGGTAAAGAAACGTGCTCGTACGCCAATAGTCTTTTCTTCTGTAATTTGTCAGGGAACTCAAATAGATGATTTGCGTGCATTGGGCAGTACAAATATGACATGGAAGAGTTTGTCGGGAACTTCTCCGGAATATTGCTTAGGTTCACGATATAAATTCGAAAATAAGGATCTAAATGTTGGTTTGTATCAGTTCGAAGTCTATGATATAGATTACTACGATGTGGAAAAGAATCTTGGTTGTGAAAGTGTGCATGATACTGTTTCTATGACAGTTGCGCCTGCTGCAAAAACAAAATTGTTTGGCGCTGATTCCGTATGTGTTGGCGCAACAGAACAATATTATACTCAATTTACCGAGAATAGTACATATTATTGGAATGTTACAGGCGATAATCTAAACTATTCCAAGGATCAGTTGGCTAGTTCTGTTCGTTATGTTGATTGGTCGCATGATGGCATAGATACCCTTACTGTTTTTGAACAAACATGGGCCGGTTGTGAAGGTGTTGACACTCTTTTGGTACATATTGCTCCAACTCCAAAGGCTTATTTTAATTGGTCGTTGCCTGGAGCCTCTAATAAGATAGAATTACACGATGCTTCATTACAAGATTCATTGTATACAGTGAATGAATTAGGTGAAAAAGTTGGAGAATGTATTCCTTATACCATGTTTTGGAACTATGGTCACCTTGGTGAAAATGAAAAAGATATAGATTTGGAAGTACCATTCGAAAAACGCCATGCTTCTATTTTAGAAGATGGATATGTATATGGTTACAATTGTCCTATTTTAACGGTAAAGAATAGTTTTGGTTGTAAAGATGTGTATTCGGAATGCGTGTTTATTAATATTTCAACCTCGTTATTTATGCCAACAGCATTTTCTCCTACAAATCCTGCACACAGTGTACGAACATTTCAGCCTAAAGGTTTTAATTTGAAGACATGTGAGGTCTCAGTGTATGATAAATGGGGAAATTTAATTTGGTATTCCGATGCTGTGAAGGATGGTATGTTTGTTGGCTATTGGGATGGAAGATACGATGGCGAATTTATGCAATCGGGCGTTTATATTTGGAAAATGGAAGCAACATTCCTTGACGGTCAAGTGTGGGAAGGTTTTGATGTAGGAAATGGCAAAAAAGCTAAATTTGGCAGTGTGACTTTGATACGATAAATTTTAGAAAAATAAATTTTTGTTAAATAGTTAGAATAACTAAAAATGATAATATACTTGCAACAATAATTTACTCTTTGTCCTTTATTTTTTATTTGTTATTTGTTAAAGTGGAGAAAAGCATCTATTGCAACAAGTATCATCGGTACATTTGTAGTATTGTTGTTTATGATATTGTATTTTGAATCAATTGATTAGTAGATTGATTCTTGAAAGATGAGATATAGGGAGACATTCTTTGGAATGTCTCTCTTTTTATAGCAATTTCTGTAGGTCGAACATTTCGTCTCGTAATCGTGCGGCAGTAACGAAATCCATATCTTTTGCTGCAGCTTCCATTTCTTTTTTCGTTTTTGCGATGAGGTCTTTTATGCCTTCTTTGCTCATGTATTTTACAACAGGATCTGCAGCGACATTTGTAAGCATTTCTGGTTCGTTTTTCTTCTTTAACGAACTGTCAATGTCTTTTACTATAGGTTGTGGAGTAATATTATGCTCGGTATTGTAACGAATTTGTTTTTCTCGTCGTCTATTTGTTTCATCTATAGTACGTTGCATACTTTCCGTAATCTTGTCGGCATACATAATCACATGTCCGTGGACGTTTCGTGCGGCACGTCCAGCTGTTTGTGTTAGTGAACGTTCGCAACGAAGAAAACCTTCTTTGTCTGCGTCAAGAATAGCTACTAATGAGACTTCTGGTAAATCCAATCCTTCACGAAGTAGGTTTACACCAACAAGTACGTCAAATGTTCCTGCTCGCAGGTTTTCCAATATTTCAATTCGCTCTAATGTATCAACGTCGCTGTGAATATAGGCGCTTCGGATTCCTAAACGGGTTAAATATCGTTGTAGTTCTTCGGCCATACGTTTCGTAAGTGTAGTCACCAATGTCCGTTCGTTAGCTTCTGTACGTTTCGCTATTTCTTCAATTAAATCATCGATTTGGTTTTCTGTAGGTCGTATTTCTATCTCAGGATCTAAAAGTCCGGTAGGTCGTATGACTTGCTCGGCGATAATTCCTTCTGACTTTTGTAATTCATAGTCTGCTGGAGTTGCACTGATGTAAATAACCTGGTTGCAAAGCGACTCGAATTCGTCGAAATTAAGTGGTCGGTTGTCCAGTGCAGCAGGAAGACGGAAACCGTTGTCAACTAGGTTGACTTTACGGGAATGGTCGCCGCCATGCATACCGCGAATTTGTGGTACCGTTACATGGCTTTCGTCTATTACTAATAGAAAATCTTCAGGTAAATAATCAAATAAACAATATGGACGAACACCTTCGGCTCTTCCGTCAAAATAACGCGAATAGTTTTCTATACCAGAACAATAGCCAATTTCCTTAATCATCTCAAGGTCGTATTCTACACGTTCTTGTAATCGTTGTGCTTCTAAGTGTTTGTCTGTACTTTCTAAAAACGAAATTTGTTTTACCAAATCGTCTTGTATGTCACGAATAGCTTTTTCAAAACCTCCTTTGCTCGTAATGAAAAGATTTGCCGGATAAACTACTGTTTCGTCAATTTCGCAAATTGTTTTTCCGGTTTCAGGATCAATATTCGCAATTCTATCTATTTCATTATCCCACATTTCTATATGGGTTGCATAATCATGTGATGCTTCCCAAACGTCTATGCTGTCGCCTTTTACACGAAATGTACCTCTTTGAAATTCTAATTCGTTGCGGGAATATAAGTTATCAACTAGTTCGCGAAGTAAAACATCTTGAGCAATTTTAGTCCCTACGGATAGATGTAGTGCGCGTTCGTTGAAATTAACAGGATTCCCCATACCATAAATACAGGAAACAGACGAAACAATGATGATGTCCTTGCGACCGGAAAGCAATGTGTTTGTCGTGCTTAAACGCATTTTTTCCAATTCATCGTTGATGTCCAAGTCTTTTTCTATATATGTGTTTGTCTGCGGAATGTATGCTTCTGGTTGATAGTAATCATAGTAGGAAACAAAATATTCAACCGCATTGTCTGGAAAGAATTGCTTGAATTCATTGTACAATTGTGCCGCTAAAGTCTTGTTGTGGCTTAATATGAGAGTTGGCTTTTGTACTTTTTCAATAACATTGGCAATAGTGAATGTCTTTCCCGAACCTGTTACACCTAGTAGAACTTGGTGCTTGGTTCCGTCTAAAACACCTTCCGATAGTTGTCTGATTGCTTCCGGTTGGTCGCCGGTTGGCTTATATTTAGAGCTTAAAGAAAAATCCATTACTGTTGACTTTGTGGATGCAAAATAACGAAAAAATCGATATTAGATTAGTTATTTCTTTTCTATGTCTATCAAGCAAGAAATAGGATAGTGGTCGGATAATTGCTCGGTACCTTTTTTGTAGTTTCTGCAACTAAAGTTAGAATCTAAGAATATGTAGTCTAACCGAAGGTGTGGCCACCAGTCAAATGTAGAACTTATTCCATATCCCGACTCA
>JAKSTZ010000017.1 GCA_024402335.1 Bacteroidales bacterium
TACATCTACCGAATAATCTTTTTGTATAGAAGTCTTTTTCGAATAACAAGTATGTCCATTTACATCAACAATAGAGAAGTCTATTTGTATCGGACTCGTATATTCATAGTTATTATTATGGATAGTTACATTCGTACTAACAACGTTTTTCAAAAGCGAAAAAGACGATGCATTTGTTTGCAATGAATCTATTATTGTAACCTCATTTCTGTTTTTCACTGCCGAAATTGCACACAATTTACTTACATAGGCTGTTTCTTTCGTCACATCGGCATATTCAAACATTTCATCTCTATCTTTTTGATAAACAACCGGATATGCTGTGTTTTCAAGTATGGATTTTCCATAAACTGGAGCAAATATTGTTTCAAACAATGTACAGGCAAGTATATATTGCCCTATACCGTAACTAATATGACGTCCATCTCGTGTTAACGAATGAGGTGTATTCAATATCGAGCGTCTTGCATTTTCTATTGCTGTACCCGAAGGTATTACAATATCGATTCCCGACGATAAAACAACTTCATCTTCTGCTGTTACAAGTATCTCTTTCCAACCAGTTTCCTCTTTAGGGCCATCAACATCATATCCTTCCCAATACGACCACGTTAAATGCCAACATAAACTTACCGATTTGTTCGTACAATCATGTTTAATATGCGTAATCATCTTTTCAAGATATGGATGATATGACTCTCTTTTTGTGGTATAATTTGACGTCTGCTGTAATCCAACCACATCCCAATTTTGACTCAAGATTTCTTGTACAGTGCCTTCAGTAACATCCATTACAAGATTACCACCCATTTTAGTAATCTTGAATATATTTTTATCCTCATACCAATTACTCCAATACTGTAACGAAGCACCACTTGACCATAAAATATAAACACAGCATGAATTATTATTTATGCCACTTTTTCGCAATATATCGCCAATATAAGTGGTTAAATCATACGTAAAACTATTGCCTATAAGCAACACTCGAAGTGTATCGCTATGAACAGGTAAGGGATGGTTTTGTATAGGAAACACTATTTCCTCTGGGGAATTTTCGGCTTTTACATTCGTGAAAAAAGCAACTATGCTTAATATAAATGCACAAATCTTTCTCATATACTATCCTACAAATGCAAATGTAACATTTATTCAATGCGATTATGCATATTCTAAAGCACATACCCCAAAATGACTATACCAGAAAAACAAATTACTAACTTTTAGGGATTTCACAGCTTATGAATCATATGTTTTTTTGCATCGTAAAATTATGAGTGATGAAACACACAGTTTTTATATGCATTCTTTCGCTACTTCTTGCTGGTATTGTATCAGCACAAAATGTTGATGGAGTAAGCGGAGCGACAAGACATATTAGTAACGACTCTATAGAACATAAAGCAACCTCAACAAAAGATTCGTTTGATAAATTTCGTTTTGGAGGCTATGGTGAAATGCTTGCCAGTCGTAAAGATTATGGAATAAATAGATTCTTTGGTGGCAACGAAGGGAATAGCAAAACAACCCGCAGTACCGTATCTATTCCCCGCTTCGTATTTGCTTTTGACTATAAATTTAATGAAAAATGGTCGCTTTGCTCCGAAATTGAATTTGAAGCAGGTGGAACTGGTCAAGCTCTTGAATTGGAAAACACAGAAAATGGCGAATATGAAACCGAGATAGAAAAAGGTGGTGAAGTTGCATTAGAACAATTTCATATTACACGTACAATTTGTCCAGCTTTAAACTTACGATTCGGACACGTTATTGTTCCTGTCGGACTAACCAATACCCATCACGAACCAATTAACTTCTTCGGAACTGTTCGTCCAGAAGGTGAAACGACCCTCATTCCTTCTACATGGCATGAAACTGGAATGGAAGTGTTTGGTTCGTTTGGTAAAGGATACTATTCTTTTGATTACGAAGCTCTGATTGTCGCAGGACTTAATGCAAATGGATTTGATAGAAATACATGGGTTGCAAATGGAAAACAAGGACTATTTGAACAAGATTGTTTTAATTCTCCTGCGTATGTCGGCAGAATAAACTGGAATGGCGTGAGCGGAGTACGAATAGGTACAAGTTTCTACTACTGTCAAAATACAGGGGCCAATTCCGACAAAGAGCAAACCTACTCTTCCATTGATGATGCCACACTAATAATTTGGACTGCCGACGCACAATACAAGAGCAAATTTGTGACATGTCGTGGAAATATCTTGATTGGCAATCTATCAGAAGCAGAAGCACTTACAGGAAAAAATGCAAAACTATCGAATAAATCACCATATTCCCGCACTGGTGCTATTGCCGCCAAAGCAGTTTCATATTCAAGTGAAATTGGCATGCACATAAATTCCTTTTCTTCAAATGAAAGAATTCCTGCTTTAACACCATTTATCCGCTACGAGTATTACAACCCTCAAGAAAAAGGTGAAGGTAAAACAACCATGGATACTCGCTGCCAAGTAAGCATGTGGACATTCGGATTGAACTGGAACATATTACCAAACTTGGTTTGTAAAGTAGATTATACAACACGACAAATAGGCACAAACAAATTGTTTGCAAAAGGTCCCTACAATAGTGAAAATGAATTCTCTATAGGACTCGCCTATGTTGCCTGGTATCAGAAAAAATAAATGTACCTACACTTTTACTACATAAAATGTAAACTATAAAATTTCAAAATATGAAAAAAAATTATTTCTCAAAATTGATCCTAGTAAGCTTGTCGGCTCTTATGCTTGCATCTTGCGGCGATGACAAGAAAAAGAATGATGAAACGACAAGTATCGAAATCTCTGATGAAACAATGGATGCTATTGTTACGAATTATGTAGATGCAGTTGTTCTGCCGACATACAAAGATTTAGCAGAAAAAAATGCTGCATTATACGACAAAGTCGTTGCACTTAAAAACCAACCTTCTGATGCGGCATTTGCCGATGCATGCGATGCATGGTTAGATGCTCGACAACCTTGGGAAACAAGCGAAGCATTTTTGTTCGGTCCTGTTGATGAACTTGGCCTTGATCCTAACATGGATTCATGGCCACTTGACCAGGATGCAATTGAAAATATTCTCACTTCTGGTAATTTTTCAGACCTTAATTGGACAGACGGAGACTCCGATGATGCTATAGAAGCAGCGCAAGGTGTACGCGGCTTCCACACACTTGAATTTCTTTTGTTCAAAGATGGTCAACCACGTACCTTAAGCGATGAACAATATGCAGCAAACAAAGAAAGTTGGGGCAACTATTTATACAATGTCGCTACACTTTTAAAGAATGACTCACAAACATTATATGACGCTTGGAGCAAAGATTATCAATCTAAAGGTGCTTTTGCGACAACATTTAAATCACATAATAATGCAACATATTCATCTGCAATAAACTGCATTCAAGAAATGCTTGAAGGATGCCAAGACATAGCAGGCGAAGTTGGAACTGCAAAAATCGGCGATCCATACGATTTATATCAAAATGGTAAAAAAACAGAGGCTTTATATGCGGTTGAATCATGGTATAGCTGGCACTCTCGTGATGACTATACAAACAACATCCTTTCAGTCAGAAATACGTACTTCGGTACAACCGATGGTACTATTGCCGACAATTCTTTGTCAAAAGCTATTGCCGCAGTCGATATAGATGAAGATACAAAAGTGAAAACAGCCATCAATACTGCTGCAAACGCTATTCAAGCTATACCTCAACCATTCCGTAACAACATAAACAGTAAAGAAGCCGAAACAGCAATGCAAGCTTGTGCCGACTTAGTTAAAATCTTAGAAAGTTTAGAAGGTAAAATCGTAGAATAATATTCTGACATTGATAGTAGTATAATTGTTAATTGTGGTTAACGGTGGAGCTTTCCATCGTTAACTTTTTGGCTTGCAACATGAATCGTTTTCTAATACTCACAACAGCATCTCTTATCCTTCTTTCTTGTACAAAAGAAGGGCTGGATATGGACGATGTAGTCGTTCCCAAAGGATATGCGCTCTCGGCAGGAACTTCTACTGTTTTTATGAACTCATCAAAAGCATACGATAATCCTGCAGATTGGGTAAGCGGAGCGTTTGAATCACGATTTTACCGTGGCGATCGCTTGTATGACGATGCCCGCACAAGTAGCAACAATTATGGAGGAGGTCTTGGACCTGTATATGCCGGATATTCCTGTGGAAGTTGTCACCGAAATGCCGGACGTACAAAACCTGGAGTATGGACAGAAAATGGCAAAGACTCCGAAGGTAATCCAACTTATGGTTCTGGACAATATGGTTTTTCTGCCATGCTTATTTATATTACTCGAAAAAATGGCGCTTTCTTTCAAGATTACGGACGTGTGGTACACGACCAAGCTATTTATGGTGTAGAACCAGAAGGCAAGGTTTCTGTAGAATGGAACTATCAATCCTTTACCTTTCCCGACGGAGAACCATATGAATTATGCTATCCAACATTTACTATTACCGATTGGTATAAAAAAATGTGGGATGGTGTAAAAGGAGATTCAGTAGAAATAAAACCTGAAGAACTATTTTGTACTGTTCGTATTCCGCTCCGTCACGTAGGTATGGGGCAAATGATGGCACTAGATCCTGCCGAAATCGAGGCATTAGCAGCCAAAAGTAACTATCCTGAATATGGCATCAGTGGGCGTTGTAACTATATTACAGAACGTGGCGTTCGGTCTGTCGGACTTTCTGGTAATAAAGCACAACATCTAGACTTAACAGTAGAATTAGGATTCTCAAGCGATATGGGCTCAACGAATAGTCGTTATCCGGAAGAAATATGCGAAGGGCAACTACAAATGTCTCAAGGAAGTTTGATGGGACTCTCGTATGACCAACTTGATGTTTCAACACAAGATATGGAAGATGTGGATTTATATATGCAATCTCTTGGGGTTCCCGCACGAAGAAATGTAAACGATCCTACAGTTATTCGTGGCGAGCAAATGTTTTATCAGGCCAAATGCCACCTTTGCCACGTTACAACATTACATACAAAAGTAGGTGGTTCCGTATTGTTGAATGGCACCAGACTTCCTTGGCTGGGAAATCAAACTATACATCCTTATTCCGACTTTTTACTGCACGATATGGGATCGGAAATAATGGGTGTTGGCTTGAACGACAACTTCGTAAGCGGACTTGCACGTGGTAATGAATGGCGTACAACACCTCTTTGGGGTATCGGATTACAAGAGAAAGTTAATGCGCACACGTTCTTTCTTCATGACGGACGTGCACGCAACTTTACCGAGGCAATTATGTGGCACGGTGGCGAAGGCGAAGCTTCCAAAAACATATTTAAAAATATGACAAAAACAGATCGTAATGCTCTTATCGCATTTCTTCAATCATTATAAAATGTAATTCTATGAGAAAAAAATTTTTTACTATCGGTTTTCTTACATTACTCCACATTTGTGGATTTTCTCAAGAAAACAACAACCAACAATCACCAATTAATATAGAAAAAACGACCATCACAGATGATTTCGAAAATGGTGTGGTTTCCATGAATGGGAAAAATGGCTTAAAAATAGCGACCCCATCTGGTGATTTCGTGTTTAAACCTTTTATGCTTGTTCAAACTGCTGCAAAATTCAATTACTACGACGACGAAGGGCTAGACAAAGCATATAATCAAGATAATGTTGCAAACAGTGGTTTTGCAATTCCATACGCAGTACTTGGTTTCACAGGTAAGGCTTTCGGACACATTACATTCAACTTGTCAATAAATGCTGCAGCAAGCGGTGGTTCATTGCTACAACAAGCATGGTTTGATATTCAAACAAAAAAAACAATTGCTTTTCGTATTGGAAAATTTAAAACACCTTTTACCCATGCATATCTCACAACTCTTGGTGAGACATTATTGCCCGTTCTACCAACTTCACTAACAGCAAGTGTCATCCTTCCATACTCATTAAATGCAGTAACACCAAGTATAGGAACAGGATTCGACTTAGGAGCTGAAATCCACGGCACATTTGCAAAATCATTTGGCTACGAGGTAGGCATTTTTAATGGAAACGGAGCAGGATCTAATATTGCAGGAAAAACTTTTAGCGACGATTGGCACATTCCTTCTTTATTGTATGCCGGACGTCTTACCTTTGCTCCTAAAGGTGCCGTTCCAAACATTCAAGGAGCTGCTAATTGCCTAGATCAAAACAAGTGGATGCTTGGAGTTTCTACATCATTAAATGTAGAAAGCGAAAATGAAAGCACAAACGATTTTCGTGCCGGTCTTGAATTTGTTTACCTATATCACAAATTATATGTTGCCGCTGAATGTTACTTTATGAATGTCGGATTTACAAAACGACAAAAAATTGATGAATCATACAAATTCATGGGAGGTTATGCACAAATTGGTTATTTCCTAACCAACCAATTACAAGCTGCCGCTCGTTTCGAATTGTACGAAAGAAATGGGATAACCACCGGTGGTCTTCTAAATATGCCGGCAATTGGCTGCAATTATTTTATACCTAACTGCAATCTAAAACTACAGACGATGTACCAATACACTGGTCGCACTGGACATGAGACCCAAATCGACCGCGATAACGACGACCTGGGAATGAGTGTTCATAGTGCCACCGTCATGCTTCAATATACATTCTAAAATTAAGAAAATGAGAGCTATTTCTTTTTCCATTATTTGTCTATCTGTATTACTATTTTCTTCTTGCGACGAAGGAGATATTAAAGAAGACATTGTTATGTCCGCTACCGGAAAAACGGCAAAATTCACAGCAGACATTTCCGGTGTGGAAAGCTGGCCTGTGGGATACAATGTTGTTATAGCCGGTTTTACTGTAAACAATTCATACGCGAATATCTCCAAAAATATTCCGACCAGCACTATTGGAGAAATCGTACTTTCTGGAATCAGCGACAACGTGACTACATTAGAAATATGCGTTATAAATCGTCTTCGAGAACGAATTGTAACCCTTTATCAATATGACTGTTCACACGACAACAATGACACAATAATAAAAAACCTCGGGAAAATAAATGCCGGTATGTTCAAAGCAATACAGAACAACATTTTCACAACTACATGTGCTCGTTGTCATGGTTTAGGAAAGTCAGCAGCTGCAAATCTTAATCTCACCAACGATAGTAGCTATGTTTCGTTAGTTAAACACGAATCATCAAAAGCAATGGGAAAATTTCGGGTTGTACCTAACAACACAAATGAAAGCTATTTATACGAAGTTATATCCGGAAATGACAGCATCCTGTCTTTTAACCACACTAATATGATTACAAACTTTAATGACATACGACTAATAGAAAAATGGATTTCTAACGGAGCGGAGGAATAATTATGGAATTTAAAACTTATTCGTACCCAGAATTTGGTGTTTATGCTGAAGTTTCCACATGCAAACCAGCAAACGGCATTGCCGAACATTCAATCATGCTACATAGTACACGTTTTGGTGAAACTTTTAAAGAACAATTAGAAGGAATTAACCAAGCATCACTTACAATGGAAGAATCTCTTTGGAATAATCACGCAAAGCCAATTTTTAAACGATATTTTCTCAGCGACGCTTCTAATCAAACGGCAACAGTAGAAGAAACTATTTCGGAATTCTCTCCATGTGCTGTTTCTATTGTACAACAACCTCCTTTCGATGGCTCAAAAGTAGCATTATGGGTATATTTACAAGAAGGTATTCCTGTACCACAACGAAATGGGAATGGAACGTTTTCGTACAAAAGAAATGATTTAACACATTATTGGACTGCCTACAGACATACATCGGGCGGCAATTCAGAACAACAAACTCGTTCTTTATTAGAAGGTTATGAAGAAGACCTCACCTCTCATAAATGCAATATAGTAGACAACTGTGTACGCACATGGTTTTTTGTACGCGACGTTGATACCAATTACGCAGGTGTGGTTCGTGGACGTCGCGATAATTTCGATCAAGTAGGTTTAACACAAGATACCCACTATATAGCAAGCACCGGCATACAAGGAGCCCATGCCGATGGCACTGTTAAAGTTCTTCTCGATGCTTATGCAATAAAAGGACTAAAAAAAGGACAAATGTCGTATCTATATGCTCCCACTCACTTAAATCCTACTTATGAATATGGCGTTACATTTGAACGAGGCGTTTGCATGGAATATGGCGACCGTAGACAATTGTACATTAGTGGAACTGCCAGTATAGACAATAAGGGAAATGTGCTTCATGTAGGCGACATCGAAAAACAAACATTGCGTATGTGGGAAAATGTTGCTACCTTGCTCCAGGAACGCGACCATACAATGGACGACATTGCACAAATGATAGTCTATCTTCGCGATGTGGCTGATTACCCATTAGTGAAAAAAATGTATGACGAACGATTCCCACAAACTCCTAAAGTTATAGTGCTTGCGCCAGTTTGTCGACCAACTTGGCTAATTGAAATGGAATGCTTCAGTATTAAAGAATATACAAACACAGAATACAACGCTTTGTAAATGAAACACATAGTTATATTACTTTATCTGATTATTACAATTATTCTTGCAATTGCTACCGTTTTTGAAGCAATTTATGGTACAACATTCATAAGCACCTATTGTTATCAATCGTCTTGGTTCTTTGCACTTTGGGCTGTATTAGGCATTTGGGGTGCTATCTATATATTTCAAAGAAAACTCTGGAAAAGACCAGCCAGTATTTTACTACACACAGCTTTTATGGTAATGCTTGTAGGGGCCGGAATCACATGGCTATGGGGAGAAAAAGGTATAGTACATATACGAGAAGGTGAAACTCAACAAAATTTTCTACAAACAAATGACACACTAGTTCGTCCTCTTCCATTTCAAATACGACTGAATACATTCAATATATCGTATTATCCAGGAACGGAATCTCCTACCAATTACGAAAGTCTTGTATCTATACTTGACGGTACAAAATCTTTCGAACAAACTATTTCCATGAATAATATCCTTTCATACAAAGGATATCGATTTTACCAATCTTCTTTCGACGAAGACAAAAAAGGTACATGGCTTAGTGTAAACCACGATCCTATTGGTATAGGTGTAACATATACTGGATATTTCCTTATGGTAATAGCTATGCTATATGTTCTCGTCTCTCCTAAATGCGGATTTAGAAAACTACTCAAACATCCACTTTTACAAAAAGGTATTCTATCTTTAGTACTTGTTTTCTCTGCATTTGCGAACACGCTTTCCGCCCAAGAAAGCGAAACTGTTAAACCAATTTGGAATCGAGAAACAGCTGATTCTTCCGCCTATTTGCAAATTATCTACAACGATCGTATCGCTCCTTTTAATACACTTGCACGAGATTTCACAACAAAACTTTATGGAAAACCTTCCTACAAAGGTTTGTCTGCCGAGCAAGTCGTTGGTAGTTGGCTCCTATTTCCCGAAGCATGGGCTAAAGAACCTATGATTCTTATTAAGGATAAAGAACTACGTGATAAATTAGGTATTACAGAGAAATATGCATGTTACCTTGATTTCTTTGACCAACAAGGCAACTATAAACTAAGAACTCTTTGGGAACAATCAAAGTCTTCTCGTAAAAATGCCCCTCCTTCGGCATTACAAAAGGCTATCACCCAAGTTGATGAAAAAGTTGCGCTTATTTCCATGCTACAACAAGGAGAACTAATACAAAAACTTCCACCAACAATAGCTCCTTTACCACAGCAAAAAATTATTGCTGAAATATGGTATAATAAAATTCCTTTCTGCAAAATCCTCTTTATGGCAAATCTTACCATAGGAATTATCATTTTCGTTTTTCTCTGTGCACAAATTGTACGTAACTCAACAAATTCATCACCGAAAATAAATAAGATTTTCTCTTTTCTACTCATCATATCTTTTCTATTCCACACCTTTGGCATGGGACTTCGATGGTACATAAGCGGACGAATTCCTTTAGGAAATGGATACGAAACCATGATGTTTATTGCATGGTGTATCTTATGTATCGCACTCATTCTCCGAAACAAATTTAGATTGTGTGTTGCTTTTGGCTTCCTTTTATCTGGATTTACACTTTTAGTTGCATATTTGGGACAAAACAATCCACAAATCACTTCTTTAATGCCAGTCTTGCATTCTCCTATTTTAAGCATTCACGTCTCTGTTCTTATGATAGCATACGCACTATATGGGTTTATTACATTACAGGGAATGCTCGCATTATACCTGCATTTTCACAATAACAAGCTTTATCAGGAGCAAATAAATACACTTACAATTTTTAGTAAGCTGCTTTTATATCCGGCTACATTTCTTATGGGTATCGGCATTTTTGTAGGTGCAATTTGGGCAAATATTTCTTGGGGAAATTACTGGTCCTGGGATCCAAAAGAGACATGGGCTCTTATAACCTTTTTAGTATATGCTGCAGGATTTCATTCCGAATCAATTGGTAAATTCAACAAGTCTGCGTTTTTCCACACATACATGATTTTTGCCTTTCTTACTGTTCTTATGACATATTTCGGAGTGAATAATCTTCTTGGTGGTATGCATTCATATAAGTAACTATCGTTCTAACAATAGTTTACCATATTTCTTACCTAATGACATTGTCGATGGCAAAGAAAGTGTTTCCCATTCCGATTTATTATCGAAATCTAAATAATACAAATATGCACCATTCGGTAATACAACACCTCTATCGTCACGGCCATCCCAATACATATCAATAGTATTGGTACCTACATGAACATTAGCCAATGGCAACGTTTTTACTTGACGACCTTCGCTATCGCAAATCAGAATCCGTGCATGACTTGGGACATCACTGCCAGTTAACACAAATCGGAATGTCGTAAATTCCTTACATGGATTTGGATAATTGTATAATACAGAAACTTTCCGTTCTTGACTTATTTCGAACTGAACAACATACTCATGAGACGCCGCAGCATTACCAGTAACATCATGTGCGTTTACGTGAAGTTCATACAAACCATCTGTTTCAAATGTCGGCGTACAAAGCACACGGCAGATATTTTTCTCAACGTCTCCTATAACCATGATCAATGAACTATCCGAAAAATTATAAAATATCTGCTCGCCTGTTAAAACATTTTCAATGTACACCGTGTATAAACTAGTATCGCATACAGAGAAATATTTGTTTTCATCAAACAATGTGATCTGAATAGTTGGCGAAGCCGATACATTATCACCATTTATCACATGACGACCATCAACAAGAACATCCAACACAGGTGCTTTTTCATCTATCGACACAGAAAATGATAAATGATAGATATTGTTAAAATGAGTCAACTCTGGTACATCATATTCACCTGTTTCGGGATTTACAGGGTTAAATTCCACTTTCATGGTATAATTCCCATTAAATGTACGCGTTGAAATATATACACTGTCCACTATATGTTCATACGCCTCCACCTTACCTATTTGTTTATATTGCAGATATGCAACTTCATTCTGCTCATTTCGTATTTCATACAATACCAATAAACTATCACCTACAGCGGATGTAATATTTTGTGCAGAAACAACCACAAGAATAGAATCTCCTTGCTCAACTTCCGGAGAATTGAATGTAAACGCATATTCAGGGGTAACAGCCAACTCTATTTGCGGATCATAATAAACTTTCCATGAATTCAACTCTATTGGAGTACGACTTGAATCCTGCATATAACAAGATAATTGCAGACGAGAAAAATATTCTGGCTTGATAATCGTATCCAAACCATCCCATTCTTCATCGAACATATTTCGAATAACATATGATTCATCATCATCCATTACACCAAAAATCGATAAATATGAATAATCCTTGTCTGTTTTAGTTGCATCCCATTGAACTGAATAATATGTTTTTGCAGGACCAATAAACGGACTTGTAACATATCCATCATCGTGATTTGCCGACAACTGTTTCGTAAAACGTATTAAATCTGTTGGAGATGTTCCAACGACTTCTTCACAAGTTTGTGGTTGCCCTTTTTGTACGTAAAAAATATACGGGAAATCGTCTGGGGTGGTTTTATACTTGCTAAAACCTAATGATTCCATAGCATCTTTTAATGAGGCATCCCAAGACTGACAATATGGTTGTTTGAAACTATAACACATGATGTGTGCACCCGAAGGCACCGAATCCATCAAGAACTTAGCTAAAGCTCTTTGCGATGCGACACTATTAGAAGTAAATGCTAAATGATAACGAACACGTCCATTTGCAGACGGATAATTTCGTTGACCATAGTTTGTCTTATTCGACATCCAAATATCCAACGATGTGGAATCCATAACAATTACATGCAAAGCCGGTGACGACAAAGGGAAACCGCTGTTTTCACGCAATGTTGCATCTTCAACAAACAAACACTCAAAATATTCTTTTTCTGTGCTACAATTACCACGAGTTTGCAGTAAAATCTCGTGTGGAACACTCATAAATGAATATTGTTTTGTTGTATCGTTATATTCCATTCTTGTCAGGCTATTGTCACTAAATTGCTTTCTATGAATCTGTGCCCAGCCTGATTTTCCTTTTTCAAAGGTAAATGACGAAGTATTCCATTTAACCGAATCCAAAGTCGTAACTCGCCAGAAATATGTTGTTCCGTCAATGAATTTCATGTCCGGTTTCCATGACACTAAAGCTTTCCCTTCCAACGCAACTACCGCACTCTGCATTAACGGAGAATTGAACTCTGTAGTAGTGTCTATTTCTACCTGAACTTTTGATGGAGAATTAAATGCATCAACAGAAGACATTTGTAATGTGATCGTATCTGTAGGAATTATCGCAAAATTTGGTGGATACACGGGCGAAACATCACGCGTACTGATAAAGAACGTATGCGATGTTGTATTATTTGATTCAGAAATCTCTTCAATCTCATTTGCATAATCAACATCTACTTGTACCGTATAATCCCCTGACGAAACCCAGTCCATATCTATCAAAAAATCTACCGATTCACGGCAATACGATCCTGTAACAACGGTATCTATTGTATATTGTTCTCCTGCCGAAGAAGTCAATATCATTTTCATGCCATACTTTGCTCCTATAGCACGTCCATTATTAGCGACACTAACTGAAATGGTAAATTGCTCCATATCAGTAGTAACATGAGACGGAGAAACTGTTATAGATGATTCATCTAATGCAAGATCTGGCAAATTAAATGAATGAAGCGCAACAGCAGGATCACCATTTAATGTGAAGCCCATAATTCCATCATATAAATCTTCATATATTAACGAACGATTTGATACATCGCATAAGGTTTTTGCAATGCAGGTTCCTATTGGTTTCCCATAATTCGAGAACGCTATATTTCGCATAAAAGAAGATGAAAATATATTCAAATATGAAGGACTACCCGCTCCAACATTTGCCAGAAATCCTATGGCTCCACGATTCTCGGCAAACACCCAAATTTTACTCACATTATAGTCATTGTCAGCAAAAATATCACCCGAATAACATGAATTCGCCAGCACTAATGGGTATTTCCCTTGATTATCAAATTGAGAAGGATGGTCAACACTTTGATCAAATCCACTACCGGAAGCATGACCAAAGAATGTCATTAACGTAGTTCCTTCATTCATATATTTTCGTATCGCTTCTGGCTCCGTAGTTTCGTACACATCGGAACTTTCTTTGTAAAACGAATGAACATTTGCTCCAAAATACTCTTTCTGCAAAACATTCGCATACTGTGACAAATAGTAACGAAATAACGACTGTTCATACAAAGTAGAGCCGCCACCGAAATGAAGCACATTCTTCATCCAAGGCATTGGAATTTGTGCCTCATAATCACGTACTTTTTTACGATAGATTGCTACTTCATCTTCCGATTCTGTTGCCAAACGACCTATACCAATAGACGATTGTATACTGTTTTTCCTTGGATCTACTGTATACAACAAATCGCCCGCAGGATTTCCCATAGGCGGAATTAAGGTTCGTGCATACATAGATTCATTATTCCTGAACGTATTTACATGGAAACCTTTTCCGATTAAAAAGACATTTTCAGGCTTCGTTTTCCAATACGCTTGCGCATAGTTTAAAAAACCAATTATTGCATATGGATGTTTCCATACACCATACGCAAATTCATTATAAAGTTCCTCAATGTCAACCAAAACAACTTTATGTCCCGTTTGCTCTCTATATTGTTTATACAAACGTGCTTGATTCCACAACGATTTTTCAGTGATGATTATGTAATCTCCTTGATTCTCTTCCAAAGAGAAATCCATAAATTTACTTTCTGTCGTATTTTTTGTTTGTATTGACCTTATTTCTGTAATTCTTGAGTATGCTTTCTGTGATAGTACTATACATTTTAGAGACTTTCCCACATTAGGAAGCAAGACCTTATAAACATCATCAACTTTTGTCGTTAATAAACGTAATGCCAATTCCGGACAATATACAATCGGAGGTTGAGTTCCTGCATTACAATTGGCTATATCCAATAAAATATAATCTGCATCGCTTTCTACCACCGGCATATTAAAAGAATACATTGAGAGATTGCTACAACTTGTTTTAGATGGATAAGTAATCTCTACATAAGAAAGTGCGTTTTTATCAGCGGATTTGTCTCCATCAATACTTTGAAACGTAAGTGTAGTTGTATTTGCCAATGCCTGCTTGGTTTCAAAAGAACCATGTACTGAATTGTATTCAAAATATGTAGTATCAATTCGAATTGAAGCATCAGAACTAAGCGTAACCATCACATCGTGTTGCGTTTCAGAGAAACCTGCCAAACCATACGCAACCTTTGCAGGCAAACCTACAGATGTATAATTAGGTGTAGCCAATGTTTTCTGGGTATTTCCCCCCATATCAAAATAGGCATCAGTCCAACCTTCTGACGGCAAAATATATGGTGAGTTATTGGTTGAGTTAAATGTTGAATGATAATTTTGTCTAACTACTCGAAACCAATATGGCGTTGGAGTATAACTACTGTAGTTTGTTGCTCTTGTAGTATCATAACGAGGACTCTCCAACGTATTTGCAAACGTCAAAAAATACGAAGCCGTATCGCTATACAAACTATATTCCTCATTGATAGGACGTCTGGTAGAATATACACGTGAATCTAACCAGCCTGTATTTCCACCTTCAGCATAAAATTCAAAGTAGTCTGTTGTACGAAAAATACCATCTGCCTGAGCAGACACGAACAATGGTAGAACCTTCCCATTATGTATAACCTGAAGATTTCTATGGTCAAAATCACCAACAGAGATGCCATTTGCCACAAGATCTGCATACGTAACCCTATACACACCTTCCGATGTTATAGGAATACGATAATACTTCTGTGAATAATCAATCCAAGCATTTGAGTACTGTCCAAAAGACAAGTAACCAACAAGTAGAAAAACTATGAAAAGAAAACGTTTCATGACTATTTTGCTTTAAAAATAGCGTCACCTTCGTATTTCTTTAAGTCTTCTTCTGATTGAGATTTAGTTTTAGTTGCAGGTTTCTGCGTACTATTTTGAACCGGCTTTGATGCTGGTTTTGCAGTTTGTTCTGTTTTAGCAGGAATTGTTTGAACAGGTTGAACCTCTTCCTCGTCATCCACTTCCATAAAAATTATAGGAGATGCAGATGCTGGCTTCGGTTTTAATTTTGTCGGATCATCATTAGTTTCATCACCATCGATGAATTGAATTCCACCACCATTTTGTGGTTGTTCACCAAATTCTTGTTCCTCTGCTTCTGGCTCCTCACCTTCTTTATACAATGAAGTACCATCAACTTCATCTACCATTTTCTTTTGTGTAGAAATTTCTCGTTTGATTTCTTCAAACAATTCATTTTCGTATTCAATATCAACAGCAATAATTTCTATCTTACGTTGATATGCAGCAGCTGGACTATACACAGACATCCATTTCTGACGGCGGTCGGAAATTGCACTCACTTGCGCACCAGAACTTGTATAGAAGGTGTTTTCCATTTTTACAACACCAATAGGTTCATAAATATATTTCAAACTACCTTTACCTGATTTCGGTTCGTTCTTCAAATATTTATTCAAAACGCCATGATCGTATGCTGTAAAATAATTTTGGATACAAGAAATACGTTTTTTTGCAACAATCTCATTATAAGACAAGTTACCTACAGGACTTGCATAACCTTTAAATGCAACAACAATGTCCTGACCGTCTTGCAAAATAACCGACATCAATTCTGCAAATAAAGATAGTTTTTCAAACTCTTCCTGTAAATCTTCGAAGAATGTTTCTACCGTACGAGTATCGTATTTCAAACGTTCCGAAGGAGAATACTTCGTATATTCCTTTATATACTCACCTTTCTTTGCCAAGAAATCATTGTAAAGATTTTCATAAATCTTATCCGTTACCGAATCTTTCGAACGTGGGTCTGGATAGTCATTATCGAAATACAACGTAATTGGTATCAAATCCGTAATACGAGCAATAGAACGACTAATCAAAGAGTGAGAATAAATATCGTTACTATATGCTTTTCCGATCAATTTTTCAGAACCTTCACGGTTTGAACACCAATATGCACGTAAAGAGTCGCGAGAATAAGCATAGTACAGGTCATTATATGACGAGTTGATTGGTGCACCGATATTTACGGCTTCAGACCAGCGACCATGCGTCAAATCACCTTTTGAAGAAAAGATATCGAAACCACCAAGACTAGTATGCCATTCACTACTGAAATACAACAATGAATCTCGAGAATCGTAGAATGGTGTTACTTCATCACCTAACGTATTAATGTTCTTTCCACAATTTTGTACAGATCCAAAATTTCCTGCTGAATCAACCGGTGCATACCATATATCATATCCACCTTTTGAACCTTTACGGTTTGATGCAAAAAACAAATAATCACCTTGTGGAGTATATGCAATCTGCGGCGTAGTATTACTAGTCTGCGCCATATTTATAGGAGCAGGCAACTTGGTAATATTTGTAAAATCAGCAAATTTAGGATCAAAATCAGCTTTATAAATAGAACAATTATAACCTATACATTTACTGAAATAAGCAGTTTTACCATCGTGAGAAAAAGATAAATTATTCACGTGGGCTTTATTGTCTATCAATGTTTTTACAACCTTCACATCCTTCCAAACCGAATCGCCTTGACGTGTTGCCTGCATAACACGAGTCAAATAGTTTGCGTAGATATAAGATGTATCTGCTAATTTAGCATCAAGAGGACGTACACCTGCGAAAAAGAATAAGGTATCGTTATACTGACAAGGAGCATATTCCGCATACATAGAGTTCAAATCCTTGTCATCAGGATGTTTAACTTCCAAACCGACAGATTCGCCAACCTTTTGAATTTTCTTTGACAATACAGTTGATTCTTCTTTTGCGCGTTTAGTATAATAATCATTTCTATTTTTATTCATCTTGTAATGAATATCATACTGTTCCTTAGCTTCTGGATATTTTCCTTGCAACTTCAACATTTCTGCATACCAATAATTTGCAAGACGGAATGTTACAGAATCTTTTGAAATCGCAATTTTATAGTATTTTTCAGCTTCAGGATAGTTTTGATATCCACGACATGCTTCAGCACAACGGAATGCAATGTTTGGATTATCAACATATTGCAATGCTTTTTCGTAGGCTTGGTGCGCACCATAAAAGTTTGAGTGTTCATAGCATGTATCACCCAAAGCGATATAGGCCTCATAATATTGTTTCTTTCCCTGTCCAAAAACAGAAAAAGAAAGCAACAACGAAAAGAACAATATAGATATATTACGGCTTATCTGATTCATATTCTATCTAAATGGATCATTTACAATTCCTTCCGGATTAACTACAATCGGACGAAGACAATTCAACAATTTAACAGACAACTCGAAACTATCGCCTTTCACGTTTTTACCGCTAGTCCATTTATCAGACTTTCTATAAGACGATACTGTTACGTCGTAACTTAATCCAAATTGTAATGTCCAGTTCTTTGTAATAGGTTTGTCAAATGCAAGACCTAAAATCAAAGCATCTTTTACACGATACCAAGAACCTACATATACAGCATCAATAAATGAAGTATAGTCACCAATTGCACACTTCAAATATGTACCAAAGTTCATCTCATTATAAATCTTCTGATTTGTATAGATAAAACTTGGCAACAATGTCAATCGTGGATTCAAAGGACAAACTGCATTTGCATTTAATGAGAATCTTCTGTAATTATTCGTGGCATCCGAACTCGGTACTGCTAAACCTCCACCACCAGAACCAAACAAGTGGAAGAATGTTATACCCATATTAATTGGGAACATTGGGTTTATATTATATTGCGCATTAATACCCAAACCCATATCAGAATAAAATCGTTTTGTATGTTCCATATCATATCCTGGCGTTTTCTCACCAGTGATAGGATTTATTCCACTTCCTGTTATCACCTGATCTTCAGAAATACTCATAAGATCAAAAATGGCATCTAATCCAGCAGAAAGACGTAACACGCCAGGTATTACACTATAATGATATGCCGGCATTAATTTTATCTGCGTATTTCCATAGGAATTTTCTCCTGCATAATCCGCTACTATCAATCCACCAACACCGATAGTACCTCCAAACAATTGTATTTTCTCCAAATGTTGGTCATACGATACCAAGAATGTATTGTATGTATTCCACTGGCCTTTGTAGTTAGTATAAATTCTATTACGACATTCATTTACACCAGCCAACGCAGGGTTGTAATACAACGGAGCAGCGTCAAATTGCGAAAAATGGGAGTCCTGAGCTTGAACCGACAAACACCCAGCCAACAATAAAATTGCTATGTAGATAAGCTTTTTCAAATGGTCTTTCCCTTTATATATTTTGCAAAAATATATTTTTTACAGCAAAATGCAACTTTTTAACAAAAAATTAACTGATAGAACTACCGTTTTTCACTTTTTGCTCTGTTGTAACAAATTGAAGGGCGCCATTTGCATCCTCTGCCATCAATATCATTCCTTGCGACTCTATACCTTTCATTTTACGAGGTTGCAAGTTAACCAAGACACTCACTTGACGTCCAACACATTGTTCTGGAGTAAAATGTTCTGCTATACCAGATACAATAGTACGTTTATCTATGCCGGTATCTATCAGCAATTTCATCAATTTGTCTGTTTTTGGAACTCGTTCTGCTTCCAAAATAGTACCCAAACGAATATCTAATTTTGCGAAGTCATCATATTCAATTGTTGCCTTTTGTGGAGCAACAGGAGCATTCATAGCTTCTTCTGCCTCACGTGCTGCTTTTGCAGCTTTCAACTTTTCAACTTGTGCATCAACTTCAGCATCTTCTATTTTTCTGAACAACAAAGCAACCTCACCTATAGCCTTGCCTTCTTGCATGATATTGTCGTCACCTGCATTTTCCCACAATGCATTTTCTAACTGCAACATTGCGCGAATTTTTGCAGCAGTAAATGGCAAGAATGGTTCAAACAAGATTCCACAATTTGCAGTGATTTGTAAACAAACATTCAAAATTGTTGCAACACGAGATTCGTCTGTTTTTATCAGCTTCCAAGGCTCAGTTTCTGTCAAATATTTATTTCCGACACGAGCCAATTGCATTGCATCTTTTAAAGCATCACGGAAACGATAATTTTCAATGTTCTTTGAAATGTTTTCTTTTGCCTCTGCTATTGCTGCCAATGCTTGCGAGTCAACTTCCGTCAACGCGCCTTTTGTTGGAACTTTGCCAGCAAAATATTTATTAGTAAGAACAACTACACGATTTACAAAGTTACCTAGAATAGCAACCAATTCGTTGTTGTTTCTTGCTTGAAAATCCTTCCAAGTAAAATCGTTATCTTTTGTTTCCGGTGCATTAGCAGTCAAAACATAGCGAAGTGTATCTTGTTGATCTTTAAAATCTTCCAAGTATTCATTCAACCAAACAGCCCAATTCTTTGAAGTAGAAATTTTGTCACCTTCCAAGTTCAAGAATTCATTTGCAGGAACATTTTCTGGTAAAATATAACCTCCATGTGCCTTCAACATTACCGGAAATACAATACAGTGGAATACAATATTATCCTTACCAATAAAATGAACTAATTTTGTATCTTCTGACTTCCAATATTTTTCCCAATCAGCAGAACATTCTTGAGTAGATGTAATATAACCAATTGGTGCATCGAACCATACATATAGAACCTTACCTTCGGCTCCTTCTACAGGAACTGGAACACCCCAATCCAAGTCTCGACTTACCGCACGTGGATGTAAACCGCCATCCAACCAAGACTTACATTGACCATATACATTTGACTTCCATTCTTTATGACCATCAAGAATCCATGAGCGCAAGAAATTCTCATGTTTGTCCAATGGTAAGTACCAGTGTTTTGTAGGTTTTTTAATAGGTTTTGCACCCGATAATTTGCTGACAGGATTTATTAATTCGTCAGGAGACAACGAACTACCACATTTCTCACACTGATCACCGTATGCGCCTTCTGCTCCACATTTTGGACAAGTTCCAACGATATAACGGTCTGCTAAAAATGTTTGTGATTCCTCATCATAATATTGTTCGCTTGTTTGTTCTATGAATTCTCCTTTTTCATACAATGTTTTGAAGAAATCAGAAGAAACCTTGCTATGTAATTCATTAGAAGTACGAGAATAATTAGAAAAACTAATTCCAAAGTCTTCGAAAGATTTCTTTATAATTCCATTATAACGATCTACAATATCTTGAGGCGAACATTGTTCTTTACGAGCCTTAATAGTAATAGGCACACCATGTTCATCGCTACCACACACAAAAAGCACGTCTTTTTTGTTCATTCGAAGATAACGAACATATATATCGGCTGGTACATATACGCCAGCAAGATGTCCAATATGAACTGGTCCATTCGCATACGGAAGGGCTGCTGTAATGAGGTAACGCTTATAATCTGTCATTGTAATACGATTTTTTAGTATTTTCGCAAAGATATATTTTTTGTGACAATTATAATCAAACAAACCTATGCTTAAACCCGATTTTTTACATGAAGGCGATATTGTAACCATCATTTCACCTTCTGGACCTGTTACAAAAGGCTCACTTGACTTCGCAATTGAAACTTTACAATCGTGGGGACTACAAGTAAAACTCGGGAAACACACCTACGATAAACTTGGTGTTTTTGCCGGTAGTGACGAAAACAGAGCAAGTGATTTACAAAAAGCAATTGAAGACAAAAAAACAAAAGCAATCATTTGTGCACGAGGAGGTTATGGTGCTATCCGAATTGCAGACTCTATTGATTATTCCAGTTTACAAAAAAGACCTAAATGGTTCGTCGGTTTTAGCGATATAACTGTTTTTCACGAGAAATTACATTTTCTCGGTATCCAATCGTTACATGGAGCAATGGCAAAAAGCTTTCCCAATGTTACACCAGAGTCTTTACAATCATTGCACGACTCATTATTCGGAACCAATAAGGCCATTCAAATAAAATCTACAAAATTCAACAAAACAGGAGAATGTAAAGGCGAACTTATAGGCGGAAACCTATCGATGATCTACAGTTTGCGTGGCGTGCCGTTTGAATATGATTACACTGGAAAAATCCTTTTTATAGAAGACTTAAACGAATACTATTACCACATAGATAGAATGATGCAAAACCTGCTTCATTCTGGCGTACTATCAAAAATTTCCGGACTCATTGTCGGAACAATGAGTGGCATGAGAAATGGAACTGATACATTTGATGGCTCTGTCGAGGACATTGTTCTCAATGTAACTAAAGACTACAACATACCTGTTGTCTTTGACTTCCCATCAGGACATGAAGATTTAAACCAAGCTTTAGTTTTTGGAGAAAAATACGAACTGAAAGTAACCAAAAGAAAGGTAAGCCTTAAGATAATTGATAATTGATAATTGATAATTGATAAATAAAAAAAATCCCGATGAAAATCATTCATCGGGATTTTTTATTTTGACGGACTGTGCCTTATTTCACAATCACTGCAAATGATTCGTTGCCAACTTTTACGAAATATGTACCGTCTAAACGAACGTCAAATTGCATCACATTTGATGTATTGTTTGTTGACGTATGCGATACATTTCTACCGTTGTTGTCATAAATTGTGATGTCATTGCCTTCGGCATTTGTGACATAAATCGTATGACCAATTGCATATACAACCACTGCATTCTCTACATCTTCAATACCTGTAGGATTGTCAACATCCTCGTTTTCTGCTTCTGCAATGTTAGACAATGCAAGTGAGAACGGTCCAGATTCAGCTTTCATGAACTGTGTCTTTGGATTTACTTCTGAAGGCAACTTAATTCCTACATAATATGAACTTGTACCCTCTGCAGGAATAATGTCGGTATATGTTGTCACATCTGCCGAAACAGTAGCCAAAGTGTCTACATCTTTTTTACCCTTTATTGTTGTCTCACGTAAAATCACGAATGTAGAATAGTCTATTCCTTCATATGCAGTCCAATCAAGGTTAATAACGTCATTCATACCAAGATTTTTCTGTAAGTGAAGTGTTCTGTGGCTTTCGCTCATTTCAGTTTCTTGACCACAAACATCCGTTGCTGTCATTCGATAACTCCATGGTTGAATCATTGGATCAGCCTCTAAATCTTCATATACACTTAAGTCATTGTAAGATATTTTATCCAATGCCTCATATCGTCCCTTTTCGTCAGACTGACGATAAACAGTGTAGTAGTCAATCAAGTCTGTGTTTTCCTTCAACCATACCACCAAGTTCTTGCCTGTTTCCTGACTAACTGTTACCAACGAGATTTCTGGTTGTTTCAATGGAATTGATGGAATTGTTACAGCTATAGAATCCTTACAATTTGTCATCGGATCAATTACTTCCAATTTGTAATCACCCGCTTTCATGTTCATCAAATTCTTTGTAGCACGACCAATATTCCACTTGTAGATTAAATTATCAGCGCCGCTTATGATTACAGCACCGTTGTTCGCATTACAAGCAGTTTCTATTACATCTGCAACCTTCACAACAGGAGCGTCTGGTTCTGTCAATACTACAGACGTTTCTGCCTTACAGCCGGTTTCGTTGTTCACCACTACCAAGTTGTATTCTCCCTTGGCGATATTTTCCAAGCTACGGCTTGTCGTGTCGTTGTTCCAGATATACGTAAAGTCTGCTCCGCCTGTCACATTGATTGTGATTGAACCGTCGGCGTTCGCACAAGTCGGATTTATCACAGACTTGCTGATTACGATTTCCTGTGGCTGAACAACCGTATATGTCTTTTGGAACGTACAACCTTCCGCATCGGCGATGTCGATGGTATAGTTGCCGGCAATCAATGCTGGAAGCGTGTCATTCGTATTATCCACGCCTATCCATTGGATAGTGTATGGCTCGAACGCATTCTCCACAACTACGCTGATTTCACCGTCGCTTTCGCCGTAGCAAGAAACATTCTTGATTGTCTCTGCCACTTGGATGTTACATGCAAGTACGACAGAAGCTGTCGCGCTCACACTATTCTTCTCACCGTTTGGCAACGTTGCAGTTACCGTAATTTCGGCCTCGCCTTCCAACGCACTCACTGCGAACAATAACTTGCCTTCTACCACCGATACTGCTACCACATCAGGGCGGGAACTGCTTGCCGTACAGATAACTTCACTTCCTTCCGTCGTCGTGAACAAACCCGTCAAGTCGATTGGAGCGGCTTCTCTTTCCGTCTTCATCGTTGGTATCGTCAACGTACCCACAACTGCTACCTTTTCTTTCTCCTTGAAGTTCGCTGTCACCGTCGTGTCTTTTGTCACGACGATTTGGATCTTATTGTCAGAAGAGCCGTTGCTCCAGTTTACGAACTCGTAGCCGTCGTTCGCTGTAGCCTTCAATGTCGCAGTTGACTTGTATTCGTAGCTTCCTGTTCCCTCAACCGTTCCGTTTTCTGCAACGGCGTTTACCACGTACTCGTTTATGCTCCACTTAGCCCAGAACTGTTTGTCGCCGACGTCGTTCTTCGCTATTGTTGATACCGAACCGCCTGTATAGCTTGAGTTTGAGTACCAGCCATCGAACGTATAGCCGGTCTTCGTCACATCGCTTGGAAGCGTCGCACCCTCGCCGTATTCGTAGCTTTCAACATTACCTTCGTTGATGGTTCCCTCGTTTACCACCAATATGACGTTGTACGAGTTTGCCGTCCATTTTGCGAAGAAGGCTTGGTCGCCTGTCGTCTCTTCGTCTATGCGAACTACTTGTTTTGTAGAATCCGTTACATTGTACCAGCCCGCAAACTTGTAGCCTGTCTTCGTAACGTCGCTTGGCAAGTTTGCACCGTTGCCGTATACATAGTTTGTAACGTTACCGCTGTTGATTGTTCCTTCGTTAGCATTCAACATAACCGCATAGTTATTTACATTCCATTTTGCAAAGTATGACACATTGCCTGTTGTTGTAGCACTGATTTCAGTTTGTTTTTCACCTGTCAAGTTAGAGTTGTTGTACCAACCGGCAAATGTGTAACCTGTTCTTGTTACATCTATTGGAAGTGTTGTCTTAGTTCCGAATTCGTATGTCGTAACATCACCGGAATTGATTACACCACCGTTCGCATTCATCGTAACTGCATAGTTGTTTGCCGTCCATTTTGCGAAAAACGATTGGTCGCCTGTCGTCTCTTCGTCTATGCGAACTACTTGTTTTGTAGAATCCGTTACATTGAACCAACCACCGAATGTATTTCCTGCCTTGGTTACATCACTTGGCAAAGTAGCACCGTTACCGTATACGTAGTTTGTAACATTGCCGCTGTTGATTGTTCCTTCATTAGCATTCAATGTAACCACATAGCTGTTTACATTCCATTTTGCAAAATATGACACATTGCCTGTTGTTGTAGCACTGATTTCTATCTGCTTTTTACCTGTCAAATTAGAGTTGTTGTACCAACCAGCAAAGGTGTAACCTGTTCTTGTCACATCTGTTGGAAGCGTTGTCTTTGTTCCAAATTCGTATGCCGTAACATCACCGGAATTGATTACACCACCGTTCGCATTCAATGTCACATCATAACTGTTGATTGACCATTTTGCAAAATACGTCTTGTCACCTACTACATTATTTGCTATTGCCTTGACTGGCTCGCCTCCGAACTCTTCGTTATCGTACCAGCCTACAAATGTGTAGCCTGTCTTCGTAACATTCGTTGGCAATGTCGCACCTACGCCGAATGTGTATTCTACTATGTCACCGCTATTAATTGTACCTTGGTTTGCATTCAATTCTACGGCATATCGGTTTACTGACCATTTTGCGTAGAACGTCTTGTTGCCGTATTCTGTTTTTGAGATTTCAGATACTACAGAACCTTCATACGCTGAATTTGTGTACCATCCTACAAATGCATAACCAGGTTTTTCTACTGCCTGTGGCAACATTGCACCTGTTCCATACGTATATGTTTGTGCGTAAGAAGCATCGCTTATCACACCGGCACTTGTTTCGTATACGATTGCGTAGTCATTTGCTGTCCATTTTGCAAAGAATGCCACATCACCTGTTGTGGACTCGTCAATTCTTATAACAGACTCACCAGAGAAATCATCTTTTGCGTACCAACCGCTAAATGTGTTACCAGCTTTCGTTACATCGCTCGGCAAGTTTGCTCCGTTTCCATACACATAGTTTGTAACATTGCCGCTATTAATTGTTCCACCGTTGAGAGTCAATGCAATTGAATATGAATTCACAGACCATTTTGCCCAGAATGACTTGTTGCCTGTTTCTGTTTTAGAAATCTCCGTAACGGCAGTTCCGGCATAACTTGAGTTGTCATACCAACCGGCAAATGTATATCCAGTCTTTTCTACATCGTTCGTTCCTGGTAGTGTTGCACCAGTACCATAAACATATCCAGTAATACTATTTGTTTTTACAACACCGTCATTCGTGTTCAATGTTACCGTATATGCATTTGTAGACCAATTAGCATAGAATGTTTGATTACCTATCGATGTTGACGAGATTATGCTTACTGTTGAGCCTGTCAAGTCAGCATTATCGTACCATCCCATGAAAGTATAGCCGTCTTTTGTCACATCTGTTGGCAACGTGGCTACAACTCCGTAAACATACGAGTTTATGTCACCGCTATTTACCACACCGTCATTTGTATTCAATGTTACCGTATATGTATTCGGAGTCCATTGTGCATAATATGTTTTGTCACCATATTCGCCGGCTGCTACAGTAGTAAGACTCTCACCTGTAAGATTTACATTGTCATACCAACCTGCAAATGTGCATCCTGCTTTTTCAACAGTAGAAGGCAAAGCTACTGATTTTTCAACGTCGTACGAATATGTAGTTGCATACGACTCGTCTTTTATTGTTCCGCCGTTATTGTCGAACGAAATTGTATAAACAGCCTTCTTCCAACCTGCATAGAATGACAAGTCATCAATGTCAGCAGTTGTGATTTCCTTCACTGGTGTTCCCGTACATTCTGCATTTGTGTACCAACCAGTAAACTCATAACCAATTTTAGTCACATTTGTTGGCAATATTGCGCCGACACCAAATGTGTAGCTATCGATTGTGCCATCGTTGATTGTTCCACCGTTTGCAATCAAATCTACATCATACGATGCAACAGACCATTTTGCCCAATATGTTTTGTCACCAAAGTCGTTCGTACCGATAGTCAACACATTTGAATTATCAAAATATGAAGTAGTGTACCAACCGTCGAATTCGTAACCTATTCTAGTGACGTCAGTTGGAAGCGTTGCTCCTTCACCATAAGTGTATTCACTAACAGAGCCTGCATTGATTGTTCCATCGTTTACAACCAATGTAATTTTATAGTTGTTTGCAGTCCATTTTGCATAGAATTTCTTGTCACCAAATTCGCCTTTCGAGATTTGCAAAACTTGACTACCCGAGCAAGCCTCATCGGCATACCAACCACCAAAAGTATAACCAACCTTAGTCACATCGGCAGGAAGAATAGACAACACATCGTACACATACATTACAAGATTTCCGCTGTTTATGTTTCCATCATTAACATCCAACGTAACCTTATACGTATTCACATCCCATTTTGCCCAATATTCTTTATTACCATATTCTGTTGTTGCGATTGAAGTAACAGGCTCACCGTTTAAGTTTGAATTATCGTACCAACCAGCGAATGTGTAGCCCGTTCTTGTAACATCCGAAGGTAAAGAAACCTCAGCAAGTGCATATTGAAATGCAGAAGCGTAATCAGTATCATTGATTGTACCACCATTTACATTATACGTAATAGTGTAATCAACCACATTCCATTTTGCCCAATATTCCTTGTTACCAAATTCTTTCGCCGAAATTTGTAGAATACGGTCACCAGAACAATCTTCAGTATCGTACCAACCAGCAAATGTATAACCAGTACGAGTCACATCAAGAGGAAGAATTACATTGTTTCCAAATGTGTAACTTGCAACATTACCAGAATTGATACGACCATCATTTGTATTCAATGCCACATCATATACATCGGCAATCCAACGAGCATAGAAGATTTTATTTCCGATTGCCGTTTGATCAACTTTAGTGTAAATCTCGCTTGTAAAGTTCGAGTTAGAATACCATCCTGCAAATGCATATCCGTTTTGAGTTACTTCTGTAGGAAGTTCAACACCAATACCTGAAGCATACGAAGTTGGAACTGTTCCTTTTGCAATACCGCCATTAAATTCTAATGTGATTTGGTAGGTTTCTACAACAACCGCAACCATTGCAGAATCTGGTCCCCAATAGCGTAAATATGGATAGTAATTTTTGTTTTTCAAACCTTCCATTTCTGCAGGTCTTATTGCCCATATACTTGGCGAGAAACCTTTTGGCAAAGTACCACAGAAATCAATTGTTGCAATACCTTCTCCTGATCCTGGAGTGTTAATACCATCAACCGCACCTATATTACATTTTAGGGTATCATTATAGTTATATGATAATTTTGTATTACCAGAAGATGCTCCTACCAAACTACCTAATCCAGCAGTTTTAGCATCCGTTCCACTTACCGAACCAATATTATATGAAGAAGTAATACTTGTAGCATATCCACCAACTAAACCACCAGCATTTTCATCAGCTTTAATTGTTCCTACATTAAAACAGTTTGCTATAGTACCATATATACCTGCAATACCTCCGGCACAATTACCTTGACGAGAACCTGTAGTTGCAATATGATGCGCTGTTATTGTACCTTTATTGTAACAATAATTAATAGAACCTCCAACTCCAACTATACCACCAACGTTATAGGAACTAGAAATATCTCCATAATTACCACTATGCATTATAGTTCCACTACTAGAACCAACAATACCACCAATATAATATCCTGAGCTAGAAATAGACCCATAATTATAACAATCTTTTACTATACCATTTTTTAATATACCACAAATACCACCAACACGATCATAGTTGTCACCCTCTAAATTACAATAAGATTTACAATCCGAAATTGTTGTATTTTTTGCAAAGCCACAAATCATACCGCTTGACAAAAGATACTCATTTGCTAAGTTACTATTCTTTATTGTTACTCCTGTAATAGTTGCATTCTCTGCCGTATTAATAAGTCCATTTGTTGCTTGACCGGCATTAGATATAAGACTTAATCCGGAAATTGTATGACCGCGTCCGGCAAAATACCCACGGAACGGTTCATAGTAATCTCCCTCTTCGGCTGGCAATCCTCCTGATCTTATACAATATCCTATACCAGGCCAAGTATTTACCGGAGTATCTAGTAACTTGCCATTAGCATCCAAATTTTCATAATCAGCAATGTCGCACATCAAAACATAGTTAGCAGACAAATCTGATTCACTTGTAGTTATCGCATACAACTCACTTACTTGTACAATAGGACGATACGTTTTCCAATTGGTATCCTCTTCGTCACCGAAATTATAGAATTTTATTGTAGCTGCCGGACGATATGAGAAAGAAGACAAATATGGATATAACCCTTTTTGAGAAACACCAAACTCGTTATCCGTTGTTACTATATTTGACGCTGCAACATCGAAATTTCCTCTTGACCACGCCCTTTTGTTTAATGTTGAATCTACAACATTGTCATTAACATCTATTATGTGTGAATAATTATCAAAGAAATCATTTTGCGTCCATCCTCTGGTCTCGCTATTTCCCTCCAATTGACCTTTACAAAGTTGCTCAGTTGTTAAACCAAAGGCCTGCATACTTTTAGGAGATAAAGGAACAAAATCTTCCCAACTAGCATCATTATTGATTCCTTTATATGACGTCACATCTTTATCATAAATTGCACTAAGTACACCACCGTTTTCTGAAATAGAACCAGCAATTGCTCCTACTCGTGTGGTTTTTCCATTACAAGTAACGACACCTGTATTAATGGCTGTAGAAACAAAATTACCATAACCTACAATACCACCGACATATTCTTCTGTACCGTTTACCGTTGCAAGATTTTGAACATTTGTTAACCCCAAATTATTTTTTCCTGCAATACCACCGACATACGATGAGCCCGAAATTTTTCCGGCATTATAACAATTTGATAAATAAACAGAACGAATATCTCTCTCAGAGATATTGTAATTTGAATGATCTCCACAAATACCACCAACATACGATGTACCCAAAATCTCACCTTCATTATAAGAGTCTTTAATTGTTGCTACATTTCTATGTGAATAAACAAAATCAACAACAGCTCGTCCTACAATACCACCAACATAATCACCCGAAGACGAAACCATAGCAGAGTTGTGGCAATTTGAAACTGTCTTTTGGCTATATTCACCAACTATACCACCAACATTTCCTGCTTTTGCGTATATACGTCCTTCAGTATAACAGTTAGTTATATCCATAGAACTTGTTTCCCCTATTATACCACCGACAGATGCATTATTTGAACTAATTGCGCCATTAAAGTAACAAGACTCAATTGCTGCATTGCAGTAAGAAGAACCTATAAAACCACCGACATATTGACCTTTTCCTTCTACTGCAATATAACTATTAATAATGCCAAGATTATTAATCGCTACACCACCAGCATTACCCTCCATATAGCCAACAAGACCGATATATTCACCCGGTCCATTAAAATACAAACCACTTATTGTATGGTTTTGACCATCGATACTTCCACTAAAAGGAACCGAGTAATTACCAATTGGAGTCCATTGAACAAAATTTTTCCCATTACCATTCAATGTATAGTCTTCGTTCAAGACATTTTCGTTCAACACAATGTCGGCAACCAATTTTGCTTTTGCCGAACTATTACCTGTATTTACATACGAAGCAAACCAACGAAGTTCACCTGCATTTGCGATTTCAAATATTCCATCTTCATTAGGAGTCATAAAACCATCGCATGCAGATCCACAAATAGAACACATTCCGTCTACAAAAATGTGCTCATCTTGTACAATTTGATCTTCATCTGTATTTACATATTGTACATCACCTTTGGCAACACCTGAACAATTCTTTTCTAAATAAGTATGTATCACACTATGTGAATTATCCAATACAGGATAGTTGTCTGTTCCAATAGTTTGATACCATACCGGAGCATCTGTTGCAGAACCATTTAAAACATAAGCCAGTTCACCATTAGCAAAAAAATCTGTGGATTTTGCCTCTGCATTTACATCTATATCAAGTGTTTCTAAATAATAGTTATCACTTAATGTACCATCGAATTCACCTACAATATTGCCAACATAGTTATTTCCAACTATGGCTGTATAATTGAATGATTTTGATATAGAGCCTTTATAACCACTAATACCAGCGACATACGCATTACCAGCAACCGTTCCTACATTATAACAGTTTTCAATTGTAACCGCAGCAAGACGACAATATCCAACAACACCAGCGGCATAGTTTCGAGAACCTGTTACTGTACCTTCATTATACGAATACTTTACCTTTACCGTGTTTGTATTTGCACATCCAAGCACACCACCAACAGCATCAACACCGCTCACTGCAGCATTATTGAAACAATGCGAAATAGTAGTTCCTATTGCAAAGCCACAAATTGCACCAATATTTTTATAACCATTCAAGTATGAATCTTCTATACCGACATTAGCAATAGTTGCCCCATTTGCGTATCCAATCAAACCAATATTGTTTGTAGTTGCGTCATCAACATATAAGCCACTTACAGTATGACCATCTCCATCAAATTCTCCAGCGAATGCATTTGATTCAGAACCTATCGGTCTCCAAACTTTCGCTGTCGAGGCATCAAGATTATCATTTACAATAATGTCAGCAGTTAATTTCGCTTTTGCTGCAGTGTTACCATTCTCAACATATTTTGAGAACCAATACAATTGATCTGCATTGCCTATTAAGAAATAATCACCTTCTTTTTCTACGAAATCCATATCGCAAGCATTGCAGACAAAACAAATACCTGCAACCAATTGATGTTCATCTTGAGCAACCAAATCTTCTGCCTCGTTTGTATAAACCATTGCTGATTTTATAGAACCATCACAGTTCTTTTCACCACTTAAATGAATTTCTGAATGTAATGCATCCAATACAGGGAAATCATCAGACTCAAGAGTTTGATACCAAATTGGATTGGTCGTTGTTTGTTCATTTAAGTTGTAACAAATCAAACCAGAAGCCAACTCTGCTGCACTTACTGCTGTTACATTTGCTTGAGCGGTTTCAGTATCTATTTGATAACAATTTGTTATTGTACCCGTATTTATGCGTGCCAACGCCGTATTAGCACCTGTTATTGTACCAACATTCAAACAATTTTCTATAGTTGCATTTTCACCCAACGAAGCAGCAATAGCGCCAGCATATCCTTCAGCAGCAGTAATAGTTACATTTCCAGCATTCAAACAATTCTCAATTGTTACACTTGCAGTCAACGAGGAATTGTAACCTACAAGACCTGCCATATAATTTTCGCCAGTTATCGTAGCATAGTTGGAACAGCCCGAAATCGTTATATCACCTGAACCTGCAACAACACCAACCAAAGCAGCAGACTTACTTTTTGCTTTTATAGAACAAGAATTATCTATTACAACATTAGAAATTGCACATGCGTCTCCAACATAACCGAACAATCCTTGTGCTTCTTTTGTTTGGTTATCTATCACCATATTTGAAATATGGTGACCTGCGCCATTGAAAGAACCAACAAATGGATTTGTTTCTGTTCCCATTGGAACAATCGTTATGTCTTTTAGATCTATGTCTGCAGTCAAAATTGCTTTTGCATCTTCGTGACCTTCGTCTTCATTTACATAATATGCAAAGGTCAACAAATCCTGTGCACTGCCTATTTCAAATTCACCTGTAGCATTTTTAGTAAGAGTTATGGTATCGCAAATCGTACATACCATTATATCATTTTCAAACGTATGGCTCGTACATGGGTTGATATAAGCACCATGTGTACCTAACATTACTGTTTTATGAGTAGAATCAAGAACAGGATATAAATCAATGTTCTCACCAGTTAAATTTTGGTAAAAATGTTTGCCATTATCAACTGAACCATTTAGTAAATAACACAACTCACCAGATGAAAATTTTGAGGCCTCTGTTTCACCCTCCAAGAATCGATCATAAGAATTATATGGATAACGTCCTGTTGTACAACCTGATTTATAAAATATTCCTTGATATGTATTAGTAGAGAAATCTGCTACATAAGGTCCTACATTACAATTATCACTAGTTACATTTCCAACGTTAAATGAATTTGAAAATTTATTATAATAAGTAGACGATGCAAAGCCACCTGCTCCACACCATTCATCATATATCGTACCCGCATTATAACTATCTTTTACTGTAAATTCATATCCTATCCGACCAACTAAACCACCAACAAAATTTGTTTGATCATAACCTGAAATATCACCTTCATTATAACATCTAAGCAAAACACTCTGATATGTGTATCCAGCAAGTCCACCAATAAATGAAGCAGAATTTAACCCTTCTACATATCCATTATTATGACAATCTGTCATCTCTAATGTATATCCTTTACCACAAAGACCACCAGCATAATCATTATCGGAATTAACAGCTGCTACATATCCTTCTGTATAACAATTTTCCAAAATTGTATATTTTGAATCATCACATTTAATTTGTTCTCCCAAAATAGTTCCTACAGATCCTGCACCCACAACATAAGAATCTCTTACTCCTAAATTACGAATTGTTGCAGTGCCAACCTTCGAAAATAAGCCTACACAAATTGCCGTTTCGTCGTTTATATACAATCCACTTATGGTATGTCCATTACCATCGAATACGCCTGAAAAAAATTCTATAGGAACCCATTGTGTATAAGTAGAAGCATCGTTTTGCAAAGATTTACCATCAGCAGCTAGTACATGTTCATTTAGCACGATGTCTGCCATAAGTCTTGCCTTCGACAAAGAATCAACCGACACAATAGCAGTACCCCATAACTGCAATTGTTCCAAAGTTGATATTTCATAATAGCCATCTGCAGAATGTGGCAAAATTGTAGGATCAACCAAGCCACAAACATCACAAACATAGTTAGTATATGTTGCGCATATATGATTAGGATTCATTCTCCCACAAATCGTACAGATGTCATTTTCATAAGTATGATTTGTACAAGTTTCATATAATAATGTAAATTCCGCAATCTGGAAAGAGACAGAACATTCAGGACATTCAGGTGCTTGATTACCAGTTATTTCTAATTTAAAATATTTATATAGTTCTGTCGTTTTTACTATAGAAAATTCATACCATTGAGAAATTTCAGCTGCAATTGTATAATCATCCGATTTTTCATCAATAAGAATCCAATCAGTAGGATTTCCGTAACTATCAAGAGCATTTGTTGCCGACAACTTCCAACCAGAAGGGTTTGCATACGCATATTCATCCGCATCATCAGTAGTCAAAAATTTATAACCTGACACAGAAACCTTCTCTGATGCTTCAAATACAACAGACGAACCTAAACGATTCCACCAATAATTTAATAAATTACCATCAAAAATTTTTGCAGCGTCCGAATCATCGGAATCGACATAAGTAAAAGTCACACCCGTTGCGAATGTCACCAACTGTAATGAAACCAACGAAAGCACCGTTAGAGCTATACGTTTTAATGTGTTAAATATATTCATTTTCATTTATTTATGCATATTATAAAGACTACCTTAGGCGGGGCAAAGATATATTTTTTTACAATATATGCTATATCCTACCAATAGATTATACAAATATGGAAATTGAAGAAATTAGATCTATTTTCGTAGAACTTACAAAGAACTACATTTGTATAATATCAAAAAATCCCGATGAAAACATCACCGGGATTTCTTTTAATTCATATTGTTTTTATTGAAAGCCATGGTCGGGATTTGCGACAAGGCCAACGCTAAATTGTCGACAAATTCCTGCATCTTATCTTTCTTAATCATAGGTCGTGCAATCAACGGCACATTCATCCGCAACGTAATACGTATTCTTGTATCGTATGGAGCAACTTGTTTTAATTGTATCCACAAACAAAACATATCATTGCCTGCAGTTCCGAGTTTTACCAATTTGTATGGTTCCTTGTCCAATACCGAAAGTGTAATGCTCATGCTTCCCATTGCCTGGATAGTAATCGTTTCTTGCGAAACACTTACTTTATCACGGGCTTCTGCCGGAAGCATAGCTTCTAGATTACGGAAATCAGAGAGGAAGTCATACAATTGAGAATCCTCACAAGCATTTTTTGTAATCTTACTTACAAATTCAAGCTCTTTCGCCATAATTAAAATTCAGCAGATTTTGGATAACGTGGGAATGGGATTACATCGCGAATGTTCGACATACCAGTTACGAATAACATCAAACGTTCGAAACCAAGACCAAATCCAGAGTGAGGCACAGCACCAAAACGGCGTGTATCCAAATACCACCACATATCTTTCATTGGAATATTCAATTCTTCAATACGTTTATTCAACTTATCGAAATCAGCTTCACGTTCTGAACCACCAATAATTTCACCGATACCAGGGAACAAAATATCCATAGCGGCAACAGTTTTTCCGTCTGGATTTTGTTTCATATAGAATGCTTTGATTTCCTTTGGATAACCAGTAAGAATCACAGGTTTCTTGAAATGTTTTTCTACCAAATAACGTTCGTGTTCACTTTGCAAATCTGCTCCGTAACCTTCGATTTTATACTTGAATTGACCTTTTTGATTTGGTTTTGATTCTTTCAAGATTTCGATTGCTTCAGTATAAGTCAAACGTTGGAAATCATTAGCCAAAACAAATTCTAATTTTTCAATCAATGGCATAGAACGTTCGTTCTGTGGTTTTGATTTTTCTTCTTGCATCAAGCGATCTTGTAAGAATTCCAAATCTTCACGACAATGATCTAATGCATATTTAATCAAATATTTCAAGAATTCTTCCGCAATATCCATGTCATCATTAATGTCGGCAAATGCAATTTCTGGTTCTATCATCCAGAATTCCGCCAAGTGACGAGTTGTATTTGAGTTCTCTGCACGGAATGTTGGACCAAATGTGTAAACCTTCGATAAAGCCATACATGCTAATTCAACTTCAAGCTGACCAGACACAGTCAAGTTCGTCATTTTACCGAAGAAATCTTGTGAATAATCCACTGCACCATCTTCTGTCTTAGGAAGATCATTCAAATCCAATGTTGTTACTTGGAACATTTCTCCTGCACCCTCACAGTCCGAACCTGTAATAAGTGGAGTGTGGATATTATAGAATCCTTTTTGAGTAAAGAATGTATGAATTGCGTAAATCATATTGTGACGAACACGCATGATTGCACCAAACAAATTTGTACGAAAACGCAAGTGTGCATTTTCACGCAAGAATTCCAATGAGTGTTTTTTAGGTTGAATTGGATATTCATCTGGATTACAAAGTCCTAGCACTTCGAATGTATCGGCAACAACCTCAACACGTTGTCCTTTACCTTCTGATGCTTTCAATGTTCCTTCTACACTAAGCGAGCAACCAACTGTAATTTTCTTCAAATCTGCTTCGCTAAATTTTTCTGTATCAAATACGATTTGAATGTTTTGTAATGATGAACCATCATTTACTGCAGCAAACAATACGAAATTGTTACCACGACAGTTTCTTACCCAACCTTTAACAACAACTTTTACATCTAATTCTTCTGCTTGTAAAAGTTCTTTTATTTCTGTTCTTTTTGAAGACATAATTATGTAATTTTTCCGTTTGTTTATTCTTCTATATCCATTGAATTATGAGAGTTGACAGCTTTTAAGTACGATGCTAACGAGAAGCTATCAATTTCTGCCCAACGATTTTCAAGTTCCTTACAAAAATCATTTTGATTATAGTACATTGCATTCTGATAAATCTGCAATATCGTTCTTGTATAATCAGTACGATCTGCTTCAACTTGTTTAAAGAACGTTGGTTGACTTTGTAATGAATTATACCATTCGATTTCATCCATTAAATTCATGGCAAGGTAACGAAGTTCTCTATTACCAGCTTCAAAATCATTTAGTAGATAGAAAGCATTTGCTGTACCTATAATAGATTCATCGAAATATGGAATTTGCCAATCTGGCATTATTTCACATAGCTTATTCAATACTTGTTTTGCAGAATCTGGCTTATGTTCGCCTATCAATTCATACGCAAGTGAATTAAACATCTGACGAATACCAATTACACGAGTTGTACGTTCGTGGAAATGGTCAATATAAACACCTTTTTCACCCAAACCGCCCCACTTGTACACATTCATTAACTTGTCATACAAGATATCGGTATCGATTTTTGGTACACGAGTGTCAGCATTTTTTACCGGAATAAACTTGAATGCGAAACCATCATAACGAAGATACGACTCCAATCCTAAATCAGCAGCAGACGATTGACTCGTGAAATACAACGGTCTATCCCATTGATAGCCATCAAGACAGTCATAAATAACCAACTTATTCTTGTAAATAGAATTATCCTTAACCGACAACACTATCTCTGGAACAATCGATGCAGAATCTTTTGCGGAAACTGCATTATTCTTAAGAGCAAGTGCTTTATCTACAGGGATAGAAACTTTCTTTGCTGGGAATACATTGTATTTGTCGCCATAGCTTTCTGCAAGGAAATTGTCGTCACGCACAACGCTCATTGCTTGTGCTAATGGAACCACCTTATCCTTAGTTGATGCATATTCACGCACAGTTACAATATCACGAATACCTTTGCCCACTTGTTTTTCCGTCAACTTCATTGGAAGTGGAGCCGATTCATACGAACGATGTTTCATTTGTTGTGCATACCAATCTGTTGCCAACAATGGAGTACAAAGTACACGCACATCAGTACGAACACCTTCGATTTCTTGAATGTACCACAACGGGAATGTATCGTTATCACCGGCAGTAACTATCATTGCATTCGGATCGCAACTTTGCAAATAGTTATATGCAAAATCATGGGCAGTATAACGATTTGAACGATCGTGGTCATCCCAGTTTTGAGTAGCCAACAACACAGGAGCTGGGATAGTCAACAATAATGCAACTAACACACCAACAATTACACCTGTTTTTTCTTGTTTCTTTAACAATTCTTTTACAAAATCAAAGATTGCCAAGACACTCATACCTATCCAAATACAATATGCATAGAAAGAACCCGCATACGCATAGTCACGTTCACGTGGCTCGTATGGTTTTTGATTCAAATACACAATAATCGCAAGACCGGTCATTAAGAATAATAAGATAACAACCAAAGAGTCATATTTGCGTTTTGTCATTTGGTAAATCAAACCTAACAAACCAAGCAAGAATGGCAACATATAATATACATTTCTTGATGGAGTATTTTTCGCAACTTCCGAAATTTGCGATTGGTCACCAACAAGCATAGAATCGATAAATCCTATACCAGTAATCCAGTTACCGTTTTCTATACCTCCATGTCCTTGCACATCATTCTGACGACCACAGAAGTTCCACATGAAATAACGCATATACATGTGACCAACTTGATATGAGAAGAAATAGCGCAAATTTTGTCCGAATGTAGGAACTTCGTATGTTCTTCCTTCACGTTCATAACGAACCTTACGAGTATTCACGCCATCTTTTATTCCTGCCCAATCCTTATAACCACGAATATGATGAGATTCACGGCTATACATACGAGGGAATATAGTACACATATCCGGATTCCAAACATATTCAAGACCATTGCTAACCTTTACATATTTGCCATCGCGAGGAGTGTATGTGAATTTCTCCTTAATTTCGGCAGAGCCATTATCTTTCCACACCGGAGAAGCATTGTAATATGGTCCATACAGAATTGGAGTACTACCATATTGCTCACGGTTCAAGTATGAAAGAAGCGAAAATGCATCTTTTGGAGCATTTTCATTCATTGGAGTTTCAGCATTCGAACGAATAATAATCATTGCGTATGATGAATAGCCTATCATTACCATCATCAACACATTCACCAATGTATTCAAAACATACTTATTCTTTTCATTTACATAGTACAAACCATAAACAATACCAGCAAAAATCACTATCCATACCAATGGATTATCTGTCAATGTTGGAATACCTAAAAGAACAGCGATTAGTGTTACCACAGCAACTTTCACCCATTTGTTTATTGTACTCGATTTTGTAACAATAATACCGGCAACAAATGCAACGACCACAGTTACCAACCACGCAATCAAACCTGATTGGAATGGCATTCCAAGTACATTTACGCAGAATAATTCAAATGACGAAGCTACATCCACAGAGCCTGCAATAATTCCCCACATCATAAATGCGATGAAGATGAACGAAAGCAAGCATGTAAAAATGATACCTTTCCAAGTTGGTTCGTATTTCTTAAAGTAATAAACAAATACAATAGCTGTGATTGTCAACAAGTTCAACAAGTGAACACCAATAGACAATCCCATAATGTAAGCAATAAAGATAACCCAACGATCGCTACCTTGTTCATCAAAATGGTCTTCCCATTTCAAGATTGCCCAGAACACTACAGCCGTCAACAACGATGACATACCATATACTTCACCCTCAACTGCTGAGAACCAGAATGTATCAGTAAATGTGTACGAACCAGCACCAATCAAACCTGCAGCAAGAATAAGAACGATTTTTACTGCATTTAGTTCTTCTGTTATAAAGAATTTCTTTGCAAGGTGCGTGATTGTCCAAAACAAGAACATAATCGTAGCACCACTTGCCAATGCTGTCATTGAGTTTACACACGCAGCAATTTGCTCAAGGTCTGATGCAAATAATGCGAAAAATCTACCTAAAAGCAAAAACAATGGTGCCCCAGGAGGGTGACCAACTTCCAACTTTCCTGCCGTAGCAATAAATTCTCCACAATCCCAAAGGCTTACTGTTGGTTCTATCGTCAAAAGATATACGATTGACGCACCAATAAAACACAGAAAACCTAAGAGGTTATTCCATAGTCTATATGTTTTTTCCATTATTCAATTGAATTTTCGACAAAAGTAGTTAAATCTACCGTATCACGATAGACAAAATTTATTTTTTTACATAGGCAGCATTCCAACCTTGTGCTTTTAAATGCACAAAGTCTCCTGAACGAGAAATCATACCCATTTCCTGACTTGCTTCTGCGATATTTCCAATAATAGAAACGTCTTTCAGTTTCTTAACTTCTTCATATTGCGTCAACGGAACTGTAAACAATAACTCATAATCCTCTCCGCCATGAAGCGCAGGAATAAGCGGTTCCATAGAAAATTCCTTACAAACTTCTGCAGTTTGCACATTAATAGGAAGTCGTTCTTCATAGATTTTGCAGCCAACTTTCGATTGTTTGCAAATATGGAATATTTCCGAAGTCAAACCATCTGAAATATCTATCATACTTGTAGGAACAATATTATGTTTTGCCAATTCTTCAACTATATCATAACGAGCTTCCGGCTTTAAGATTCGTTGCAATGGATACTCATAACCTTCCAATTTTGGTTGAGCTCCTTTTCCACCATTAAAAACAGCCTTCTCACGCTGCAAAACCTGTAAACCAGCATAAGCAGCTCCCAAATCGCCTGAAACACAAATCAAATCTGTTGGTTTTGCACCCGAGCGATAAGTAATTTTATCTTTTGCTACAGTTCCCAACATAGTTATACTAATTGCTAATCCTGTCATTGATGCTGATGTATCACCTCCAATCAATTCCACACCAATTCTTTCACAGGCTATACGCATACCTTCATATAATTGTTCCAACGCATCTACTGAGAATTTTGCCGAGACAGCAATAGAAGCGGTCATTTTCTTTGGCTTACCATTCATTGCATACACGTCCGAGGCATTAACCATAACAGCTTTATAACCAACATGTTTTAATGGCGAATACACCAAATCAAAATGAATGCCTTCCATCAATAAATCTGTTGTCACCAATGCATATTCCGAATCGTTTAATGGTAACACAGCACAATCATCACCAACACCTTTAACTGTAGATTCTGACGTTGAAAAATTCTTTGTTAGAATATCTATCAAACCAAATTCACCAACTTCTTCAAGAGTTCTTTGTTTTTCCATCATTTTGTTTTTTGCAAAATTACATTTCTGAACGGATTTCTTTTATGCAATCCCCAAAAAGTATTTCCATAGACTACTCAAAAATGTAAGCAAAAGTATTTTTTTAGGTCAAATGGTAAATAAAGAGAAAGGAAAAACTTCTTTCACTACTCATATAGACTATATGGATACGATTGAGCAAAAACAGCATAACACGAGAACAAACCTACTATTAATACTATTAAGATTCTCTTAATTGATATACACATTGTATTCATTATTACTATATTCTTAACTTATTTAATTATTACCTTCTGTGTTTCCTTACCATTTACCAGCATATACACTCCCGATTGCAATTCTACCATTCCGTTTTGGAGTGGTATTTCTATTCCTGTTATAGTATAAAGTCGTATATCTTTAGAAAACGCATATATTGTTTGCCCAACTATTCTGTAGTTGGCATTTTCTTTTATTACATTGACAGGTGTTTTCTTTGTTATTTCTATCATTTCTGTTTCAACAGACATATATTGATTGTTTTGTGATTCTATGTAAATGCTATACATTCCCGACACAATATCATCTGGAATATCAATTGTAATTGATGTTTCATTGGTTATCTCAACATTATTCTCAATAGTTGTTAGATTTCCTTCAATATCTTTTAAATAGATTGCAACGGGAATTGTTTCCCCATTAAATTGAGGTAGTAACTCGTAACTTCTATCGGCACATTTAGTTACAGACACTTGCAGTTCTTCAATTCCAAAAGTTGCTTTATATATTTGTCCGCCATATATAGAGTAACCATGATGTGCATCTACCAAATATTTTGAGCCTTTTAATCCTGTATATACAGGATTCCATGTAAGTCCCTCATCTGTAGAGATATAGTCTAATGTATCGTAAGTAAATCTATACGTGGTGTCATTGATTTTTTGAAGTTCGCCTGACGATGACGAATATTCACCTGAAAATATCAAACTACAATTTAATTCATTATCACAAAAGTAAAATTTATCGTAATTGCAACTAGTAGTAATATTTCGTGAGAACATTAGCCATCCATTTTCACCTATTGCTAATACATTTTGTAAATATGTTTGTTCTGGCATTTCGCATGCTACTGACCATGAAACTCCTCCATCAAAGGTTAATAACAACACATTATGAGCACATACAGCACCCTCGTTTTCATTTCTAAAAGAAAAGGGATAATAATCACCAAATAGTTTATACTCATCATATACATCGTCGAACACGTAATTCCATTTTCCTCCACCATTTGTCGTTTTTTGTATTGTTGGCATTGAATTACTATATCCCATATAGCCGACATCTTCGGTAATGAAATCTATATATTTCGCCATCATCATTTTTATTTTATTGTTACTCCATGTATTGCCTCCATCTATCGTTTTTAGCAATACTTGCGGCCCAACAATATATCCAACGTCATTTGTAGGAAATTCAATTTCATACAATGCGCCATTGCTCACATCCTGCATATTCCATGTTCTTCCACCATCATTAGTCGCAAATACTCGTCCTTTTTTCCCTGTGATAAAGCACTCTTCTGAGTTTTTACAATAAATACTATTAAAACCTTCTCCACCTTCGTGTACATATTTTGTCCATGTTTCTCCACCATCAATTGTAACGTAGGAAGTAAGGTCTCTGCCAACAAGAATGCCTATTTTTTCAGAAAGAAAAATCATGTCGTTACAAATAGTCGCTAATACTGTTAGAGTCCACGTAGAACCCATATCCTGAGTGATTCTAACTCCATCTAAATCCAACATAATAATCTTTGGGCTAACCGTACACATCTTATAACTACCTCCATTCGGAAAATAAGCCCATTTTATTCCTTCAACTTCAGGAACACTGCCATCATACACTTGTATCATTGTACCATCACTGCATTTTACTCCATCATAAAAATAGGTCAAATGACTGATTACATGCTTCTCCCATGTCAAACCACCATCTTTCGTTTCCGCATAAAAACCCGCCGTACCGAAAGCAAAGCCATGATTAGAAGTGACAAAGCACATATTGGCAATACCACTGAAATAACTATTCCCGTCCATATCCTTTGCCACTTCCGTCCAATTATCACCACTATCTATCGACATATAGATACGCATGCCATTTACTCTGTTTGTAACTATAAAAAACAAGGTGTCTATATTCTTTACAAAGAAATTCCTATATTCCACCCTGCGTTTATCTATTACCTGTGGTATTCCATTGGGTTTATGCTCCAACCATGTCTTTCCTCCATCTACTGTTTTGTATATTTGATATAAGTTATAGATAAATCCCGTCTTTTGGTCTTCTGCCATAATAAGTCCACAGATGCTATCAATAGGTGCTTTTTGTACATTCCAAGTCTTACATGTATCTTTGCTTGTGTAAATACAATTGTTATCGGCTATTGCTATAATCCCATTGTCCTTACCATAGGCTACATATTGAAAATTACCTGAGAACCCAAGAGGTGTAATATCTATTATTTCTGTATTTTGTGCATTTGCTGCAAATGACACTAATATACAAACTATTAAGAATATATAATTTATTAGTTTCATTTTACCATCTGTATTAAAAGTTCTAACTGTGCAAACACTGCCTGAATAGCAACAAATTGCACAATCATTACAAGTACTATTTTTTTATTTATATAGCAAATTTCTACCTTTAAACAAAAATAAACTAATTTTTCAAGTCTATATAGGTTCAAGAAGCAGAAAAGTCTACTTTTACCACAATTTTATGAATTTTCGTTGTATGCAATTCTCTTCCATCATAGCAAATAATCTTTCTATACAAGAAAAGCAAGTAGAAAACACACTGAAACTTTTGTCTGAAGGTGCTACAATCCCTTTCATCAGTCGATACAGAAAAGAAATGACTGGCGCCTTAAATGAGGTGCAAATTCAAGAAATCCAAACCCTGTTCGAAAAATTGAATGAATTTGCCAAAAGAAAAGAAACAATTTTACAAAACATAAAAGATCAAGGGAAACTCACACCTGAACTACAAAAAAGAATTCACGATTGTACTACCCTTACGGAACTTGAAGATATCTATTTGCCATATAAACCACACAAACGAACCAAAGCAGACATTGCTCGGGAAAATGGTTTGGAACCGCTCGCAAAAATTCTTATGAAACAAAACGAACGCAATGTAGAAGAACGAGCGCTTGCATTTGTACGAAACAATGTTTCCGACACAAAAGCTGCCTTACAAGGCGCACGAGACATTATTGCTGAATGGGTTAACGAAAACGAAGCTGCCAGAAATCGTATTCGACGCGTGTTTACATACGAAGCTGTTATTCAATCAAAAGTAATAAAAGGCAAAGAAACCGAAGCCGAAAAATACAAAGATTACTTCGACACAAAAGATCTACTCAAACGCTGTTCGTCACATAGACTTCTTGCTATGAGACGTGGTGAAAACGAAGGATTTCTACGCGTTTCCATCGCACCTGAGGATGATAAAGCTATCGATAGCATTAAACCGCTTTTTGTACGAGGAAATACAGAATCTTCCAAACAAGTTGAACTTGCCATAAGCGATTCCTACAAACGACTTATAAAACCATCTATCGAAAACGAATTTGCAGCAGCAAGCAAAGAAAAAGCTGATGAAGAAGCTATACGCGTTTTTGCCGAAAATCTTCGCCAATTGTTACTTGCTGCACCATTAGGAGAAAAACGCGTTCTTGCCATTGATCCAGGATTTCGTACTGGCTGTAAAGTCGTGTGCCTTGATGCACAAGGAAATTTGGTACATCATGAGACAATTTTTCCGCATCCTCCTGTATCACAACAATTTGAAGCAAAAAAATCTATTGAATATTTAATAGAGCAATTCTCCATCGAAGCTATTTCTATAGGAAACGGAACTGCAAGCAGGGAAACCGAGTTATTTGTCCGCAATTGTACTATTCCACAACATGTACAAATATTCGTAGTAAGCGAGAATGGCGCTTCCATTTACTCCGCATCGGCAATTGCCCGTGAAGAATTTCCAGACAAAGATGTTACTGTTCGTGGAGCGGTTTCTATAGGAAGAAGGTTAATGGACCCACTTGCTGAATTAGTAAAAATTGATGCAAAGTCTATTGGTGTAGGACAATATCAGCACGATGTTGACCAAACAAAGTTGAAAAAAGCATTGGATCAAACTGTCATAAACAGTGTAAATATGGTTGGGGTAAATCTTAACACTGCCAGCAAACATCTACTCACCTACATTTCAGGACTTGGTCCACAATTAGCACAAAACATTATAGACTATCGATCGGAACACGGTGCTTTTACATCGAGAAAGGAACTTACAAAAGTGCCTCGTCTTGGTGCTAAAGCATACGAACAATGTGCAGGATTCCTTAGAATTCCCGGTGCAAAGAATCCTTTAGATAATACTGCCGTACACCCAGAGAGTTATGCAATTGTAGAAAAAATGTCCAAAGACCTCAATTGCAGCATATCGGATTTGATTACTAACACAACACTGCAGAAAAGCATTGTTCTTTCCCGATATGTCACCGAAACTGTAGGTTTACCAACTCTTAAAGACATTGCAAATGAATTAGAAAAACCTGGACGCGACTGTCGCACTACGATCAAAGAATTTGCCTTTGATTCTACATTACAAACAATCAACGACGTGAAAATCGGCCATACATATCCAGGAATAGTAACCAATATCACCAATTTCGGAGCATTTGTCGATATTGGCGTACATGAGAATGGTCTGATACACATTTCCAATATGGCAGACCATTACGTAAGCAATCCTGCTGAAATATTAAAATTGCAGCAACAAGTTGAAGTAACCGTAATAGACGTTGACATACAACGTAAACGTATTGGATTATCATTAATTGGCTAATATGGAAATAGAAAAACACCCTCTTGAACCATTTCTTCCAATAAACGCGAAAGTACTATTCCTTGGAAGTTTTCCACCGCAAACCAAGCGTTGGTCTATGCCTTTCTTCTATCCTAATTTTCTCAACGATATGTGGAGAATCTGGGGACTAATTTGGTATAATGACGCCAACTATTTTATTATTGAAGGAGAAAAAAAGTTTGATTATCAGAAAGTAGTGGATTTTTGTAACACGTATGGATTTGCAATATACGACACAGCATCAGCGGTACGTCGGCTACAGGATAACGCCTCCGACAAATTCCTTGAAGTTGTGGAAGAAACCAATATAGAGGAACTGTTATCTCATTTACCACAATGCAAAGCAATCGTTACCACCGGTGAGAAAGCGACAGACGTACTTTCTGGCAAATATAGTTGTGCAAAACCAGCTGTTGGAAAATATGAAATGATAACCATCAGCGATAAAACCTATCAGTTTTTCCGTATGCCTTCTTCTTCCAGAGCCTATCCACTTGCTCTCACAAAAAAGGCAGATGCGTATCGTATTCTAAAACAATTGTTTATAGAAGATTAAAGGTTTTTTACTGAAGTTTCAGGCAATGCCGAAAAATCTTCCATGTTTATTGGAGACACCTGCAATACCTGGACCTCGTGACCAACTTTTATAGCTTTTCCACAAAAGATAGTTGTAATAGAACTTTGAGGTTCAAGCTTTACCTCCTCTAAATTATAATTTCTATCAACAATAGCTAAAAGTCCATTGTAGAACTCTACACCAGGCTGTTCTTTATATGGTTTTTGAGGAGATTCTATAGATAAAAACCTATCCTGTTCACCAAGAACAATAGTTCCAAATTGAATTAATTGAGAATTTAGCAAAACATAATGTGCAGACAAACGTCTCATTCTTTTGCATTGTTTTTCTCTGCACGTTCGGCCTGTTCGGTAAGAATACGTAACGTATTCAATGAATCTATCACCGCATCATATACAGACTTAATCTTTCCTTCCATTGTGTAATACTCAACACTTGCACGAAATATACTATCGTCACATTCATGGCTTTGCAATATCAAAGAATCATAATAAGATTGCGGCAACTGAATCTGTCCACGACTTTCATGTGAAAGCAAAGTAGAAACTGTTGCATCATACAAATGAATATCTATTAAAACAGAAACCAATTCTTCTTGTGTAAGTAATCCATTTGCATCCAATTTCTTTTTCTTTCCAGAACAAGAAAACATAAGAATTATGCAAAAAGCAAACAAGGCGATTTTTTTCATTTTCACTATTTTGATTTATTATCGAAAGCAACAGATAAAAATATTTCGTGTGCACCACGAGAACCTGCTTTCAATTTGGAGTAAGTTATATCATACGAATAACCAAACGATATCATTTTCCTATACGTATATCCCAAGAACAAAGCTACAGCATCTTGTGTACGGAACGATGCTCCAGCCCAAATTGTATTATAATACATTATACGGGCACTAACTTCAAACTGCCAAGGTGCAGCATATACTTTACGAGCAACTACAGAAGCACGCAAATCTATATTTTTTGCTAAATTGTAATCACACCCAGCCATTAGATTCAAGTGACTCTTAAAACGATTCAACGTATTATCCAAAGCCAAGGTGTCTGCCGATATATCAATCTGATTATTAAACAATTGATCAAGTGAAGCACCAATAAAATAATGACGTGCATCATAATATAAACCAAATGTAGCATCTGGTCGAATAGATTTATACATGGATTCATTCAAATTCTGTTCTACTTCTAAGAATTTGATTTTCGTCATATCTATTGAATACCTTATTAGTCCCACATTCAATCCTATTGATAGTTTTGAATAGCGACCTAATTTCAAATGATATGCATACGCTCCATATACACCAAACTTCGTAAAAGCTCCTTGGCTGTCATTGTAAATCATACCTCCCCATCCCATAGGATGAGTTTTTAAACGGCCATTTAATGTTATCGTTGCCGTAACAGGTGCATTCTCAATGCCAACAAATTGATAGCGATTATTGACCTGAGCTTCATAATAATCCTTTGTTCCTGCAAGTGCCGGATTGTATGCAAATTCATTAAACATATAAAGAGAATACAACGGTGTTTGCTGAGCAAAACCTTGCACCATCATACCGATAAATACTATGTACAATACGATTCTCTTCATTTATCTCAAAATTGATACCGATCCCGTTGACGTTGGCGTATTTGCCGCATCGTTATATTCAATCACATAATAATATGTTCCCATTGGTAATGGATTACCATTTGTTGCTGTTCCGTTCCAAGGATGATCAAAATAGTTCATCTTATTCTCAAACACTTTTACGCCCCAACGATTAAAAACAGTAACGACAGCATTGGGACAATTTATCAGTTTTGGTATTATCCAAGTATCATTTATTCCATCACCATTTGGAGAAAATCCAGTAGGAATCACATCAACCAAATGAACCTCAACATAAACAGTAGAACGCTGTTTACATCCATTTGTCGTAGTAGCGACTGCAGTGTAATAATTCGATTCACGACATGGAATGTATAATCCATAATAACCAGAACTCAAATATGTCTTCTCATTAGTAACAGAATCACGCAAGTCACCAACTTCTTGCATGTTTGATTTATATGAATACCATGCAATAGACACAACCCCATCTTCATCTTCCTTATTGACAAACCATGGTTCTTCTTTTGGATTAATCAAATAATGTAGATCTTTCGGAACAGAAAGAGAATCTTCACCTAAATACACTCCAAGAGAATCATAAACTTCAAGAGAAAATGCAACCGAGTCATAATGTGCAATAGAAAAATACACCGGTTTTGAAGTACATCCATCAAAAGTATAAGACATTGATAACAATGTACTATCAGTATAATACGTTGTCAATGGATTAACGAATGTTACTGAAGAAGTTGGATTACTAATTGTCGCATATTTATTATTTTCCAAAGAACTCCATTCATACGTTTTTGCATCATCTACAGGGACATAACCTGGTGCAAGTACCACATCTGTTACAGCAGATAATGAAAGAGAATCCTCAAGACAAATTACAGCACGTTTTTCTACTGAATCGTCTGTTGTAATGATTTTTCCATCAAGTGTAACCAACGCACCGACAGTTCCCGCTTCAAATGTCTTAGCACAGCCATTATCTCCTGTCACAGTAACCGAATAATTTGCAACACCTAAATGAGATGCAAGCGCTCCAGTTTGTTTTTCTTTATCATCCCAAGCAAAAGTATAATCGGAAAGATTAGCATCTGTTATAGTAGTGTAGTCACCTTGAGATTCCTTCACACCTGTAATTTCTATACTTCCATCAAATAACTCTGAATCATTAGACTTATAATAGCTACAGTGGGTATCCTTGATGTTAGTAATAACAGACATTGGCATTATAGGATTTGTAGTCATTGTATCCGAGATATAACAACTTTCAAAATCAGTAGCATTTGTTATTGTATATGCAAATGTTCCTGCCGGTAAGTTAGAAATAGTTCGACTTACACTGTCATTCCATTCTATCCAATCTCCTGCAACACCATCAATAGTCCAACGGAAACGATAATCTGCTCCTTCCAAACCACCAGAAATTGCATCCAATGAAATTGAGCCTGTATTTGCTTTCTCACCACATTCGGTAATTTTCACTGTAAATTTCGACTGCAAATCTGTTGGTTCCTTTAATTCATGCATTACAACATCACTCGTACAGCCATATTTATCTGTTGCTTGAACTTTATAAATGCCTGCCTTCACATCAACAAGTTCCTGTTCATTTGAGATTAACTCATTTGCATCATTATACCATCTATAATTGTATGGTGCATTCACCCCGTCAACTACACGTGCAAAAATATTACCAACACTACCTTTACAAATTATTTCTGGTGTTTCTGTAAATTCAACCAATAACGGTTTCGCATCTTGCACCGCATCAAAAGAATATGATGTTGTACATCCCTTAGCATCTGTAACATTCACTGAATATGTTCCAGCCGATAACGCAGTTGCTGTTGCACTATTTAAAGCAGAATTATGCGACCATGAGTAAGTAAAAGGTTCATATCCGTTAACCGTCATCACTTGTAACGATGCTGTTGCATCACCAATACAATGAACTGGTTCATTTTGAAATCCATAAACAGAGAAATCCGATACATCTGTTGTTTGTACCTGAGCAGAAACCGTACAACCCGTATTATCAGCAATATCTACAACAAATGTTTCCCCAACCCATGCCGAAGAAAAAGTATTTTTTCTTTCTGATACAGTCTTAGACTGTAGTTCTACACCATCAGACAATGACTTCCAGGTATAAGTAAATGGTGCTATACCATTAACAACCTCAACAGCGACCTCACCATTCTTCAATTTACAATATGAAGGATTCTCTACTGAAGTGACAGCAACAAGCGCATCTGGTTCTGACACCTTTACTTTAGATGACTTTGCAGGACAACTTGTATGATTAGCATCATAAGCCTGTACATAATAATCAGAACCAGGAGCTACATTCGAAAGAACTTTCTCTGTACCTATTATTTGATTTGAAGCATCAAACCAAGTATAATTTACAGTTCCAACAAAATTTTCATTTGGAACAGCTGTTAACATTCCATTATTACTTCCTTTACATGTTGCATTTTGAGCCTGAGCATCAACCGAAATAACCTTCTGTTCTATAGGATATAAGCCAATAAATACACAGCCTATCTTATCTACTGCAGATACCGTATATGTTCCAGTAGTAAGTCCAGATGCTGTAGTAGTTGTTGACAAAACAGTTCCTGATTGATTTCTCCATTCATACGAAGAATATTCGGCAGTAGACTCATTTGATATTGATATAGAATATGTATCTCCATCACAATCAGAATTATGATATGTCAATACTCCAGTTGGATTTTCACCATCTGCGGCAGACAACACAAAGGTTGTATCATAAGAACAAATACCATCCGATAAAGTCAACTGATAAGAACCAATTCGTAAACCAGATATTGATGAAGTTGTCTGAGCCATAGCAACACCATTTTCTTTCCAAGAATAGGTATATACTCCTGTTGAAGAACCTGCAGGAGTTACCGAAATTGAGCCAGTTGATTCACCGCATTTTGGTGCCGTTACTGTTGCTGAAGTAACCCGCAATGCATCAGCCTTTTTATTGATAATAAATGACACTGGTACCGTTTCACATCCATTTTCATCTATTGCAAAAACACTGTGAGAGCCGACTGCAAGATTTTCAACCGAAGTACTTACTGCAGGAACATCATCCCAAGATATAGTATAAGAGCCCGTTCCTCCTGCTACCGACACAGTAGCAGTTCCATCAGCACTACCAGGACAAACCTCATCCGTTGTAGACATTACAGAAAGTGATATATTCGTAAGAGGCTCTACGATATTAAAATCTGCTTTATCCTCACAACCACTTGCATCACGCACTACTACAGAATACGATCCTGCAGGGACATCAGACAGAATTGCGGAAGAAGTGCCATTGGTCCAAGAATATGTATATGGCTTTACGCCACCATCTACAGCGTTAATTATAATCTGTCCGGAACTTTCACCTTTACATAAAACATCCCTCGTTGACGAGTTAGCGATTTTCAAGAAATCACCTTCTGTAAATGTCACCGAATCCTTTCGTACGCATCCTTCATCATCAGTAACCGTAACTACATGAGTTCCTTTGGGCAAATCTGACACAACACCCGTCGTTGGATTGTAATTCCCGTTAGACCAATCAAACGAATATGTGTGTGATTTATCATCACCTTCGTAATAGACACTAGCCGAAGCTTTTCCTGTTACACCATTTTCACAATGAATAAAAGTATCATCGGTAAGAGCTTTTACTCGCAATGCTGATTTAGAATCTATAGTGACCGTATCCCGCGCGATACAACCACGAGCATCTGTTACTCTTACTATATGATCGCCAATTGCAAGATTAGAAGCTTTAGCTGCAGTTTCCCCATTTTCCCACTCATAGACGTAATACTTTTTCCCTTTTTTTGAATATGCCTTACCTCCTGAAACAGATATTTGGGCAGTTCCATCAGGAATTGTACATGAGGCTGATGTTTTATCCAGTAAATTTATTGCCATTGGACTGTTGTATTCCATCTGAATAGTATCCATTCGTTCACAACCTCTATAATCTACAACAGTAACAACATAAGAACCAACTGGAACACTATCAACACTAACTTGTGCAATATCAGAAACTGGCAAAGTTCCATTATATGAAGAAAAAGAATTCCAATATTTCCCTGTATCCGCCCCATCATTTATATCTTCAAATGTAATTTTCTTAGAACCTGAAGTCACAGTAACATCAAACGGGCTATACCCAGATATTATACGAAACCACAACTCACCATCATTAGTATTCTTACTCGTTTCAACATTATCAACTGTAACCGGGCAAGAAACTGAAGACTTTAAATAAGAATACACATTATAATCCTCAACCAACGATAAGTCAACTGAATCTTGCGCACTACATCCGTTTTCATCTGTCAATATCAACTTATACGATGAACTAGCGGAAAGACTCGACATACTTTCTGTTGTTCCAATTGACTTCCATGCCGTCTTTGAGGTTTTACTTAACCACTGATACGTATAACTTCCCGTTCCGCCATCAATTTCTGCAGACAATTCTCCCAAACTTGCTTTTTTACAGGTTTCTGGAGAAAGTTTTATTTTCATATTCAAACGCTCTGGCGCTGTTACCGTATGACTCGCAGTCGTTGAACAACCCAAACCATCTGTAATTACAACACTATAGGTACCTTCTGTAATTGCACCGGAACTTTGACCCGTAGAGCCATTTGACCATAAATATGTGTATGTTCCACTTCCACCCACAACATCTGCACGTAAAGTTCCCTTACTGCCATTACAAAGAATTGGTGTTTCTTCTACGATAGAAATATTTAATTTCTCTGGCTCTATCAACGAAGCAGTTACTTTCTCTTCACAACCATTTGCTGCCTTTATCGTTACCTCATAAGTACCCGGCAACGCATCTTTCTTAGTTGTCGTCGTTCCCCACGCTCCCGCATCCCATTTATATGTCTTTGGTGAATATAAATCATTGGTTGTCACCTCCAAATCAGCTTTTTCTCCATTACATTGCAATGTCTTTGTAGAACCTACTACACCATCAATAGACATTTGCGGTTCCATTGAAGGAGGTTCCGACAAATCATATTCTACCGTGTCGCTACAACCATTTGCATCTTTCGCAACTATCACATAATGACCAGCCGCAATATTATCCGCAACATCCGTTCCTACTACTGAATTCCAATAATACGTATATACACCAAGGTCACCACCTGTTACCTCTAACTCTATTTTCCCATCAGAATATCCAAAACAACTTGGTTCTGTTCCCTTTGGAGGATTGGTTATTTCAACTTTCGTAGTTGGCTGAGATAAGGTAATTGTAGCGGTATCAGCACAACCATTTTCATCTTTTGCAATAACGGTATATGGAACATCGGCAACAAGCGAACTTCTATTTGCCCCTTGCACAGACGCATCGTCACTCCAAGAATACATTACTGCACCAACTGCATTTACTGTTGAACAACTAATTGTTCCCGTTGGAATATCCTTACACAACAAATCTGTATGCGTTTCGTGTAACTCTATTTTGGTTTCTGGCTGAGTTATTTCAACTTTTGTCGTATCACGACAACCTATTTCATCCTCTACCGCAACATAGATATCGCCTGCCGGTAAAGCATCATTCACATCCGAAGCCTTTCCATCAACATCACAAGCAATAACATTTTTCTTACTTCCTATCCACGTAATAGTACACTTATCTTTATAGGCATTTTCTATGGAAGCTGAAGCAACACCTTGTTTCTCATCTTTACAAATAATATTCTTTACAACTGCTGCACTTACCTTTATATCAATAGGTTTTATTTCAACAGTGTCTGAATTTATCTTACATCCTGCAAAGTCGGTAACTTGAACAAAATATTTTCCAGCAGACAAATCAGTTACCAATTCATCATTGGTATGAAGAGGGTAAGAACCACTAACCTTATGCCAATCCCATTGATATGGAGGTACACCTAAATTAAAAGAAACCGACGCCTTTCCTATCGGCTGATCCTCACAACCAGAACCACGCAACATGGCTGTATTTGCAGAATATTCCGGTTTTTTAAAATTGATATTTGGTTCTATAATCAACGTTTTGGTTCCATTAGAAATGTAGGCGATATACTGAATTTCTGTTTTTATTTCTCCACTAACGACATCATAATACTGATAATCAAGATTTTCTGCAACAAACGTATATGACTGATGAGCATCAACTGTAATTGTCTTATTTAAGATAGTTTTATTGCTTTCAAACACGCTGATAATTACAAAACTATATGTTTCTGGTGAAGATTCATTGTTTTCTGCAGTAAACGTAATAGAGCCATTAGAAGGATCCGGACAAGTAGGATCTTTCGGGATTATGGAATACATACTTTGCGCTTGAACACCTATGTACAAACACAAAATAAAACAAAGTGTACAAAGTCTATGCAAAAACAACCTCATATAATTATAACACTCGCTATATACGTATTCGCAAAGTAAAGATTTTTTTGAACATATTTTACACCTGCCGCATAGTTTTCAAAAAAAATCTATACTTTCGGCAAATAATTTTTGAAAGATGTCTATCCTACGAACTGAAAATCTTATGAAAAAATACGGTAACAGAACCGTAGTACAAAGTGTTTCATTCAGTGTAAAACAAGGTGAAATAGTTGGTTTGTTAGGACCAAACGGAGCCGGAAAAACAACATCTTTCTACATGGTAATGGGATTGATAAATCCAGATGGCGGCAAAATACTCCTTGATGATCAAGATATTACCATGGAACCTGTTTACAAACGTGCACGCTATGGTATCGGCTACCTTGCCCAAGAGGCATCTGTTTTTCGTACACTTTCGGTAGAAGACAACGTTTTGTCTATTTTACAAATGACAAACCTTTCAAAAAAGGAACAAAAAGAAAAATGTGAAGAATTGCTGACAGACTTCAACCTTCTTCATATTCGTAAAAACCTCGGTATTCAGTTATCTGGTGGGGAACGCCGAAGAACAGAAATTGCCCGTGCCCTGGCTAGCGACCCAAAATTCATCCTTCTTGACGAACCTTTTGCGGGTGTCGATCCTATTGCAGTGGAAGAAATCCAACGTATAGTTCGTGAATTGAAAAACAGAAATATCGGTATTCTTATTACCGACCATAACGTTGACGAAACTCTTTCTATAACCGATAACGCAAATATCCTTTTTGAAGGAACAATTTTTAAATCAGGAACAGCTCAAGAATTAGCGGATGACCCTGATGTTCGACGAGTTTATCTTGGAGAAAATTTCGAATTAAAGAAATAACTACATACAATATTTCCGCAAAATATTCTTAATCGATTGTGCTCCCACTTGCTTTATAACTTCATCAGTAATGTGCAAGAATTCATAGGAAGAAACATCGTCGGTTGCAGATATACCATCATACGTGGCAACTGTGCACTCAAATACTAAATCACACGTATAATAAATTATACCTCCATACAAATACGTATTAGGAAACGAACCTACATATCGTTTCTCTACAATCTGCAGATGTAATTCCTCTTGGATTTCTCTATCGACTGCACTTTCCGCACTTTCTAATGAATCTACAAAACCGCCTGGCAAATCAAAGGTTCCTTTTCCTGGATCAAAAGCTCTTCGAGTCAATAAAACTCGATTTTCTGAATCACGTAAAATAACGGCTACAGCAGAAGCCGCATTAAAATAGAACACAAAACCACAATCTGCACATTTACAAGCCTTTGAACCATGTGCTTCAAATTTTTTGCCACCACATCGCGGACAAAAATTCATAACATTCTGTGGTAAAAATGTTTCGTTCATTTCTTTCTCTTATTTTTTGAAAAATTATTTGATTTTGAACGATTTCCGCCTTGCGTTTTGACAAATCTTCTCTGATCTCCTTCTTTTGCTCTTTTCGGTTTGTACCAAAAGAAAAACGATTTCTGCTTATCCTTTTCATCTTTTGACTTCGCAGAATAAACCGGTTCTAAAGTATATGGATTCACTCCTGTATAATACATTACTGTTGCCAAAGTCATAGGAGTTGGTGTAAAATCCTGAACTTGTTCCGGCATCACTTTCAACATACGAAGTTTTTGTTCCAACTGTTTCATATCCTGTGCACTACAACCAGGGTGCGAAGAAATAAAGTATGGAATAATCTGTTGTTTTAACCCATATTTTTTGTTCAAGTCGTCGAATGTACGTTTAAATTTTTCGAATAATGTAAACGACGGTTTACGCATCAATTTCAACACTGAATCTTCAGTATGTTCCGGAGCAACTTTCAAACGGCCTGACACATGTTTTTTTACCAATTGTGAAGTATATTCTTTTTCTCCTTCGGCTCCTTGCAAAAGATCATAACGAATACCACTTCCTATTGTAATATGTTTGATGTTAGGTATTTGCTCTGTTTTTTCATACAATTTTGTCAAACGTACATGGCTATCATTCAAATTCTTACACTTTTGAGGGAACAAACACGAAGCACGGCGACATTTATGACAAAGCTCTTGATTCCTTCCTTGCATACCATACATGTTTGCCGAAGGTGCACCTAAATCTGTTATATGCCCTTTAAATGTTTTTGCCTGAGCTATATCATTCAATTCTTTTAAAATTGATTTCTCACTTCTGCTTGCAATAAACTTTCCTTGATGTGCCGAAATCGTACAAAAACTACAAGCGCCAAAACAGCCTCGATGTATCGTCACTGAATCTTTTATCATATCAAATGCCGGAATCGGCGGCTTTTTATCATATCGAGAATGTGGCAAACGTGTATACGGAAGAGCGTATATTGCATCTAAATCTTCGGTTGATATCGTTGGGTTTGGTTCATTTACCACAATATATTTATCGCCAAACTTTTGGGCTAATTTTTCTGCTTTCCAAACATTTGATTGTTCTTCGATTATGCGGAAATTCTTGGCATCCAATATTTTGTCACGCAAACAATCTTCATAAGAGTATAATTCAATCGGCTTAGTCGCACATTTTTCCAACGAATTTGTGACATACACTGTTTGTGGAATTTCTGTGATATCTTTTACTGATTTTCCGGCTAAAAATGCATCTGCTATATCAATTATCGGTTTTTCACCCATTCCGTATATCAACAAATCGGCATTACTGTCAATTAGTACAGACTTTTTATATGAATCCGACCAATAATCATAATGCGCAAATCTTCGAAGAGAGGCCTCTATTCCACCGATAACAACAGGCACGTCAGGAAACAACTTTTTCAAAATATTTGAATAAACCGTTACTGCATAGTCTGGCCTCTGACCTGCTAAGCCACCTGGTGTGTATGCGTCATTAGAGCGCAATCGTTTTGTTGACGTATAATGATTCACCATGGAATCCATACTTCCTGCATTTACACCAAAAAACAAACGAGGTTTTCCTAATTTCTTAAAATCACGCAAATCATCTCGCCAATTCGGTTGAGGGACAACGGCAACCCGCAATCCATGATGCTCCAATACTCTGGAAATAATTGCCGTACCAAACGATGGATGATCTATATACGCATCGCCTGTAATCATAATTACATCGACATAATCCCAACCAAGTCGCTCCAGTTCTTTTTTCGACGTAGGCAATTCCATAGTTATTTCTTTTCCTTTTTATAGTCATCAACTAAGCCCTCTGCAATCCATTTTGCAACAGCTTCACGGTTGCTCACGCGGTTAAAACGTTCTAAATCTTTGCCATTCTGGATATTTCCCAACTCCATAAACACAGCAGGCGGAGTAGTCACTTTTAACACATATAGTTTACGGTCGCTTACTGTTCCTTTAAATCCACGTGTTGGCTGATGTTCTTTATATTTTGCATCAAATTTATCACAAAGTGTTTTTGCCAAACGCTCTCCTTTTGTACTTCCCAAACAATGATAGAAGAAAACATCTATACGCTCGCTCGTACTACGGCTATCAAGATGCATAAACACGGCACGGGCATAATTGTTTTTTTCTTTCTTATAAAATGTATTTATAACAGCACATCGTTGTTGCAAACGCTTTGTCTGATCAAGTGGAATTGTTTGTCCATTACAAGTTTCGTGTGTATCGTGTTTCAGATATGCATCATCACGAATACCATCATCTGCATCTTGAATAATGATATGTACCGTAGCTCCCATAGACAACAACTGACGAGCTAGACGCAACATTATATCATACGCATATTCGTCTTCATATAAATCATGACCATTATATTTTCCGACAGCGCCAGGATCTGGTCCACCATGTCCACTCACCAAATAATAGACTGCCCCCTTCAAATCTTGAGAAACTATCTTCACATTTTGTTCTTTTGGACCTAATAACGGTTCTTTAACAAATTGCTCTTTCTGAGGTAATTTATACTTTATTCCTGTTAACAAAGTATGATTTTTCCCGAATTTGTTCGGATTAATATCGTAAAACACCTGTTTATCTGTTGTCGTATTACATCCATTTCGCAATAAAAAACCATCTACTCCTTCCCCATTACGTGGAGTGTCATACACGACATTCTGCGCCACAGAAACTATGACTAAAAAAAACAGATTTGCCAATATGGAAATCAAATATCTATACATTCTTCTAATCATACATCACCTCAGGGCGTTCCTTTAAAGCCGTTCGTTGATAACGCACAGCAGGATGACCTATTACTAAAGTTGCAGCCACACGCTCATTTTTCTTTAATCCTAATTTACGTTTTAATTTTGCGGAGAAGCGGGAAACTATCGAAAAATAACCACTATAAAACACACCCAATCCAAATGCATTAGCTGTTAACTCCATAGAAGCTGCAGCTAAAACTCCATTTACAACCGACACTGCCTTTACCACAATAACCAATGGTGCATTTTTAAAGAAAAAATGATCATCAATTTCCGATTTCTTCAGATGCTCAGAAAACACTTCAACTACAGGTTTACCCATTTTTAGCGCATCTAAAGCCAAAAGCTCGTATTCAGCAATATTCTCACGAATAACGACATACGAAACATCTTGTTCATTACTTGCTGACGGAGTATATTGACCAGCCTGTAATAGTTTCTGTATCAAGTCATCCGAAACGGGTTTGCTCGTAAATTGCCTAACCGATCTACGACGTTTAACCAATTGCAACAATGATTCGCCCTCTATCTGAGCAAATGATGCCAAATCTTCTGGAACATCTTCAAAATTAGAAATCGATACAGCATTTTCTGGACAAATCGATAAACAATGCGTACACATCAAGCAATCATTTTGCTTATGAATTGCTTTGTTTTGTTCTATATAAATATTATGATCAGGACAATCTTTTACGCACAAACCACAACCTACACATTTTGAGTTGTTTATCGTAATTATATGATTCGCACGCATCGTTTTTATTCTCAATTTTGTAGCTTTGTAGGGAATCGAACCCTAATCACTAGTTCCGGAAACTACTATTCTATCCATTGAACTACAAAGCCATTTCGTGCAAATATATGATTTTTATATGTTCATATAATATTCAACAAGATTTTATTACCTTTGCATCGTTACGAAAAAATGTATTTTAGATGCGAAAAATTCTCGCCATATATTTTACTTTATTTCTTTCCTTTGAAGTCTTCGCACAAACCGTTACAATCAGCGGTAGTTCCGAAGAATATGCTAATCAAGCCATTAGCGTTTATCAATATTCTGACTATTTCACAAAAAATGAAGAACTTATCGGCTCTTTTACAACCGATGCTCTTGGACGTTTTTCTTATACATTCGATTGCAATACGACAAGAGAAATATACATGTATCTAGGTATTTATAAGGCGTTCCTTTTTGTTTCTCCTAAAAAAGAATACGAAATAGCAATGCCACCATACGAAGAAAAAACTCTTGCACAAGAACTAAATCCTTATTACGAACCTACTGATATTAGTTTGGGAGTTATTAATAGCGACCCGAACGACATCAATATTTTATTACTCTCTTTTAATTCTTTGTATGAAAATTTTCTTAGCGATAATTTCCAAGAAATATATATAACCCGCGACAAAGCAAAGGTGGAAAAATTCCAGGATTACGTGGACAGCACATTTGCAGGGTGCTCCGATGAATTTTTCAAGGTTTACAAAGACTATCGTATGTATGCTTTACGCTATATGGCATACCAACGTGACAAAATGGGGGTTACGCGTAAACATTTCTTGAATAAAGATTTTTACTACTATAATCCTGCGTATATGAACTTATTTAAAATGATGTGGAAAGATTACATCATCAATAACCATACGCACGATATGGGCAAAAATTTGAAGATCGACATCATCTATGGTAAGAGCCCTACTATGTTCAAGAAAACACTGGAAAAAAATATTGTGTTCCGCAACGACACATTAAAGGAATTACTCTTATTACAATGTCTTGACGATTGCCTAAAAGACCCTGATGTATTTCCTCCCGCTCCTGTGTACCAAACGCTTGATTCTCTTATTATAATGTCGAAAGTCACAGAACATAAGAACATTGCAGAAAATATAAAAAAGAAATACACTCAACTTGAATTTCACGATAATGCACCATATTTTGAGCTATACAATCAAGATAGTGTGCTATATACCTTAGATAAATTCAAAGGAAAATATGTTTATCTAAATTTTTGTCGTTCAGAAAATTATGCATGTATCAAGGACTATAAAGTCCTTCGAAAGATGAATGAAAAGACCAAGAAGGACTTAAATATAGTCACTCTAAGTTACGAGAAAACATTCGAAGATTTCCGTTCATTTAAGAAAGCAAATCCACAATACAACTGGACATTCCTCTATGCAGGCGACAATCCTGAAATCGGACGCCAATACAAATTGCGAGGAATGCCTACCTATATGCTTCTTGACAAAAACGGGAAAATAGAAATGATTTCGGCTCCGACACCTGCCGACGATTTCCAAGAGACATTTGCACAGATGGTAATACGACAAAAGAAAGAAGCTGCAGCTCAAAAGAAGAGTAAGAGTCGTGCAAGAACTTGGTAATTCTATGGAAAAAATTATTGTTATAGGCGGCGGTATTGCCGGACTTGCTGCAGGTATCTACGCAAGGAAAAACGGATTTGAATGCGAAATTTACGAACGTCACACTATTGTTGGCGGACAATGTACGGGCTGGAATAGAAATGGTTTTCATATAGACAACTGCGTGCATTGGATGACAGGTACCTCTCCGGAAAAAGAAATCTATAAAACCTGGGAAGATGTTGGTGCCTTAGGTGAAGGTGTTGACGTTTTACAACACGATAAGTTCCTCACTATCGACCAAAACGGAAAACAAATACACGTTTGGAAAGATGTTAACCGACTTGAAAAAGAACTGCTTGAATTTGCTCCAGAAGACAGCAAGGAAATAAAACACTTTTGTAAAATGCTACGTGCATTTTCTCACATGGAAGTTCCTGCAATTAAACCAAAAGAACAAATGGGATTTTGGGACAACATGCGTTATGTAAAAAAGATTCTTCCTGTTCTTCCGTATGCAGCAAAATACAACAGCGTTCCTCTTACAGAATATGTAAAACGATTTAAGAACACCATGGTACAAGACTTGATTCTCTCATATCTACCAAGTGCTTTTAATACCGTTAGTATTTTATACATGTACGGAACGTTCATGTCTGGTAATGGCGCTTTACCTAAAGGTGGTTCAATAGGTATTGCCACAAGAATGCGAAAAAAATTCTTATCTCTTGGTGGTACAATCCATACCAATAAAACGATTACAAGCATTTCTGAAACCAATGGAAAAATCACCGAAGCGTATTGCTCCGATGGTCAAATTGCTTCTGGAGACTATTATGTGTTTACATGCGATGCTGATGCAACATATAGCATTGTCGGCAGACAACACATGGATGAATTCTTTACAAAACGCTACGCAGATCCAGAAACATACCCGACATTCAGTTCATTTAATGTATATCTCAGTTGTGAGAAAAAAATTGAAGAACTTTCGGATATGGTTCTATTCAAATGCAAACCATTCGACATTTTGGGATCAAAACAAAATACTATTGCCATAAAATCGTTTGATTACGAACCATCATTTGCACCGGAAGGGAAATCCGTATTACAAATAATGATTCTACAAGAAGAAAAGGATTATGACCTTTGGGCAAAACTACATGAAAACAAAGAACAATACAACGAAACGAAACAACAAATAGCGAACGATATTATTGAACGCATTTATACACAATATCCTTCGTTACAAGGTTTATTACAAGTCGTTGAAGTTGTAACTCCATATAGCTATAATAAACTTCTAGGAACCTACAAAGGAGCCTACATGAGTTTTATTACAACACACAAGACAAAACGAGAAGTACATTCTGGACGCATCCAAGGACTTTCTAATGCATATATAGCAGGGCAATGGACTCTTCCTCCAGGAGGTTTACCAAATGCCGTTATATCCGGTAAATTTGCAATACAACGAATTATTAAGAATAAGTAAAAACACCCAAAATTGACCTTTTCGACTTCACGAATGAGCGTTAAGAAAAACGACGGAATGAAGCGTTTAAAAGGATTTGAT
>JAKSTZ010000018.1 GCA_024402335.1 Bacteroidales bacterium
ACAAAATTTATAATACAGCCTCCCAAGGAGAGACTTTATGTAAACTAATCTTAGATGCTTTTGATTATAAGGGGTTTAGAAAAACAATTCTTATAAAGTTGGCAAGAATTTTAAATGTAAAGGTTTGTCCATATTGTAATATGCAGTACACATTAGTGGCAGATGAGAATAGTAGTTCTCTTGCAAAATTTCAATTTGATCATTTTTTCTCAAAACAAGAATATCCATGGTTAAGTATGTCATTATATAATTTAATACCGTCATGTGCTGAATGTAATCATGGGAAAAGTACGGGGACTCTTGGTTTGAAATTTCATCCTTATAAATCTGATATCTATAAGCAGTTTGTATTTAGAATTCCTAATACAGAGGATGTTTTATACGACATACAAAAAAAAGATTATATAAACATAGATCTGATACATCAAAATGCTACAACATCTACGGAACTGAAAGAATATTATCAGATGTTTCATATAAAAACATTGTACCAAAGACACGGAGATATTGCAAGAGAAGTATTTGCAAAAGCATATCAATATCCGTATTGGTCAAATCCTCAAAACTACAACTGGGTACCTAATTATTCCCCTATGAATCAATTACGGTTGTATTTAGGTACTTATGTAAGACAAGAAGAAATAGAAAAACGACCGATGACAAAATTTATACAAGATTTATGGGAACAAGCAAGAGGAAAAACAATTGATGCCGAAATTAGGTTGGAAGATGAATGAGAGAATTGGAGGTATACAGCATATGTAAAAAAGGGAACAACTTTCGTCATTCCCTCTGATAAAATAATGAAAAGAAAATTATTTCTTTTTGTTTACTTTTTCGCTCAATGCTTTACCTGCTTTGAATTGAGCAACTTTTTTAGCGGCAATTTTAATTTCTTTGCCTGTTTGTGGGTTACGACCTTTACGAGCGTTTCTCTTTCCAACTTTGAATGTTCCAAAGCCAATTAATTGAACCGATTCGCCTTTCGCTAAAGCGTCAGAGATTGATTCTACAAAAGAGTTGATTGCAAATTCAGATACCTTTTTAGGTAATCCTGATTTTTTAGACATTGCTGAAACTAAATCTTGTTTATTCATAATAATATTTTTTTTAGTTATTTTGAGTAAATATAAAGTTTTTGTGGATAATAGACAAATACATACGAATTAGAACAGTGCATTTATGATATAATGTAAGATTCTATTGATGATGCTTGTTATGTAAGTTAAATTAACCCCGCCATAGTTGTGCTCATTTCTGCGGTTGACAATTCATATCTTTATCGCAAATCTTCAGATGTTACAGGCTTCAAATTTACAACCCGAATTCTTCCTGTAAATAATTCCGTAATCATCTTAAAGTTATTCTCAGAAACAGTAGAAAAGTTCATAAAATTCTCTTTCGTAACATGATTCCAAAATTTTCCTATTTGTTCTTTTATCATCTTCACTCTTTCATATTTATCTTGAAATGGTTCTAAGCCAAAAGTATGAATCTCTAAATCGCGATGCGCTTTTTGCTCTTCCTTTTCCCAATAATCCAATACATCACCATAAAACTCTCCATTGTGTTGATAGTCACCTATATTAACAGGGAATAGTCTGGCATCAAGATTGCCTGCCTTCGTTACAAGAGCAGCCTCATACATGCATTGATCGGAATAAAAGAACTTGTCGCTCAAGAGCATAATTACTCTATCAGCTCTGCCAATTTCTTCCTCGAACTTATTCTATTCTGCTTTTGTATTTGCAATCCTTAACATCTATGACACACCTAAAACCTGCGGCCTCGATAGATGGCGCCAACCAGTTTCGTGCAATTCCCTCCACTGGTTCCTTCCAGCGATATGAAACATATACTCTCTTACACATTGTCTATCTCCCTTGAAACTTGTGCAACCAATCCTGCATCATCACTTTGCAGAAAATCATCTAGCATATCCATTGCGTCCTCAAGTACCTTGTCGTTTTGCTCAAACTCAAGTATCTTGTTGTATGCTGTCAATAATACCTCCGTCATAGAGTCAAAAACACGCCAATTATTTTCCTCTCTCATGTACCGTCCCAATAACCAATCTAGTGTCTTATGGGGGTTCTTGTCTGAATAGATCTTTAAAAACTCAAAAACATAGTGGTTACAATACTTAATAACAGGTGAGTCAAAAAGAGAATCAAGATAGGGTTCCAGTACGTTGTTTGACCACTTCTCATACTCATTGAATATAAAATCATACTGCTGTCCAAGTTCTTCCTCATCATAATTCATATATTTTCTTAGAATGCCTTCTATTAATTCATGATGAGCAGGCGAGTAATATCTTTCTGTTTCCCTGACTAACGAAGTTCTTCCAATCTCTGAAGCATCTGCCATCTTATACATCAAATCTTTTGCTCCATTTTCTTGCCTTAGAGCTGCTATAAACAGCCATACAACATTAACCTTATGGCACTCCGGCTTCAAAACGCATTGTTCAAAGTATTCCTTCAGTGCTTCAAAATTATAGGATATCAGATATAATATCGGATTCATATTGTGCACTGGTAGCTTCAGGAGGTGTACATCATAGTCATGAACTAAATGAAGGAACAGTTTTAGTGTTTTCTCTTTATCCTCGTTTATCATCACGGCCATTTGGAATAGAGCCGCACATCTTGTCGCAACAGATGCAGTTTCTGCTATTTCATCAAGGCAGTTGAATATATCTTCCGTATATGGTTTCATTGTAATGCTACACACCAAGTGGTCAACGGCGCATCCTCTTACTTGGTTTATTCCCGTGTTGTAATCCACGTCAACATAGTCAACTTCTTGTTTGTCCTCAGCTTCGCGTGCCACCATCATTACATAGTCCATTAGCACCTTCGGAGCAACCTTATTATTATTGATATAATAGTCAAGTGATCTGCATATATCTATCACTACCTCTTTTTTTGAGGTATTTACATTTTCGCCCAATGCACTGATTAATCTTGTATAAAGATCAATCAACTCATCATCTGTCAACCCGCTTTCCTGTAGAGTTCCTAAAGCAGAGGAAACATAGTACAAATCAACTTCTCCATTTTCAAGAATCTTTTTATATGCATTATATCCTTTTTGAGGCTCTTTTTTCAGTACATCACGCAAAGACCACGCCAATCCTATACGAGTTGGACGACTCCAATCAACATCGTAGTCGGTATTGTACTTTCCAGCCAACTTCACAATGTTTTCTATTGACATCTTTTCCAATTTTTCAGTTGGTAGTGTTGACCATCCATAAAGAGATTGTATCTTGTAGGGGGCTTCGTTATTTATATCAACCCCTTTGCGTTCTATTTCCTTCAGTTCTTTCCAAGCATTCTTGAAATGCGTTTTCAAATAGTCTTCTTGGATAGTACTTAAGAACTTTCCCTTCGTAGATCCTATTGCTGTGTTGGGGGTATTATTTCTATATTCCTTCGTAATTGGTCTTTGCCCTTTCTCCCATTCTGGTATTAAAGTTCGTACAATTTCTATCAACGTTAATTGCTGCTCTTGGTTTAGCAGCATAAATACCTCGCCAAACAACTTTATTTGGTAATACTCAAGTATCGATGACATTTTTTTCTTTTTTAAGGCTGTTGACAGATAATCAAATGCAGTATCCCTATATCTGGTCATGTTCTTTAGCCATCCAGTTATGGCAATTACATGGTAAATATCTACATTCTTTTGAGCTAGTTTTTTCAATAAATCATCTATATCTGCAGCATTGTTTTCTACTTCTTTTTCTACGCCGAGTAGTACGCTGTTAAGCATTTGATCTGGAAAATTATAAGAAACGTTAGATCTATTGTATGTCCAATAAATCAATGTACCAACGATTTCCATACCTTCTAATGTCCGTATAGAGGCATCTATCATCATCGAAACTAAATTAATTTCTGTCATAAATGCCAAATGCTCATCAGTCTTGTGCAGAGCATCAAGCATCTCTCTCAAATCACAGCCTACGTCAAACTGCCAGTCTTTTTTACTATCCCACTCTGAAAGTCTGGCTGCAACATAACGTTTTATTCTATCAGCCACGATAACAGGGCGCGTTTCTGCAAGGTTCGCATAGAAATGATGTAATCCAATTTCCCCATCTTCTTTGTCTATGATTTGAATAATGGACATCAGAACATCTGCCGTCGCATCATCTTTAATTGGGAGATAACAGATTGTCCTAACAACTGGTTCCAATCTCTCTTCTTCCAATTGGCTTATTTTATTTTCTATCTGTCTTAATATGGTTATTCCCTCCTGTTGATTCTGCTCAATAATATAATTCAACAAATCAATGACGCGTTCAGTATATCGCCTTTCACAATTTGCGAACCCGCCATTTGACAATATGTAGCGCATCAAAGTCTTAACAGGTCCAATGGCATATACAGTCCTCAGAAATACACTACTGAGTTTGTCATCTGGGATAATGGTTTCGCGTATAACAGCATCTTCTTGTGGTTTTAATCTCACAAAAGAACCCAGCAAGGAAATTGTGAGCTGCTTTAAATGGAATCGGTAATTGGCACTGGTAATAATCTTTCTAACAATACTGATATATTTATTTGAATCTACTTCTCTTAAGTATACTAGAAGTGTTTTCAGACGTCCTCTTACAAATAAACCTTGATGAACATTCATGAAATCATCCTCTATTTCCTTTCCAGACTCAAAAAACAATCTGGAATAGGTATAGTCAAACAAAGTTTGGTGGCGGAATTGTATTTGTGCGCCATCACTACTTTGTACTAAATAGCCTTCCGATAAAAGGAAAGTTTGTTCACTTGAATATTCGGTACTATATTTAATAGAACTTTGCGACAACACCTGCTCATGTATCATATTTCCTATGACCATTTCAAGATATATCTTTATTCGAATCGGATCGATTCCCTTTTCTCTGGCATCTTCAATAAGTACCTGTTGCCAATAGGCATTATAGACTGCGGATTGTGTTGCTTTTAATTTACCACCACTGTTTTTACGCAAACGGCAATACAGAGACAGGTTCATTGGATTCTCCAAAAAACTATATTCCTCTTCTTGTAATCCACCTTCAAGGATATTAAAGTCAGCCAAGACTCTATCCACATCTGTTTTAGGCAAATTCCTTACAATTATCTGATGACTACCATTATATTGATAGAATGCCCGTTCACTCTTGTAGTCATATTCCCTACATGATAATACAATTCTAACATTATCATTACGGGAGAGTTCGGTAATTACTCTTTGTACTTCAGCCAAAGGCTTACGCTTAAAGTTAAGAGAAAGAGACAAAGCATCAATCTGATCTATAATCAAGACAGTGAGTCCCTTTCTTGCACTTCCAGTTACCAATTGAATAAGCGAGGTGCCATTCAGGTTTAAAGCCTTGTCAATATCTGTATCATTGGTATCAAACAAGTAATCTGACTTAAGTCCAATCGTTGGAATATCTTGTTGCTCTAATTTATTAAGGACATCTGCCAATACAACTGTTTTTCCACTACCAGCCTCACCAGTTACAATACAAATACGTTTTTCTGGCTTTTTATAATCTTTACCTTGAACCCACTCTAATATTAAAGCTGTTTCCTGTCGTTCTATATGATAGTCATCAGCTAGGCATCTGTCGACACCTCGTAGATTAGAAGACATTTCTTCAAAGGTTTTCGGTTGTTTTGTTACCGATTCTTTGATTGTTTGTATGTCATCTTTCATATCCGACACATCGCTTAATAGCAGGGTAAGGTGTGTTTTATTCTCTTGGGCCGTCTTTAGGCATTCCTGCGCTAATGCTAAATTCAGGCCGTTCAAGGTTTCTTGCCTCTTCAATACCTCATTTTTGAAAGCTTCATATAATTCCTTGTTTACATATCTCTTCCTTTCAGGTGGCTCAAGGCGAATGATTTCATCTTTTATCACCTTCTGATAGTAACGGAATTCCTCTCTCTCAGTTTTCTCTATTTGAACATCGTTGGCATCCTTCTTCGTTTTCTTAATAGCGGAAACAAATGCCTCCCTCATAACTTTTCTGAATGCATCATTGTCTGAGTCATCATCAGCATACATGATATTCTTCACTTTATCATAAGCGGCGGAAGCTACGATGTTTTGTAATATTGGCAATAATGCAGATGTAAGAATCGTCATATCCATTGTTTCTTAAATTAAAATACACTTCAGATTTTTCTCCTCCTCTTTCAATTTTTGAGGATTTTGCTTGGCAAGTTTCTTTAGATTAAGAAGTTTCCATTGAATGGAAGGATAATTTTTGAAGTACTCAAATTCATATCCGTTCCATTCAGGTTGACCAGATTCAAAACTAATCAGGAACTTCTTATCCTCTTCGGTCATCAATGATCTAACGTCATTTATGAGTTTTGTTCGAGTCTCTTCAAATTCTTCGTATGAAAACAGAATATCAGTCATGCCAGCGAACTGGTTTTCCATTGCCTTTCGTTGGTCTATCAAACTTGGGGCTAATGATTCGTGTAATGGCCTTTCGCTACCAAGTAGGCAAAATATAAGTCCTTCACGGCATTGTTGTAAAGGGAAATCCATATATTTTATATCAAATAGATCTCGTGGATGTTGGCGAGATAACGCTGCGGCAATTTTTCCTCCATAAAGCAGTGTCAATGGTACAATTGGAGCTTCGCAATAAAGTGAAAACTCATTCTGTGCTTTCTCACTCAAAGGTATGGTAAGGATTTCGCCACCTACAATACCACGTTTGGTTTGATTCACTTCAATTTTAACTTGTTTTCCTTGATGTTCGCACAATAATTTACTTGTGTTGAAATTAGGTGTTATGTGTATTCCTTTGATTGTTCGTTGTGCCTTATCGCAAATTAATTTGAGATGCTTAGTTATGTTCTCTAAACTGGTTTGTCGGTCAGACAAAGGAATATATGTCAAATCGATGTCGACAGAGTAACGGGGTAGGTTTTTCAAAAACAAATTAATAGCAGTGCCACCGTGTATGGCAAAAACGCCTTCCTCTTTTATTATTGGCACAAGTCGAAGCAGAAGCTCCACTTTTTGCGCGTAAACTTTTGATTTTATACTACTGTCATTCATATTCGGCTATATCTTTTGAGATGGTCATATTATATTTCTTGATGTATTTCCCGATTGGTGTAATCATAAATCTTGATGTTCCAAAGTTTATCTTGTCTAATTGCAAAGCCTTTACCCAAGGATGGTTTGCTTTTTCTGCCATATAGAGAAATAATCGTTTTACTTTTTGAGATGTACAGGATTCCAACAATTGTTGTACTAATTTTGGTCGCAAGGTCGTTAAACTCTCCATTATGTAATATATGTCAAGTAACGATGACGAAGCATCAGGCATATTCAAACATTCAAAAAAAGCACGTTCCGGAGAAGAGACGAGCAAATCAAGTTTATCTATCGACATTGTTTCAACACCCAACAAATCGTTGCCGAGAAAGGATGTCTTCATATATTTAATGGTCATATCCCAATTATTGTTCAGCAGCCACGATGGCAATTTGTTATTTTTGTCGGTAAAAAGGAATGCTTTTGGCTTACCCATAGAAAGATAATGAGAATATCCTCTAAGTTCCAGAGCTGTATATGCTCCCACAATGCATTTTTTTTTCAATTGTGTGTTGTACGATGATATTGTCGCCAATAGAGTTGGCGATGTCCCGTGTATTTTATAAACACCTTTGGATATGCGTTCTAACCAGCCACTTTTCATATATGAATATTGTCCACGGGCATCCAATCCATTATCTGAAAGCCAAGAACCAAATAATACTGTATCACGAGGTGCATTTTTTACTATTTGCTGTATTTTTGTTGTCATTATCAAACTTTTTGCGAATATAAGGATAAATTTGTAGCAAATAAATAGTTTTGAATGAAAAGTGGAGCAATTCGTTTATATAGTCTTTTTTTTATTCAGCTCTTTCATATTTCCCGTGAGAAGAATGAATGATAATTCCCGATTGACACCAATTTTTCACAAATCTGTCTGCGGTTGTTTCGGGAATGGTTAATGCCTGTGCAATTTCTTGAAATTGCTTTCTGTCGAATGAATTTGGAAGATTATCTAAGAAAATCTGTTTGATTCGTGTGGATTCCTGACCAGAGCAATCTTGGTTGCCATCTTTCTTGTCATTGCCAGGAAGCGAGCAGAACACTTTTTCGGTGTGCCGTAGAAGTATTTTTGCCATTGTAATGGCCGAACGAAAGTCGGCATCGGAACAAACAATCGGAGTACAGTAATTGCCAGTGTCGCACATTCGTAGCGTTGATAAAATCATAGCTATACGAAACGTGATGATTCCCAGTCGACGGATTGAACCAAGAATGTCCAAACCAAGAATTGACGCATAGTTTTGCTGAATATCCTTGAAGAACTCATTGAATTCCTTTCGTTGAGGTTCTGTGAAACAGAAACGCATCGGCTTCATTGCTTTTAGGGAATTGTAGTATTCCTCAAATTTGTGTCCCAATAGTTCAAAAGAGCTGTCGTCGGTGCAATCGTCATCGTCGGAAAACACATCGTCCCATTCCATACGAATGTTCATGTAATAGAACAAAAAACGGCTGAACAAACCATTTTCGGCATCTGGGATGAGGTTTGTTATTTGGCGAGGTGTACCAGATAGAAGAACGGAAAATTTTGGTTTGTCGAGCTCCACAAATTCATTTTCCTTACGTCGATTGTAGGAAATTGGCTCGTGATGGAACGCTTTGCGAAGTCCGTCGGAGAAATTTCCGAAATCGGAATTGAACGTATTTGCAAGCGTGTCGCCTTCGGTTTCGAACATAAGACCAACGCCCTCGTTGTCGTTGAGAACCTTGTACACCGATGTGGCACTACTATTGGCAGGCATAAACAATGTACGCAAGGGTGGTTCTTCGGGCTGTTCGTAGTCGTGATTTTTTCGATTGGCGACATATTCCGCCTGTTTGCGTTTATAGTCCTCGTATTCGGCTTTGTTGGTTTCACGCAAATGCTTCTGAATAGGTTCGACCAACTTACGACAGAGCGACAATCGACCTTTTCCTGCTGATGCCTGTGCGGTGATAAAAACGAATAGGTTTGGATAAACATCGCGTTTGTTGTACACGCCATAGATGTTTGGCAAACACGCAGAAAAGACGGTGATAGAGCCAAGAATGAGCAAGTCGGCATCTTCGTCGGACTTGGCTTTGCCTACAATTTGAGAAAGCAGATACGGAAGATTGTCCTTGATGAGGTTGGAGAACGTTGGCATCGGTTCTTCTTTGCAAATCGTTAGAGGGGAAAATATTGGAGATTTTGGAGATATTGAAGATTTGGGCATCTCTTTTTTCGGTAAATCTCCAAAATTGTCAATAATTCCAATAAAGTCAGTTAGCAATTTTGGCGTTTTTGACAGAAGAATGTTGATTCCTGCCTTTTTAGCGAGATAGAAAAGCGTTTTGATGGTGATTCCGTCTCTATTTGAGGAAAGACAGCGAGAATACTGCTCGTTGGTTTCCTTTTCGGTGTAATTGTGATAGAAACGGCTTAATCGTTGAAAGAACGGCCGGCCGTTCTCGCCAAGTGCGTCAACCAAAGCAAATCCAAGTTGCAGCCATTCGTTGTAAGTCGGCGCAATATCGACGGCTGCCTGTTCTATACGAGAGGTAAGTTCTTCAATGGCGTTGGGAATATCGTCGTTCTTCCATTGTTGAGGGTAGAAAGGTCTTTTCATGGTTCTAACAAATGCGGATTGATAAAAACGGATTGGTCGTGTGGTAGGTAGCATGCTCGTGACACATCTTTCCCAGATGTGTCGATTTGTATTCGGTAGGTTTGCCGAATGTATTTTTCTACAGCCTGAAAGTAATCCAAATGGCTTGCGTAGAATGCCGATTTCGTGTCGCGAACTTCGATGGGAATAACCCATTTCAAGCCATTGCCCGATGGACTACGGAAAAGCAGCATTGTTTCAAAATATTCGTCTTGTAATAGTTTGTAACGAAGTAATTCAACAGACGGATATGATTTTTCAGCAGCGAAAGCTGTTGGACATTCATAGGAATACAGCCCATCAAAATCAATGCAGAGAAGATTTGAATGTTCCATAAGGTGTTTGTCTTTCCGTTCGGAGAAAACCCCAGAGAACGTACAATAATCAAAATTACAGCCCTTATATTTTTGAGCCAGCTTTTTATCTGTCAAAGTGCGCAAATGTTCGGTACGAACTTTTGCAAAATCACCACGAATATAGTTGTAAATGTCGATAAGAGAAAACGAAGAATACGGTTTGGTGTTGCTGATTGGTGATTTGAAAAAAGAGAATCTACTTTCTTCCATGTGGTTTTTGAAAATTTGAGTTTAATACATCTTCAATGTCCTGTCGTTTGTAATAGATTTTATTACCAAGTTTTGTATAAGGAATCACGCCACGAGTGCGTAATTCCTGTAGTGTTCGCAAAGAAATATGAAGCTGCGTTGTTACATCCTGGTTGTCAATCCAATTGTCGGACAACTTAGTTGTTTTAGCGAAAGGACAAACAAAGGGTTGATTCATATTAGAAACGTTTATGTGAGTTTAGATACAATTGAACTTGATTCTGAATGGAATTATTATCCGAGAGCATCCAGTTATCAATTTCGGATTTAAGAAAAAATAATTTTTTTCCTCGTTTGTGAAATGGGATTATTCGTTTGTTCACCCATTCATACACTGTTTGCTGTGCTGGTTTATCAGGTAGATATTCACATAGTTCTTTCAAATTGTACCATTTTTCGGAATTTTCCACCCCTGATTGTAGGATTTCAATTTTTTTGAGAATTTCATTTACACAAATTTGAAGGTTTGCGACCGCTTTGGGTAAGCAATCAAAAGAGACACCGTTTTCTGTTGTCATAAGAAAAATTTTAAATTACACATTATTTTATGTTCATAGGATTTGGTATTGTGGTGAACACCTCTTCTTTAAACGAGGGCAAATGTATATAAAAAAAGCTATGTTTTTTCTCGGTTGACAAGTGTGGAATTGACACTAACAGGCGATTTTGGCAAAAAAACAGACTTTTTTTTACGTTTATTTTTGCTCTTTTATCGTTGTTTACATTTTTAGCCTAATTTTTTTTTGAAAAAAATTCAAAATTCTTCAAAATTGACATAAAAATAGCCCCAAAATCAAGAGTTTTGAGGCTATAAATAGGCACGAAAGATTATTATTTCTGCGTGTTTTATAGTTTTATCTTTATGGATTCTGCAGCAACACGCTTTTTATCATCAACAAGATGAGCATAGATTTGAGTTGTTGCAACATTTCTATGGGTAAGCATTTTTGAAACGGTGTAAACATCGTTTCCATTGGTAATAAGCAATGTTGCAAACGTATGACGGAAACAGTGAAATGTGATGTGTTTGGTTATACCAGCATCGGAAAGCCATTTCTTTATACAACGTCTTATTTCATCATAAGTCACATTGAAAATTGGTCCTATTGATGGTTCTCCACAAAGTTCGTAAGCTTCTTGAGAAATTGGATTCAACATATCGGCTTTTGTCTTTTCTGTTCTTTTTCGAATGCACCAACCACCATCAGGAAATGATTCTATATGTTCCCAACGAAGTGTTAAAATATCACTTTTACGTAAACCAGTTAAACAAGAAAATAAAGAAGCTCGTTTTACAATGTCATTTTTGCAAGGTGTTTCGTATAGTTTACGCACTTCATCGATTGTTAGGAATTCTTTTTGTGGAGTACACGTTTCTATAGGTTCAAGATAGTCATTAATATTTTCGGCAATAAGTTTCCTTTTGTATAAAGTCGCCAACATAGCGCGGAACGTACTCCAATAGGCAGACGCAGAATTTACACTTATTGAAAGTTCATCGCCCAATAAGTATTCCCGAAACCTATTACAAAAATCAATGGTGACATCTCTAAACGTGCAATTGTTGTGTGTGAATTTTTCAAAATGTTTGGCCGTAATCAACCAACGTTCGTTGTGATGGAGAGATTCTTCTTGTATATAGGAATTAAAGTCTGCTTTCTCCATAGTTTTATCAATAAAACCATATTGTTGGCTGAGAATGGAAAGTTCTCGCTGTGCCCGGATACCTTCAGCAATTTGCAGTTTGTCGGCATTTGCTTTTTTCTCAATTGCACTTTGTGGATTCTTGATTAAATAAATACCCAAATACTCTCGGCGTGTTTTCTCCATTGTTCGAGGATTGGTAATTGGTGGGTAGAAATCAAGATATAGCGTTATAGTGCCACTTGGTAATTCTCTTTTTCGTAGTGTTACTTTTGTACTTGACATATTTTTTATTTTTTGCGGTTTGACATAATTGAATCCAAAACTGATTTTTCAATGTAGATATATTGCCCCCGTTTAATCTTAGGTATATTGTGTTCTCGGATAATATCATATAAATATGATCTTTTGATATTGTATAACTGAGTTGCATCTGGAACAGAATAGTATTTCTCGTTTTCCTGCATTGAAACACCTCTAATGTCATCCCAATGTTTCTTTGAAATGAGAATGTCTTTTCCCACCCTTTTTCGAGGTATTTCCTTGTTGTCAGTCAATATTTCATAGACACGAGGTCTTTTCAAATTAAATTGCTCAACGATTTGAGAAACCGTGTACCAATCTCGTATTTCAACGTGTTGTTTCACATAGAGCAATTTTTTCAAATCTTCGGCATCGTAGAAAGCAACTCCCTTAATTTTGATAGGTGTAAGATTTGCAGGTCTTATTTTATGATAAAACCAAGTGATTGATATTTTATATTTTTCTAAAGCTTCTTTCACAGATATTAAGTTTGTTTCTTTTACAATTGGAGCAGATATTTCCTTGCTACAGGCTTGAAGCAAATCTTCTTTGTTGATGCGTTTCATTCTTTTACTTGAGGAATGAACGCATATACATTTCGTCTTAATGATGTTCATCATTGTTGGCCGAGAGACATGTAAAAGTCTTGCGGCATCGGATATTGATAGAAAGGCTTCTTGTTGCAAATCTTGAGCTAATCTTTTTTTTACTGTACGTTCTTCGATTTGTAACAATTGCGTCCGTTTGTTTTGCTTGTACAGTCGCTTAGAACACGAATCCGAACAACATTTAGTTGTGGACTTGTAAGCATAATATTCTTTTCCGCAAAATTGACATACTTTAAGATACGTTCTGATTCTTTCCATTGGTGTTGACATATAGGACGTATTTGGGTTAATTTCTCCCATATATTTGTAAATGTTTGTAAAAGTTTGTAAACACACTTTTTCATATTGGGTTTATAACTGTTATAAATTCAACTAATTTGTGGTTGTGGTACAAATGTGGTACAAAAATAACCAAAATAACGATAATAAAACAAAAGGTTGATTAAAAACAAAAAATGAAGAATGCCCGATAGTCGGGCGTTTCAAGGTTTTATCCTATGTTTAGTTATGGTGGGTTATTGAGAATTATTTGCCCACGCAGAAGTGTGCGAAAATATTGCCAAGCATTTCTTCTTCGCTGATTTCTCCCGTAATCTCTCCGAGATAATGGAGAACTTGACGTAATTCAAGGCTGATAAGGTCGTTGGTTAAACCGTTTTGGAAACCTTCGTCAATTATGTGTAAGGATTCTAACGCATGTTGTAATGCTTCAAAATGACGGAAATTGGTAACGATAGCGTCTTCTTGGCTAATGTTGTTTGCATTGACGTCAGATAGGAGCTTTTCTATAAGTGCATCAACTGCAATTTGTTGTTTTGCAGAGATATAGATGAATTCATCTTCGCTTGATAGATCTTCGAAATCGTCTTTTTTGATAACATCTCTATAATTTGGAACAAGGTCGATTTTATTGATGATTAGGAACATCTTCTTGTCTTTTACTTGTTCTTTTATAGTAGAGATTGTTTGTTGTATTTCTTGTTTGTTGGCAGTAATGTCGAACAAAACAAAGATATACGATGCTTTTTCAATGTTCTCGAAAGTTCTTGGTATACCGATTTTTTCTATTTCATTCTCTGTTTCTCGTATGCCGGCGGTGTCGATAAATCTGAATGTAATTCCGTTAATGACGATAGTGTCTTCTATAACATCGCGGGTCGTACCAGGAATGGATGAAACTATTGCTTTGTCTTCATTGAGTATAGCGTTTAGTAGGGTAGATTTACCCACATTTGGCTCGCCGACAATACAAACAGGAATGCCTTTTTTTATAGCATTGCCTAATTTGAATGAAGCTACCAATTTTTCTACACGTTTTGTGAGATCGCTACAAAGGTCGGTAAGTTGTTTTCTATCAGCAAATTCCAGATCTTCCTCGCTAAAATCTAATTCTAATTCTAATAAAGATAGGAATGTCAGTAGCACATCACGTAAATCTTTCAATTCTTTTGCATATCCACCTTTCATTTGTGACATGGCAAGATGGTGCGATGCTTTTGAATTAGATGCAATCAAGTCTGCAACAGCTTCGGCTTGTGATAAGTCGAGCTTTTTGTTTAGGAATGCTCGTTGTGTGAATTCTCCCGGATGTGCTAAGCGGGCTCCGTTTTCTATTAAAAGATTAAGAATCTCGTTTTGAATATAAGTAGAAGCATGGCAACTAATTTCTGCAGAGTCTTCGCCAGTATATGAATTAGGGTTGTTAAAGATAGAAACTAAAACAGAATCGATAGTTTCACCATTTTTTGTGATTTCTCCATAGTGGATTTTATATCCTTCGTTGTACCAATTTTCGGATGGCTTGTATGGTTTGAAAACACGTTGAATGATGTTCTTTGTCTCTTCGCCACTTATTCGTATTACGGCAATAGCACCTTTCCCTTGAGCTGTTGCTATTGCACAAATGGTATTAGTTTCTACTATCATCTTTATTTGTGTTGTATAATTGGCACATTGTGTCCTGTTACATCATCTTGTCCTACCGGGTAGAATGCATTGTATATAGCAAATAATCCAAATAGCATAAGAATGATGCCGGCCACTTTATTGATGTAGAATATAATTCGTAGGCGAAAATATTTTCTGAAGATATTTACGAATGTTGACAGCAGAAACCAGATACTAATTGCTCCGCAAAATATACCCGAAAGCAATACTACGAGTGAGTAGATGTTATCTTGTACTATACCTAAACTTGCGAATACTATACCATAGAAAATGATAGTGATAGGGTTCGTAATCGTTAGCACAAATACAGAAATGAAGTCGGAGAGAGGATTAGACTTTTGATATTTAAATGCACGTGCTTGTTTTATAGTGTTTTTGAAAAACATTCGTAAACCAAGCACGAAAAGTACAGCAGAACCGATTAGCATAATGATGGTATGCTGTTCTTTGAAAAAATCCGACACAAGTGTTAAACCTAATCCAGCTATGCTGGCAAATAAAGTGTCGGCGCAAGCTGCACCTAATCCGGAAATAAATCCGGAAAGTCTTCCTTGTTGTAATGTACGTTGTATGCACAAAATGCCGATAGGTCCCATTGGAATGGAAACGAATAAGCCTATAAGCACACCTTGTATAAATATGGTTGTAGTAAGCATTTCAACAAGTCTTGAAGACAAAAATAATATTTTATTACAAAACTATAGGTTTGTTTTTTTGTAAAAATTCATTTCATCAAGATATTTCCATGCAGCAGCAGGCATGAAGCCTTGTACGTTTTTGTTGCTTCGTATGGATTCGCGTATGAAACTTGAAGAAATTTCCATTAGTGGGGCTTGTACGATTTGTATGTTAGGTAGCTCTTTAAACTCTTCTGGTATAGTGTATTCCGGACGAGGATATACGTATATAGTATAACCATCAAGAATTCTTTGGTAGTTCTTCCATTTCTTGAATGATTGTAAATTGTCACCACCCATTATTAAAGAAAACGTATGTTGTGGGTATTTGTCTTCCAAATGAGCCAACGTGTTTACTGTGTATGACGGTTGTGGTAGTGAAAATTCTATCGAAGAAGCCCGTAAATGTGGAATGTCTTCTATTGCTAATTCAACCATTCTAAGTCTTTGGTAGTCGTCTAATAGGGACGATTTTTCTTTTAAGGGATTTTGCGGTGAAATTACGAACCAAAGTTCGTCTAACTCAGTGAATTCAACAATGTAGTTTGCAATCACTAAGTGTCCAACATGGATAGGATTGAATGAACCGAAATAAAGACCTATATTCATAAGATAAAAAATGCTGTTCACGAAACCGTAAACAGCATTATGTAAGAGTTTTAGTTTTTATTATTCTGCAACTTCAGCATTGTCTTCTGTTCCGAAAACAAGACCCTTGTCAACAAGGATACGGCCGCAATATTCACAAACGATAATTTTCTTGTGGCTCTTGATGTCAAGTTGTCTTTGTGCTGGGATTTTGTTGAAACAACCACCGCAGGCGTCACGTTCAACAGTTGCAATAGCAACACCGTTGCGAGCGTTTTTACGAAGACGAGTGTAAGCGTTAAGAAGACGTTCTTCTATGTTTTCAGCAATTGCTGTTTTTTCGTTAACAAGATTTTCTTCTTCTTCTTTCGTTTCGTTGATGATAGTTTCAAGTTCTTTTACTTTAGCATCTAAGTCAATCTTGCGATCGTCGAATTTTGCTTTTGAATCACTTAATTGGACTTTTTTCTTTTCGATGTCGTTGCTGTATTCACGGATACGTTTTTCGAAAAGTTGTATGTTAAGGTTTTGGAATTCAATTTCTTTTGCAATAGATTCGAATTCACGGTTGTTAGAAACATGATTTTGTTGTTCTTCATATTTTCTAACTTGTGCTTGTGCATCTTTTATTTCTTCTTTCTTAGTGGCAACATCTTTTTCCTTTTGAGAAATTTCTTCTTGGATTTTTGCGATGCGTGTCTCTAATCCTGCTAATTCGTCTTCCAAATCTTTTACTTCCAATGGAAGTTCGCCACGTTGGCGAGTGATTTCGTCAATCTTAGAATCTGCTTCTTGTAATTTAAACAATGCTGTAAGTTTTTCTTCTACAGTTTGTTGAGCAGTAGCTTCTGCTTGTTTCTTTGCCATTTTATAAGTAGTTTATCGGATTCGTACTAACCTTTGAAATTTGGATTGCAAATGTATAAAATTTTTTCTTTAATATTTCATAAAATAATTCTTTTGTGAATTGCTCTGATTCAAAATGTCCGATGTCGGCTATGATAGTCTTGTTTTCGGCTTGAAAGAAATCGTGGTATTTTACATCTGCGGTTATAAAGACATCGGCACCGTTGTGTATTGCGTCCTCAATGAGGAAGCTTCCGGAACCGCCACATACAGCAATTCTTTTAACAGAATTTTTCGTTATGGCTGTATGTCTGATTATTCCACAACCAAATGTTGTTTTTACATTTTGTAAAAAAGTTTTTGTATCCATTGCTTCGGGTAGTTCGCCTATCATTCCGTCACCGACTAAATTGAATGTGTTTTGCAATGGAAATAGATCGTAGGCAACTTCTTCATACGGATGTGCTTCAAGCAATGCGTTAACAACGGCATGTGTTCGTTCGTTAGGTAATATAACTTCAATGCGTTGTTCAGGTTCTTTGTGGAACTCATTTTTATTTCCAATAAATGGATTTGCTTGTTCGTTGGCTCTGTATGTTCCTATGCCTTCTGCAGAGAAACTGCATTTGTCGTAGTTTCCAATGCATCCGGCTCCAGCTGCGAATAATGCTTCTTGAACTTTTTCGACATACGCATGTGGAACATAGGTCGCAAGTTTTGTAAGGCTGTTCGTTTTTGGTTGTAATATTCTTGTGTTGATAAGTCCGAGTTTTTCACAGATTTTTGCATTTACGCCTGTTGAAACTGCGTCAATGTTAGTGTGGCAAGCATAGATTGCAATGTCGTTTTTTATTGCAAGTTGTACGCATCGTTCTGTTTCGCTGTTGTTGTTCAGTTTTTTTAATCCTTTGAAAATAAGTGGGTGATGCGATACGATAAGGTCGGCTTGGCAATCAATAGCTTCTTGTATTACTGCCTCGGTTACGTCCAAGGTGATGAGAACTTTTGAAACATTGTCGTTTTTGTTGCCTATAATTAGTCCTGCATTATCGTAGGATTCTTGGTAACATAAAGGTGCAACCGATTCAATTTCTGTGATAATATCTCTAATCGTCATAAGATAAATTTTTTCAAAGTTACTATTTCTATGTATATTTGCACAAACATAAAATAGAATTAATATGGCAACTTTTAAAAAATCTTCAGACAAAAAAATAGCTGGTGTAGCAGGTGGTGTAGCAAATTACTTAGGTATAGATCCAACCATTATGAGAATAATTTGGCTTTGTGCTGTTGTTTTCGGTGGCTTTGGTCTTCTTGCATATCTTATTTGTTGGTTATTGATGCCAGAAAACTAATATGAATGTCGCTCTATTGAGTATTGGTGACGAATTGTTGATAGGAAAAACTGTCAATACCAATGCTTCGTGGTTGGGTGAACATTTGTCGGCTATAGGTTTCGATATTTCGTGTGTTGAAACTATATCCGATAATCGTGAGAGTATCGTAAACTCGTTGGCTCGTCTTTCGGCTGAGTCAAATGTGGTTATTGTCACTGGTGGACTCGGTCCGACGAATGATGACATAACCAAGTTAGTTCTATGTGAGTTTTTCCAAACAGAACTAGTTTTTAATCAACAGGCTTACGAGGGAATGGTTCGTTATGCTACGGCGAGGAACCAGGAAGTGAATGCACAAAATTTAACACAGGCTCAATTTCCAAAGTCGGCTCGTTTGGTTCCAAATCCGTGTGGTACAGCTTCCGGAATGTGGTTTGAAAAAGACCAACATGTAGTTGTGTCGTTACCTGGTGTTCCGTCGGAAATGAAGCGTATGATGGAGGAAAGTGTGATTCCTTGGCTTCGTAGCATGTTTGATTTGCCAGCAATTGTACATAGACACATTAATGTAGCGGATATTGCAGAATCTAAATTGGCGGAAATCATTGCCGATTGGGAGAGTGCATTGCCGTCGCAGGTGCATTTAGCTTATTTGCCTGCTGCCGGGGTTGTGAAATTACGCTTGTCTTGTAAAGCGGAAAATGAGCAATTAGCCCGTGCGATTATTGCAGAGCAAGAAGAAAAATTGATGCCGCAAATTTCCCAATATGTATGGGGCTATGATGACGAAACTATAGAAGAAGTTGTCGGTAATTTATTATTATCGCAAGGTGCGACGGTTGCTACAGCGGAAAGTTGTACAGGTGGAACGATTTCAGCTAAATTGACACGTATTTCTGGTAGTTCCGCATATTATTGGGGAAGTGTAATTTCGTATGATAATTCTGTAAAAATAAACGAATTGCAAGTTGCTCCATCTGATATAGAAAACTATGGCGTTGTGAGTGAAGCGGTTGTACGAACAATGGCATCGCAAGTGCGAAAGAAAATCGGTACGACTTACGGAGTGGCAACGTCGGGTATAGCTGGTCCTACAGGTGGCTCTGCGGAAAAACCGGTTGGTACTGTGTGGATTGCGGTCGCTTCCGATAAAAATGTTGTTGCAAAACGATTTCAATTTGGAACAGAACGTGAGCATAATGTGGAAAAAGCTGCTTTTTCTGCACTACGAATGTTGCAGTTGTTGATTTTGCAGGAACAGAACAATTAATTATATGGAAAGTCAAAAAAAGAAAATATTATTTGTCTGTTTAGGAAATATTTGTCGTTCACCTTTGGCCGACACTATTATGAATAAATTGGTGGAGGATAAAGGTTTGACGGAAAAATATGAAATAGATTCGGCTGGAATTCTTGATTATCATGAAGGTGATAAGGCAGACTACCGTATGCGCTGTAAAGCCGGTGACCGTGGCTATTATATTACCCACTTGTCTCGTCCTGTAGAAAAGTCCGATTTCGAAAAATTTGACCTTATATTTGGCATGGATGATCAAAATATCCGTGATTTAGAGTCAATAGCAACAACAGACGAGCAACGCTCGAAGATTCATCGTATGGTGGATTATTGTCCTTCTTTTGGACGTAAATCTGTTCCTGACCCGTACTATGGTGGAGAAGAAGGTTTTACGTTGGTGATAGATATGCTCGAAGTTGCTTGCTCGAATTTGTTAAATGAATTGGAAAATAATTGATATGATGAAAAATATATTTTGTAGGATTTCAATTGTATGTACATTGGTATGTGCATTGGTGTTTACTTCTTGTACTAAGAAAAAAACAGGGGAAGAAGATATACAACCAGAAGATACAACAGTTGTTGATACGGATTCAGTGGTTGTAATGGATTCATTGGGTATGCGTACGGCAAATCAAATTGTGTATTCAATTTATGCAGGCTGGAATTTAGGCAATACCTTGGAGGCAGTTGGCGGTGAGACAGCTTGGGGGGAAACAAAGACTACTCCTGATATTATCGCTTATGTAAAGAATATGGGTTTTAACGCTGTTCGTATTCCTTGTTCTTGGGATTTACATTCAAATAATGGACAAATTGATGCCGCTTGGATGAAACGAGTGCACGAAGTTGTTGATTATGTAATTAATCAAGATATGTATGCCTTGATTAACATACATTGGGATGGTGGTTGGATAGAAAATGATATAGCAAATGGCTATAGTGAAGAAGTTAATCAAAAGTATATAAATTATTGGCAACAAATTGCTTCTGAATTTGCTGATTATGATGATCGTTTGCTTTTTGCTGCATTGAATGAACCGAATATTGGCTATAGCAATCAATGGAAAAATACGGAAGCATTGATTAAATATGAACAATCTTTTATTTCTACTGTTCGTGCAACAGGTGGAAAGAATATGTTCCGTACACTTGTTCTTCAAGGTCCGGATGCGGATATAGATAAAACGTATACATATTATAAAAATATGCCTACCGATACGGTGCCAAATCGTTTGGCAATGGAGGTACATTGTTATCAACCATATACATTCTGTGGATTGGATAAAGATGAGTCTTGGGGAAATATGCAATATTATTGGGGAGATTATCTATCGGAAATTCAAAAAGATCGTAATGCATTTTCTACAAATGGACCAAAATATATAGCAAGTGAATTCAATAAAATGAAAAAGAAATTTGTTAGTAAGGGAGTCCCTGTAATATTAGGTGAATTTGGTAGTTTATATCGCGACAAGGATCCTGAGGTGTTAGATCAAGAAAATCATCATAAAAGTGTGTGCCAATGGTTGGAAACAGTTGGCCGTGAATCAAAGAATTATGGCTTGGTACCTTTTTATTGGGATTGTACGGAAGGACAAAATTTCAATCTAATAAACCGTCGTAAGTTGACTCTTCGCGATCAGGATATGTACGACGCTTTGATGAAAGGACTTTCGGAAGGTAAATACCCAATGGAATAGAAAAAATGTTTCGAAATAGAGAGAGACGATGCTGTGCATTGTCTCTTTTTTTATGCCAACTTTTTACATAATCTTCGTAGCCACATCGATGGAAAACCATATACAATGGCTATAAAACATAGACATGTATTCAATAGACTGATTCGTACAAAGTCTTTTGTTGGTCGGAAATGTGACACGCGTTCTTCTTTTGGTGGATAATATACGTCAATGTTTATAGGAATAAGTGGAATGGCTTTCCATGCATTGCGTACAAGCATTTCAAGTTCAGCTTCGTATCGATTGTTGATAGGCCCTTTGTATTTCATAGCTACAAGTGGGTAGGCTCTATAACCAGTTTGTGTATCGGGTAATGAAATGCTTGTTTGTACCGTAAACCAAAAGTTTGAAAATTTATTTGCAAAACTGTTTTTTGATGGCATATTCGGTTGTTCAAACGAACGACTACCTATTATGAGTGCATCAGGATGTGTTTGTATAGCTTCTGCGAATAACGGCAAATCACTTGCTTTATGCTGACCGTCGGCATCAAGGGTAATAGCAGTCTTATAATTTCTTCTTTTTGCTTCAAGAAACGCTTGCTTTAGGGCGTAGCCTTTACCACGGTTTGGTAGATATGAAACAATGGTAATTTTATTTTCAAATTTTTTTAAAATCGATTCTGTTGAATCAGTAGAACCATCGTTAACGACGATAATGTTTTGTGAATATGGAAGAACCGATTCAATAACAGTAGCAATTGTTTTTTCGTTATTGTAGGTCGGAATAACTACACACGTTTCATTTGAAAGTTCCATTAGGCTAACTCAAAATTGATTTTTGAATACACATTCCCTTCAGATAAAATCTGCACTTTCGCTTGATATTTGTCGTTTGCTTCAGAAATTGTAATTGAAAAATTCAAAAATTCATTAGCGATAGGAGTTATGATATTGATAAATTTAACAGATTTTACAAATGCAATCTGTATAGGTTTACCTATATGTTTCTCGCATAGCTCTTTTGCAATTTCAATCAGACATGCTCCCGGAGTTATTGGTGAGCCAGGGAAATGTGCCTTAAAGATTTCGTTATTCTTATTCTGACGAATAGAATAAATTATGGTATCTTTTACAATGTCCTTATGTTCAATGAGGTAGATTTTATTTTCTAACATATTTATTGAATATTGAAAAGATGTGTGTCTAATGGTTGATTTAGTTTGTGGTTGGAGAAGTTGATTGTCATAGAATCACCATTTTGTTCCTGCATAGTTATGCTTTTTGCCACCTTGCTTTGTTTGTCAATTAGTAACGTAATGTGTGAATATATTGCAGCAATACGTTTGTTTATCGGAGTTAGAACAACTTTATAAGTAGTTGCATTTTCAGAAACTTCAGAAGAAAAATTCTTACTGTCGTTTAGTCCGGAACCGTCAATGGTGCTCATAATGATAGTCGCCAATTCTTTGAACATCCTATTGTTGTTTGTTGTGGTTCCTTTGGCAGTTTGTACGGCAACGTCGTTTCCGTTTACGATAAGCGCACTTGCTTGTGGATTTGTATATTCCCAACGAAGAGAATTAGGTGATTTGTAATACATCAATCCTTTAGAAATCGCTTTCTCTGCAACTAACGTACTTGTTTTTTCTTGAATGAAGGAACATGCAAGTGTTTGGTTTTTCTTAGATGTCGCCGAAATGTCAGATAAGATAGTCTGTTTCTTTGAAATGTCAACTTTTTTGAAATCGGTTTGTGCGCACACTTGTAGTGCGAACAATAGACAAAGGATAGTATAGAAAGTAATTTTTTTCATACTGTTATTTAGCAACAAAAATTACGCCAATTATGATACAGCCAACTCCAATCCATCGTGTGAAAGGAATAGACTCGTGAAGAAGGAATAGTGCTGCAAACATACCAAATACAAAACTTAAGCATGTCATTGGGTATGCCGATGATAAAGGGTAGTTTTTTAGTATATGCAACCATAAAACTGTTGCACTTCCCATTGCAATGCCGGTAGCAAGGAACCACCAATTGGTAAGTAGATTTTGGAAATACGCCCACGTCCATGAGAATGCGGTCATTTTGTTCATTGCCAATTTCAGGAATACCTGTCCGGAGGCAAGACATAATGATTGAATAACCGATAATACAATTAGCCTTAGCATTTTGACAAAAGAATCAAAGAATGGTCTTTGTTTTGGAAATGGTTATAGACCAAAATTGTACGTATATCTTGTATGTTTTGGCCATTGTAACATAGGTGTTGTGGTACAATTCCTCTCTTTAGACATGTAGCAGCGGTATATACCCCAAAACTTGGTGCAGTAAACGATTCTCCAAAAATATTTTTATACCAACAAATAGGTTTGTCAGCAAAGAATGTTTGCGCGAATTCTTTGTATATGTCGTCATTTTTTTTGTCTCCGCTTAAACCAAGCATAATTGCATCTATAGAACTGATGTTTGCTTGCTCCATCAAATTTGTGATAGCTTGTTGCATTCTTTCTTTTGATGGTTTATATAGAAGTTCAATGTCTTGTAATTTACAAAGAGATTGTTCTTTTGGCTCGGTTGCTAAAGTGATGGCTGCGGAGCATTCTCCTGCAAAAGAACCGTTAGTGTTGCTATTTCTTAAAATGTCTGTAGAAATCTCGTTTTTCCAATATCCGATTTTTCCTAACATATTGAAATAGTCTGGAGTCATTTCATCTTGACCGCTTACTAGTGCATTTTTTATCTTGCCTAATTTCATTTGAATAAATGCGTCTGAAAGTGCCGATTCAAACGAAGTTCCACGGTGCGAATAGGTGCAGTTGTAACCATTACATTTTAGGAATAATGCAACTTGTGAACTAATCGTATTGTGAGTTGATTGCATGAAAAATGTAGGTTGTAGAAATTCTTCACCTTCTTTTACCATAGCGGAAAGAAATTTTTCGGTGTTTTCTACACATCCAAGTCCAGTTCCTGTAATGATAGCGTCAAGTTCTTGTATTTCAGCTTGTTTTAATGCTGATAGTGAAGTTGCAATGGCACGTTTTATTAGTTTTCCCATTCTTCTTGAAGCTATAGGCGAGATGAATTGTTTGTAGTCTGGCTCTATAGAACGATTGTAGGGAAGAGTGGGAATGATAGGATTTTCAAACCAATCTTCACAAAGAGGATTTTGTATTGAAATTTGTGCTGCGGATTGAATGAAAATCTCCATATTATTGAATTTTTGAGAATATACAAGAAGAGTCATTGCCACCAAAACCAAAAGAATTATTCATAATGTGTGACATTTGTTTCTTTTTGGTTTTAGTATTTGGTTGAATAGTGATGTTTTCGATTCTTTCGGCAAAGTTGAGGTTTGCCGGCACGAAATTGTTTTGTAATGCCAATATGGAAATAACCGATTCTACGCTTCCTGCAGCACTTGTTGTATGTCCAGTGAAAGCTTTGGTGGAAGAGAAGTCCGGAGTTTGTTCTCCAAAAACTCTTGTGATGGCAATACTTTCGGTCTCGTCGTTATTTCCGGTACCAGTACCATGCGCACTGATATAATCTATATCTTTTGGCAGTAGACCGGCATCTTGTAAAGCTCCTTGCATAGCCAAAAATGGACCTTGACCGTTTGGTGAAGTCGCTGTTTGGTGGAATGCATCGCAGAAATTGGCATAGCCGCTTAGCTCACATAAAGGCGTCACACCTCTTTGTGTGGCATCGTTTGCTTTTTCCAACACAAGATATGCAGCACCTTCTCCTAAATTCAATCCGGCACGATTTTGAGAGAATGGTTTACAAACTTCTCTGTCAAGAATCATTAGTGTATTGAATCCGTTTAGGTGGAATTTGCTTAAGCATTCAGTTCCTCCGACAACAGCAGCATCAACTTTTCCTGCTTTTATAAGATTTGCGCCTATAATAAGAGCATTAATGGCAGAAGAACATGCCGTTGAAATTGTGGTGGTTACGTCGAACATTCCGAAATAGTCTGCTATGTCGTCTGTTCCTGCACCGCAATCGTGGGCTGCAATGTATTGGGAGTGAGAATCGTTTTCTAAGAAGTCAATGTAGAACTGCTCACTTTTCTCCATACCGCCAACGGTTGTTCCGTTTATGAAAGCAATTCGTTTGGGTTTATTTTCCGACAGTTTCGCTTGTTGTATAGCTTCTTGTGCGGCAACAATACCCATTAATGGAGTGCGGGTAATTAGTTGTTCTTCAGGAATGTTTAGCATTTGCTTCATTTCTGAATCGGAGAATGGAACTTCGGAAACGGGAATGTCGTTGTGCATCGTTTGAATATATTTGATAGCACCAACGGCAGATTTTTCTGCTAACAAAGCTGCAAGAGTTGCATCTTTTCCTTTCCCTAATCCCGAAATGACACCCATTCCGGTAACAACTAATTTTTCACTCATTATGTTATTTTGTTCTATTGTTAGAAATAAATTCAGCCATTACGCGAATAGACTTGAAGATTTCTTTTCCTTTTTCAGAATTGTCAACTTTAATGCCGTAGTTCTTTTGCATTAACATCATCAATTCCAAAGCATCGATAGAATCCAAGCCAAGACCTTCACCAAATAGAGGGGCATCAGTATCAATGTCTTCAGGAGTGATTTCTTCCAAGTTTAATACTTCGATAATTTCTTTCTTTAATTCTAAAATTAATTCTTCCATATTATAAATTGTATAATGTATGTAAATTTTCTATGTTTAATTCTTTGTTATTCTTTGGATTACGTGTGATATATGTGAATAATACATCACAGTTTCCATCGAAAAATTCAACCCAACCACAAATGCAAGCATCTATGGTAGAGTCTAAAAATGCACTTTCTGCAAAGGAACAAAATTTTTGTGGATTAAATTGTTCCATTACGTAAAAAGCGCTTTCTCCCATGGTTTTATTTCTGATAGAAATTTCTCCGGTAACGATATTCGCCAAAGTATAGACAAACACTGCAGGGCTCGGAAAATAATCGTCGTTATTTTGTATAGTTTTTTGATATGCAGTGTCGTCATCGAGTGAAGAACTGCGGTTGCAACAAACAACAGCTATATTCTCTTTTGGAGTTGTTTTATCAATATCAATGGATTGTAGTACAAGTTCTGATCCTAAGAACCCGCATTTTGCAAGGTTGTCCATCTTAAAGAATTTAGGATACGATATTTTTGCAGCGTGATAGATGTCGGTCAACCACGATTGTTCACGAGGAATTTCTATGCTATTGTCGTTGACAATAACGCTATTGTTTGTGATTCTGCAATATGATTCAATTCCTAACTTCATTATCTTGTTTTTTTGAAAAGTAAAGCTGCATTACTGCCACCAAATCCCGAAAGAACTTTCATGAAATAATCTTCCGTACAGGCCTGATTCTGCATAAGTGAATTGATAGGAGCAACTGTTCCTCTTTCTTGTAGATTGTTGGTTTTCAACGCCGTATTGTCTATAATCGCTAACGAAGAAATGATAGATTCCAGAACTCCGGCTGCACCAAGTGTATGTCCGAAGTAAGCTTTAAGACTATTGATAGGTCGATTTTGAAGTCCAGCACTTGTAAGTGCCAACGATTCCATGTCATCGTTGTATGCGGTGGCAGTTCCATGTGCATTTACAAATGCAATTTGTTCAGGTTGAATAGTTTGCATTGCTTTTTTTATGGCAAGATACAGCCCTGCACCGGTTCGTGACGGACCGGAAATGTGATTTGCGTCGTTTGCCATGGCTCCGCTTACAAGCTCTATGCTATTTGCTGGTAAACTGTCGTTAGTTTTTCCGTATATGATAGTTGCCGCTGCTTCTCCTAAATTAAGTCCTACACGATTTTTGTCGTATGGTTTACAAAGTTCCGGAGCTAATGCTTTGAATGATTGGAAGCCTGAAACTATGAATTTCGAAAGCATGTCGGCGCCGACAACAATTACTGTTTGTATGTTGTTGGATTGGAGTGTACGAAGCGCTGTTATTTGTGCTGCAGCTCCCGAAATGCACGCATTGGAAATGATGATAGGTTCATTTTCATTCTTGAAAAATTCAGCTATAATTTTAGCAGATTTCCATAAATGAATACGATTACTCTCAAATCCGTTAAGGTTTTCCAATAAGTGAACGTTTCCTTTTGTAGTTGATAGTACAAATTGTACGGAAGAATCGTTTGTTTTAATAGATGTGTTTTGTAAAGCGTAGAAAACACTTAGTATAGCCATTTTTTCGAACTTCGTATAGCGGGTGTTCGAATGGTTTATTTTGGAAAACTCATTGTCAAGAATTTCATTATCGATTACAGAACCCATAAATGGTTCTGGTAGTCCAAATTCGTTTTCATGAAGACAGATATTGGTCTTGCCAGACTTTACAGCAAGGTAATTTGCTTCAGAAGAAAAGCCCAGTGGAGAAATAATATTATGTGCTAATTGATAAATCATTCTTCGTAGGTTGGAAGTCCGTTCATTTTTTTCCATTCGTTAATAAATGGAGGAGTTGTCCACATTAGATTGTAGTCCGTATCGAGAAATACTTGTACTGTTCGTCCTGTTGCACAAAGTTCGTTCGTGTTACGGTCATAAATTTCGTAATCAAAGATCAGTTTTGCCGCAGGTGTGTTTTTGAATTTTATCACAATACGTGCTTGGTCTTCGTATTTTAATGGGCGTTTATAATTGAACTTTAGTTCTACAAGTGGTGCATAGAAACCAAATTCGTACATGCGCATGTATTCCAATTGGTATTTTCTACCGAATTCTTCTCGTGCATCTTCAAAGTAAAGAGCATAGTTGCCATGCCATACAATACGCATGGAATCAACTTCGCTAAAACGAATGTCGAAGTTTTTTTCTGCTTGTAGGACTATCTCTTCGCTCATACTTATTTACTTTCCTTATCAGTTAAAGCAACCTTAACCTCGCCGTCGGCAATAAGTATATTGTTGCATGTAACTTTTGTATTGAGTATGGTCATGTTCATAAATCCTCCTAATGTTTCTTCTACGGTTGTTGTAAGTTCGTCACCAACAGAAGGATAGGAATGTATAGTGATGTTTTTTAGTGAAGCGACCACACCGATTTTTACACTTTGTGATTCTATGACTTTATTTATGTATCCAATTCTTGCCGCACATGTTTGTGCCATGTTTTCAAGTATTCCACCTGCTGAAAGCGTGCCATTTTCGGCAAGCATAACATTGTCTTTGGTAATAAGAAATGTTGAAGAAGCAATTTTCCCTTCAAAAGACACTAATTTGTCAACCATTACGAATGGTGGACGTTGTGGAATAAGTTCGGAAATTGGAATGTCGACCATTGTTATTGTAATTTACAAACTAAAATGCTATGACCTAATCCAAGACCATCGTGTATTGTTTCCACTTGTAAACCGGCAGCTTCAACACAGCGAATCATATCTTGTGAATAATACATTTTTGAATTTCCGTTTGCCAAAGCTGTGAAGTATATGCTGATTTGTGCTAAACAATAGGAAGCTGTTTCAAACTTTTGTCTATCCCACAATGTTTCCATAATGTATAGACGAGTGTCTTTGCTCATAGATTTTGCGGCACGAGTAAGGATGCTTGTTACTTCTTCTTCGGAGAAGCAATCAAGGAATTGACTCATCCAAATGGCGTCAAAGTTTGTTGGAAAAGGAACGTTTTTGTCTAATAAATTTGCACCGTGTCCTAAAATTCTGTCGGCTCCTTCTATACCTTTTGTTTGGTTACGCATCATTTCCAATTGTTGTGGCAAGTCCATAATAGTGACTTTTACATTTTTGTCGTATCCTACACATTGTAAAGCCCAACGACCTGTATTTCCGCCAACATCAAGCAATGATTTAGGTTTGTTTGCAAACACTATTTCTAATGCTTGTTGGAAAGAATTGTCGGAATAGAAATGGTCAAAACCGAACCAGCTTTTTTGTACTTGTGCCGGTAGTTGTGAAAGACCTTCGTAAATTGTTGGCCAACTACCAAAGACTTTTAAACCTTCAGGTTTGCCATTAAGAAGAGCTTCTTCTAAGTTGAATAATCCCAAGTAGTTTACGTCGTGGTTGAAATCCATATTAACACGAGCCATGTCGTCGTGAATTAGGAACCAACCAGCTTTGGCAAGGTAGAATTTTTTATCTTTCAGTAGAACTGTACCAATGGTTAGAGATGATTCCAACAAACATTGTGCGGCATAGCGAGAAAGTTTAGCTTTTTCTGCAATTTCGGTCAATGAAAGACCTTCTTTTGCATTGTTAAGCATTTCGAAAATGCCGAATTTTACCATTAAGCGAGATACTTGGAACACGATAGGACCAAATGCTATTTCTTGTGCCAAACGTTGTGCTTGTGCGGCATTGAATCTCTCCTTGGAGTATATTTCTTTTTGAGGTGACTGTAATTCCATTTCAATCAATTTTTACAAAGGTACAAATTATGAAAGTTCTTCCCAAAAATCATAGTAATTAAACCATTGTTCAGGATATTTTTGTAGAATATCTTCCAATGTCGTAACGAATTGTTTTCCTAAATGTTCTGCTTTTTTTACAGAAGAACACTCATCGGTAGGATATTCAAGTTTACGTACATAGCCATGATATGAAAGACCTTTTTCTTTCATAATATAAACGACATAAACTGGGGCGTCTAGTTGTGCGGCGATTCTAAATGCGCCGATAGGAAATTTTGCAGGTTTGCCGAAGAAATCAGCTGAAAAAGATTTTGGGCTACCAAATAATCTATCGCCGTGGATAATTACCATGTTGCCTGTTTCTATTGCATCTTTTATTGCAAATAAGTGAGACATGTCGTTTGTAACGGAAATAAGGTTCATATTGAACTGGGAAAGAGTTTGTTTCCTACGTTCGATAATTGCTTGTGATTCACCGGCGTAAACAAGACTATAAAATTGTTTTTTGTCTTGGTGAAGACAATGGGCGGCAAGTTCAAAATTGCCGACATGTGCGCTCATTACAAATGAACCTTCGGGATTGTTTGTTGCTTTGGTGAAGATGTCAATATCCTCAACTTCAATGTTGAATTGTTTTGTGTTTCCTGCAAGTAGTGCGAATTTATCTAATACAACTTTCCCAAAAGTAATGTGGTTTCTATATGTTGCTTTAAATGCCTGCCATTTGGTCAAACCGATATGTTTTTGAAAAAAAGTCATTGCACAGTTGTAGCCTTTTCTGCCAAACAACATATAAAAAGGGATGACAAAATACAAAACAGGGTATAGGACAGAAACCCTTATTTTACCTAAGACGGTAAATAAAAACCACTGTCCAAAGGAACCGCCACCGGTTTTACCTTTCCATTGACGGTCTTGAGTTTCCATTTATTGAAGTTTACTTTCTACGTAATCGTAGAATTCCGACAGCGTTTGAATGTTTTTCATTTCTTCTGGCTTGATTTTGAAGCCGAAGTTGCTTTCGATTAGTGCAACAATATCAATGAAATCAAGGCTTTCTATTCCAAGGTCTTTTTTTAGAAGCGCATTGTCGTTGATTTTATCTTGATCTATTTCGATTTCATCTACCAAAATGGTATTAATTGTTGTAATTATTTCTTCGCGTGTCATATTTTATCAATTTGATGCAAAGATAAAGAAAAATAGGAATATTGACATATTCGCTAATCATTTATCACTAAAAGCTACTAACTAGCTACTTAATATTCATAACAGATTACTAATCAGGTTTTTTGCTTTTTCTTTTTGGCTGCAGGAAATAAGACATTGTTAAGTATTAGTCTGTACCCAGGTGAGTTTTTGTGATTGTCAAGATTAGTCGGTTGATCACCTACGTAGTGTCGGTAATCTTCTGGGTCGTGTCCTCCATAAAATGTCCATGTCCCTTTTCCGAGTGTTCCATGGATGTATTTGGCCTCATTTGCAGATTTTAGTTCTCCCATAATGATAGTTGTTGGTTTTATCAAGCTTTCGTTGAAAGCAGTTGTCTGTCCCATAAAACCTTTGATTATCATTGTATGATTTTGACAAAGCATGGTAGGAACTTGGTCCCATTTTGCCGAAAATTCAAATAAGGTGAAAAAATCAGCAGTTTCATTAACTTTTCGAGTGTCGGTTACGTCTATGTCGGAATATTCGTATTCAAGTGGGTTTCTTCGTAATGTGAAGTTTTGGAAAGCAAGACATTTGTTGTAGTCTAATTTTTCTTGTGCTTGTGGATCGGCGGGATCGCCGTCAAACATATATTCGCAAATGTCAACGTCGTCGGCTGCAAGTGCAATGTCGAAAGAATCCGTTCCGGAACACATTGCAAAAAGGAAACCGCCGTTTTCAACATAGGTTTTTATTGTTTTCGCAACATAAAGTTTTAAATCAGAAACTTTAGAAAATCCATAGGATTTTGCTTCTGCTTCAGCGTTTCGTTGTTGGTCTCGATACCATTGTGCATTTTTGTAGCTGGCGTAAAATTTACCATATTGACCTGTAAAATCTTCGTGGTGCATGTGTAGCCAGTCATATTTGCTTAGATCGCCATTTACAATTTCTCCATCGTAAATTACAGTATATGGAATTTCTGCATACGTGAGTGCAAGTGTGACGGCATCGTCCCATGGAAGTTTGTCTTTGGGAGAATAAACTGCCATTTTGGGCGCTTTCTCTAATTTTACAACATCCATGTTCGCGTCATCGGAAGAGACTTCGGCAAGAATGGATGAAACCTTTACATCGGCTATAATTTCGTATGTTACACCACGAATGTCGCATTCGCTTTTTATATCAGGATTGTATTCTATAAGAAAACTGCCACCGCGATAGTTTAAAAGCCAATCAACTGTAACATTATTTTGTAGCACCCAATAGGCTATTCCGTATGCTTTGAGATGATTCTTTTGTACACCATCCATGGGTATTAGAAATCCAAAAGCAAAGGATAATTGGCATAGTACAAGAAAAAAATATGTGGTAATTATTTTTTTCATATCCTAAAATGGGGCTGGACCTAAATCCATGCCTAAATTCATAAATGAACTATTAGTATTTCCGGTATTGAAGTTACTATCTTGAATTTGATATTCATCATGTCCGTTTTCTTTGTTTTCTAATTTTTTAAGTCTTCGGTCAAGAATTTCTTGTGGAAGATTTTCAAACGACATGAAATTGCCTTCAAATACAAGTTCTACAGTTCCTTGTTGTCCGTGACGGTTCTTCCTTATGTGAATATGTGCTTCTTTACGTATATCCTTTTCTGATCCGTCTTCTTGTTGTATGAATTCTTGCTTTAAGGAAACTGTTCGTCTATTTAGGAACATAACCATATCGGCATCTTGTTCAATAGAACCAGATTCACGTAGGTCGGCTAGTCGAGGCTCTTTTTCTGCCCCTTGTCGGTTTTCCAATCCACGGTTCAACTGAGCTAAGGCAATGATAGGAATTTGTAGTTCCATGGCAATTTCCTTGATTTGACGTGAAATGGAACTAACCTCTTGTTCACGGCTAAAACTACCTTGAGCGGTCATCAATTGTAGGTAATCGACAATCACACATTGAATGTCTTCTTTTTCCTTCAATTTTCTACATTTTGACTTAAAGTCGTAGATAGAAAGTGAAGGCGTGTCATCTAACCAAATTGGTGCTTCGGCAATACGTTCCATTGCAGTGGTTAATTTATCGACGTCATTGTCGTTTAAGTCACCTTTCTGTAATGCACCTTGTGGAATTCGTGCTTCGCCTACGAACAAACGGGTAGCCAATTGTTCGCAACTCATTTCAAGAGAAAACATTGCAACAGGTTTCTTTTCTCTAATTGCCATATTTCGTACCATCGAAAGTACGAATGCTGTTTTACCCATTGCAGGACGTGCTGCGACAACTATCATGTGTCCTTTTTGCCATCCGTTTGTAAGTTTGTCAAGTTCAGGGTAACCGGAAGAAATGCCAGGAGGAACACCTTTACCTCTTCGTTCAAGCAAAGTGTCATATAACATTTCTGCTACGGTTTTGATGTCTCTATAGCTTCGTCGTTGTATGTTTTGCTCGGTTATAGTCATAATTTGACTTTCGGCATAATCAGTGAGTTCCGAAAGTTCAGCTGTGGAATCAAAAGCCTTTTCGCAAATAAGTGATGAAACTTTAATAAGTTCTCTTTGTATGTATTTCTGTACCAATATTTTTACATGGCTTTCTAAGTTTGCCGACGAAGAAACTTTTAATGTAAGTTCCATAATATGGCTGAATCCACCAACTTTTTCAAGCTCTTCTTTTGCTTCTAGTCGTTCTGAAACCGTAGTTAAATCAACAGGTTGATTGTTTTTTTTTTTTTTTTATATGGCATTGAAGATTATTTGGTTGTTCGGAATATAAAACACCTCTTTTTTGAGTATGTTTATTACTTCGTTGATTGCATCGCTATCAATGAGTATCTGTCCTAAAACTGTATCTTCTAGTTTTTCAGAATAAGGAGGTTGTTTTCCGTTATAATCAACTTTTACAACCTTTTCTACTTCGTATTTCTTTGCCATGTGTTATTTAAATTTTTGCTCAAAAGTATATAAGACTTTGAACTTCCCCAAAGTTAAGTTATAAACAATAATTAGTTTGAAAAATGTTTGAAAGTGCTTCTAATCCACTATTGATGCACCTTCGAAGGAAAAACCATTCATAAAGTCGTGAATATTCATACGGCGTTTGCCTTCCATTTGTATTTCAATAGGTTGAATGAAACCATCTGAAGTGGCAATTGCAATACCATTATTTTTATTAACAATGGTACCTGTTGCGTATGTGTGTTTTTCTTGTATAAACAACGATGAAAGGATTTTGAAAACGGATATGTTTTCTCCCTTTTGTATGTTTGTCCATGCGCCTGGATATGGAGAAAATCCGCGTATTGCATTATGAATGTTTTCTGCGGTATTATTCCAATTAATTTTACAAGTTTCCTTGAAAATTTTAGGAGCAGGTTTCAATTCGCTTTCAGAAGAGAATAATGTGTCTTGATCTATGCCGGTTTGTTTTCCTGATTCAAGAAGGTGAAGAGTTTCGATAAGAAGTTGTGAGCCGCTTTCTTGTAATTTGTCGTGTAATGTTCCTGCGGTTTCATCTTCAGCTATAGAAACTTTTTTCTGTAGTAAGATATTTCCTGTGTCTATTACTTCGTTAATTAGGAAACTGGTTACGCCGGTTTCTTTTTCTCCGTTGATTATTGCCCAGTTTATAGGAGCTGCGCCTCTATATTGTGGTAGGAGAGAAGCATGTATATTAATGGTTCCTATGCTTGGAATTTGCCATACAACTTTAGGAAGCATTTTGAAAGCAACAACAACAATTAAGTCGATTTGTAGTTTTCGTAATTCTTCTAGAAAATTTTCATCTTTTAATGATTCCGGTTGTAATATAGGTAAGTTTTGTGTCTTTGCATATTGTTTTACAGCGGATTCATTGATTTTTTTTCCACGTCCGGCAGGTTTGTCTTGTCCGGTAACGACTGCAACGACATTATAATTGTTTTCCAACATGATTTGCAATGGTCTCACTGCAAAATCAGGGTTTCCCATATATACGATTCGTAAAGAACTGGCCATTATTTTTTGCGTTTGAATTTAGAGAAAAAAGATGTTTTTTCTTCTTCTTCATCTGAATAGTATCCGTGTTTGCTATTCTTGTCTCTGTATGTTCCGTAGCCATATCCATAGCCGTAACCATAGCCTTGACCATTAATGTCAACGTCATTCAACATAATGCTCAAGTTTTCTATTTGATGTTCTTTTGCTAATGAATTAGCTAATGAGATAGATTCTTTGCTTGTGTAGTTTTGTCTCATCACAAAGATGTTTGCGTCGGCATGTTTTGCAATTGCAATAGTGTCGGCAACTAAACCAATAGGAGGTGTGTCGAGAATAATATAGTCGTAACCACGTCCTTTACAGTTTGTAATGAAAGCATCGAATTCCGGGCTTTCAATTAATTCTGCAGGGTTTGGTGGTATTGGTCCGGCAACAATCACGTCAAGATTGTTTATTTCGGAATGCAAGATTACATCATCTAAACTATCGCGACCGATAAGGTGTGTTGTGACACCGATATTATTTGATACATTTAGCATTTCTGCAACTCTTGGTTTACGAAGGTCTAGACCTATAAGTAACACTTTCTTGTTTACCAACGAAAGTATAGATGCCAAGTTTAATGCGCAGAACGATTTTCCTTCGCCGGAAACTGTAGACGTAAGGGCAATCACACTTGTAGAACCGCTACTTTTCAAGAAGAATGGTAAATTAGATCGAATTGCACGGAATGATTCTGCAATTGATGATTTTGGTTTTGTTTTAACCGGAATTTGGTCTGAATGTCTGTTGTGTAAGATTGTACCAATGATAGGAACAGATGTTTTTGTTTCAATTTCAGACTTGTTTTTGATGGTTTTATCTAATTGATTTATCAGAAGTATTATAGCACAAGGAATACAAATTCCTAAGAATAAGGCAATTAGAAATAAAAATTTAGTCTTTGGAAATGATTGAAGTGCATTTTCTGGACGTGCTTCATCAAGAATTTTGATGTCGGAGATGTTTGCAGCCTTTGTTAAACCGATTTCTGCACGTTTTTGTAATAAGAAGCTGTAAACTGTATTGTTTACATCGAATTTACGTTGTATGTTAATCAATTCGCGTTCTGTACTTGGTAATTGTTGGATGTTTGCATCTGTTTTTTCTATTTCTTTTTGAATTTCAGAAAGTTCCAACTTTGTTGATTCAATTAAACTGTTAACATTGTCAACCAAAGAACCCACAGTTTGTTCAATTTTCATGTTGATGATTTGCAAGCTTGGGTTGTCAGGAGTTGCACTAAATGCTAATACTTGTTTTTCTGTATAGAGTTTGTTTAATTGAGAAATCAATGAATTAAGAAGAGGATCGTCAATACCAGTGATAGAAGGCATTTTTATATCCTGCTCCTTGATTTGAATAGAGCGAAGAAGGTAGTTGTAGTATTTAAGACGAATGTCTAATGTTGATTTGTTTTTCTCTTGTTCTTCTAACTTTTTGTATAAAAGAGAACCTTCGTCACTTAAGTTTACAATTTTGTTGTTTGAACGGAATTCTTCAAGATTTGTTTCTGCAAACATTAAAGAATCAGTGATTTGTGTAAGCTGGCTGTTGATGAATTCTTCAGATTTTTGTGATGTTTTATTTTTCTCTTCCAAATCTTTTTCAATACATGCTTCAATCAAACCATTAAGGAAGTCAGTTGCTTTTTCAGGAACATTATCTTTTATGGAAAGGTTTACAATAGTACCTTTTTTGGAACTAGCTTCGACAACTAATTGTTTTTGATATAGTTTTGTTAACGTGTTGTAATTGTTAATTACAAATACGTATTCCATACGTTGGTCTTTCAATTCTTTGATATCGAATTTGTCGGACTTGCGGATAGTAAATTTGTAAATAGAATCTTGATATTGTTCTCCCCAGACCATTAGTTTAGATATCGTACAACTATCGCGATCTATTGTAAGACGATATTCGTCATCTGAAATGATTTTGATTTCTATTGGTTCAGGCGTATAAAGTTGTTTGTTGTCGTAGTCGTAGTATGACGTATCAAGGTCAACATAGAAAGGGGAATCCTTGTAAATTTCTACATTATGTACACGACCATGGTTAAAGTAAGATATGCGATAATCAATATTATGTAATGTCTTGTTGATGAGTGTATATGATTGAAGTACACCAATTTGGTTGTCTATGTTCGCTTTCCCTGTCCCCATTTGTCCGAAATCTTTTAGGAGAGAGGACATGCAGCCAAGTGCATCTTCTTTTTCTACAATAATAATAGAAGCATTTGCTTCAAAAACTTTTGTCGCATAACGATATACGCCTAAAGCTATAATACCGCAAATAATACAAGAGAGGGCTATCCAATACCATTTCGAAAGAAATAGTTTAATGTATGCAAGTATATCAATTTCTTCTTCTAATTCAGTGTTTTGTTCGATTGTAGCCATTGAATTTCAATTATTTAAGTACAGAGTTGAAGAATGTTAGAGTTGTGACTAATGTTGTTAAACCACTAAAAACCAACGAGATAGCAGATGTATTCAATCTGAATGCTCGTAATGGTAGTGGTTCCACAATAACAATGTCGTTAGGTAATAAATAGAATTGCTCAGTGGCTATGATGTTTTCTTTAGTTAAGTCTACGCGGAACGTAATATTTTCGTTGTTGATAGTTCTTACTATCAAAACACTTTTCCTGTTACCGTAGTCGGTAATATCTCCAGCTAATGCTAATGCTTCGAATAAATTTATACTGTTACGGAGAATGCTATATGTACCAGGGCGGTTTACTTCGCCTAATACAGAAATCTTAGTGTTTAATAGTTTTAGGATAACAGTAGAGTTCTTAAAATATCCGTCAACTTTTGTTTGTACAAGTTCTTCTGCTTTGCTTATGGATAAACCCGCTACGTGTATAGTGTCGATTACCGGAAGTCTGATAAGTCCATTTTCATCAATGGTATAACCTTTTAGGGCCGTAGAAACTTCACCTGTCGCAGAACTCCCAGAGGCTACATCAAGATTGAATAATGCGCTTGTCTCTTTATCAATGCTTAAAACTCTAATGTAAACGACATCACCAGGTTGCAGAATCACATTCAAATTGTTCTGCACATACGCCATAACTGTGTCACCATGAGGGTGATCGTTCATGTAAACCAATTTTTTCCTAGATGTGCAATTGCTGAATAGAACAATTCCTAAGCAGAACAAGCAGAACAAAAGATTTTTCTTCATACTACAAATTTTCGTAAGCAAATATAAGAAAGTGTTTTGAATTTTCTCGTATTCTTTTCTCTTAGATACAAAAAAAGGTGAACAAAATGCTCACCTTTATCTTGAAATTGAGAAATTCTATAGAATTTGCTTCATCAATAGGAAGAATTTGTACGGCATATATCGTACCGGTAAGTCTATCCATGTAGGAGTGAATACGACAGCTCTTTTGTTAGAAAATGCGTCGAAAGAAAGCTTTCCGTGGTATTTTCCTAATCCGGAATTTCCCACGCCTCCAAATGGCATGTTGTGGTTGACAATATGCATAATTGTATCGTTAACGCAAGCGCCTCCCGATGTGGTTTCTTTTAGAATTTTCTTTGTCGTCTTGTTTGCTCCAAATGCATATAAAGCCAATGGTTTAGGACGAGAATTTACGAATGCAATGGCTTCGTCTATGTCTTTGTATGTAAGCATTGGTAAAATAGGACCGAAAATCTCTGTTGTCATTACCGGACTGTCTGGTGAAACATTTTCAAGGATAGTTGGCTCTATGTAGCGTTCAGCATCATCGAATTTCCCTCCTACTATTGCATTGCCGTCAGAGAGATAACTTTTTACTCGTTGATATGCTTTTTCTGAAACAAGTCGAACGAAATGTTTGCTTGCTTGTGGGTTTTCTGCGTAGAACTTTTGTAGCGCTTTCTTAAATTCTGCAATAAATGCGTCTTTTACATTCTCGTGTACTAATAGGTAGTCAGGAGCAATACAAGTCTGTCCGGCATTTAAGCATTTACCCCAAGCAATTCTTCGTGCTGCAAGGGTGATGTTTGCGTCTTCGGAAACAAAACATGGACTTTTGCCGCCAAGTTCAAGTACGACAGGTGTAAGATTCTTTGCTGCAGCACCCATGACAATCTTGCCTAAATCTGGACTGCCAGTGAAGAAAATTATATCGAATTTCTGTTCTAAAAGTTGTGAATTTACTTCTCTGTTTCCTTGTACGACAGCAATATATTCGTCGGAGAAAGTTGATTCTATAATTTCCTGCATAATGCGAGACACGTTCGGTACGTATGGTGAAGGTTTTAGAATCGCTGTACATCCAGCGGAAATTGCACCGATAAGCGGACTTAATAGAAGAAGTACCGGATAATTCCAAGGCGCTATAATTAAAGAACAACCAAGTGGTTCGGAAATAATCTTACTAGAAGAAGGAAATAAGGCGAGGGGAGATAGTACACATTGTGGCTTCGCCCATTTTCTTAGGTGACGGATGTGGTTCTTTATTTCGCCTTTTACTAAAGAAATTTCAGTAAGATAAGCCTCTTCGTACGATTTGTGTAAATCTTTCCATAGAGCGTCTGCGATAGCTTGTTCGTTTTTCTCTACTGCAGATAAAAAGTTTTTTAATGCTTGTTTGCGGAAACAAAGGTCTTTTGTTTTTCCAGTTTTAAAAAACGATTGCTGCTTGGCAACAATCGTTTTAATTTGTTCTAAACTAGTATTTTCCATGGAATGTTATTTTCTGCCAGTCCAATGATCCATAGCTTTGTAGATTCCAAGGCATTTTCCTACTACGAAGTCGAAACCTCTTGCAGTTAGAAGAGCTTGGCATAGACGTACAAAATGTACTGTCCAAGGCATCGCTTTTGTTAGTTTGTTTTTCTCTATCGCTCTGATGATTTGTTTTGAAACTTTTTCAGGTTTTAGGATAGGAATAACAGAGCAATCAACGCCGTCGAACATACCAGTGTTTATATAATATGGTGCAATTGTAGTTACATGTACACCTGTTTTTCCTTCTTGCATTTCTAGTCGAAGAGAATCACTCCAACCGAACATTGCCCATTTTGAAGAGTTGTAAACTGCCATTCTTGGTGTTGTGATAAGGCCGGCAGATGAAGCCACGTTGCAAATGTGGCCGCTTTTTTGTGCTAACATGTCTTGTAAAAATGGAAGTGTTACAATCATAGGAGCGATTGCATTGATATCCATTGTTCTTGTGATATCTTTAATTGTATGGTCGGAGAATAGCTTTCCGACAACAATACCTGCATTATTTATAAGTATGTCTATTACGCCAACTTCAGCTTTCACTTTTTGATATGAAGCCTGTACGTCGTCAACATTGGAAACATCTACTTTGTAACCGTGTACATTAGAATATGTAGATAATTCACTTTTAGTTGTTTCTATGTTTTGATCGTTAATGTCCCAAATAACAAGATTGCGACATCCTTTTTCTAATGCAATTCGTCCCATGATTTTTCCTATACCAGAAGCTCCTCCAGTGATAAGAACGTTTTTGTCTTTGAAAGTACTCATTTTTTTATTTTTGAATTTTGCTGGCCAAATTTACTTTTAGTTTTCAACAGCTTCTGCTCGATTTGTGTGTTTGTAGTGGATTTGTGTTTTCTGTAAGGTAAATATGCTTGTTTATGTGTGAAATTCTGTTATACGGGGTGAATTTCTGATAACTCGTACGGAAATAATTTGTGTCTATGTTTGCTTGAAAAAATGAAAATTTTATCGTTACTAAAAATATTTTAATGTCCTGAAGTGTCCTGCTTATGCCTGTTTAGGGGTAAAATGCGATAGAAAACACTATCTTCTTGTAAAAAAAACACTAAGTTGCTTTGAACTTTCATTTTTTATCTGTTATTTTGAACAAAATATTTCATGATTTTGATTTGTTTTTATGTTGTAATATAGGTGAATTAGGTAAAATTTTAAAATAATGTATTTTTTAGGATTTGATATTGGTAGTTCTTCTGTAAAAGTTTCCTTGGTTGAAGCTTTAACTGGTAATTGCTTGTCGTCGGCGTTTTATCCTAAGCAAGAAATGCCTATAATAGCAAAACGAATTGGTTGGGCGGAACAAGAACCTGAACAATGGTGGAGTAATCTAAAAATGGCTTTGGCAGAAGTCCTCGCTTCTTCTGCTGTCGATGCAAAGGCAATAAAGGCTATCGGTATATCGTATCAGATGCATGGTTTGGTTGTAGTGGATAAGAATAAGAATGTGTTGCGCCCGGCAATTATCTGGTGCGACAGTCGTGCTACAACTATAGGACAACAAGCTTTTGATGCTATTGGACCGGAACATTGCTTATCTCATTTACTAAATAGTCCAGGAAACTTTACCGCATCGAAACTTCGTTGGATTCGTGAAAATGAACCAGAAGTATATGATAAAATCTACAAAATCATGCTTCCGGGAGACTATATTGCAATGAAACTTTCGGGAGAAATTCAGACTACTGTTAGTGGACTTTCTGAAGGTATATTTTGGGATTTCAAAAATGACGAAGTTTCAAAAGATGTTTTACGTCACTACGATATTGATGAGTCGTTGCTAGCCGATGTTGTTCCTTCCATGGGTATTCAATGTAAAATATCTTCTGCGGCAGCTAAAGAACTTGGATTGTCGGAAGATGTAGTTGTTACTTATAGAGGAGGTGACCAACCGAATAATGCATTGTCGTTGAATGTGTTGCAACCTGGCGAAATTGCTACCACAGCGGGAACTTCTGGTGTGGTGTACGGCGTTTGTGGTGATGTTACGTACGATCCTCGTTCTCGTGTAAATACATTTGCGCATGTTAATCATACAAAGGAAAATACGCGTTTAGGTGTTTTGTTATGTATAAATGGTACAGGAATTATGAATTCTTGGTTACATAGAAATTTCTGTCCGAACGTTTCTTATGAACAAATGAATGACATGGCTGCTTTGGCTCCTGTTGGATCTGACGGTTTATCGGTTCTTCCGTTCGGAAATGGCGCAGAACGTGTACTTGAAAATAAAACATGTAGTGGAGTTATTGCTGGCTTAAGTTTGACAACACATTCTCTCAATCATATTATTCGGGCGACACACGAAGGTATTGCATTCTCGTTCCAATATGGTATGGAGATAATGAAACAAATAGGCGTGAATCCTTCTGTAATCCGTGCGGGTAAAGCAAATATGTTCTTAAGTCCGATTTTCCGTGAGACTTTAGCAAGTATTTCCGGTGCGACAATAGAATTATATAATACAGATGGGTCGGTAGGTGCGGCACGAGGGGCTGGTATAGGACTTGGTTTTTATAAAACATACGATGAAGCATTTGTTTCGTTGCAAAAATTGGCTGTGGTAGAACCTGATGTACAAAAATCTGAGGAATATCAGAATGCATACGAACATTGGAAACAAGAATTAATTAATAGAATATAAATTAAAAAAAACATAAAGATATGGCTAACAAAGAATACTACCCAGAGAATGGAAAAATCAAATTTGAAGGAAAAGACAGTAAAAATCCTCTTGCATTTCGTTATTACGATGCGAACAAGATGATTAAAGGTAAAAAAATGAGCGAATGGTTGAAATTTGCTATGGCATGGTGGCATACGCTTTGTGCCGATGGTGGAGATCAATTTGGTGGTGGAACAAAACAATTCCCTTGGAATGTTAGTTCTGATGTTATGGAAGTGGCTAAGGCTAAGGTTGATGCAGGTTTTGAAATAATGCAAAAAATCGGTATTGAATACTATTGCTTCCACGATGTTGACTTAGTAAAGGAAGCTGATTCTATAGAAGAATACGAAAAGAATTTTAAGGAAATTGTAGCGTACTTAAAACAAAAACAAGCAGAAACTGGTATTAAACTTTTGTGGGGTACAGCAAATGTATTTGGTAATAAGCGTTATATGAACGGTGCTTCTACCAATCCGGATTTTGATGTCGTTGCTCGTGCTATAGTTCAGATTAAAAATTCAATAGATGCAACTATTGAACTTGGTGGAACAAATTATGTGTTCTGGGGTGGTCGCGAAGGTTACATGTCGTTATTGAATACAGATATGAAACGTGAAAAAGAACACATGGCTACAATGTTGACTATGGCTCGTGATTATGCTCGTTCTAAAGGATTTACGGGTACATTCTTGATTGAACCAAAACCAATGGAACCAACAAAACACCAATATGATGTTGATACAGAAACTGTTATTGGTTTCTTGAAAGCTCATAATCTTGACAAGGATTTTAAAGTAAATATTGAAGTAAACCATGCAACATTGGCAGGACATACATTTGAACATGAATTGGCATGTGCGGTAGATGCTGGTATGTTAGGTTCTATCGATGCCAATCGTGGCGATTATCAAAATGGTTGGGATACAGACCAATTCCCAATCGATAATTTTGAATTAATCCAAGCAATGATGCAAATCATTCGTAATAATGGTTTAGGTAACGGTGGTACGAATTTCGATGCAAAAACTCGTAGAAATTCAACAGATTTAGAAGATATTTTTATTGCACATATTGCTGCAATGGATGCTATGGCTCGTGCATTGGAAAACGCTGCTGAATTATTGGAAAAATCACCAATATGTAAAATGGTAGCAGATCGTTATGCAAGTTTCGACAGTGGTTTGGGTAAGAAATTTGAAGAAGGTAAAATGACTTTCGAAGAAGCTTACGAATATGGTAAGAAAGTAGGTGAACCTAAACAAACTAGCGGAAAACAAGAATTGTACGAAGCAATTGTAAATATGTATTGTTAATTAGTGGAGACGATGCGTGCATCGTCTCTTTTTTATTTTCGGGCGTATGCGATACGCCCTTACATTGTGATTTATTATGTTGGGAAGCAAATTATATCTATTTAGTATTGTGCTGGTTGCTGTTATTGGTGGTCTTTTGTTTGGCTACGATACAGCAGTGATTTCTGGAGCGGAAAAAGGTTTGCAGGCGTTTTTTGCAGGTGCGTCTGATTTTGTGTATTCCGATGGTTGGCATGGAATTACTTGTTCGAGTGCGTTGATAGGTTGCATTATTGGTAGTGCAATTTCTGGATTGCTTGCGACTCGTTTGGGTCGTAAGAAATCGTTGTTCATTGCTGGAGTGTTGTTTTTCTTGTCGGCAATTGGTTCTTGGTATCCGGAATTTTTGTTTTTCAACTATGGAGAACCAACATTTGGTTTATTGTTGGCTTTTAATTGCTACAGAATTTTAGGTGGAATAGGGGTTGGATTGGCTTCTGCGATTTGTCCGATGTATATTGCCGAAATTGCTCCAGCAAATATGCGTGGAACATTGGTCTCGTGGAATCAGTTTGCTATAATCTTTGGTCAATTGGTGGTGTATTTCGTGAATTTTGTCATCATGAAGAATCATAGTGTTGTCGATGTTGTTGATGCAGAATGGTATATGTCGGAAGGATGGCGCACCATGTTTGTCAGTGAAGGATTTCCTGCGGGAATTTTTGCATTGTTGATTTTGGCTGTTCCGGAAACTCCACGTTTCTTGGCTATAAATGGTAACGATGATAAGGCAATGTCTGTCTTGCGACGTATAAACGGTGAAGAAAAGGCTAAGTCTATACTTGCGGAAATTCACGAAAGTGCAGTAGAAAAGACTGAAAAATTGTTTACTTATGGCGTGTTGGTGATATTCGTCGGTATCATGGTGAGTGTGTTCCAACAAACTGTAGGTATCAATGCCGTGCTTTACTATGGCCCTCGTATTTTTGAAGAAATGGGAATGGACGATCCTATGACTGTTCAAGTAATCATGGGTGTTGTGAATATTTCTTTTACACTTCTTGCCGTGTTTACTGTAGAGAAAATCGGACGAAAACCTTTGTTGATTGTCGGTTCTTTGGGCATGGCTATAGGAGCATTGGGCGTTATGGTGTATTTTATGTTAGGTGGATTCGAAGGCGCTTTGCCTGGAATATTTGCTGCTACAAGTATTATGATTTACACTGCAAGTTTCATGTTTAGCTGGGGACCGATAGCTTGGGTTTTAATTGCCGAAATATTCCCGAATACAATTCGTGGTGCTGCTGTTGCTGTAGCTGTAGCATTCCAATGGATCTCAAATTTTGCAGTTAGTTCTTCGTTTGTTTCAATGTTGAATTGGTCGCCTTCGGGAACATATTTGATTTTTGGAACAGTTTGTATAATAGCAGCTTTGTTTGTATGGAAACTTGTGCCAGAAACAAAGGGGAAGACTCTGGAAGACATGACGAATCTGTGGAAAAAATAAACTCGTAAATTTTATTATGCTAAGGAGATGTAGTTTTTACTGCATCTCTTTTTTATTTACTATTTGTTCAGCAATTTGTTGTAATCTACAATTTTGTATA
>JAKSTZ010000019.1 GCA_024402335.1 Bacteroidales bacterium
CGTTTACCACCAATATGACGTTGTACGAGTTTGCCGTCCATTTTGCGAAGAAGGCCTGGTCGCCTGTCGTCTCTTCGTCTATACGAACTACTTGTTTTGTAGAGTCCGTTACATTGTACCAGCCCGCAAACTTGTAGCCCGTCTTCGTAACGTCGCTCGGCAAGTTTGCACCGTTGCCATATACGTAGTTTGTAACGTTGCCGCTGTTGATTGAACCTTCGTTTGTGTTCAACGTAACCGCATAGTTGTTTACATTCCATTTTGCATAGAATGTCTTATTGCCAACATCTGCTTTCGAAATTTCTGTAACAGCCTCTCCATCGAAGTTAGAACTTGTGAACCAACCTGCAAAAGTATGACCAGCACGAGTGATTTCTTCGGATGTAGGAAGAGCTGCGCCTTCACCATAAGTGTAATCAGAAATTATCTTAGTATTTGTTCCACCATTTACTTCCAATGTAACGTTATAAGAATTTACAGTCCAATGTGCTTCTAACAACTTGTCACCTTTGTCTGTTGTGTAGATTGCCACAACAGGTTGTTCACCTGAAAAATATCCGTTTTTCATTTCCACAATTCCACCTATTGATAAAACTTCAGATTCAAATTTTTCAAATGTTTCCAATGGAACATTCTCTGCAACAACAAATGGAAGTTGTTCGTCTCCCGAAATCGTCTTTCCAAAATATGATTTTACCAAACGAATAATCTTTGTTGGATTTTCGCCAAATGATACAAGATTCACATCGCAACTAGAAACACTAGCAGAAGGGCCTAACATTGAAAACAAAACTTCAAATCCTTCATAAACCAAATCGTCCGAAATATCCGACATTTTATATTGTGGAACAGACAATAAAACAGTCGAATCAAGTTCCACATACGAAATTTTAGCGACATAATTACTTCCCAGATGGCGAGTTACAACAGCAACAATCTCTGGCATGTTTGTATTAGAAACTTTAGAGACACGCAACTGCACCATCATTGTTTTATACCAACCATCAAATGTGTAGCCTTCACGAGTAACATTTGTTGGTAAAATTGTCAATGTACCATACGTATATTCTGTTGGAACGGCCCCATTAATAGTGCCATCGGCTGCGTACAATGAGATTTTATATGTGTTTGCACTCCATTTTGCATAATATGTTTTGTTTCCTACTTCATCAGCTCCGATTTCATAAACTTCCTCACCAGAAAGACCAGAATTTGCATACCAACCATTAAATGTGTAACCATCTTTTGTGATATCAGTTGGCAATACCGCACCTTCACCATATTTATATGTAGATACGTTACCGCTATTGATTGTTCCGTCATTTACAACCAATTCAACTGCATACGTGTTTGGAGTCCATTTTGCGAAATATGCTTTGTCACCGATTTCGTCCAAAGCTATAGTCAATACGGCATCGCCCGTGAAGTCTGCATTCGCATACCAACCGCCAAACTTACATCCTGTTTTTGTTACATCTATTGGCAATGTCGCGCCATTACTATATGTATAAGCAACAACATTTCCGCTGTTTACCGTACCGCCATTCGTATTCAATGTAACCAAATATGACAAAACAGACCATTTTGCATAATAAGATTTATTACCTGTCTCTGTTGCACCAACAGTTAGAATTCGTTCACCTGTCAAGTTTGAGTTATTGTACCAACCGGCAAATTCATAACCGTCACGGGTTACATTGGTTGGAAGTGTTGCACCTGTAGCAAATTCATAATCACTTACCGAGCCAGCGTTAATAACACCACCGTTTGCATTCAATGTAATTGTATAGGTATTGATTACCCATTTTGCCCAGAAATTCTTTTCGCCGTATGCATTCGTAGCAATTGTTTTTACTTCCACACCAGCAAGTTCTTCGTTATTGTACCAACCGGCAAATGTGTAGCCAGACTTAGTTACATTTGTTGGTAACGTAGCACCCACGCCATAGCTATATGAATTTATTTCGCCATTGTTGATTACACCACCATTTGAATTGAATGTTACTGCGTATGAGTTTACATTCCATTTCGCATAATATGTTTTCTTACCATATTCCGTTTCACTAATCTCTTCTACGGCAACTCCTTCGTAGGCTGAATTTGTGAACCAACCTGCGAATGTATAGCCTGTTTTAGAAACAGTATTTGGTAATGTTGCACCAGTTCCAAATGTATAGTTTGTAGCATAACCTACATTTTCAATTACACCACCACTTGTTTCATAAACGATAGAATAATCATTTTCAGTCCACTTAGCATAGAATGTTTTTGCATCAAGAGCATATTCGTCTATACGGTCAACAGACTCGCCTGTAAATGTAGCAGTTGTGTACCAACCAGCGAATGTGCAGCCAGTTTTTGTAATATCTGTTGGCAAAGTAGCACCTACACCGTATGTGTATTTCGTTACATTACCAGAGTTTATAGTTCCTTCATTTGAATTAAGGGTGATGTCATACGTATTCACTGTCCATTTTGCCCAGAAAGCTTTGTCGCCTGTTGCAGTTGCTGCAATCGAAGTTTGTGATGTTCCTGTACAAGATGAGTTATCATACCAACCAGCGAACGTATAACCAGTTTTTTCGATTTGAGCAGTTGTTGGCAGTTGAACAGCTGTTCCGTGTGTGTAACTAATAACACTACCAGCTGAAATCACACCATTATTTGTATTCAATGTGACTGCGTATGCCGTATTAGACCAACCTGCATAATAGGTTTGATTTCCTACTGTAGTTGAACTAATTATGCTTACCACATCACCGGTGCATTCTGCATTTGTGTACCAGCCCGTGAACGTATAACCTTCACGGGTTACATTGGTTGGAAGACTGGTTGTAACGCCGTATGTGTATGCTGTTACATTTCCTGTGTTAATCGTTCCCTCTTGAGCGTCCAACGTTACCGTATATGTATTAGCCTGCCATTTTGCATAATAGTTCTTATCGCCAACTTCAATAGCAGCAATTTCAGTAACTGGTTCACCAATTAGATTTACATTATCATACCAAGCGACAAATGTGTTACCAGCTTTTGTCACAGTAGTTGGCAATGTTATCGCATCACCTAATTGATAACTAACTTCGTATGTATCGTCTATATCACCGCCATTTGCATCGTAAGTTATCGTATATGTAGCTTTTGCCCATTGTGCGGTAAACGCTTTATTGCCAAAATCCGTAGCAGAAATTGCAAGGGCGTCGTTGTTTTCAGAATCTTTCCAACCAAGGAATCGATAGCCTGTTTTTGTTACATCAGTTGGAAGAACAACGCCAGCGCCATAAACATACGAATCAATATTATTCGAATTGATTGATCCTCCATTAGCATTTAATGCAACGGCATACGAAGCATTTTTCCATTTTGCCCAGAAGTTTCTGTCGCCGACTTCTGTTGCAGCAATTTCGGTTACTACTCCACCTTCGTAACTTGAGTTGTCGAACCAACCAACAAATTCATAACCGTTCTTTGTAACATCTGTTGGTAATGTTGCACCAACATTATAGGTATATGATGCAATATTTCCGGCATTAATAGTTCCGTTATTTGTCTGCAATGTAACAGTATATGTCTTTGGAGTCCATTTTGCATAATATGCTTTATTTCCTGTTGAACCCTTCACAATCTGAGTTACCGCAGTTCCCGTACATGCTTCGTTATCGAACCAACCACCAAATGTGTTACCTGTTTTTGTAACATCTTGTGGAAGAATTGCAAGCACATCGTATGTATAGCTTGCGATATTTCCGGAATTAATTTCCCCTGAATTTACATTCAATGTAACTGCATACGTGTTAGCCTCCCACTTAGCCCAGAATTCCTTATTACCGTACTCAGTATCTTCAATAGTTGTAATTGCAGTTCCAACTAAGTTCGAATTATTGTACCAACCCAAGAAATTGTAACCTGTTCGTGTTGGTTCCGGCAATGTAACCTCATCTTCGTAATGATATGTGTCACTAGAAATCGAAGTTCCACCATTTGCATTATATGTAATAGTGTAATCGATTTGAGACCAACTTGCAGTATAGTATTTCGCCTCAACAGCATTGTTCGCAATATTTGTTGCTAATGCAGCCGTTTCATCATCTATCCAGCCATTGAATGTGAAACCAATTTTGGTAACATCTGTTGGAAGTATTGCTCCAACACCGTAGGTATAAGAAGAAATATTTCCACTATTGATAGATCCACCATCAGTATCTAATGTAACAGCATAACTATTCACATCCCATTTTGCATAGAAAGTCTTGTTTCCTGTTTCTGTAGCAGTAATTGCAAAGTATATATTACCATCCAAACTTGATGTTGTATACCAACCTGCAAACGTATAACCCTCACGAGTAACATTTGTAGGAAGAGATTTTAGAGCACCGTAAACATACTCTGTAACATTTCCACTATTAATAGTACCACCATTCGCTTGCAATGTTACAGTATATGTGTTCACTAACCATTTAGCTTCGAATTCCTTGTTTCCATAGTCTGTAATTGCAATTGCACGAGTTGCTACACCTCCCAACGCATTTTTAAGCGAGGCACTTGCACCTGCTTCAATCAATGCTGCAAGAAATCTGTCGGCTGCTTCTCTATCCATTTGTGTCACTAATGTAGATGGTGCAGAATCAACAAGATCTTTTGCTTCTTTTAGTCCTAGTCCCAAATATTCTTTTACCAACTTGACAACTAGTAGTTTTTGTGCACCAGCAGATTCTAAATACACATCTGTTACATTTGCACCAGCAGATTCTCCTTCTTTCACTTCGTACCAACCGCCGAATGTATAACCTCTGCGAGTTACATCAGTAGGAAGTAAGTTATATGTACCATACACATAATGTTCAATGTCGCCAGAATTTATTGTACCTCCATTAGCATTAAGAACTACCTCATATTCATTAGCTGTCCATTTTGCGTAATATATTTTATCTCCATAGTCACTATCACTAATTTCGGTAAACATATCACCTGTGAAACTAGAATTCAAATACCAGCCACCAAATGTGTAACCAGTACGAGTAATTTCTGAGTCATCTGGCAATGTAACACCTATTCCATAGGTATATTCGTTTATTACATTTTCGTTTTTACCACCATTCGCTTCTAATACCACATTATAAGTATTAACATTCCATTTTGCCTTATAACATCTATCTCCATAATCTGTAGAAACAAGTGATTCTACTTCATCATAATTAATATACGACACTGTTGCACCGACAGCCTCCAATTGGGCTTTATAAGCCATTATATCCTCAAGAGAGACATTATCTATAATTGTTGATGGACTATTTAAAACTAAGGCTCTCGCCTCCACCAAGCTGCATCCATTTATTCCTCTTATTGCCGCAACAGTAGCTGAAAGTGCAGATTCATTATATGATTCCAATATTAAATCGCAACCAGTTTTATGAAGCGCATCAATATCATAATCAATAGAATAAACTGCAGAAGTTTTTGCCAATTCTTTTAAATATTTATTCAATGTCGTTGCATCAGCATTGGCGGCAACAACAATTTCAGTTTCAATATTATTAACTAAAGAAAGTATTTTTTCACGCCAATATTCTACCCCATTACCAGAAGCATTTACAAGTGCTTTTTCAATAAGCAGAGCATTGGAAATATTTCCTGTGATATTCGTTGCAGAAAGAACCAAATCAGCTCGTGGTACTTCGTACCAACCTGCAAATGTGTATCCTGTTTTTGTTACATCTGTTGGAAGAGTTCCACTAAAACCGTAGTTATAGGAAGTTATATTACCTCTATTTATTATTCCACCATCGGTATTTAGTGTTACCGAGTAATTATTTACCGACCATTTTGCATAATATGTTTTTGGTCCAGTTTCATCAACTGTAATTTCTGTTATTGGGCTACCGGCATAGTTACTATTGCTATACCAACCACCAAATGTAAAACCTAATTGAGTTACATCCGATGGTAATGTAGCACCTTCAGTTTCTACATAGAATGTTAAGTCTTCATCGCTGGTTCCACCTATATAATTTAAAGTAACCGTAGGGCAATCTAGCAACTGAGCTAATTTTGCCGATTCCTCACCAAATGCCTTTATATATGGGTAGTATTTATATTTTTGACTATTAATTATTTCCGATGGTTTAATGCCCCAATTTGCAGAAGGAAATCTTGTTGGTAAAGAACCATTTGCTAATTCTGAAGTAGATAAACCTTTTGCATAAGAGTAATCTTGATCTGAAACACCACCATATTTACAAATATCTTTATCATAATAGTTGTATAATCCACTTAAAGCTCCAGCCTTACCACATAATGCTCCCACTGTTGCGACTCCTTCTACCGAACCAATATTTAAGCAATAGTATAGATTATCACCACTACTTTCGCGTCCTATAATTCCACCAGTTGCACCAGAACCTGTATTGCGAATTGTACCTGTATTCATACAGTAATATAGATAACTCGAAGCAACCACATCACCAGCAATGCCACCTGCATCTTTTATAGCTGTAATATCACCATTATTTATACAGTTCAATACCTGCTGCGAAGTGTTCCGCATACCGTAACTATATCCCCAAATACCACCTACAGTACTTCCCGATATGTTTGCATTATTTGTACATTCCTGTATTGATGCCATTTGAAAATAACCACAAATCCCTCCACAATAGCCAGAGCTTCCTCCATCTATAACTCCATAATTATGACAATTTTCAAGAACTACAGTATCTGCATAACCGCAAATTCCACCTATATATGTAATAGATGATAGTTCTATATTTGAGTAATTTGAACAGTTCTTTATCGTACTATTATTAACGCGGGCAACAAGAGTACCTACAGTTTTACCTAAAAATCTGCACGAGCCAATATTTACATCTTTAATTGTAGCATGACTTATTTGTGTGAATATACCAGCATTGGCATAAGAAGCTGTCATACTTAAACCTGAGATTGTTTTACCTCTACCATACAATTCACCCGTAAAAGGTGATGAAGTTGTACCAATAGGAATCCAAGCATGACCAGGAGTTTCTTTTAATGTTCCATCAGATTGTACATTATCATAATCTACTATATTATTCATTAGAACATAGCGACCTGAATTATCGCTTGCGATAGCCGACAAATCTTCGATAGTATAAATTGGTTTATACGTTACCCAGTCTGGGTCATCAGCAGTACCTATATTGTAATAACTCCGTTTTGCATACGGAGTTACAGGTATATCTGTTAATCTTGGATACAGACCATTCACTTGTGTAGCGAATTCATCGTCTTGTTGCATTATAGAACCACTTTCACCAGTATTACCAGCAGTCCAATAATCAGAGCTCATACCTGTTAACAAAGTAGAAGAACACATCTCCTCCGATGTCATAGCAGTACAGCCCGTATATGCTGCATTATTTACTGGACCAAAAGGACAAACATCAGAATCATAATAACAAGATATTATTGGAGATACTGCCACATAATTTCCAAACAAAGCTCCAATAGTTTTTGTACTTGAATTATTTGTAACAATACATGCACTATAGGAATTCGCTACAGATGAATACATTTCTCCGGCTAATCCTCCAACATAACCAGCATTCGCAGAAACAGAACCAATATTAAAGACATCTGTCATTTTACCAGAACCAAATCCAACAATACCACCAACTTCGTCTATACCAGAAACAGAGCCCGAATTACATGAATAACTAATCGTACTTGCTGATGATGAACTTCCAGCAATACCCCCCACGTTATTCTCACCTGAAACAGAAGCTTCATTATAACAATACGAAACATTTCCATTTCCTTTACCAATTATACCTCCAACATAATTTTTACCAACTATTTTTCCTTTGTTTGAACAATTTTCAGCCCTTCCTTGACCACAAATACCACCGCAGTTTTCGAGTGTAGAAATTACTGTTCCCTCATTAGAACAATTAGTTACAAATCTCGTTGTATAACCGACAATTCCTCCAACAGTAGAGACGCCCTCAACTGTTCCATAATTATGACAATCTGAAATAGTTACGTCATTTGACGAAATACCACCAGCCTCATTACCTTTGGCTACTACAGTACCATAAAATGTACAATTCGAAATAGACATATTTAATCTCTCATATCCACCATAAATACCTCCCGCCTTATCTCCATTAGAAAAGATATAACCTTGGACAAGACAATTTTCTATTACACAAGTAGCCGAACCATTAACAGATCCAGTAATACCACCAACAATAGATCCTGTAGCCTTAAAATAACTATCCACTATTGTTACATTTTTTATTGTTGCATTTTGAGGATCCGTAAATAATCCAACATAATATTGATAAGAAATATATAATCCCGAAATTTTTTTTCCATTGCCATCAAAAACACCCGCATAATTATTAATTGACTTAGTCCATTTATCCGTAACGGCTGTTTCAAAATCACTTCGTAATTCTCCATTTTCATCAAGAACGGATTCATTCACGACAATGTCATTTACAACAACAACATTTACCGATCTATAATCGGAACCTGATTTATTTGTATAGTCTCGGAATTTTTCCAAGTCTGCAGCATTCTCTATAACATAATATCCATCATAGTCTTCTGTCAAACCATAATCAGCATAATTACCCTCAATTTGGATAAATTCTGCATATCCCTGCAATACACTCAACACACACAAACTAACTGTAACACAAAACTTTATAAATCTATTCATATTAAAATTTATTTTCATTATACCATAGTATCCCCTTACCCAGAGAACTCTTTAGAAAAACAAAAGTATATTTTTCAGTTGAAATAGAAACAAAAAATGGTAAAAATTAGTCTTTATATTATTGTATTTCAAACACTAACGAGATATTTAAACAAATAAGAATCAGTGGTTTGAATAGTGGTAATAACATAAAAATCGAATTACTTACTTCAATTTTGTAATTTACTCTCTAATTAGACATTGTTCTTTCTTGACCTGCAGCAAGAAAGAACAAGAATGATAATCAAAAATCTAACGAACTAATGCGTAATAAGGCCTACCGCCAAGAAATATATCATATCCTTAATTAAATATTGTAACGAATTTATATAATCTTATTAATCAATAACTTACATATAAAATCAAGATTTTTTTGAAAAAAAATCTCGCCAAGTGTTGTATGTTACAAAAAAAGTGTACTTTTGCATCACCACGGAAAAGTGGCAGAGTGGTCGAATGCACCGGTCTTGAAAACCGGCGTACCGCAAGGTACCGGGGGTTCGAATCCCTCCTTTTCCGCTCAAGAGAAAGTTCAATGCAAATGCGTTGAACTTTTTCTATTTTATAGAGGGACTACTTATAAGTTCCCCACCACAAAAAATTCAAAATAAAAATTTTAAATTAGTAATTATCAAGTCATTGCAAGAGAGCTAAAGATTTCTTCTTGACAAGCGGATATACATTTCGTATATTTGTACGTTTTCGTCTTTTTTCGAAAACGGGCGTTCTTTGACATACTGGAAACTATATCAAATTTGCCTTTCGTATAAGATTTGAAAATAAACCCTCTCGACTTCACGAATGAGCGTTAAGAAAAACGACGGAATGAAGCGTTAAAAAGGATTTGATGCCTCCGGCAATGCCATTGGGAAATCTAACCACTCGGCATTCCAAATCCTTTAGCGGAATGCAGTCGTTTTTTAGCGAAGGCGTGGGTCGACGGCGTTCTTTTGCATACTTTTCTTTCGCTGCAGAAAGAAAAGTATGAGATATTCGATGCTAAATGGTGAGCCGACATCGGCACCAACCGAGCAGAAAAGCCACGGTGGTTCTACATGCGGGTGACTCGTTTGTCAACTCAAAACACAAACGAGAAACTTAAACAAATCAAAATCAATTAACATTATTTATTCACTAAAATCTGTACGCTTATGAAAAAAAAACAATCCACACAACCAATTATGAAAATATACCAAAACGAATTAAAAAGATGTGATATCTTAACACCTGAAGAAGAAATAAAACTACACGAAGCGTTCCTTGCCGGAGACAAAAAGACACGTGATCGCCTTGCGACTTCTGTACTGAGACATGCCTATGCCGAAGCTCAAAAGAATTTTGGCGGCATAGTTGACGAAGAAGAACTAGTCAGCGCCGCAAACGAAGGCGTAATGGAAGCTTTGGTACGATACAGGCCAGAAAAAGGTACACGATTCATTACCTACGCAAATATTTGGATATTCAACAAATTGCAAGCGGCAATTGACTCGCAAAAGAAATACAATGGCTATAAAGATGAAGAAGGAAACTATTTCCACGCAATGACAAGCCTTGACAACAGTTTCGGCATAACCGATGGAGAAGACGATGTTGTTGACGAACACGAAAAAATTCGCTCGGAATATGCCGATGAACTTACAGACAAAATGTTCATTCGTCTTGATATGCCACTGTTGCACAAATGCCTTGACAGCCTAAACGAAAAAGAACGTGACGTTATCAAACTGTATTTTGGCTTGGTTGACTTCGGTAAAGATGACATCAGCCTGGAAGAAATCGGCGAAGTTTACGGCTTGAGCAAAGAACGTATCCGCCAAATTCGCAATACGGGCATAGAAAAAATTGTCCGCATGATGGGTGGAAATTCTTCTTTGGCAGCATAATATTTTTGTAGAGGCGCGATTAATCGTGTCTCTACAATTAAACATCTCCGCCCAGTTGATTTTTTACCACAAGTTCATTATATTTGTGACATAAAAACTTTTTTTGAAAGTTTATGTCCGAAACAAAAGAGTTGGTTATTATTGGTGGTCCTAACGGATCGGGAAAGACAACATTCACCCAAGGATATGTTGCCATGCACCCTATGGCATGCCTAAACGCCGACGAAATCGCCAAGACAATCAATCCCGAAGATATGAGCAAAGCCAGCGTAAGTGCAGGACGTGTTTTCTTCAAAAAACTTAAAGAATACAAAGAACGAGGCGAAAGTATATTAGTTGAAAGTACACTTTCGGGAACATACCTTACTAAAATGATGGACGAATTTCATAAAGAAGGTTACGAAGTTACCCTCGTTTATGTTTTTCTTTATTCTCCTGAAGTTTGCATTGAACGAATCAAAGAACGTGTATTGAAAGGTGGTCACTTTGTTCCCGACAAAGATGTGATTCGCCGCTACTATCGTAGTAAGGAAAATTTCTGGAACAACTACAAAAATTCCGCAGACAAATGGTTTCTGGTATATAATTCAGAGAACAAATTCATCTCCATTGCTCTTGGCATTAAAAACCAATTCTCGATAGAGAACAAAGAGTATTTCTATAAATTCATGAGCAAATTTTAATTGAAAGCGGCATACATATACGAATCTCGTAACACGCCGTCTATTAAAAAGTTTTTGTGTAAAACTCCTTCTCGTTCAAATCCTGATTGCTCAAACAACCCAACAGAAGCTATATTTTCAGTACAAATCTGTGCCTCGATACGGACCATCCCTGTTTCCTGCAATATTTTTGCAATATGCGAAAGCAAAAACTTTGCAAATCCTTTATGTTGGAATTTTTCCAACACAACTATAGTTATTGAAGCAGTAAGATGCTTCCGAACCAAATGAGCGGAAACGAAGCCTGCAAACTGCCCGTTTTCATAACCAGCAAATGACATACGGTCGGCATCTGTCACCCATGCAACCAACGACATATCGGTAATTGCCGTACAATAGTCCAAGTCGGTATAATGCAACAACGAACGATTAGAGAAAATCTGAAGCAAGTCTTCGAATGGTGTATGAAATTCTTTTATTTCCAACATAATTCCCCAAGATTATTTATCGTATTCAATGACGGCCAGATTTTTCGGAACGCCGTTTTCAATCTCGAATCGCAACATCGTTCTTTTTAGATGAAATCCATATTTACCAATAGCACCAGGATTCATGTGCAAAAATCCTAACTTTTTATCATTCATAACTTTAAGTATATGTGAATGGCCACTGATAAAAATAGTTGGTTTGTATTCAACAATTTTGGGATATACCGATGCCTCGTATTTTCCTGGATAGCCGCCAATATGAGTCATCATGATTCGACAACCTTCGCATTCAAATGTTGCAATTTTAGGAATGCGTACACGCAAATCCTGTCCGTCAATATTTCCCCAAACAGCACGAACAGTCGTAATAGACTGCAATTTTTCCAACAATTCCAATGATCCAATATCACCCGAATGCCAAACCTCATCGGCTTCACGAACATGTTTGAGAATAACGTCGTCAATATAGTTATGAGTATCGGAAAGCAACAAAATCTTTTTCATCATTTCAAATTTTGCGAAAAGTATAGAACCTTCAAACATTACATAAGCAAAAGTAGGCAGAAATGTAAAATTTGTGTACTTTTGGGCGAATTTAATACTAATCTCGTATGTCAGGTCATAGTAAATGGGCAAAAATTAAGAGAGATAAAGGAGCTAATGACTCTAAAAGAAGTAAGATTTTCTCTCGTATTTCAAAAGAAATAACAATCGCAGTTAAAGAAGGTCAATGTAGCGATCCGGATATGAATCCACGTTTGCGTCTATGTATTCAAAACGCAAAGAGCCAGAACATGCCGAAAGATGTTATTGAGCGTGCAATCAATAAAGGTAAACAAGATAAGTCTGACTTTGAATTGCTTACATACGAGGGTTATGCAAATGGCGGTGTTGCCGTATTCGTAGAATGCTTGAGCGACAACAACAACCGTTCATATACAGCAGTACGTACAGTATTCAAAAAATACAACAACAACCTTGGTAACAACGGCTCGCTTGCTTTCATTTTCGACAGAAAAGGTGTATTTGAAATCAAGAAATCAGCCATCTCAATGCCAATGGACGAATTTGAATTCGCATTGATTGACGCAGGTTTGGACGAACTTGACGCAGACGACGAAGAAATCGTAACTCTATACTGTCCATACGATTCTTTCGGTGAAATTCAAAAGAAACTTGAAGAATTGCAAGTGGAAATCGACAGCGCAGAATTGAAACAAATTCCAAACAACATGAAAGAACTTCCATTGGAAGAAGCTCAAAAAGTATTGAATTTCGTAGAAGCTTTGGAAGAAATTGACGATGTGAGTGCAGTATATCACAACTTGGAAATTACTGACGAAATCGCAAACGCACTATAATTATGGACAATAAAACACGACAAACAGCAACTATATTAGTGCACTGCAAAGACCAAAAAGGTATTGTTGTTGCTGTTACAAACTTTATTCTTAACAATAACGGTAACATCCTTTATTTGGACCAACACGTTGACCATGAAGAATCAGAATTCTTTATGCGCGTGCAATGGGATCTTGAAGGATTCAACATTCCTACCGAAAAAATCGGAGACTACTTCGATACATTAGTTGCAAAGCCTGCTAATATGACTTTCGAGATACATTTCTCAAGCACTAAGCAACGTTTGGCTATTTTCGTATCAAATCTTTCTCACTGTATATATGATATTCTTTCTCGTGCTCGCTCGGGCGAATGGGACATTGAAGTTCCACTTATCATAAGCAACCACGAAAAACTTCGTCATATTGCAGAAGAATTTAATATTCCTTACTACTGTTTGCCTATAACTCCTGAAAACAAATTGGAGCAAGAAGCAAAAATCAAGAAATTGTTACAAGAAAACAATATTGATTTAGTTATTCTCGCGCGTTATATGCAAGTTGTATCGGATTCATTTATAAAAGATTACACAAACAGAATTATCAATATCCACCATTCTTTCTTGCCTGCGTTCCCTGGTGCAAAACCATACGAATCTGCATACGCACGTGGTGTGAAATTGATTGGCGCAACAAGCCACTACGTTACTCCTGAACTTGATGCAGGACCTATTATTGCACAAGGTGTTACAGAAGTTTCCCACAAAGACACTGTGGAAAATATGAAACGTAAAGGTTTGGATTTGGAAAAAATCGTATTGTCAAAAGCAATTTGGTCTCATATTCAACATAAAACATTGGTTTACAATAATAAAACCATAGTTTTTGAATAGACAAACCTTATAGAAATAAAAAAGCCGATTGGAAATTTCAATCGGCTTTTTTTATTGCATAGAATATTGCCTTTCTACAATATGATTTTCTTGCCTGTTATTTGTCCGCAAACACGGATGGTTGTAATCAACACTCCCAACATCCCATGTAACGTCATATTTTGTCCTGAAAGAAAAATGTTCTTTATTGGTGTAGCAGGAGAAAGAATAGTTGTCATCAACGACCTGCTGGACTTTCGTACACCGTATGCCGAACCATGTACCGTACCCGTATAATCACGATACGTAAGCGGTGTACTTATCCATATTTTTTCTATATTTTCTTCTAAATGTGGCACATATTGCTTCGCCAAGGCAATACATTCCTTCGCTTTTCTTTCTTTAAACTGTTTATAAGCCTCTGGACGCTTTCCAATACGACTGTCTTCCCATTCACACACGGCGGACCAATCCATAGGTGTAAGCAAATCTATCGCCCGCACATTTTCCCCCTCGGCAGGAGCAGAATAATGTATCAACATAGTTTGTACATGCGAATTTTTACCATAATTCGTATGCCATAAATCATCCGAATTATATACACATATCGCACGATTCATATAAGGAACCGTATTCGGCTTTATCTGTAACTGAACCGTGAACATTCCAAACGTGTTCTGCAAATTACCCATTCTTCGTCGGTAAATAGAACGAATATTTAGCGTTTCCGGCATCATAGCAACCGTTAGCGAAGGATGAATAGTTGACACAAAGAAATCAGCTTCCAACGTGGCATTGTCGCACACAACAGCGGTTGCTTTCCCGTCGGCATCGAGCACAAATGATTGCACATTCATATTCGTAAAAATCTCTCCTCCTGCAGAACACACATTTTCAGCCAAGGCATCAATCAAAACCTGACCACCGCCTTGCAATTTATACGAGCCCTGTACAAAAGAGTTTAGCGACTGTACAAATGAATATAATGGTAAATCTTCGGTAAGTTCAGTTGTTATAGAGCAGCCACATAATACATCTCGCAAAAGTGGCGACTGAATATGTTCTTGCAAAAAATCGTAAGCCGAGATAGAGAAGTATTTTTCATCAAAAATATTCCACTGCGGATTTGTTGATTCATACAAATGTTCACTAATGTAACGCATCACGTCCATAAACTCCCGTATGCCTTGTTCATCATCGGGAAACTGATGTATCAGCTCCTCTTGAAATGCGTCATATCCTGAGTGGAAATGGTATTCTTTACCTCGAATACAAACATCGGCAAAGCGGTCCGAATCAAGACGTTTCCAGGGAAGATTTTCCAGTCCGAAATATGAAATCAACGGATGCATTATTTCCCCTTCACCAACACCGCCTACAAAATGAAAACCCGTGTCGAACCGAAGTCCACCACGGGTAAAAGATTGAAAGGCTCCTCCAAGAATATGTTCTTTTTCAAGAACACATACAGAATATCCTTCTTTTGCTAAACAATACGCACACGAAAGTCCAGAAAGACCTGCACCGATAACGATTGCATCGTATTTCCGCTTCATTGTGTCCGCAAAGCGAAAATGCGTTATTCTATCACGAACAAAGGATCGCCTTCAAGCACTGCGTCGCCGTCGTTTACAAGCATTGCAACTACTTTTCCGTCCTTGTCTGCACAAACATTGTTGACCATTTTCATAGAGTCCATAGTCAAAACAACGTCTCCTGCTTTCACTGCACTACCTTCAGGAAGCATTACCTTAACAATAGTTCCAGGAAGTGGCGCTGGCACAGCTTTGTCTGTATTTACATTAGATTTTGCAGAAGCACTTGTAGAACCAGCATTTTGTAAATCAACAGTATCGCCCTCTACAAGAAGATTATTTGCAATATTCACATCAATTCTGTGGATTTCTCCATCTTTGTCGGCTGTGATTGTACATTCCTTACCGCCCGACTCCATAGTGAATAATTTATCACCTTTCTTCACTGTTTGACCACTAACAACATAAACCTTCATTAAAGTCAATGGTTGGTCACCAGTAGGAGCTGTTGGTTGTTTTGCAACTGCAGGTTTTTGTTCAACAAGTTTTGGTTTTTCTGTTTGCACAGGTGGAGTAACAACAGTTCTTTCACGTTCGATTTCCACTGTGAAATTCTTTCCATTCACATCCATTTCAACTACGCCATCCTGCATTTTATTAATGGCGATTTCGTATGGATTTCCTTGTATATTGAATTTGAACTTCTTCATATTATTTATTTAATTGATTGATTCCAAATATTTTGGAATTCCAACTTGTAGAGTTGTTATATTTGATTGTCAATTTATTTTCTTCAAAACCACCACGAACATATAAGTTTATAGCAGTTGCAATGGCAAGCATTTCTTCTTCTGTTGCCTCTGCACTAATAGATTTAACGACAATATCTTGTGATTCTTTTCCCATTATAGAGGCATATTAGAGTGTTTCTTCATAGGATTTTGTTGACGTTTTGTACGCAACATTTCAAATGCACGAATAATTCTGAAACGTGTATCGTGTGGCAAAATTACATCGTCAACATAACCACGTTCTGCTGCTTGATAAGGGCTTGCGAATTTAGATTCGTATTCTGCAATCTTTTCTTCTTTGAATTTCTTACGTTCTTCGTCATCTTCGATTGCTTTCATTGCCTTACCTTGCAAAATACCGATAGCACCAGCAGCACCCATAACAGCGATTTCTGCATTTGGCCAAGCGTAGTTTACATCACCACGTAATTGTTTACAGCTCATCACGATGTGAGCACCACCGTAAGATTTACGAATAGTGATAGTTACTTTTGGAACAGTTGCTTCACCGTATGCGAACAACAATTTTGCACCATGATCGATAATACCAGCATATTCTTGTCCAGTTCCACAAAGGAATCCAGGAACATCAACCAACGTAAGAATTGGAATATTGAATGCATCACAGAAACGAACGAAACGACCAGCTTTACGAGCAGCGTTGCAATCCAACACACCAGCCATAAAATTAGGTTGGTTAGCGATGATACCTGTAGATTTACCATTGAAACGAGCAAAACCACAAATGATATTTTTTGCGAAATCTTTTTGAATTTCAAAGAAATCCTTGTCATCTACCAATGTGTTGATGATTTCTTTCATATCGTATGGCTTGTTTGGATCGTCTGGAACCAAAGAATCAAGCTTTTCGTCTATACGGTTATATGGATCGTTTGTTTCAACAACAGGAACATCTTCCATATTGTTTTGTGGAATATACGAAATCAATTTGCGAACCAATTGCAAACCTTCTTCTTCTGTAGGAGTTGTAAAATGACAAACACCAGATTTTGTTGAGTGTACCAATGCTCCACCAAGTTGTTGGTCTGTTACATCCTCACCTGTCACAGTTTTTACAACCTTAGGACCAGTGATATACATACAACTATTTTGTTCCGTCATTAAAATGAAGTCTGTAAGTGCAGGAGAGTACACAGCACCACCGGCACAAAGACCAAATATCAACGAGATTTGTGGAATCACACCAGAAGCAAGCACATTACGTTCGAAAATTTCACCGAAACCAGCCAAAGCGCAAGCACCTTCTTGAATACGAGCACCTCCTGAATCATTGATACCAATTACAGGCGCACCCATTTTCATTGCAAGATCCATGACCTTACAGATTTTTTGCGACATTGTTTCCGACAATGTTCCTGCTATCACAGTAAAATCTTGTGCGTAAACAAAAACCAAACGGCCATCTATTGTTCCACTACCAACAGCAACGCCATCGCCATAGAACACCTTCTTCTCCATACCAAAATCGGTACAACGATGTGTCACAAACATATCTATTTCTTCGAAGCTACCTTCGTCAAGTAGCATTTCTATGCGCTCACGAGCTGTATATTTTCCTTTTGCATGTTGAGCGTCAACTGCCTTCTGACCTCCACCTGCAAGAGCTTGCTCCTTCTTATCGAGCAAGATTTCCATTTTTTCCTGATTATTCATAAAATGTCTTAAATCGTTTAAAAAACGGCGGCAAGATATTTTTTTCCCATAACAGGAAAATCATTTATAGACAAAATGACAGTTTTTATAGACAAGTTTCATTGCAAAAAGAATAATTTCCTACAATAAAAGCCACAAAAACAATCATTAAGTGTTATTTTAAAACGAGTAAATTATTGATAATCACAAGTATACAAAATCAAATACGTATTTATGCTAATATGCTTTAAATTCCATATAACACCCCAATTGTGAAAAAGATGCTTAAATTTTCTTTGAAAAAAACTTCTTTATTTTACTGATTTTCTGAAATTTGTAGCAAAATTGTATCAGATGGAAGAACAGAACGACGATTTGCAGACACAAGAAGAGGCTAAAAATGAAAGTGTTGCGGAAAATACGCAATACATTAATGACTATTTCTATAATTGGTACTTAGACTATGCATCGTATGTAAACATAGACCGTGCCATCCCATATATTGAAGATGGTTTGAAGCCAGTTCAACGTCGTGTGCTCTACACGATGAAGAAGATGGACGACGGCCGTTTCAACAAAGTAGCCAGCATCGTCGGTGAAACCATGAAGTTACATCCTCATGGCGATTCTAGTATTTATGAAGCCTTGGTTGGCATTGGCCAAAAAGATTTACTTGTAACTACACAAGGTAACTGGGGTAATATTTTTACCGGTGACGATGCTGCAGCGGGACGTTATATTGAAGCTCGCTTGTCGAAATTCGCTCTTGAAATTCTGTTCAATGCAAAAACAACACAATTTACTAAATCATACGACGGCCGTAATGACGAACCTGTTACTTTGCCAGCTAAGTTTCCTTTGCTTTTAGCACAAGGTGCCGACGGTATTGGCGTGAGTATGGCTTGTAATATTCTTCCTCACAATTTCAACGAATTAATTGACGCAAGTATTGCATATCTACGTAACGAACCTTTTGAACTCTATCCGGACTTCCCTACCGGCGGTCTTATTGATGTGTCAAAATATAATGATGGTTTAAAAGGTGGCCGTATTCGTGTACGTGCACGTATTAACAAGATTGACAACAAAACATTAGTCATCAACGAAATTCCTTACGGGAAAACCACCACGTCTATCATTAAATCAATACTTGAGGCTAACGATGCCGGAAAAATCAAGATAAAACACGTTGACGACGACACTGCTGCATCTGCAGAAATTGTCATCACACTTCCTGCAAATGTTTCGGCTGACGAAACCATAGATGCATTATACGTCTTTACTGAATGTGGAATATCTATTGCTCCAAACTCTAACGTGATTGACAACAAGAAACCTTTGTTCATCGGCGTTTCCGAAATCCTTCGAAGAAATACCGACCAAACTGTTTTCTTGCTTACAAAAGAATTGGAAATCACATTAGCAGAACTAAAAGAAAGCTGGATTAAAACTTCATTGGAAAAGATTTTCATTGAACACGAAGTGTATGAGAAAATCAAACCATGTAAAACTGAAGAAGATATTCTAACAACTATCGACAAAGGCTTGAAACCGTATGTAAAAGATTTCTGGCGCGAAGTTACGCGCGAAGACTGCGTAACCTTGTCGAACATTCCTATCAAAAAGATTTCTAAATACAATACTTACAAAGCCGAAGAATACCTGAAATCTTTGGAAGAAAGAATGGACGAGGTTCAGAATGACCTTGCTCACATTATTGACTACACAATTCGATACTTCCAACATATAAAAGAAAAATACGGTGCGGGACGTGAGCGTAAGTCTGAAATCAGAAACTTTGAGAAAATTGAAGTTACTCAAGTTGTTAACGCTAACACAAAATTATATGCGAACTACGAAGATGGATTTGTCGGCACAAGCTTGAAAAAAGAAACGTTTGTGTGTGATTGCTCCGACCTTGACGATATTATTGTTTTCATGCAAAACGGTAAATTCAAAGTCTCAAAAGTAAGCGATAAAGCTTTCTTCGGAAAAGACATTATTCATATTGGCGTGTTCCGTAAAAACGACGAACGTACCGTTTACAACGTTGCCTACCGCGACGGAGAAACAAATGTAACATACATTAAACGTTTCCCAGTAACTGGTGTCAGCCGTGATAAGGAATATGATTTAACGCTTGGAACTGACAAAACTAAAATATTGTATTTTAGCGCAAATCCTAATGGAGAAGCGGAAATCATAAAAGTACGTCTTCGTTCCGACCTACGCCTACGCAAGCCTGTTTTCGAGGTTGATTTTAGCACTATTTCTATAAAAGGAAAGAGTTCTAAAGGTAACATTTTGACCAAACATCCTGCTACAAAGATTGAAAAAATCGAAGAAGGAGTTTCTACTCTCGGCGGACGAAAAATCTATTTCAATAAAGATACCAAACGCTTAAATGATGCCGGCTATGGCGATTTCCTTGGAGAATTCAAAGGCTCAGACAAAATTCTTGTCATCACCGAAGACGGTAAATTTGCTCTTACAACATTTGATTTGAGCAACCACTTTGAATATGGTATCAAACGCATAGAAAAATACAACGAAAAGAAAATCTGGACTGCAATTGTTTATGACGCTGAACAAGATTTGAGCTATATCAAACGATTTAAGATAGAAGAAACTTCTAAATATGTTAGTTTCTTACCTGAATCTGAAGGTTCACGATTAATAGAAATCAACGACGATAGATTCCCACAACTTTGTCTAAGTTTTGGAGGTAAACATGCAAACAGAGAAATGGAATACATTGACGTTGATGAATTTATTGGCGTAAAAGGATACAAAGCAAAAGGAAAACGCATCTCTCCATATACTATAGATATGATGGAATTTGTCGATCCACTTGAAAAAGAACTTCCTGAAGACGAACGCGAAGAAGAGCCTACAACTCCAACTTCTTCGGAAGCAACCGACGATAATTCAACTCCTAACCCAATGTCGGGAGAACAAATGTCGTTGTTCTAATTACGATATAGTATCTGCAACTCGGCATTTCCTACTTGCTGGTTTTGCGAAGATAAATCACACTGAATGTTTGGCGACGCAATGCCGTTACCAAACATTTCTTTTGTTGTAAATATCCTTGCTTCGTCCCAAATTCCGTCATCAATAAAAGTTTGCAGCGTTTTCGTTCCACCTTCTACAATCAAAGATTGTACACCTTTCTGATACAATACATCCATTGTTTTTTGTAAGATATTTTCTTCAGGCAAAACTTGAACGTATTCTATATTATTAGAAGATTCTTTCTGCGCATAAGTGAGTACTACCGTAGCTGCCGAACCATCTTTTAGACAGGCATCTGCAGGAATTTTATCGTGTAAATCCCAAACTATCCGCAATGGATTTTTTCCAGTAACCAAACGAGTGGTAAGACTCGGATTGTCACATAATGCCGTTGTTGTTCCCACTAAAATGGCCTGTTCCTGCGCACGCCATTGATGTACTAATTTCTGACAGACCTCATCGGTTATACGTACACCCTTATCTGACGGTTTTTCAGAACGCAATTTATCTATAAAGCCATCATGGCTTTGTGCCCACTTTAGAATAATGTACGGCCTTTTTTGTTCATGATACGTGAAAAATCTACGATTCAAGAAACGAGACTCTTGTTCCAACACTCCTATTGTTGTTTCTATTCCCGCTTGTTGAATCTTTTCTATTCCTTTACCCGACACCTTGCTAAACGAATCAACACAGCCAACAACAACACGTTTGAACTGTTTCGAAACTATCAAATCAGCACATGGCGGCGTGTTTCCAAAATGAGCACAAGGTTCAAGACAAACATAAATAGTGCTTTCTTTTAGAAGTTCCTGATTTTCGACAGAACGAACTGCATTAACCTCAGCATGTGGCTCCCCAGCCTTATGATGAAATCCTTCACCTATAATTTCCCCATTACGGACAATAACTGAACCAACCATAGGATTAGGATACGTATTTCCAAATGCTTGTTGCGCCAATTCTATACAGCGACGCATATATTTTTCGTCTTCCTTCGTATTCATTTCTTAAAAACCGTACTTTTGCGATATGACTATTCGTGATGTAAAAATAGAATTTCAGCAGAAACTTGCAACACTTTATGATGCAAAAGAAATCCAATCTATCTTCGCAATTATTGCCGAAGAAGCAGGTTTCTCCACTACAGCAATCATTCTACAAGCAGACGAACCGTTAACCGAAGAGAAAATACAATATTTCAATAATTGCCTGCAAAAGCTTGAATTATCGGAACCTGTACAATATGTACGTGGCAAAGCCGATTTCTACGATCTACAGTTTACTGTTACTCCCGCAGTTCTGATTCCTCGTCCCGAAACAGAGGAATTGGTACAACTCATTATAAATGAGAATGCCAACTTCCATGGAAACCTTATTGATTTAGGAACAGGAAGTGGTTGCATTGCAATCTCATTAGCGAGCAATTTCTCAACAGCGCAAATTACCGCAATGGATATTTCGTCTGCTGCATTAGAGGTTGCCAAGCAGAATGCGCAGAACAACAATGTGAATATTAAATTTATTCATGCAGATATGCAAAAAGACGATTGTTTACAAGACAATCAACAATTCGACATTATTGTAAGCAACCCTCCGTATGTTTGTAATGCAGAGAAAAAAGACATGCGAGCAAATGTGCTTCAGCACGAACCACATCTTGCCCTTTTCGTTGACGACGACAACTATCCGTTACAATTTTATAAAGCAATAGCACAATTTGCTACCAAACATCTAAAAGAAAACGGTACAATCTATTGTGAAATAAACGAGACACTCGGTAAAGAAACCGTTGAACTATTCCAATCGTATGGTTTTAAAAATTCCCAAGTAATACAAGATTTATTCGGGAAAGACAGAATTGTAAAAGCACAAAGATAAATTGACAGTTTCTATTAGGAAATCTTTTTCTGTATCTGCTTACATAATTTATTTGTTATCTTTGTACAAAACAAAATGCAATGAAAGAACAAATCGTTAAGCTTTTAATGCAGATTCCTGTTCCAGGCGAATCTGAACCAATAGTAAAATTTGTGGAATTGGTTGACACTCATAACAATGACGTGACAATTAAATTGAAACTTCCACAAAAATTCGACAAATTCGAACGAGGAATCATTTCTTCCATACAAGATGCAGTTAAACGTGGCATTCCTGCGGCAACTCGCGTTGATGTATTGGTTAATTTTGTGAAAGCAAACGACATGGCTGGCGAAGGTGGCATTTCAAAGGTAAAGAAAGTCATTGCAGTTGCCTCTGGTAAAGGTGGTGTAGGAAAATCTACCGTAAGTGCAAACTTAGCGGTTGCATTAGCAAAACAAGGCTACAAAGTTGGACTTCTCGATGCCGATATATTCGGTCCTTCCATTCCCAAGATGTTCAATGTTGAAGACGCACAACCTCTTTCCCGCAAAGAAGGCGACAAAGATTGGATTTTACCTATCGAACAATATGGCATTAAAATGCTTTCTATAGGCTTCTTCGTTCGTCCAGAAGATGCACTTGCATGGCGTGGTCCTATGGCGGGAAATGTTTTGAAACAATTTGTTCAAGATTCCGACTGGGGCGAACTTGACGTTATGGTAATCGACATGCCTCCAGGAACAAGCGACATACAACTTACACTTTGCCAGATAATTAATATTACCGGCGCTATAATGGTCGGCACTCCACAAGACGTTGCTGTTATTGATGTTGTAAAGGCAATTGATTTCTTCCAAAAAGAAAAAATCGAAGTTCCTATTCTTGGATTAGTAGAAAACATGGCTTGGTTTACTCCAGAAGAACTACCTAATAATAAATACTACATTTTCGGCAAAGGTGGCGTAGAAGAATTGGCTAAACTACGCGGACTTCCATTCCTTGGCGCTGTTCCTATTGTCATGGGCGTTCGTGAAGGCGGTGATGCCGGCAAACCAGCAGCTATGGACGAAAATTCTATTATAGGAAAACAATTTGCTGAGATTGCGAAGAAAGTAATGCAATAATGAGCTTACAAGAGAAATTCGACAATAGTGTCATCCGACGCCAAGACAGACTATTAGCATTTGAACGTACTGAATTTCTTCTTAAACAAGGAGAATATGGCTTCCTTGCACTGGGCGGCGATGGTGGCTATGGCATTCCTGTGAATTTCGCCTTGGTAAACGATATTATTTATATCCATTGCGCTCCCGAAGGGGAAAAGATTCATCGTGTTTCTCAAGATTCACGTGCAAGTTTTTGTATTGTGGGACACACTCGCCCTATTGGTGAGAAATTCACTACAGAATATGAGTCTGTGTTAGTGAAAGGTTCTATCCATATCGTATCAAACGATGACAAGAGAAAGAATGCTTTGCGCGCTATTATTTCGAAATATTCGCCAAACCATATAGAAGCTGGAGAAAAAGCTATAGAACGCTCATTCCACCGCACTGCAATATTAGCACTACAAATAGAACATATTTCTGCAAAAAGCAAGGTGGTGAATCTATAATAAATCCAAAGACAACTGCTGAGTTATCTTATAATTGAATGTTATTCGATGGTAATCGGTAAGCCCGTATTCCTGTATTGCTAATTTATGTTGCAAAGTCGGATAACCTTTATTTGAGAGCCAATTGTATTGTGGGAACTTTTCATGAATGGAATCCATAAAATCATCACGATATGTTTTCGCCAAAATTGATGCGGCTGCTATAGAAAGATATTTTCCATCTCCCTTTACAACACAATCATGAGGAATATTCTTGTATTTCGTAAACTTATTGCCATCAACAATAATATGTTCCGGCACAATTGTCAGTTGATCTATTGCCCTATGCATTGCCAAAATTGAAGAACGTAAAATATTTATTTCGTCAATTTCATGATTGTCAACAATGCCAACTGCCCATGCTATAGCATCACGTTCAATTTGAGTACGTAATTCCTTACGTTTCTTGTCGGTCAATTGTTTTGAGTCATTTAATGCTTCATTTACATAATCATGTGGCAATATTACTGCCGCAGCATAAACAGGACCGGCCAAACAACCACGACCTGCCTCGTCGCAACCAACCTCAACACAATTATCTAAAAAATATGGCAATAACATTATTTCTTTTTTCTCTTTTGAATTAAGATATCATATTTCGTAATAGCCCAGAAAACCCAACGGTCTCCATACATTCCCAACGCCATGTGAGTAACATCAGGAGTCATAACTTTCATACAATTTTGAGAATTCTTTGCCATAATCCATCGAGCAACAACAGAATCTATTGCTGCTTTTACACCTTCGTCATCATAAACGCCATTGAATGAAACACCATATCCTACGCAAAATGCCATCTTCATTGCCTGAACAAAATTTGTTCCCTCGTCGTTTTCATACGTTGTTCCTTTATAACGAGTTTTATTTATTCTGTCCCATGGCGTTTCACCATTCATATTTACATCTTCGCTATGGTTCTCAAAAAACATTTCACGCGCATGCTCATTTGCCAAGCGTTCCAGTGTTGTATCCCACTCAATAGTCGGAACAGGCGCTACATATACAATCTGACTTGTATCACATTCGCAACCTTTTGTACGCCATTTATTTACAACTTCCAACGCATATTGCTTAAACAACTCTTTCTCGTGAGATAAAGGAATTGTATGAAACTCACTATTCAAACGTAATTCTATATCTTCCAACTTACGATTTCCCGGGAAAACTTCTTTTGCCATGGACAGATATCGATAGGCATTACGCAAAAGTACACTATCCTTCCACGTACGTTCGTGACTGGCAGTACCACGATAGGCAACAGCTTGCGAGTTAATTAATTCTATCCAACGATTTTCTATATAACTTGCAACACCTTTATCTTCGGGATATAACTCTAAGCCTTTTAAAGAAAAATCATAGAACAAACTTTTGTTATCATCGGTACGAGCAGTATCAATACTTATAAATAATGCTTTCTTGAATCCTTCACTAATTCCGTAATTACCAGAATATTTCTGCTTATAATTTTTTATTACCGAAAACAAATCACTGAACATCCAGTTTTCTGCCAACAAAATAGCCCCTTGCGTTAATGCAGTATAATTTTCATTCGAACTTGAAATCTCCGCAGGTGATTTTGCATACAATCTATCTACTTTTGAATAACATTTATCGTAACGACCAGCCTCCGCATCTAAACGTGCATATTCCAAACCATCGGCTTTTTGAGTATGAAAAATACTCGCCAAACGTTGGTTTATAGCCTGAGCCTCACTCGTATTCGATGTTTTTATTTTTTTTGCTCGTGCCTCGGCATATTCCTTAATAAGTTGCAATGTATCACCATGTTCCTCAAGCACTTCCCTATCCTCATCTTTCGAACTCAAGATGCTCAAACTGGTAAGGCATTCCAACAAAGGATTCTTTACGAAATCTTTATACGTTGAAGACGAATGAGCCATCTCAAAATAAGCAATTGCCTTCACATAATATGCTTCCAACATTTCAGGCTTCTTTTGTAATGCTGCATTACATTGCTCCACACATTTTACATATTCCTGACTATTATATAGTTTATATAATTTGCTCATTTTCTGTGAATAAGAAATTCCACATAGAAAACATAGCAATAATAAAACGCTTACCTTCTTCATTATTTTATTACGATTTTTTGTGATTTACTATCAACTGAAACGATATATGTACCTACTTTATCTACTCTTAGTTGACAAGAACCTGTTTTTTTAGCTATAACAGCACCCTTTGCAGAATAAACAACCACTGAAGCCGTGGCAGTTGTTGTTACTGTTATGACGTGATTTGCAACACGTACAGTATTATCATTCTCAACTTGTGAAACAGCAGTTACATCCCAATCGCCAAATTCTAAACAAATGTCACCACCATCTGGCAACGCACGAAATAACACATATTCATAATTTTGGAATACTATAGGACAATCGTTTTCTTCCTTACCTTGATAAACACGATTGAATGTTTTACCCTGATTATATATTTTTAAAGTAAGCGGTTGATTATAAATAGAATCAGGCAATGTATCAGTCAAACTAATTAGTATACATTTTTCAGACTTTTCGATTTCCTGCAAATTTGCACATAGTTTTTCTCTATGATATTTTACAGCATTTGCAAGTGTGGTTACCCATAACTTACTACGCAAAGACTGTATTGTATCTAATTCCTCATAAAATATTTCTTTTGTCACATTTGCATAATCCCCTGATTTTGCGACACCATGATATAAATAGGTAAGCAAGCCACCACCATTTATAATTTTTGTTAAATGCGATGCAAAGGCTTTGGTCGTAGTAACCCCACTGCCACCAACTCCAACAGTTCGAATATTATAATAATCATTTACTGTTGACGCAAAATTATATCTATAATTCGCTGGTGACCAAACACCTCGAGCCGCAATGTGACCACTTTCACGTACAGTATCAAACAACATATTACTTACCGTACCATATGGGTAATCAAATGTATATACATATTGACCACCCAATGCTGAATCTATTACTTGTTTTGCTTTTCGCACTTCCACCGCTATTGCAGAATCAGCTTGCGGATGCGTATAAGAGTGATTACCTATTTCATTTCCTAACTCTACTGCCTTACGTAACTGCGCACCTTTTGTTGACGACATATCTTTGGCAATAAAATAAAAAGTCGCTGTCATATTTCGTTCCTGCAATGCTGGAACAACAACTGTTGGGTGAGTAGTTAGCCAATCATCAAATGTGAGAACCACCGCAGCAGCTTTATTCTCGTCCCAATTACATATTTCACCAACTTGTGCAGAACACAGCATTGACAACATTGAGAATATGAAAAATAAATATTTCTTCATTTTTCTTAAATTTTATGCTCAAAAATACAAACAAATCTACAATGTCATTCATCTTTTTACGAGTATTACAAATAGAATTAGGTATTTCAGAAATAGTAAGAAACTTTTTCATATACTTGCAACAAAATGACTTACGATGCTTGACTGGAATAAATTGTTGTCGCCAAAACGCTTGGGACTAGAAGATGAAGTAGTTCGAACTACCGACGTTCGTTCACAATTTCAAAGAGATTACGATAGAATAGTATTTTCATCTCCTTTCCGACGACTTCAAAACAAGACACAAGTTTTCCCTCTTCCAGGAAGCATATTTGTACACAATCGACTTACACACAGTTTGGAAGTCGCTTCTGTCGGCCGTTCTCTAGGAAATATGGTTGCCAATGGACTTGCAGAAAGAAATGAAAATATTTCTCCAAACTTACTCGACAGTATTGGCACCATTGTTTCGTCGGCATGTTTGGCGCACGACCTTGGAAACCCGCCATTTGGACACTCCGGAGAGAAAGCCATTTCACGCTATTTCGAAGAAATTGATAAAAATAATCTATCGGCAGAACTTACAAAGGCACAATATCTCGACTTAACCAATTTTGAAGGTAACGCAAACACACTTAGGTTATTAACCCATCATTTCACAGGCCGTCGTAAAGGTGGTTTTGCATTAACATACGCAACAATCGGTACACTGTTAAAATATCCTTGCTCTTCTGAGGATTTCGCAAATGGGAACTGTCCATATCACAAATATGGAGTTTTTCAAAGTGAAATTCCCGTACTTCAAAAGGTTGCTGAAGAATTAGGACTGATTTCGTACAATGGTGGAAAAACAGTGTTCGGAAGACATCCGCTTGTATTCCTCATGGAAGCTGCCGATGACATTTCCTATCAAATCGTCGATTTGGAAGATGCACACCGATTGGGTATCATTTCAACAGCCGAGGCAAAGAAATTGATGTTCGACTTTTTTGATCCTATCAACGATCAAGAAGCATTACAAGACCTACACGAATCGTTACGTGATATTACGGACGAAAACGAACAGATTGTAATACTTCGTTCAAGAACAATAAATAAACTCATTACAGATTGCGTTAATGTGTTCTGGAAACACTACGACGACATAATGAACTCGCAATATTTTGCCTCGCTTACCGATGGGTTGGAAGGAACTACAAAAAAAGCACTGGAAAATCTTTCAACTTTGGCAATAGAAAAAATTTATAATGCTCGCGAAGTTATTGAGATTCAAGTCGCCGGACATCGAATCCTTAGCGAACTTTTACAAGAATTTGTAACAGCATCATTACAAAGGCAAAAAGATAAATCACTCTATACATCACAGTTACTTCGTTTACTACCTTCACAATTAATAGTAAATAACGAAGATATCTACACAAGAATATTTTCTGTCGTAGATTTTATATCTGGAATGACAGATGTGTACTCTCTGGAAATGTATCGAAAAATTAAAGGAATTTCATTTACTGTTATACGTTAACTTACACTAGAGAATTCCATATCTTCTTTAATTATAGAAATAAAAGCCTGCGCTGACGCTTTTATGTACGCCCCTTTTAAGGTTAGCAATGAGGCCGTCATTTTTTCTTTCTGCTCAACAATTGGAATCGCCTTCAAATTATTTCTTCCTATTGTTGTTGCTTGCGAAAGTACCGTGGCAAATGTTGATGATTCAACAAGTTGCAATAAGATATTTGCATCATTCATCTCCAAATGCGGTTCTATTTCTATGTTGTTATCCATCAACAATTTATCTAATATCGCTCGAGCCGTCAAACCTTCTGATGGCAAAACTAACGGATACTGTTGCAATAATTGTAGAGAAATGCTTTTATGTTGTGCCAAAGGATGATTCTTGTTTACAACTACAGTCAATGGAATTTCATACAAATCGGTTACTTCAATCTCTTCATCATTATCGGACTTAAACGACAGCACAAAATCAACCTCTCGATGCTTAAGCATCTGCAACAACTCTGAAGCTGTGGAATACACTATTTCCAAACGAATATTCGGGTATTGCTCCATAAATCGCAATACTATAGACGACAAACCAAAACTTAAACTATACGTTACCGCAACACGTAGCGATCCTGTTCGTATGTTTTGAAGATCCAAAATACGCTGCTTGCCCAAATTCGCGTCAGAAATTGTCTGACGGGCAAATGGAGTAAATTCCCTGCCAGCTTCGGTCAAATACACATGCTTACCGATTCGGTCGAACAAAAACATACCTAACTCATTTTCCAACTGTTTAATCTGCTGAGATAATGTACTTTGAGTTATAAATAGTTGTCTTGAGGCTTCTGTGAAGTTTTGTAACTCTGCCGCTTTCAGGAAATATTGTAATTGTCGTAATTCCATAATTAATCGTTTTTACCGATTGATTTAATGTAATAATTCTATTGCACAAATATATAAATGTTCATTTATGAAATTACATTTGCGCCCGGATTTTCTTTAGACATGCAATTGTTGCGGACAATCCACAATGCAAGCAAAAAACAAAAAATAATAGTATGAACTGGTTAATTAATTTCTTTTCTCAAGAAGGTGTTGCCCAAGCAATTATTTTGATTGCCATAACCATCGTAGGAGGATTCTTTTTAGGACAACTAAAATTCCGCGGTATCTCCCTTGGCGTAACATGGATTCTCTTTGTAGGACTTGCAATTGGACATTTCGATTGCTTCCATATCAACCCTGAAATATTACACTTTATTAAAGAATTTGGGTTGATTTTATTTGTGTATGCCATCGGTAGCCAAGTTGGTGCAAGCTTCTTCTCTTCATTAGCTCATGGTGGTCTTAAAATGAACATACTTACCATAATTCTTGTATGTTTTAACGTGTTAGCAGCACTTTGTATTTATTGGTTTACCCAAACCGACCTTCCTACATCTGTAGGTCTTATGTCGGGTGCCGTTACAAATACTCCTGGACTTGGTGCAGCACAACAAACATATACAGATATTACAGGAAATAGTTCTTCTTTTCTTGGTGCTAGTTATGCTATCACCTATCCAATGGGTGTGATTGGTGTAATTATCGTATTTATCTTTATTAAATATTTCTGCAAAGACAACACAAGAGTTGAAGAAGATTCAAAAGAATCGGCTTTGGATTTCTTCACAATTGAAGTAACTAACTCTCAATGCTTTGGTAAAAAACTATACGAGATTAAAGCTGCTATCAAGACAAATTTCGTAATGACACGTTTGTACCACATTGCATCAAACACAATGGAAGTACCTAACGATGAATCTATCATCGCTCAAGGAGATAAAATCTATATTGTATGTTCAAAAGAAGACGCACAAACAATTGAATTATGTATCGGTAAAAGACTTGACATGGGTCTAGAATCTTGGGACAAACTCGATACTCAACTAGTAAGCAAGAAGCTTGTCGTATCCAACCCAAAATTGAATGGAAAATCAATTTCATCAATGGATTTCCGTTCTGTATTTGGTGTAAACATTTCCCGTGTAATTCGTGCCGGTGTTAGTTTGGTTCCTACAAGAGATTTAACATTACAAGTTGGAGATACACTTGTTTCTGTTGGTCAGGAACATGCAATACAAAAACTCGGTATTTTCGTAGGAAACTCGAAAAAGAAATTGAACGATCCTTATCTAATTCCTATTTTCTTAGGAATAGCAGTTGGTGTATTTTTAGGTTCTATTCCTTTTGCAATTCCAGGTATTCCACAACCTGTAAAACTTGGACTTGCAGGTGGTCCACTTATTATCGCTATCCTATTAAATAGATTTGGTCCTCAACTTCACTTGGTAACATATGCCACAAGTAGTGCCTTAAAAATGTTACAAGAACTCGGCATCGCATTATTTCTTGCTGCAGTAGGTTTAAGTTCTGGACAAATATTCTTCGAAACATTAGTTGAAAATGGTGCAACATGGTTCTTATATGGAACTTTCATTACAGTTCTTCCAATTGTCATCATCGCATTTATAGGAAGATTTTGGCTAAAATTAGAAGCAACCCAACTTATGGGATTCATATCTGGAAGTTGCACAAACCCTGCTGCTTTAGCATTTGCCAACAGCATGGATGAATCAGGAAAAGCTGCCCTATCATATGCAACAGTTTATCCATTAGCAATGCTTATGAGAATTATGGCAGCACAATTCTTAATATTATTAGCTTTTGCTTAACTCTTAATAGTTATTTAGTTATACTCGAAAGGTGCCTGTAAGCTATTTGCAGGCACCTTTTTTATTACCATAGTAAAAATACTAAAGAAAAAAATTGATAAAATAGATGAACGTTTCAAAAAAACATATAGGTAAACACATAGAAAAAGTATTCTGTAATCAAGGTCGTAGCGTTAAATGGTTTGCGGAAAGACTTTGCTACGATAGACGCAACGTGTACAAAATCTTTCAAAAAGAAAGTTTAGACACGACTCTTCTGAAAAAAATCTCCCTGTTATTAAATCATAACTTTTTTCAAGACTTAGCTGAAGAGAGAGAGAATGACTGCGAACAAAATGGTGACATAATGTGAACTTTATAATCACATATCGTTGAAATAATTAAAATAATAGTTATCCATATTTGTAAATACAGAATAGAATTATGAATTCAAGGCTATCCAAATAACACTTAATTTAAAGACTATGAAAAAAATAAAATTTATCCTTTTTGCAGTAATTGCAACTTTTGCACTATCAAGTTGTAATACATTCAGTCACTCAATGAAAGAACCTAATGTTAGAGTAACTTTAACATCAAGTGACATAGAATTATCTGAACAATTCTCAGCTGAAATCACAGTACACAAAGTACTTTTTATTGATTGGGAACGTTTATTTGGTAAGACAGAAACAGGATCAGTAGAAGGTTCAGGATCATCAACCTTAGCTTCCATTCCAGTGATAGGAAACATGACTTCTGACCCATCATCTAGCTATGCACTATACAAACTAATGCAAGAACATCCAGGATATGACGTAGTTGTATATCCACAATACGAAAAACACAAAGTCGCACCAATTTTAGGAACAGACCTAACATCAAAAACTACAGTTAAAGTAACTGCACGTTTAGGCAAACTAAAAAAATAATTAACTAATAATTGATAGCCAAAATTAGAGCAGCCATATTGGTTGCTCTTTTTTATATTCATTCACAACAATAGCTAAAATAGCAATCTCAAAAAATTTTTACACAGTCGTTCCTCGTTTCTTCTGAATAACAGAAACACATACAAAGACAATACCAGCGATTATATACGGAACACTAAGTAATTGTCCCATATTGAAAAACATTCCTTGCTCAAAATCGACTTGGTCGTTCTTAATAAACTCATACAAAAAGCGAGTTACAAATATAAACAACATCGCTAGGCCTAATATCATGAAACTAGAGACCTTTTCTCCTTTATGTACGGTTAATTGATAATATGCTATCAAAATAACGCCTGTAAGCAAATATGTCAATGCCTCATAGATTTGTGTAGGATGATTGGAAGTTAGCAAGCCTGAACTTACAAATGCATCTACAGTCGCATTAAATTGTCCTTCATTTATAAATCTATATTTCTCCAAAATTCCAAAAAGATTCATAAATGAAACCTGATCCCAATGTGACAAACAACTTACCAAGAAACCGTGTAACGACGCATACGCATCTTGAGAAACTATACCGGCTTGTAACAATGCATCGCTTAATGCATCAGGATTGGCAGCAACAACTGCATCTCTAACAAAGACAAAACTCCATGGCAATGTTGTCGCGACTCCGTATATTTCAGAATTCATCAAATTACCCATACGAACAAAAAAAGCCGTTATAGGTAATACCAACACAACACGAGAAGCTAACCACCAGAAATTACGATTAAATTTATGTGCCAAATACAAGAATGCACATATCAACCCTATTCCTCCACCATGACTGGCCAATCCTCCTTCCCATACTCTAAAAATACGGGATAAACCATACCAATCAATATGTGTTGTTCCATCTGGTCTTGTAATTAGAGGATGTAAATATGGTGTTAAATAAACATTTGGCTCGTAAAAGCAACAATGACCTAAACGTAACCCTATAAGCAAAAAAATGAAGATACAAAAAGCAGATGTATCAACTTTATCCTGCTCAAATCCTTCTCTAGTAAACGCTTTAATCGCACACATGTACGATAAAAAGAATCCTATGCCGAAAAACAATCCGTACCAACGAACTGGAAAGCCACTAAAAATTTCTGGACTTACATTCCAAATAATGTAATTTAGCATGGAACTAATTTTCTATGAATTTAAAATTCAATTTTAAAAACTTAGAATATTGATTACCAGACATTAGCATGTCCAAATCTTCTTTTTCGTAGAACCACTTGATTAAAATATCGTGCTTCTCGAAATATTTTTCAATTGTCAAAAACAACTTTGCCAATTGCTTTGAAGATGACGTATTAAAATATTCAATCTTTATTTCGAATGTAAAACTCTCACGCTCGTTTTCATCAAGAGTTTTGTCAACCCATTCCAACACTGGAGCATAGAAATCTATGGCATTTTCTGGAAGAGAACGCCCTGAGATAGTGAACACATGTGATTCTGCCGAAAATTCAATTCGCGGCGTGTCTTCTGTTTCTTCAATGAAATAATTCTCCATAACCTCTTATTTTCTAACCTATAAATGGGTTAATCTCTCATTCATAGAACATTACAAAAATAATGATTTAATTATAACTTGTACTGCTCTTTCTTATAAAAAATAAAGGAAGCGCAAACATATATAATGAATCTACGCTTCCTTTTAAATTTATGCTTGTAATGCCTGTTCAATATCAGCTATGATATCGTTTACATTCTCGATTCCAACCGAAAAACGTATCAAATCTGGACGAACACCAGCCTCTATCAACTGTTCATCAGACAACTGTCGATGAGTGTGTGATGCAGGATGTAATACACAAGTACGGGCATCTGCAACGTGTGTCACAATACTACAAAGTTTTAAGTTATCCATAAAACGAATCGCACGTTGTCTGTCACCTTTTAAACCAAATGTGACAACACCACAAGATTGTCCATTTGTAAATTGTTTTTGAGCCAATTCATGATATTTGTTTGACTTCAATCCACTATAATTTACCCATGCCACTTGTGAATTATTTTCTAAATATTCCGCCACCTTTTGCGCATTTTCACAATGACGAGGAACACGCAAATGCAATGTTTCCAATCCCAAATTCAACAAAAACGCATTGTTTGGCGAAGGTATAGAACCCAAGTCTCTCATCAATTGAACAGTTGCCTTAGTTATATACGCCATTTTTCCAAATGCTTTCGTATATGTTAATCCATGATACGATTCATCTGGTTCTGTTAAACCCTTGAATTTATCATGAACACGTTCCCAATCAAAGTTTCCTGAATCTACAATTGCTCCACCAACTTGTGTGGCATGTCCATCCATATATTTTGTAGTCGAATGGATAACAATATCTGCACCAAATTCAAATGGACGACAATTTATTGGAGTTGCAAATGTATTATCTATTACAAGTGGGACACCGTTATTGTGAGCTATACGTGCAAATTTTTCAATATCCAAAACGCTCAAAACTGGATTGGCAATAGTTTCACCAAACAAAGCCTTCGTATTAGGACGGAATGCTTTTTGAATTTCTTCCTCGCTTGCGTCTGGATCAACAAATGTGCACTCTATTCCAAGTTTTTTCATTGTCACAGCAAACAAGTTGAAGGTACCACCATAAATAGTAGAAGACGACACAAAATGATCACCTGCTTCACAAATATTAAAAATAGCATAGAATGATGCAGCTTGACCTGAAGATGTTAAAATCGCACCAACACCACCTTCTAACTGAGCAATCTTACTAGCCACAAAATCATTTGTAGGATTTTGCAATCGAGTATAAAAATAGCCACTTTCTTTTAAATCAAAAAGATCGGCCATTTGCTCTGTAGAGCTATATTTAAATGTTGTACTTTGATAGATTGGCATTACACGTGGTTCACCATTTTTTGGTTCATAACCTGCCTGTACACATAACGTTTCAATATTATTTTTCATTGTTGTATTTTTTGTTTTACAAAGGTAGAAATAATCATACATACCTACAAAAAAAAAGCCCGCCGAAGCGAGCTCTTTTTTATCATTATTCTCTAATTATTTAACAAATTTTGCTGTTCCTTCTGCTGTTTGAACAAAATATACACCAGCAGGTAAATCACTAATATTTAAAGATTCTTTTGCAGATTTTACTACTTGTCCTAACATGTCAAGAATAACAATCTTTCCTTCCGAATAAACAACACCGTTGATAATTTCTACAGATGCATCACCTGCTATTGTTTCTACTGCTGTAAATTCTGAAGCGTCATCACGTGTAAGAGTATTACCAACAGTCAAATCTTTGATATAAATATCAGAAGTTTGTCCTTTTGTTGAAATATCACAGTTAATATAGACCTCTATACCAATGATTCTTGTAGGATCAAGTTTTAAGCCAAATGTTGGTTGAGCATCAAATTGAATACCATTCCACCATGTGTTATTACCATCTTCTAAGACACCGCTACAAGTACCATAAATATAACCGTCAAAGATGTAGTCTTGTAATTCATCCAATGCTCCATCTGGATCATTATCTGGGTCAGCATATAATAAAATACATTCATTCCATGCCTTTTCATCTCTTGGAGCATACGAACTAACTTTTTCTAAGCCATCTGTACAGATGTAACCTTCTTTAGTTGTCTTACGGCCTTTAATATCCCACAAGTCAACACGTAAATTGATAGAAGCATCACCTAAAGCTTGATATTTGAATGAAATAAGACGGTTTGCAGGATCAGAAAAATCTACAGTGTTTCCTTTTGCAGTACGATGACAACCATCTGCCCATTCTTCACCAGTTATTGGGTTTACCAATTGCCAATTATCACTTGCACAATTTGCAGGATATGCCCATTCCATCCAACTCATTCCAAATTTTTCATATGATCTTGTTTTTTCATAGCGAATATGGAATACATCACCATCTGTTTCAATAGAATATCCAGGATCTTTGTCTTCTATCTTCATACCATTTTTTGGAGTAAGACCAACAAGACCTTTAACATTTGTAGTTTGATCATCTACTTCCCACCAACTATCATATTGGTCATAGTTTGCCTCAAATTCTTTCCAATATGTTGCTGGAATAGCAGTTTGTTGTGCAGAAACTCCCATTGCTAAGCAAATTCCTGCGAATAATGATACACCTCTCTTCATATCAAAATAAATTTTTATTGTTAATTAAAGCAAATATACAATTTTAAACACGTATTTGATACACTATCGTACAATTATTTTCTTAACAATTGTTGTATTATCTTTTGTTATAACAATTGAATAAGTTCCTTCTTTTGATAGGGAAATAGATTTTTCTCCATCACAATCTCCTTGTTCAAGTATAGAACCATTCGCAGATATAACTTTATATGAAACTCTTTCTAAAGAAGATAACACAATCGGTTGATTTACTTGAGCTGGCACTGGACTAACTTTGATGCTGCAAAGCAATTCTTCTACAGCTGTAGGATCATCTGGCTCAGGAGCTTTATAAACTAACGAAGAGTTATTAATAACCGACAATGTTGTATCTACAACAAAACCACCATCAGCAGAAGCCAATGCAGTCGAATTAAATCGCATAGATAGTGTGCTTCCTTTATAAACCAATGTGTCAAAATAGAGATTTAAAACTGCATCAGAATTAAAATCAAATGATTTTACAGAAATCGAAGCAGTATCATTACATGTTACTATAACCTCTGAAGGTTCAGGTAATGTAGCAATATTTGTATTAAAGAACACCATCATTTTGTCGCCCGACTTACTTACTTGAGCCTTTGTTATAGTTGTTACTGGATATTTTTCTTCATCTGTAAACTGTATATAATTTACATTGAAACCACTCGCAACTATAGACATTGTTATTTCATGTTCACCAGCTTGTAACGGTAATACACGATAAACATCTTTCCATGTAGAGAAACTTCTTGTCGATGGTAATGTCATATGATATTTTACACCATCTATAATAAAGTTCAAGGCACCATTACTTTCCGAAGAATAACGAACATATACAGTATAGTTTTTATCTTCTGGTACCGAAATTTTATATGAATAGAAATCGTTTATACTAATGTAACCAAGTGATGAACCATTTCCTAAAGAAGAAGTATCAGAACATTCTTCAACAGCTGGAGTTCCAACACAAGACCAATATTGTTCTGCTTGTACAACACCAGGAATTGGCGTCAATACTGCTCCCATATCTTGCAATGTATTTTCTACTTCCAAATCAAAATCTTCCAAAACACCGTTGTGAATAGTTGCAACTTTGCCCTCATCTTTTAATGACAACGTATAGTCAACACCTGCAACCAAAGCTTTTTTCATAGAAAATGTAATGTATCTTCTAAATTCATTATATGAAGCATCAAAATCCAAACTGTTTCCAGAACCATCAATTACAGAGAATCCTGCATTAGCGTAATCTACATCAGTTTTCAAATTTGATGAAAAATATAGTTTGATTGTATAGTTGTCCTCAATTCTTACAGAATCAATTACTGGCGAATAATTACCACCACCAACTAATTCCATTGAAAAATCACTTACCATTGTTCCATCTATCGCAGAAAGACTAGTATTTGACGATGTTGAAACTATAGTTGGCAAGTATCGTAAAATTCTTTTCGATGGATACACTATAACTTCATAATCAGAGAAATCAGATTTTTTTACAGAATCTATAGATATCATTTCTTCATTTTGAAGTATTTGTAAACCTGCTTTTTCCGTAATAGCGCCAGTTTTTCTTGAAAAATTTAATGTAAAATTTCTTCCTAATTCATCAACTTGTGAAGAAAGCACATAGAATTCCGATCCACTAATTTCATTATACACAAAAGCAGTATCGAACAATGCAATTGGAAGATTTGATTGACCAATTACATTTTCACCTCTGTATGAAACTTTAATATTCTTATCGGTTGATTTAATAGAATTAACAAGCTTTACTTTTGCTATATTATTATCAAGCGTAACTGATGCTATCTCAGAATTATTTCCATTTACAACAACCGAAAATTCATTTTTTATAGCAGATGCGGTTTTCTCAGAAAGTTTATCAGTAAAATTCAAAACTATTGCAGAATTATCTAAATCATCCACTTTAGCTTCTACCAATGTAGTCTGAGGAACTGAATTCAAAATAATATGTACAGCTGAATAAGCAGGAATAGCATAAGAAAATTCACCGTTTTCTACTTTATCAACATTATCTAATTGAGTTATCTTTGAAGATTGTTGACCAAAACCGTATACAACCCCTGATGAATACAATCCATTCTCTATTGTAAATTGGGTGTGTTGAGAATCTTTAGTCTTGTTTACAACAATTATATGCAAATTACCTTTCTCATCCAATGACGCAAAACTAGAAAGTGCAGCAGTGTCACTCTGTTGTGCAAAAACAGAAGTTGTACCAAAATGTCCGCCTTGTGCATCATAATTCAAATATAAATCATATGCGGCTGTAGAATAATTTTTGAATATATCCCACTTACATGCCAAATACACATCTTCACGACCAAAAACACCTAAAACATCAACCAAACAAAGCCCCCCTGACCAATGCTCTTCAGCATCATATTCAAACTCAGTAAAAGCTATTTTCATAGATGGATTGAAATTCTCTATGGATTTCTTAATCTTTGGAATAATAGCTCTACCACCTTGTGTACATACATATGAAGGACTTCCATTTGCTCCATAATAAGTATATTTAGAATCCCACAAACCACGTGGAGCTTGAAGACGTGCCTCAATCATATCATCAGTAATCAAATCATTTTTAGTTGTACTGATTGCGGTACTTTCTACATTTACAATTCTCTTCTTTGTAACAAGTCCAAATGACTCTGGATACCAATGAAAAGCAATAGCATCAACTGGACGAAGACCTGTTTGTTTTTCATAACGATATAATGTATCTAAATAATAATCCACAAACCAAGAATATTTTGCAGGATATCCTTCACGTGTACTTAACTTATAATACTTATTCCATTGTATCGCATTCATTCCCCACATATAAGCATCTGACCAACCGAAAAACATAGGACCAAAAACTTCTGTACCTGGAGCCAATGTTTTCACAACAGAGGACACTGATATTGTCTTAGAAATCAATTCTTCAGGTGTTGTTGCATTAGGGTGCATACGTGCATGAGTACTATTCCATAGATAAGGTTCATTATCCACAGCATACGCAGAGATTCCACCATCACCTGGTTTCCCAAGCTTAGTTGTAAGATAATTAACCAACTCATCAATATATACTGTATCATCTTCTGCATCTGGAGTCAACGTATATGGCTCAGATTTGTGAAATGAAATTGGCTTCCAACGTGAACTTGGAGCAACATCTTGTTGCGAAACAACTCCTTTTGCATCTGCAGCAACATACCCTGCAGCTTGAATAGAAACTAAACTAAATTGCCCATTCTTATCTGCCGTTTTTACAGCATTTAAAATAGGATAACCTGGTATGTTTTTACCAGAACCCGATGCATCATAGAAATTATCCGAAGTAAATGAATAGTCATTTCCACTATTAGAGGCATTGTTTTCCCAGTTATAACTTGAACTTCTATTTCCTCCCCAACGAGTAGCTGTGGAATTTTCATATGCTTCGTTCGTTCCATATATATAAGGACTAATACTATGTACGTTCGCCTTAACGTCCACAGTTACAATTTTTTGTGCATACAATGCACCTGGCATCATTCCTGCAATTAGCAGTAAACTTTTTGTTAGTTTATTCATAGTTTTATTATAAGGTAGTATTAGGTAGTTCTTCTTTCTCTGTTTTAAAAGGACTATTGGTTGTAATGGTACCGTCAGCCAATTCGTAATATATTTTACCATCTACAGAATAGACAAGAGGAATTCCTTTTTTACGATTTTCCTCTTGAGCTTTTCTAACGGCTTGATTGCCTATGGACTCTATTTCAAATCCCTTTAAGTATAAATTTAAATCCTCAAATTTTTTTACTTCCATAAATTGCCTATATGATATAAACAATAGTTTTTTCTTTTATATTCCAAATAGGTTTTTAAACCAACCTATTTTTTCAAACTCTACAAATATATAAATTTCTTTTTCAAAAAATCATTGTTTTTCTGCAACTAACAGAAAAAAGAAAAGGCTGCTCTTTTCAGAACAGCCTTTCTCTTTATATCGCCGGATTG
>JAKSTZ010000002.1 GCA_024402335.1 Bacteroidales bacterium
GTCTGCAGAAGAATACAAAGCTCGCCGTGATTATATTATTCCTGCTTTGAATGAAATAAAAGGTGTGCATACGCCTATGCCTGATGGTGCTTTTTATTCTATGGTTGAATTGCCTGTAGATGATGTTGATAAATTCAGTCGTTGGTTGCTTGAAGAGTTTGAATATGAGGGCGCTACGGTTATGCTTGCACCAGGTACAGGTTTCTATACTGGTAAAAAAATGGGTATTCGTCAAGCTCGTATTGCTTATATACTTGAAATGGACAAACTGAAAAAAGCAGTTGTCTGCTTGAAAAAAGCATTGAGTGTATATCCAGGTAGAACAGTAGATCAAGATTAGAAAAATGACGTCAGTTTTATTTATAATAAATCCACATTCTGGTAAAGTACGTAATAAGAAGATAGAGGAGATTGCGCATGAAGAGCTTGATTCTTCTCTGTTTCAAGTAGATTTTATGTACACCCGTTATGCTGGACATGCGTTGGAATTATCTCGTATTGGCGTAGAAAAAGGCTATGATATTATTGTAGCAGTTGGTGGTGATGGAACTATTCATGAGGTTTCGCAATCGCTTATTCATTCTAAGTCTGCTTTATCTGTGATTCCAATGGGATCGGGCAATGGTTTTGCTCGTTTCTTCGGTATTCCGTCTTCTGTAAGAAAAGCTATACAAGTTATAGCAAAAGGTGAAAAAAAGGTAATAGATACAGTTTTATGTAATAATGAATATTTCGTAAATGTTGCTGGTTTCGGCTTTGATGCGAAAATTGGTGATGTGTACGATAAAAGTTGCTCGGAAGAACGTGGTGGTTTGAATTACGTAAAACTGATAGTTGAAGAATATTTGAATTATCCATTACAGAAATGTCGTTTTAAAATAGATGGGGAAGAGGTGGAGAAGACATTCTTTATTGCGAGTGTATGCAATTCTAATCAATATGGATTGAATGCTGTTATTGCCCCTGAAGCAGATATTACTGATGGAAAATTTGAATTAGTATTGGTAAAGGAAATGCCTGTTTTTGATGTAATTCCTATTACATTTCGTTTGTTCGTTAATCAGTTTAATAATTCTCGTCATGTGGAAACGCTTCATTTAGAAGAGTTTACCATTGTGAATACAGTGCCTCGCTTACTTCATTTGGATGGAGAACCGCGAATGATGGCAAATGACATTACTTTCACAATTCAGAAACAATCGTTGAATTGTATTGTGCCAAAGCAAAAAAAGTCTATAAAGAGTATAACAAAGGATATTGATGAAGAAATTCTTGATATTGCACAGAAAGTCAAGGATAATCACAAAAAAGTAATAGATAAATTGATGAAATAAAAAAAAGCGGTTCGTTTGAACCGCTTTTTTTATAGTTGTTTTTTGTTTATTCTGCTACTATTATTTTGTTCGTTTTATTACCAACAACAACTATATAGCTTGCATATTTTTCAACAGGGATAGAATATGATGTGTTACCATTTGCTCTATATTGTAATTTTCCGTCAGCTGTATAAATACTAACAGGCAGATTTTCGCAGTTTTGAATAAAAATAGTCTTGTCTTTACTATAAACAATTGCATTGTTCTTCAAAGAGTTAATAGCTAGATTATTTTCCAATTCTGCAATGTTACTGATTGCTAAGCTGAAAGGACCGCTTTCTGCTTTTAGTGGATCGTTGGCGTCAACAACTTCTGGTAGGACTATACCAACATAGTACGATAGTGTTCCTTCTACAGGTTGCAAATCAGTATAGGTCCATGATGATGCAGTTACTTTGTCTATTTCTTCCACGGTGTCAGTTGTTACTCTAAAGATAGAGTAAGTAGAAAATTCAACACCTTCGTAGCCGTCCCATGAAAGATTGACTTCGCCTCCGATACCAACATTTTTCTGTAGGTGTATAGTTTTGTGATGGTTGCTTAATTCTGATTCAAAGCCACAAGCGTCAGTTACCGTTAGTTTATATCTATATGATTTTTGTAGGCTATTTGCTGATTCATCTACATAAATGCTTGTTTCGTTATATGAAACTGTGTCTATAGCTTCATATTGGTCTTTTATGGCAGTTTCACGATAAATTGTATAGAAGTCTAAGACATCGGAAGGCTCTTTTTTCCAAACAATTAAGTTTGCAGGAGCAGCTTCCTGGCTTACGGTTACTAAACTGATTTCTGGCTCAAGTTCCCATAACTCTTTTCTTGGTAGATATAAAGTGTCTTGTAGCAATATACCAAGTGCATCTGTAATGCTAATGCTATGTGTGCCGTATGCTATATTTTTTAATGTGTTTTCTGTACTGCCATCTTCCCATACAATTGAATAGGGAGGAAGTCCTCCGTGTATTTCAATTGTGATTGCCCCATCTGCTGATTCACAATTAGGAAGTTCATATGATGGTTCTATATAGAATATTTCGGCAAAAATTGCTTCAAGAATAAGTGTATCTTCTGTTAACGTAATAAAACGAGGGTTGTCGGTGTTTCCGTCACTCCAACCAGTAAATAGGTAACCATCGTATGCGGTTGCAGTAATAGAAAATTCTGAACAAAAACTTCCGTCTTTTTCAATATATCCACGCTCTTCATCACAAATAGCACGAAAAACAGAATTGCATTCAATGTAATTTGTGAATTCTTTCCAATATTCTTGTGATGTGTACGATTCTAAAGAACCGCATGGAATATAGACGGGTATTTCTTTATTGACAGAATAAAATGCGTCACTTGTTAGATTTATAGGATTTTCATTTAGGATAGTGATTTCTTCTAAACTATATGTGTTTTCTAAAATAGCACTACCAATAGTTGTAACGGTCTTTGGTAATGTGAATTTCTTTAATTGGCATTGCGAGAAGGCATTGTTGCCGATTTCTGTTACAGTTTCTGGTATATGTATTTGTTGTAAGTTTGCACAATCGGAAAATGCTTCATTCCCAATTGTTGTTAATCCATTTGGTAATAGAATTGTTTGTAATGATGTACATGAACGGAATGCATCGGCTTCAATTTCTTTGATTGTATTAGGTAATGTTATATTAGAAAGACTTTCGCAGTATAAAAATGCTTCTTGTGGTATTATTTCTACACCTTCTGGTATATCTATAGATTGTAGTTGTGTACAATTTGTGAATGCATTATTGCCAATTTCAGTAATGTTTTTTGATAATGAAATTGAAACAAGTTTAGTACAACCTAAAAAAGTTTCTTTGTTTATTTCGGTGACTCCATCTGGAATAATAATATTAGAAATAGCTGTATATCCAAATGCTTTTTCTCCGATATCTGTGATGGAACTTGGAATATTTATGTCTGATAAAACTGTACAATAAGCGAAACTGTTTGAACCAATTTCCAAAAGGCTTTCAGGTAAAATTACTTCCTTTAAATTACTACATAAAGAGAAAGCTTCTTTATCAATAAATTTTACTCCTTCAGGAATATTTATAGATGTAAGACTAGTACATTGATAACAAAAATATTCAGGTATTGTTTTTAATGATTTACAATTAAGAGTAATACTTGAAAGTTTGCTACATCCCCAAAAAATAGAAGTAGCTATATTTGTTACATTTTCAGGAATTACAATAGATTTCAGTGATGAACATTCGTTAAATGTACGTGATTCTAATCTTTGTAAGCCGTCCGGTAGAGTTATAGAATTCAATCGACTACAGTCGCTGAATGCTTCGGAACCTATAGAAATTACTGAAGATGGTATTGTTATGGTTTGTAATTTTGAACAGCCTTGAAAAGCATTACTGTTGATTTTTGTGATAGTTTCTGGAAGTGTTACACTTGTAAGTCTAGTGCATTGTAAAAATGCATTTGTCGCGATTTCTGTTACAGTATATTCTTCGTCTTCATATACTATAATTGATGGTACAACAACATCTTCAGAATATGAATTAAAATTATAATCTCTAAATGTTACAGATGCTGTTTTGGCTTCCTCGTTGATGCTATAAAAAATATTATCTATTTCGATGTCTGTGGCAAATGCTGCAATACCAATAAACAACACGAGTGGGAGAGTAAACAATCGTTTCATAATCATTAGTTTTAATATGGCAAATGTAACAACAAAAGAAGGTTTTGTTTTATTGTTTTTGCACGAAACAATGAATAGTTATAAACAAAAAAAGCGGTTCGTTTGAACCGCTTTTTTATTTTAGTTTTGTTCTATAAACTATTTTGTTCCACATGTTGCAGTTGAATCTACAGCTTCAGTAGCTCCTGAAACGCCATCGGCTTCTGTAGTAGGGCAAACTGCTTTTTGTTGTGCGTATGTGTTTGCTGCATCGTATTTACGAACGCAACGTACGCTCAAACCTTTTGTTCTGCCAATATGGCTTTTTGTAATACCTACATATTTAGCTTTTTCGCTACCGATGTTTCTCATGTAAACATACATAGCGTTAGCTTCGTTGTGGTCAGTGCTTGTCCACCATAAACCAAGATTACCTTCTTCGTAGAATTTACCTGTTTTTTCGCGGAAACCAGCAGCTTTTGCAGAGAAACTAGTGCTGTCCCAACCGATAGTTGTTGGCACTTGATCCCAACCTTCAGCATTTTCAACTGCAGCGTATGTTGCTGCTAATTGTAACCATTCGTTTTCTGTTGGAACTGTCCAACCTTCTGGACAAAGTTTTTCTGTTTTTACAGCAGCATAGTTATACACCATTTCTGCATCTTCTGCATTGTTGTATGTTGCACAAGCTGCATCGGCAGTGTTTGCCCATTGTTCATTGTCGGCAACAACAGCAATGTCTGTTCCGTCATTCAATTTTGTAGTTTTCAAGTTAGATGTAAACCATTCGTTTTCACCAATCTTAACTACTTTATATGTGTTACCTTCAACGTCGGCAACAGTGTTTACAACATCGTCAGCAGAAGCTTGTGGACAACGTGAATATGTTGCTTCTTGTTTTTCTTCGCTACAAGCAAAAAAGAATGCTAGGGAAGAAGCTATTAAAATTACTTTTTTCATACGTCATTATTTATTATTCAGCAGCTTCTGCAGTTTTAGCAGCAGATCTTCTGTGTAATTCTTCTTGAATTTCTTGAACTTTTGCTTTTGACAATGGGTATTTCAAAATCAATACGATAGTTAAGAACATTGCCACTGTAGGGATGATAGCGTACATTTCACGTACTAAATCCAATTTTTCAACTGAAATGATAGGGTTTGCACCATCGATACCTGCCAAAATAAGTACATAACCAGCGATGATAGATACTAAAGCAATTGCTAATTTGATTAGGAAACCAGAAACTGCAGTAAACATACCTTCACGACGGCTTCCGTGTTCATATTCATCGTAGTCGCAAATATCTGCTGTGAAAGCACCAATCAACGGCCAGCACATTGCCAATCCCATGTTGATGATTACTGGTGGGAATACAGCCAAGAATGGAGCAGAAGGAGTGAATAAGAACCAACTTGTTACATAACCGATGATTGCAATTGACGAACCGATAATTAATAATGTACGTTTGTCGAAGTATTTTGCAATACGGTTTACGATTACAACCATAAGAATTTGTGTTGCTGGTTGAAGAATTGCAGTGTAAACACCGATGTGACCAGCTAATTCTTTATGTGTTACAAATGATTCTTCAAAAGAGAATGTGAAAGGATGTCTCCAAGTCCAGTTAAATATGTTGTGCATACCGTCAGAACATACATGGTACATTGAGATGTAACCAAGTAATGGCAACATGAAGAACAATGCTACATATACGAAGAATAAAGCACCCATTAACAAAAGGAATGGTTTCGATTTGAATGTAACAACCAACGAAGGCCAGAATGGGTCTTTCTTTTGTGATTGTGTACGTTCCATATTCTTTTCTCTACAGAAAATTGCAGGAATCACACCGAAGATGATGATAAGAACACCAACGATGATACCTAAATTTCTTGCACCGTCAACTTCGTCACCTGCACCTTTTAATAAGTCTGTTTGACAAAGTAGGTAAGCAGAACCAATAAGAATACCAATAATATACGAGAATACAGATTTGTAGGTCTGCAGTTTCGTTCGTTCCGTGTAGTCTTCTTCAAGTTCAAGACCGAGTGCACCGTATGGCATTTGCCAAATAGCCATTACAATGTAAAATAACGATACAATTGCAATGAAATAAATTGTTTGGAAAGAACCTTGTGTACGAGGAGTGAACCAAATCGCAATAAAGGTTAATGCCAAAATAAATGCACCCACAAAAATCCAAGGACGACGGCGTCCCCATTTTGAACGGGTATTGTCACTTAAATTTCCGAAGAATGTGTCGGAAAAACCTTCAATAAATTTTGACGCACTGGTAGCAATACTAATTACAAGTGGGCTGACACCCATACCAATTTGGAAAATGTTAAAACTTAATGAAGGGAATACGTTCATCGCAAGATTTTCTGCAAATCCTCCGCTGGCCCAAGCTAGTTTTTCGCCTCCAGAAGACATCGATTTCGATTCTTTCTCTGAAGTACTTGGGACTTGATTTTCTGTATTATTCATAAAATGAGAAAAATAAATTTATTTCTTTAATTGGTGCAAATGTAAGAAAAAATACAGTTTGAAATGATAATTAAGATGCTTTTTATGAACTATTGTTAACAAAAAAGAGCAGAAGTGATTTCTGCTCTTTTTTTTAATTTTTTTGTTGTGTGTACAATACTTTTGAATTTGGCTCGACGTCGTGGGTAACCCATACGTTTGCTCCAATAATAGAATCTTTTCCGATGGTGATTCTACCTAATAAAGTGGCATTGGAGTAAATCACAACGTTGTCTTCAACGATAGGGTGACGTGGTATTCCTTTAATTGGATTTCCGTTTTCGTCTAATGGGAAGTTTTTCGCTCCTAAAGTAACACCTTGATATAATTGTACGTGATTGCCTATTATACATGTCGCACCAATTACAACACCGGTACCGTGGTCTATTGTAAAGTATTCTCCGATTTGTGCAGCAGGGTGTATGTCGATTCCTGTTGCTGAATGCGCCATTTCTGTTATGATTCTTGGAATTAATGGTACATCTAACAATAATAATTCGTGTGCTGTTCTGTAATGAAGCAATGTTTTTATTACCGGATAGCAAAAAATGATTTCACCGTATGATTTTGCTGCAGGATCGCCATTGTATGCCGCTTGTATGTCCATGGATAGCATGTGGCGGATGTGTGGCAATCTTTGTATGAATGCGACTGCTGTTTTTTCTGCTTTTGAAAGCAGTTCTTCGCTTGATGCTTGGTTTCCGTCAAATACGTAACCACGGTAGATTTGCTGGCTTAACATAGAGAATAGTTTGTCTACGTTTACACCAGTGTAGAATTCTATGGTTTCGTTACTTACAACGTCTTTTCCGAAGTATCCGGGAAAGATAATTTCTTGTATGGTTTCAACAATTTTTGCCAATGCGTTTACCGATGGCATAGGAACTGTTCCGTTCGACTTGTGAAAAACAAGATTATACGATTCTGGAGATGAAAGTTCGCTAATTGTTTGAAGTATTTGTTTTTTGTTGTCCATTATTCTTTTGTTTCGTTTTCTTGATCGTCTTCGGTAATTAATACAAAGTCTAATTGACGTTTAACAAGGTCGGCACGGGCAATTTTTACAGTTACTTTATCGCCCAAAGTATATTCTTTGTTTGTATATTTTCCTCGTAAACAGTAATTTCTTTCGTCAAATACATACATGTCATCTGCAAGATCGCGGATAGAAACCATACCTTCGCATAGATTGCCGTCAAGTTCGACGTAGAATCCCCATTCGGTTATGCTTGAAACGGTTCCTTCAAAAATTTCGCCGACATGATCTTTCATCCATTCAACTTGTTTGTATTTGATAGAAGCTCGTTCTGCATTAGCCGCAAGTTGCTCGCGCGCCGATGCATGTTTACAGTAATCTTCATATTCTTCTTCTGAAACGCTTCCTTTTTTATTCAAATAACGGTCAAGTAGGCGGTGAACCATCATATCTGGATAACGTCGGATTGGAGATGTGAAGTGGCAATAATAATCGAAAGCAAGTCCATAGTGGCCAATGTTTTCGGTAGTGTAAATTGCTTTTGCCATTGAACGTACAGCCAAGCCTGCAAAGATTTCACATTTAGCAGAGCCTTTTATGTCTGTCAACAATTGGTTGATTGATTTTGATGTTTTTGCGCCGCCTGATAATGAAATCTTGTATCCAAATTTCTTAATGAAATTAGAGAAATCTTTCAACTTCATGTCGTCAGGATTGTCGTGTACACGATATACAAATGTTGGAGCTGAACTTTGCTTACCAACAAATTCGGCAACTTTCTTGTTTGCCAAAAGCATAAATTCCTCAATCAATTTGTTTGCATCTTTGGATTCCTTGAAATATACGCCGGTAGGGTGTCCGTTTTTGTCCAAATGGAATTTTACTTCTCTACGGTCAAACGAAATGGCACCTTTTTCGTAACGGTCTGCTCGCATTTTCTTTGCAAGGGCATCCATTGTTGTGATTTCTTTTACAAGATCGCCTTCGCCTGTTTCTATAACTTGTTGAGCTTCTTCGTATGCAAATCGTCTGTTGGAACGGATGACGGTGCGTCCAAACCATTGTTTTAGCACTTTTGCATCTTTGTCCATTGTGAAAACAGCTGAGAATGTCAATTTGTCTTCATCTGGACGAAGAGAACATACATTATTAGAAAGTTTCTCTGGAAGCATAGGAACAACACGGTCAACTAAATAAACAGAAGTTCCACGTTTTTGAGCCTCTGCTTCAAGTTTTGTGTTTGGTCTTACATAATATGTAACATCGGCGATGTGCACACCAATTTGGTATGTGTTGTCATCTAAAAATTCTATAGACAATGCATCGTCAAAATCCTTTGCGTCGGCTGGGTCTATAGTGAATGTAGTTACATCGCGCATGTCTCGACGACTTCTGATTTCAGAATTAGGAATGATGTCAGGTAGGGAATTGGCTTCGTCTTCCAATTCTTTCGTGAAATGGTATGGCAAGTCAAATTCTTCAAGTATGGCGTGCATTTCTGTCTCGTTGTCGCCAACATCGCCTAAAACTTTTACGATTTTCCCGATTGGATTTTTTGCTTTTTTAGGCCAATCGGTAATGGAAACAACTACTTTTTGACCATTTTTGGCATCCATTGCGTCTTCGTTCGATACAAATATATCGTATGGAATATAACGTTTGTCAACTATTACAAATGCATATTTTGAATTACGTTCTACAATGCCGACAAAGTCTCGTTTGCCAAACTCTAAAATTTCAACAACTTCTCCTTCTAAACGGGAGCGGCGTCCGTGGTTTGCAAATAGCGAAACTTTTACTAAATCGTTATTCAAGGCATGGTTTAAGTTAGGCGATGCAATGAACACATCTTCTTCAAGTTGGTCGCTTACAACGTATGCGGTTCCGTATGGGGTTAAGTCAACGCGGCCGATGATACTTCCCAAACTTGATTTCATTCTATACTTACCATTTTGGCATTCTTCAATTTCGCCTTTGGAACACAAAAATGCAAGTTTCTTATCTACTAATTCTATGCCTTTTTTATTGTTTATACCGAGCTTTACGGCTATTTGTTTTGAGTTGATAGGTTTCTTTGGTGATTTGCGAAGAATACCTAAAATTTCGTATGAAATTTCAGTGTCAACTGCTTTTGTGAATCGTTCATTTTTTTTCGCCATAATTCTAAAGTATTTTTGTTTGTACAATTATACGAAATTTATGGCATTTGTCATGTTAAAACGGTGTTAATTTTTCGTTGCATTTGTGTTTGCATCGTAGTTATTCATGCTATTCTAACAAATCGTAATGCTGGTTTCGTAATTTTGGTATAAATCCGGCTTCTCGTATGGCTTCAGGAAGCTCGTTCTTTTTTACAGAATAGGTTGCGCCAGCTTGCGAAACAACGTTTTCTTCTATCATGATTGAACCTAAATCGTCGGCTCCACCGTATAAGCAGATTTGTGCGGTTGGAAGTCCTACAGTTAGCCATGATGCTTGTATGTGAGGAATGTTAGGCAGCATAATTCTGCTGATAGCTATCATTCTAATGTATTCGTTCTTATTAATGTTGAATACTTGTCCGCTTATCTTTTCTAATTCTGTTCCTTTACTACAAAATGGCCATGGAATAAATGCTGTGAAACCGTCGGAATCGGCAGGCTTTTCGGATTGAACTTGTCGAATTCTTACGAGATGTTCCATACGTTCTTCTATGGTTTCAATATGCCCGTACATCATTGTTGCCGATGTCGTTAGTTTCATTTTGTGGGCTTCTTTCATTATGTCTAACCATGTTTGGCTGTCGCATTTACCTGGAGAAAGGTATTTACGAACTCTATCGCTGAGAATTTCTGCTCCGGCTCCGGGTAGGCTGTCCAAACCTGCGGTATGTAATTGCTCTAGTACCTCGCGAGGTGATAGACGTTCTTTTTTTGCAATGTATGCAATTTCTGGTGGGCCTAAAGCATGCAATTTAATGTTGGGATGGCGTTGTTTCAACTCGGAGAAAAGTTGTTTGTAGAAATCTAACCCTAATTTCGGGTGCATACCGCCTTGTATAAGCAATTGGTCGCCGCCGAAGAGTTCTAATTCTTCTATTTTTTTATCGTATTCGCTTTGTGTTGTGATGTATATTCCGTCTTGATTTATCTTCTTATGGAAGTTGCAGAACTTACATCCGGAAATGCATGCGTTGGTAATGTTTACATTACGGTCTATAATCCATGAAACCACGTTTGTAGGACGGAAATGTTTTCGAATTCTGTCTGCTACAAATTGTAGTTCTGGCAAACTTGCATTTCTAAAAAGATATGCTCCTTCCTCGATTGTCAATTCTTGTAAATCGAGTGCCTTGTCTAAAAGATAGTGAATGTTTAAACTCATTTCATTCTGTTTAAAACAAAAGTATTGAATTTCTAATAAATGACAATGATTTTGTTATTTTTGAAAACATTCAGATGTGAAATGTGATGACGCTTAAACAATTGTTTGCAAACATATTACCATTTGTGAAACCATATAAATGGTTGGTGCTTTTGACGTTAACCATGACGTTTATAGGTTCGTTAGCTGCACAGGTTAATGCTGTCGTGCTTGATAAAACTGTTGATAAAGTAAATGAATTGCTTCATCTTGAGTCATTTGAGTGGTCTGAGGCGGTTAGGGTTTTAATTATAATTTCGGTAATTTTATTAGGAAAGGAATTGCTTGTTCTTCTTATAAATTTTGTTCAAAAATATTATGGTGAACGAATTAAAGTGCTTATTTCTCAAGATTTAGCTGCAGCTGTTATAGATAAAGTGTTGTCTTTCAAGGTCGCTTTTTTTACCTGCGACGAAAATAAGCCTGGTAAAGTTCAGACACGCATAGATAGAGGTGTGGATTTTATTACAATGACGGTACGCAATTTCTTTATCGACATTTTGCCGTTGGGAACAAGTGCTGTTTTTGCTCTTGTGCTGATGTTTGTTGCAAATTTTTATGTCGGTCTGACGGCTTTGTTGATAGTTCCTATTTATTTTTATATCACATATTTACAAGCAGGAAAACTGAAGAATTGGCGTACGAATATGCGTAATTATCGTGAGGCAAAGAGTAACGGGATTATGAATATTTTGCAGAATATTCAGGTGATAAAATCCTTTAATCGTGAGGAAATAGAGTATAAAAAACAAACGGGAATTATAAAGGAACTTACCGATAATCAGTTAAATACAAGAAAATATAGTTTTTTGTATGATGGCTTGAAAACATTTGTGGAACAAATTGGAACGGTATTGATTATTATTCTGACTTCATATCTTGTTCTTATTGATTATCCAGGAATGACTATCGGAAAGATTATGTATCACGTTATGCTTTTTGCGAACGTTACGGCGCCGATTCGACAATTGCATCGTATCTACGATGATGTGAATGAAGCACTTGTCTATGCCGAGGGATATTTCGATATTTTGCATTCAAACGATAGTAGTGAACAGAGTGGTGATTATCGTCCGGAAAAAGTTCTTGGAGAGATAGAAGTTGAACATGTTGACTTTACATATCCAAATGGTTGCAAAGCACTTACGGATATAAATATGAAAATTCCTCATGGCAAAATCACTGCGTTTGTCGGACTTTCGGGGGCGGGTAAAAGTACGGTTGTGAATTTATTGGATAAATTCTATGAACCGGATTGTGGTGTTATTAAAGTTGACGGTGTTGATATCCGGAAATGGAATACGCAGTATTTGCGTGAAAATATCGGTTTAGTGCTTCAGAAAAATCATATTTTCGATGGTTCTATAGAGGAAAATATTCGGTATGGTCGTCCTGATGCTACATTTGACGAAGTTTGTCTTGCGGCAAAAAAGGCGTATATTTATGATGTAGTGGAGAAGTTGCCGCAAGGATTTAATACTAATGCGAGCGAATTGTCTGGCGGACAACAACAACGTATTGCCATAGCGAGAATGTTCCTGAAAAATCCGCCGATAATATTCCTTGACGAACCAACTGCAAGTTTGGACGCAATCGCAACGGAACAAATTAAAAATGCGATAGATGCGATAAAACAAAATCGTACGGTTGTTATAATATCTCATTCTATTTCGCAAATTATTGATTCTGAAATGATTTATGCTTTGCGTGATGGTCGTGTGGAACAATCCGGTTCTCCAGACGAAATCTATCGACAAGGAGGAATTTATAAGGAAATATTTGATGCTTCGGCACGAAGTCTTAATATTGAAAAAATAATGAAAACAACTGAAAAAAATTAAATGTATGGAAATAATAGCAAATTCTACCGCTTCGGTTGAAAATTACAAAACAAGAATTTATTTGCTTGCTTCAATGGCAGATACAAAAAACTGTAATCTTACAGAGTTTGAATCGCAAATGCTTGATGCAAAATCGCAAAATTTTAAATCCGATTACTTTTGGGTTGAAAGTGTTGATCATGTAAGTTATTTTGTAATCCTTAATAATGAAAATAAGCCACAACTTAGTATAGATGAATATGGCGAATCGGTTCGTAAAATGGGATGCGATGTGTTTAATGCTTCTAAAAGTGGTAATACGAAAGAAGTATTGATAGTCAATACAATAGGAGAGTCTGATTTAGTTAGAATATTTATGCAAGGATTTTGCACAAGTCAATATTCGTTTGGAAAATATTCTGAGAAATTACAGGGGAAGGCTTTTGAAAAAGTAGTTGCTTGCAATGTGGATTCTCAAATGATAGATGAATTAAATACGATTTTGCAAGGCGTATTTCTTACCAAGAATTTAATTAACGAACCAAATAATGTTTGTACTGCCGAATATTTTGCTCAACAAGCAGTGGAAGCATTAAAGGGTACCGATGCTGTTGTGTATGTTCATGACAAACAATGGATAGAAGAACAAAAAATGGGTGGTTTGTTAGGTGTGAACAAGGGTAGTGTGTTGCCTCCATATTTTGTACATATTGTTTGGAATCCAAACCACGACGATTCACAACCGGTTGTTTTGGTTGGTAAAGGTATTGTGTTCGATGCTGGTGGCTTGAGTTTGAAGCCAAACCAATATATGGAAACGATGAAATCGGATATGAGTGGTGCGGCAACGGTTTTGGGTGTGATGAAAATTGTAGCAGAATCAAAACTTCCTATGCATATAGAAGCTTTAATTCCATTGACAGACAATCGTCCAGGAGAAAATGCTATGGCGTTAGGCGATATTTTAACTATGTATAATGGTAAAACGGTTGAGATTTTAAATGCCGATGCAGAAGGTCGTTTGATACTTGCCGATGCATTGAGTTACGGAACTACATTGAATCCAAAATTGTTAATAGATGTCGCTACACTTACAGGTGCTGCAAATATGGCCGTTGCAGAACATGCAGCAGTATATTTCAGCAATGTGGATGACGAAGAAGTGAACAATAACCTTGAATACGTTGGTCAAGCAGAATGGGAGCCGGTAGTTCGTTTCCCGTTATGGAAAATGTACGATGAATTGATTAAATCGAATATGGCGGATATGAAGAATACAGGTGGACAGTATGGCGGAGCGATTTCTGCGGCGAAATTCTTGGAATGTTTTGTTGCAGATAAGCCATGGATACATTTAGATATAGCCGGTTCTGCATATTTCAAGACAAAATGGTCGTATAAAGGTGTAGGAGCAACAGGTTTTGGCGTTCGTTTGTTGTTTAATTTCTTAAAAGAACTACATTTGTAAAAATATTTACCACTAGAGATGCATTCTGTGTATCTCTACATTCTCGGGGTTTAGCGCAGTTGGTAGCGCGCTGCGTTCGGGACGCAGAGGTCGCCTGTTCGAGTCAGGTAACCCCGACAAAAAAGCCTTACAAAATGTAAGGCTTTTTTTATTTCTTCTTCGCTTTAATCTTTTTTGCTTTCTTTCTGTTGAATTCGTCTATTGCTTCAACTTCTGCTAAAATTGATTTAAGATCTTCTTGTGTATGGTCTGTAGTCATTTTAATGGTTTCCTTGTATGTGCCTTTGTCTATGGTTAATTCATTGATTGGCTTGGTAAGGTATGTCTCAATTTCTTGTAACAATGGCTTTTCTTCTTCGCTGCAGAAGGAGATGGATTTTCCGAATTTGTCGCCACGTCCGGTTCTACCTACACGGTGTACATAGTTTTCGGCTTGTTCGGGTAGGTCGTAGTTTACAACCAACTCTATGTTCGGAATGTCCACACCACGGGCCGAAACATCTGTGGCAATAAGAACTTTGAGTTCGCCGCTGCGGAAGTCTGCCATTACCTTGTTTCTGTCTTGTTGCGTCTTTCCGCCATGTATAGTTTCGCAATGTAAATCTGCACGTTCCATAGCTTTCTTTACACGTTCGGCTCTTACTTTTGTGCGTACGAAAACTAACACTTTGTCTTCTGGATTCTCTTTAAGCAATCGTTCAAGAAAGAATCGCTTGTCGTCCATTTGTATGTATGAAACATAATGGTCAACGTGTTTCGAAACAGGATCTTTCGGCGAAATCTCGATTTTTACTGGTTTTGAAACAAGCGAATAGGCTAATTCTTTTATCTCTGGACTAATCGTCGCAGAAAAGAATAATGTTTGTCTGTATTTTGGTAAGTGTTTGATTAACTGTCTTATATCATTTATAAAGCCAAGGTCGAGCATCTGGTCGGCTTCGTCTAAAATAAGAATCTTAATGTTTTTTAGGTTTACGTGGCCTTGGCTAACCAAATCAAACAAGCGGCCAGGAGTACAAACTAACACATCTACGCCGTGTTTTAGTCGTGCTATTTGTGGGTCTTGTTCAACACCTCCAAATAATCCTAATACGGTTAAATCTAAATATTTTCCTATGGAACGGAATACTTCTGCGACTTGAATTACCAATTCGCGTGTTGGTTCCATAACAATGGTGTGTATGTTTTCTAAATTTTTTCTTTGTGCATGGTCTCGTGTTATGTGTTCCAATGCAGGAATGACAAACGCTGCGGTTTTTCCCGTACCAGTCTGCGCAATGGCTAAAACGTCGTCGTTCTTTAGTATAGGCGTGATTGCTTTGAATTGTATGTCGGTAGGCCTGCGGAAATTCATTTCTGCAAGACTTTGTTTGATTTTCTGGCTAATATGGTAATCTTCGAATTTCATAACACTAAATTTTATGCAAATGTACGATTTTTCTCGTTTTACTTGAATGGAGGTAGGACGTATGTTTGTGTTTTTCCGTCGGTATATTGAATTACAAGTATTTTTGCCGTCGATGTTTTTGGAAGAATGTAATTGTCCTCGTTTTCTATTATGTCAACTTTTTCTAACGTTCCGGTGATTGAATATTGATAAATCTTTGTCGCATTTGTGAGTATGGATTTTCGTACTTCTGCAATGTCTGTTTGGTTGGAGATAAGCGTAATAGTGACATGCTGTATGTCGGCATCGATGATGAATTGGTATGCATCTTCTTGATTTGTCTTATTTCCAGCCCATGTGTCGGTGTACGAGCTTTCAGGCGCTTTTGCTTTGATAGTTCCTACGCAATACTGGCTTAAGAGTGTGAAATAACCGTTTTTGTCGGTTTTACATGAATCAGTAATTTGATTTTCGCTTATGAAATAAACAGTGATATTTTCTAATTCTTTTCCGTTTCTATCTTGTACGGTGCCCGATATTTTATACCATGGATCACAGTAGGATAGGGTTATGTTTGTTTTTGTAGCCGGACTTTCACAATTTTTTTTGATTTGCGTAGCATAAATGTAGAACGTTCCTTGTTTTTCGAAGTTCTGTTTAAAAGGACTGTGTAATTGTAGCGGGAATTTCAATAAACTGTCGGCGTACCACACTATGCTATCACCGTGTGCTTGTACAGCGGTTTCTCTATTGTAACATGCTTCGTAATCGATTGTTTGGGGTGCTTCAATATCGCAGTCGCATTTTTGTATGCTTTGAATAGGCATAGCCTGACAATTTTCCGATTCTACCCAAAGTTGGTATATGTTGTCGGAGATTTTCTCGCAACGGCTTTTGTCTGTTGTGAAAACGGAACCTTCACCGATTTTATATCCGTTTTCTTTATTGTACCAAATGAATTTACCTTCGCCTATAACTTTATATGTTATTTCTTTTCCGCAAAAAGAAGTGTATAGTTTGTTGTAGTTTGCTTCTTTTTCTTGTATGTTTATTGAAGCCGTTCTGTTTGGACAATCTGCTGTTTTGTCTATGATTTCTATGGAGTATTTGCCTTTGTCTTTTATTTGTATCTTGTTGGTGGTTAATTCGGTAAGTGAATCGTTCTCGTACCATTTGAATTCGAATGATTTGGAACTAAAAGGTACAGTAAGGCTGTAGTCGATAGGAGTGCAAAGCGTCTTTTCTTTTTCGAGATTGTATGTTCCGCAATAGCTTGTGCATGTGTTTTGCAGTCTTGTTGCATAGCGTCTATCCATATTGTCTCCAAATCCTAATTGTCCTTCGGTATTACTACCACAAACAAGGAATTCTGATGTTGTTTCTATATACGATACGCCACATCCTGCGGAAATGTTTTGTACGTCTTGTACTTTGGTGGAATTGTTACGTTTCATGTAAACAGGAGTGAAGTATTGTTTTGCATTTTCTGGTCCTATGCCCAATTGTCCTCCTGAATTTTGTGATAAATCACTAAATCTATTATCTCCCCAGGCTACTACATAGTTTTCTTTTCGTTCTTGAGTAATTGCCATTGCGTGTGAATATCCTGCAGATATAGCAATCACATTGGAAAGGTATTGGTTCGGTGTTTCTCCGCCCAATACCAATTCTGCGTATTTTGTTGTTTTATAATGACTTCCGCTTTTGTCCAAGTGAGTCCCTTTGTAAGCGCCTACGCCATAAACGAATCTGTCGTTTCGTAATAGAATGCCAAAAAACATACCGCCATCTATAGCAATGATATTTTTTACTGGTTGATTGGTTTTGTCAACAATATAAGTAGGATATAGGTGTGCATCGGAATCGCCGCATGCAAGTTGGTCTGCTTGGTTGTCTCCCCATGAAAGAACGGTGCCTTCGGTGGTGAGTGCATATCCATGAGTGCCGCCGGCTGCTATCATCTGTATGTTGGACAGATGCTCTGTGGCGTTTTTTCTTACGTACACCGGTGTATTCTTGTCTTGTTCGGTTCCATCGCCTAATTGCCCGTATGCATTACTTCCCCAAGCTACAACTTCGCCTGTTGCCAATAGGGCGTAGGCGTGTGTTTGTCCTATGGAAATAGCTATGACATTTTCAAGGTATTTGGTGCCGGTTTCGCCGCCTAAAACGGTGTCGGGGGTACTTCGCATACAAAGTCCCGGACATTCTTCGTTTGTGCCAAGTTCTCCATCGAAATTGTATCCCCAAGTAACGACATGGCCGGTTGCTGTTAATGCGCAGCAAAAGTTGCCAAGTCCGGCATCTATGCTTACTACATCGTTTAGGTTTTCTGCAATATCTGGCGTTGTTTGATTGCTTTTAGTTGTTGTTCGTGCTAATTGCCCGTAGTAATTGTCTCCCCATGTCTCTACAGTCTTATTGTTGCACGTGTATACGGAGTATGAATATCCGCCCGAAAAGTGGGATCTTTGCGCTTGTGCATGTATTGCAAACAATAGGGCAAAACAAATCAATATTTGTTTAAAACAAGTCATACGGAATCGTGTAGTGAAATCCCCATACTAATCCCCAATGTGAAACGAATGCTTTGGTTGAAAATTCATTTCCTCTAAAAAGTGAAGGGGTTATAGAATACCATGGTTTTATTGAAACCGAGTAGTTCTTTTCTATGGAATATAAAATATTACAAGATATTGCCGCAGAATAGTTTATGGGCTTTAATAAATCTTTTACTTTATAGGTGCTTTCTTTGTCTTCAGTTGGGATTTCGCCTTGCGCTTTTATAAGAAAATGGGTCTGTAAAGCCACAGTTGGCTCTAACGAAATCGTATTGGTAATGTTGCAATGTATTCCTAATCCTATTGGTATGGAAACGTAATGCCATGAAAGAGTGGAGAGTTTCTCTCTTGTGTGTTCTATTTTCTTCGGATTTTCACGTATTGTGTACGTGTATGTAGAGTCAAGTACTTGAATAGCAACAGAATCGCCGTTGTTGTACTTGTAGTATGTCATGACATTCTTGAATTCCCAATACCAAATTGTGTCCTTGTATGTCAAAGTTGGATCATCGGTAAAATAGCTTGTTTTGTAGGAATTGATGAGTCTGCAATTGTGTAGTGATAATCCTGTTGACAATAATAAATTGTTGTGTTTATATGTTGCATCTATTTGTGATAAGAACCCCAACGCTCTTTGATGTATGTCTTGAAGTGAATTAGCGTAATCGTTTTTGTTATAGTAGTTTAAGCTATTCATTCCAAGTCTGATACTGGTCGAATCAGACAAACAATTCTTGGTTGTATGTAGGTGATTGGTTTCGTACCGTTTCATCGTAATTGTATCAACGAACGGAATGGTATCGGTAACGAAAAGAGTGTCTGTTATTGTTTTAATTTGGGTTATTGTCACAGTATCGTGTACGGGAATCGTGTCGTACACGGTGATGATTTTTGTCTGGATATTTGTTTGCTTCTTTGTACGTGGAGGGGTTTGCTCTGTTGCTTTTTCTTTAGTGACTTCAGTTATAATGACTTGTTTGCCTATGATTTGATAGGCATAATTAGGAGACAAAACGGTTGAGAGGCAAGTGGTAATGTCTTTGTTTTCAAATGTGTATGTGTATTTCGTATTGTTGAAAATGTCGCTATTGTATGATACTTGAAAACCTGCTTTATTACAGATGTTGTGTAGGATGGTGGGTAAGGTTTCGTTTTGTGCTTTGTAGCTGACGGTTTGGCAAATCGCAGTGCGAGTTGTAACGGCTAGTAGCAATATGACAACCAAACGCATGTATCTCATAGCAAATTTAAAATCAGCCACAAGATACGATTTTTTAGTGAATGTTGATACTGCAAATTATTATTTTGCGTTGGAAACAGTGACGTTTGTTCCAGATAGCGTATAAGAAATTTCTGGAATAGTAAGTTCAATTAGATGAAGTGTTTCTTCTAATGAAAGTTCTTTGTATGTTCCTGTTAATCTAATGTCTTTCAAATCTTTATCGCAATTACTTGTATTGAAACTGCAATTGTAGTGACGTGCTAAGTCTGTATAGACTTGTGATAAGTTTGCATTGTTGAACACCAAAGTTTTTGTTTTCCAAGATAGAAAGTTTACATCTGTGTTTTGTGAAGATGTTAGTGTTTGATTTTGCAAATCGGCACGTTCGCCTTTTTCAATAATCACAGATTGGTTTTCGGTAGCAACCTTTACTTTACCAGTTTCTACAACCACAAATGCACTGTCGTGTTCGTTAACTTGGAAAGATGTTCCTAAAACCGTAACAGTAAACGATTCGCTTGTCAATGTAAATGGTGCGGCTTCGTTTCTATGGATCTCGCAAAATACATTACCTTGTGTTGATATATCTCGTGCGTCGGAGTTGAAGTGCTCTGGATATGTGATAGTTGCTCCTTTTTGTAGAAATATCTGTGAACTATCCGGTAACATGACACTTTTTATCGTAATATCATTGTTTGCAATAGTGATATATTGAGGCTCTTGCTTGCTGAAAATGGAAAAACAACCAATTGCAAGTAGTGCGATAGCAGCAGCTGCCGAAAGTTTCTTCCAAAGAGGTATTAGTTTATGATTTTGATTGTTCTTTTGTACAAAATTCAAAAATGCTTGTTCGCTATTATATGAATTTGAGTGAAGTGAATACCATATTTTACATGCTTCACTGAATTCTTCTTCATTTTTTTTGTCGGCACGAATCCATTCAAGAAGTGCTTTTGCTTCTTCTTGAGTAGCCGTTCCGGAGAGATATGCGTCTATATAATTATGTTGTGTGCTCATTATTCCTTTTGTTCTAATTGCAAATTAATGACAAAATGAAAATAAAAAACCCTATGTCGGCTTTTGAAATATTAACAAAATATTATCCAACTATTTGTTTTTTAGAAAAAATGGGGACGTGACTGCAATTTTTACTTGCTCTGTAATAAACTTTGAATTTTCTGATAAAATTTTTGGTAAAACATAGTTATTGTAAAAGAAAATCCTATTTTTGCACTCAAAATAAAATTTAATACGAAAAACAATGGCAGAAGAAACAGAAAACCTAACAGAACAAATTGGTGAATCGGTTAATAAGGTTGAACAATTTGTTGAAAACAATAAAAAATCATTAATAATAGGTGGTGTTGTTGTAATTTTATTGATTTGCGGTTTCTTTGCATATAAGAATCTATATCTTGGTAAAAAACAAAGTGAAGCTTTGGCTGCAATGTATCCTGCGCAAGTTCAATTCAGTAGAGATTCATTCCATATCGCATTATATGGTAACGAAAATGTTACTGGTTTTGAAGATATAGTAAAAGAATATGGTAATACTAAAGCTGGAAATACTGCAAATTATTATGCTGGTGTTTGTGCACTTAATTTAGGTGAATTCGATGCTGCAATAGATTACTTGAAAGATTTCTCTACTGACGATTTAATGTTAGAACCTCTTGCTGCCGGTTTGATAGGTGATGCGTATTCAGAAAAAGAAGAGTATGCAAAAGCTGCTTCTCAATACGAAAAAGCTGCTAAGATTGCAGATAACGAATCAATGAGTCCTATTTTCCTTATGAAAGCAGGTCTAACTTATGAAAAAATCGGAAAGAAATCAGATGCAGTAAAAGCTTATAACAAAATTAAATCTGATTATAGCGGTTCACAACAAGCTAGAGATATTGATAAATATATTACTCGTGCTCAATCAGCAAAATAATGGCAACTTCTCTTAAGAATCTTTCAGAATACGATCCACAGTCAGTTCCTAATGCTTCGGAATTGTCTATCGGTATAGTTGTTGCCGAGTGGAATATGGATGTGAACACCTTGCTTCTACAAGGTGCTGTAGACGCCTTAAAGAAACACGGTGTAAAAGACAGCAACATTATCGTAAACTACGTTCCTGGTTCGTTTGAACTAACGTATGGCGCTCGTGTTATGTCCGAGAACTATGATGTTGATGCTATTATTGTAATTGGTACGGTTATTCAGGGTGAAACGCCTCATTTCACGTATATCTGTCAGTCAGTTTCGTATGGTATGACAGAGTTGAATTTATCTTGCGATATTCCATTTATTTTTGGTTTGCTTACAGTAAATACGAAAGAACAAGCAATGGATAGAGCCGGTGGAAAATACGGAAATAAAGGTGTTGAAGCTGCAATTACTGCCATAAAAATGGCATTGTATAATTAATTTTCCATTCTGATTTTTTGTTTATAAAATTTGTATCTTTGTTCGTCTTTAGACGTAAAAGGTTCAAGTGTTATGAATGTTGTTATTATAGGTGCCGGCAATGTAGGAACTCATTTTGCAAAGGCATTGAAATCGGCAAATATTCCGGTCTTACAGGTTGTAAGTCGTACTATGAAGTCGGCTGTAGAATTGGCATCAGAATTGGGATGCTCGTTTGCTACGGATTATCAGGATATAAATCCTAATGGCGATATATATATTCTTTGCGTTACGGATGATTCTATCAGTTCTATTGTAAGACAATTGCCAATACATGATAAATTAATCGTACATACTTCGGGAAGCGTTAGCATTAATGTTTTTTATGATTATGCTACAAATTATGGCTGTATTTATCCGCTTCAGTCATTTTCAAAATTTAAAGATTTGAATTATGCAGAAATCCCTGTATTTGTGGAAGCAAATACTGAAGCAAATCAACAAATTTTGATGGATTTAATGAAGCAAATTACGCCACATGTACAAGTTCTGTCTTCTCAACAACGTGCAATAATTCATCTTTGTGGAGTGTTGGTAAACAATTTCTCTAATCATTTGTGTACTCTTGCGGAAATGATGATGAAAGACAATCAATTGCAGTTTGAATTGTTGAAGCCGCTTATAAAAGAGACGTATGAGAAAATGTTGAAATATTCTCCATATATTTCTCAAACAGGTCCTGCTGTTCGTAATGATGAAATTATCATGCAAAGACATCGAGACTTGTTAGCGGACAATCCGGATGTTTTAAATATATATAATGCTATGAGCGATAGCATTAAGAAGGTTCATTCTGAAGATAAATAAAATGGTGAATTTTAAAGATAAATTAAAGAAAGTCAAAGCATTTGTTTTCGATGTCGATGGAGTATGGACAAATGGTTTAATCTATGTTGATGCTCAAGGACAGCAAATGCGTTCGACAAATGTGAAAGATGGCTATGCGGTTCATTATGCTGCAAAATTAGGTTATCCAATTGCAATTATTACAGGTGGGAAATGTAAGTCTATCATTCAACGTTTTAACGATTTGGGCGTAAAGGATATCTATCTTGAAGCTGCAGATAAAACAGTTTGCTTGGCAGACTTTCTGGAAAAATATAATTTAAAAGGAAAGGATGTGTTGTATATGGGAGATGATATTCCTGATTACAACATTATGAAAAAATGTGGTTTGAAGGTTTGTCCTGCTGATGCAGCTCACGAAATACTTGAGATTGTTGACTATATTTCAGGATTTAAAGGTGGCGAAGGGTGTGTTCGTGATGTTGTAGAACAAACACTTCGTGCTCAGGATAATTGGTTGAAGAAAGAAGGATTTATTTGGTAATGAAATATTTACAGTTAGTTCGTTATAAAAATTTGCTTATCGTAGTAATTACAATGCTTGTCGTTAGATATGCATTGTTGGCTGAATTTATGCCTCTGCAATTATCTACTGTAGGCTTTATCTTGTTGGTGGTTGCTACGGTGTGTATAACTGCTGCCGGATATGTAATAAACGACTACTTTGATGTCAATGCCGATATGATGAATAAACCAGAACAGGTAATTGTTGGCACTTCTGTTAGTAGAAGAACAGCGATGATTCTTCATTGGACATTGAACATAATTGGCTGTATTTGTGGTTTGTTGGTCGCTTTTGGAATTGCAAAACCAACTTATTCGTTTGTCTTTATTTTTATTTGTGGCATTTTATGGTTTTATTCTACAACATTTAGTAAAGAACCAGTGATTGGTAATGTTGTTGTTGCTTTATTGGTGGCATCAGTACCAGTGGTTTCGGTGTTATTCGAAATGCTGCCATTATTATCATATCCGATAGATGAACTTCGACCTATGCATATACAATTTGAAGAAATTCTTTTGTGGTCTCTTGGATATACGTTATTTGCCTTTTTATTGACATTGGAACGAGAATTAGTCAAAGATCTTGAAGATGTAGAAGGCGATAGAACGTATGGCCGTAATACATTACCTATTGCTTATGGACTAAAGGCTGCAAAACATACAACTATGTGTGTTGGAATTGTAACGCTTTGTTCTTTTGTATATGCGCAAATTGTGAAGTTGAATGACGTTAGCTCGTTATTGTTCCTTTCTGCTTTTGTGACGATACCACTGATATATGTGTTGTATGCTCTTGCTAAAGCAGATTCTTCACAAGATTATGCTCGAATCAGTTTGTGCTTAAAATTAGTGATGGTAATGGGTTTAGTGTATTTGATAGTTGAAAGATGCATTTAGTCGGGCAAAAATTACAATCATATCATGTTATTTTAGGATCGGCGTCACCACGTCGTAGAGAACTTTTGGCAGGACTTGATATTCCATTTGAGGTAATTGTAAAGAATGCAACTGAAAATATTGACGAATCTTTGCCATTGGAACTTGTTCCAGAACATATTGCAGAACAAAAGTTTTCCGCTTTTCTTACAGATTTACAAGAAAATGATTTTTTGATAACATCTGATACATTGGTCTTTTGTGAGGGTAAAGCGTTAGGTAAACCAAAATCTGTAGATGAGGCAAAGGAAATGATACGTTTTTTGTCTGGAAAAACTCATTCCGTGGTTACAGGTGTTTGTATCGGTACCAAAAGAAAGCATGTGTTGTTTCACGATATTGCCAAAGTAACTTTCGCAACTATAGCAGAATCGGATATAGATTATTACATAGAAAAATATAAACCATTAGATAAAGCCGGATCGTACGGAGTTCAAGAGTGGATAGGATATATGGGCATAGAAAAATTGGAGGGCTCGTTCTATACCGTTATGGGACTTCCTGTACAGATGTTATACAACAAAATATTGGAATATGAAGAGTAGATTTGTAATGCTTGTTTGTTTGCTGTGGTCGGCAATTGCAAGTGCTTCGGAAGGAATGTGGATTCCTCTCTTGATAGAACAGCAAGTTTTCCCTGCAATGCAAGAAGCTGGATGTAAATTGACTCCAGAACAAATTTATTGTGCAAAACAAGCATGTCTGACTAATGCTATAGTTCGTATTGGTCGTGGATGTACGGGTAGTTTTGTTTCGAATGAAGGCCTTGTTCTTACAAACTTCCATTGTGTTCAATATCAAATATCTAAAGCAAACGAAGGTGGTAAAGGATACCTAGAAAATGGATTCTTCGCAAGTACAAAGGAGGAAGAAATAAAAACGGCACGGTTGTCGGCTGAGACAATGTGTGCAATGTACGATGTAACGGCGCAAGTCCTTGAAATGAAAGGAAAAGGTTTGTCGCTGAAAAAAATAACAGATTCCTTGACTATTGATTCGACAAAAGATTTTCAATATTCAATTGAAGAGTTTTTTGCAGGAAATCAATATTTTATGTTTAAAACAAAAACATATACTGATGTTCGTTTAGTTGCATTTATGCCGGCTGAAATTGCTCAGTTCGGTAATAATGCAGACAATTGGAGTTGGCCACGGAATAATGCAGATTTTGCGTTATTGCGTGTCTATGAGAATGACAAACCGATACAACCTCGTAAGTTTTTGGAAATAAACAAGGAAGGAGTGAAGGAAGACGATTTCTCTATGGTGATAGGCTTCCCTGCAGAAACTAAAATGTATGGAACTCTAAAAGAGTTGGATTTAATTACAAATGTGTTGAATCCTGCGCAAATTTCAATGAGGGAAATACGCTTGCGTCTAATTTGGCAATATATGGAGAAGAATGATAAAAACTATCAAGAATGTTATGCTTTACATTCTTCGTTGTCGAATTATTATGAAAAATGGCAAGCTGAAAATAAAGGTATTGTAACTTCTGGTGCTTTGGCTTCTCGTGCAGAAAGAGAAGAAAACTTGAAGAAATGGATAGCTAGTTCAGAAGACTTGTCAAAGCAATATGGAGATTTATTTGCTGTATATGATTCTTGTGCTACATTGTATTATAATTCATATACAACATTAGTATTGTATTTGGAAGGATTGTGGAGAATGAGAACGTTATTGCCTTCGAGTATTGCTGTATCGTCGCCAAATTTAGATTTTATAAGAAGTGCAAAATTTCTTGATATTGTACAAAAGTATAATCCGGAATTGGAAAAGCAGGCTTTAGTTCCAATGATTTTACTGACAGGTTTGTATGAAAATGGCGATAATTGCTCTATTACCAAAGAGAAACGATTACCTCTTTGTAATCGTATTTCGAAATTGCCTTCTAAAGAAGATGAAGACCACAAAGTTATAGTGTCATTCCTTGATTCTGTATTCAACAAAAGTGTATTTACAGATTTTAATAGAGCTAAGAAATTCCAAAAAATAATTACTTCAAAAAAGAAATTTAAGGACGATGCTGTTGTTCGTGACTATTTACATAAAACTGACGCTTTATATCGTTTGACGGAAGATGTTTGGATTCGTTTACAGGAACGAATGGCGCAATTTAATGCGGAGAAATCAAAATTTGATAGTATAAATTGTGTTATGAATAAGGCTCTTTATACATATTATAATGGTGCGATGTTTCCTGATGCAAACAATACGATGCGAATTAGTTTTGGTGCTGTAAAATCGTATGCAAACCCACATACTTATGGAAATTCTCGTTTCCCGTATTACACAACAGAATCTAGGGTTTTCAAAAAAATAAACGATAATGCGCGTGAATATAAATCAAACGAGAAGTTCTTGACATTATTGAAAAATAAGGATTTTGGTACATACGAGAAAGATTCGTTGATTATGAACTTCATTACAACTTGTCAGACGTCTGGGGGAAATTCAGGAAGTCCGGTTATTGATGCAAATGGTAAACTGATAGGTTTGAATTTTGACAGAAATAGAGAGGGAACAGTCAGCGATTTCTATTATACCGAAAGTGTTTGTAGAAATATCTGTGTGGATATTCGATATATTTTGTTTTGCTTAGAACAATATGGTAAGGCTGACAATATATTGAAAGAGTTATCGTTATAATTAAAAATTAACGTGTTATGGGAAGAAAATTTGCATCTTTAGATACAACAAATAAATTACTGCTTCTACTTGTATTACCGGTGGTCGTTTTTATATTGAAAGAATTGTCTGCCATTTTTGTTCCGTTGGTAATAGCTTGTTTTTTTGTGCTTTTGTTTATGCCGATGTTGCGATTTGGGGCAAAGTATAATATTCCTCGTTGGGTATCCATCATTTTTATATTCCTTATATTTTTTATCGTAATATGGGGTTGTGTATGGATTTTACAATTAACCAGTGCGGAATTTCGTTCAACAGATCCTCAAACATGGTTACTTATACAATCACGTGCAGCCGAGGTTATATCTAGGTTGTTATCTTTTGCCGGTATAGATAAAGATGTGTTTTTGGAACATATTCAAGAATTTGATTTGGCAACAACGCTATATGATAATTTAGGTAATGTGTTTATGGCGGTAAGAAAAACGGCTTCTATTATTTTTATGTCATTGTTCTTCCTTATTTTGTTGTTGTGCAGTTCGTTTAATGCACAAAATATTCTTGAATTAGCTTTATTTAAAGATAAAACGCCATCTATTAGAACGTATGTGACAATAGAAAAAAGTATATCTAAATTCATATTTGTAAAGTTCCTTATAAGCTTTGCTACAGGACTTTCGTTTGCATTGTTGTGCTATTTCTTTGGTGTTAAGTTTGCTATTTTTTGGGGCGTGTTGGCATTCATACTTAATTTTATTCAAATGATAGGCTCGATTATATCAACGGCAATTATGTGTTTGTTTGCTTTGACACAAATACCTGTAATGTCTATGTTGGTCTTGTTTATCGTGATTGCCATTGCTTTACAATTGTTATTTGGTAGTGTATTAGAACCAATATTTATGGGACGCACGTTTTCAATAAACACCGTTACCATTATTATAATGTTGTTCTTTTGGGGCTATGTTTGGAATATCCCGGGAATGATTTTGGCCGTTCCATTGACTGTGATGGTAAAAACTGTCTTGGAACATTTTGACAAAACCCGTGCGATTGCAGCCTTAATGTCATAAGTTTTTATAGTTTTTTTCTCGTTTTTATAGAAAAAAAGAGGTTTCTGAGCGTATTGTAAAAGGATTTTTGTATTTTTATACAAATTCTTTAAAACGTACGATTATGGCAGGAAAGAAACCAAAAATATTTGTGTTAGATACCAATGTTATCTTACATAATTGTAGAGCTATATACGCATTCCAAGAAAATGATGTAGTAATTCCAATTACCGTCCTTGAAGAACTAGATAAATTCAAGAAAAATGAAGATGAGTTAGGTTGGAATTCACGTCAGTTTGTTCGTGAACTTGACGCAATGTCTGATGAAAGAATCTTTTCGGAAGGAGTGTCCCTTGGAAACGGATTGGGTAAATTGTATATCAAAACCCATGCACATTATCCTGAAGTTGTGAAAAATGCTTTCGTAGAGCAAATTCCTGATCATAAAATTATTGCGACGGCCTATATTGCAAAGGAAGAAAATCCTGATCGCGCTGTAATTATGGTGTCAAAAGACATCAACTTACGTATGAAGGCAAAATCTATAGGATTAACTTCACAGGATTTTGAGAATGATAAGGTTCGTGATTTAGGGCACATAGAAGAAGGTATCCGCGTAATTGATAATGTAGATAGTTCTGCTGTAAATAAATTATATGCGAAAAACACGAAAGATGTTTCTATAAAGCCAGAAGATATAAATATGCCAAAACCTGCCAGCCACGATTATTTTGTGTTGAGTTCTGGATCAACTTCGGTTATGGCTTATTATAATCCAAAAACACAAGAAATAACTCGTGTGAATAAGCGTAGAGTTACTGGTATAGAACCTCGAAACTCTGAGCAGGCTTTTGCTATGCATGCTTTACTAAACGAAGATGTTAAGTTAATGGCTCTTACGGGTACTGCCGGTACAGGTAAAACATTGCTTGCTTTGGCTGCTGCTTTGGAGCAAAGCGAAAATTATGACCAAATTTTATTGGCAAGACCTATTGTTGCTCTAGGTAATAAGGATTTGGGCTATCTTCCTGGTGGAGAGAAAGATAAAATCAAACCATATATGATGCCTTTGTTTGATAATCTACAAGTTATAAAGCAAAATCTTCGTAGCAATGGTGCTGAAATCAACCGAATTGATGGCATGTTGAAAGATGGTAGTTTGGAAATTTCTCCATTGGCATATATTCGTGGACGCTCGTTGTCACATGTATTCTTTATTATAGATGAGGCACAAAATCTAACTCCACATGAAGTAAAAACTATTATTACGAGAGCAGGCGAGGGAACGAAGATTGTATTCACCGGTGATGTACAGCAAATAGATTCTCCATATTTGGATACATTCTCTAATGGACTTTCGCATTTAACGTCAAAAATGAAAGGACAATCGGTGTTTGCTCATATGAATTTAATTAAAGGTGAACGGAGTGAGTTGTCTGATTTGGCTAGTAAATTGCTGTAAATAAAGATTTAAATACTGAATACGTTGTTTTGTTATTAAATAAATGTATATTTGTAATAATCAAAAACTTAATAGAAAACTAATTAAAATAAAAGTATTATGAATAAAACAGAATTGATTTCAAAAATCTCAGAAGAATCAGGTTTGACAAAAGTTGCTTCTGAAAAAGCATTAAATGCATTTGTAAATGCTGTATCTGCATCTTTGAAAAAAGGTGATAGTGTTCAATTGATTGGTTTCGGTACATTCTCTGTATCAAAACGTGCTGCAAGAACTGGTATCAATCTTCAAACTAAGAAACCTATAAAGATTGCAGCTAAGAATGTAGCTAAATTCAAAGCTGGAAAAGCTCTTTCTGAATCAGTAAACAAATAATTGTTTGTAATACAAGAAAAAAAGGGAGTCATTATGGCTCCCTTTTTTTGTTTATATGTGTGAATGTTGTAGCAATTTTTTTATTAGCAAAAAAACACTACTTTTGCGTCACGAATTCGCAGTAGAAAAGCTGCACAAAAATCAGATATGATAACAATTGATAATCTAGCAATTCAATTTGGAAAGAGAACACTTTTCCAAGATGTAAATTTAAAATTTACACCAGGTAATATTTATGGTGTAATTGGTGCTAACGGTGCAGGTAAGACAACATTCTTGCGCATACTTTCAAAAGATCTTGATTCTACAAGAGGTACAGTGTCTCTTGGTTCAAATGAACGTCTTTCGGTTTTACGTCAGAATCACTTTGAATATGATGAATGTACAGTACTTAATCCGGTATTGATGGGCTACACACAGTTGTGGGACATTATGCAGGAAAAAGATGCTCTCTATGCTAAACCTGATTTTTCTGATGAAGATGGTGTGAAAGCTGCTGAATTAGAAGAACAGTTTGCGGAAATGGATGGCTGGAATGCAGAAAGCGATGCTGCTTCTTTGTTGAGCGGCTTGGGTATTGCAGAAGATTTGCATCAGAAATTGATGAAGGATTTGAGCGGTAAGGAAAAAGTGCGTGTTATGCTTGCTCAGGCATTGTTTGGTAATCCGGACAACTTGTTACTAGATGAGCCTACAAACGACTTGGATTTGACGACAATTACTTGGTTGGAAAACTTCTTGTCGAATTTTGAAAAGACTGTATTGGTCGTTTCCCATGACCGTCACTTTTTGGATGCGGTTTGTACGCATACTGTTGATATCGATTACGGAAAAATACAATTATATGCAGGTAACTATTCCTTCTGGTATCAAAGTAGTCAGTTAGCACTTCGCCAACAACAACAACAAAATAAAAAGGCAGAAGAAAAGAAGAAAGAATTGCAGGAATTTATTGCTCGATTCAGTGCTAACGTTGCTAAGTCAAAGCAAACTACGAGCCGTAAGAAGATGTTGGAGAAATTGAATATTGAAGAAATACAACCTTCAACTCGTCGTTATCCAGGAATTATATTTAAACCAAATCGTGAAGTTGGTAACAAGATTTTGGAAGTACACGGATTGTCGGCTTCTGTTGCAGGAGAAACCTTGTTTAATAATGTAGAATTTACTGTTGAAAAAGGCGATAAAATTGTATTTCTTTCTCGTGACCCTCGTGCTATTACAGCTTTGTTCGAAATAATTACTGATAATAGAAAACAAGATGGCGGTAGCTATGAATGGGGACAGACAGTTACAACAGCATATTTACCTGTAGATAACTCGAAATTCTTCAATACAGATATGACTTTGGTTGATTGGTTGGGTCAATTCTCTGAAGATACACATGAAGTATTCCTTCGTGGTTATCTTGGTCGTATGTTGTTCTCGAATGAGGAAGTGTACAAACAGGTAAAAGTTCTTTCCGGAGGAGAAAAAATGCGTTGTATGATTTCTCGTATGATGTTGAAAGATGCAAATGCGTTGATTTTGGATTCTCCTACAAACCACTTGGATTTGGAATCAATTCAGGCATTTAACAACTCGTTGATTCAATTTGGTGAAATCGTGTTGTTCACATCTCATGACCATGAATTTATTCAAACAGTTTGTAATCGTATTATTGAACTGACTCCAAATGGTATCATCGATAAAAAGATGGATTACGATGATTATATTACAGATGAAAAAGTTGCTGCTTTGCAAGCAAAATTATATTCAAAGTAATTATAGGATTTTGTAAATAAAAAACGGATGAAATTATTTTCATCCGTTTTTTTTTGTTTTTAATAGATTCTTTTGGCTCTATCCATATCGCGTTTCGCATCTTTTTCTTTTAAATCCTCACGCTTGTCGAACATTTTCTTGCCTCGAGCTAATGCAATGTCAACTTTTGCAAATCCACGTTGTGTTATGTAAAGGCTAACAACAATGACAGTAATACCTTTATCTTTTAGCTTTTCTTGCATCTTTAACAATTCACGTTTGTTAAGTAGTAACTTTCGTTCTCTATCGGGATTGTGATTGCTGTAGCTGCCATAAAAATATTCGGATATATGCATTCCTTTGCACCATAATTCGCCGTTAGAAAAGTAACAAAACGCATCTGTTACATTAGCTTTACCTTCACGGATAGATTTGATTTCAGTTCCAGTTAAGACAATGCCTGCAGTGTATGTTTGTATTGATTCGTAATTAAACGAGGCCTTTTTGTTTTTTATGTATATGTTTTTGTCAGCCATTTCTATATCTTTGTCATGTAAATTAAAGACAAAAATAGCATTTTTATAGAAAATACAATGTCCGAAGAACAATGTTTATTGCCTGTAATTATTGGTCCAACTGCTACTGGTAAAACTCGACTTGCAGCATTGGTAGCAGCGGAGCTGGATGCCGAAATTCTATGTGCGGATTCTCGACAGGTTTATCGTAATATGAATTTGGGAACAGGTAAGGATTATGATGATTATATAGTTGGTGATATGCATGTACCGTATCATTTGATGGATATTGTTGATGCAGGAGAGAAATTCAATCTTTTTAAGTTCTATGATGCGTTTCAACATGCCTATAAGGACATTGTAAGTCGAGGAAAACAACCTATGGTTTGTGGTGGCACGGGTATGTATGTTGAATCTATTATTAAAAACTATAATATGCACATGGTGCCTGAAGATGCTGATTTTCGTGCCGCCTGTGAATTACGGGATTTTGATGATTTGGTAGAAGAGTTGAAGACGTATAAGACTCTCCACAATACGACGGATATTGATTCTAAAAAACGCGTTATTCGTGCTTTAGAGATAGCTCGCTATGAATGCGAACATGCTGCTGAATTTACAAAAAATGACTGTTCGTATATTCCTTTTACGATAGGTGTCTCTGTTAGTCGTGAGGTTCGACGTGAGCGTATTGCTAAGCGATTTCGGGCTCGTTTGCAAGAAGGCATGACGGCGGAAGTAGAGCAGTTGCTTGCCAATGGTGTACCTGCGGAAACGCTGATATATTATGGTTTGGAATACAAATTCCTTACGTTATACGTTACAGGTAAAATTTCCAAACAAGAAATGGAAGATCAGTTACTTACGGCTATTTGCCAATTTGCTAAACGTCAAATGACTTGGTTTAGGGGAATGGAGCGCAGAGGTATAGAAATCCATTGGGTAGATGGAGAATTACCAATGGAGGAACGAAAATCTGCAGTTCTTGCCTTGCTGCACGAACAAGGATTATTTTAGTTTACGAACCAATTTGTGTACTTTGGTTATAGTGATTCGTTCTTTTCTTTTAGTGAATTCGTCTAACGTTTCGCTATTGCTGTGTTGAAAGTTTGCAGCGAGATAATTTCCTTTGCTAGAGAAAGTCTGCATGTAAAATCTGATGATTTCAATGTTTTCTTTTTTTAACAAATCCATGTTTGCAGCTGATAATGTGTAAATTGCAGAAACTACGCCGTCATGGAAGTCGTTTACTTTGTTATTTTTACAAATAATGCTATCGCCGTTTGCTAATTCCAATGTAATATCACCAGATATTCCACATTTATGGAAATAATCGCAAAGCTTTTCATCGGCTTTTAATTCTACCGATAATTGTAAAAGTCCGCCATTTCCGTTTTTTCCAATAGTTATATTTATGTCTTTGTCTGGAAATAGTCGATCATCCTCGTAGGAAACATATGTCGTGAATGTTGCCGTTATGGCTTGATATGTTTTCCCATCTATAAATAATGTATTTTTTTGACCGTAAGCAAAAATGCTGTATAAACAGAGTAGTGCTACTATAATATGTTGTTTCATCGCTTATGTTTTGTGCAAAAATAACTTTTTATTTTTAGGTAAATAGGTTAGTTGTTAATCATTTATTACTTACTTTTGAACAACTATAAAACTACAAGAAAATGAATGTATTATTAACTGGAGGAACAGGATTTATAGGTTCCCATGTTCTTGTGGATTTAGTGCGTGCCGGGCATACTGTAACGGTTTTAGCACGTAATGCTAATAAGGTTCCAGCATTGCAACAGATGGAAAATGTTTCTGTTTTGCAAATAAGTTTAAATGAATTTGACAAAATTCCTGCAGTATTACAGGGAAAGGATGCTGTTGTTCATATTGCTCTAAATATGGTTGGAGATAATGCGTACGATGTATTGATGAGCGACACAGTTTCTACTGTATTTCTTGCAAATGAAGCTGCGAAGGCCGGTGTGAAAAAGTTTGTTTATACATCTTCGACTGCTTCTGTTGATTCTGTATATGCTTCTCCGAATCCTGTGTGCATAAAACCTGGAGCAGCTTCAGTCTCAATAGATTGCAGACATGATCCTTGTTCATATTATGGTGCGACAAAAGCTGCTTCGGAAGATTTTTTGTTTGCAATTGAAGGTCAAACTGGTATGAAAGTGAATATCATTCGTCCAGGCTATACATTTGGTAATCCTGTAGTGCCAGGAGCTTATACGCAACCAGATACTCGTTTTCAAGATATAGTGTATAAAGCCATGAAAGGTGAAGACATTAAGCTTGTAAAAAATGATGGAACTCAATTTATATGGGCAGATGATATAGCTAAGGTATATACTCGAGTTTTAGAGTCTGATTATAGCAAAAAAACATATTTTGCTTTGGCAAAGCAATTTGTTACATGGGAGCAGATTGCACGTGATGCTGTGTCTGTATGTAATTCAAATTCAAAAATTATTGTGGAAGATTTAGGCTGGAGTGATACGCCTTTATTGTTTGATGTTTCGAATATAAAAGATGATTTTTGTCTTGAATTTTCGGCGTATCCACACATAGTCAGTCATTTAGAATATTTTAAAGAAAAATTTTCAACAATCGGTTAAGAACTTAGTTGAATATAACAGGAAGTTTGTTTGTTGATAAATGAAAAAAAATTAGTTTTGCAGTGTCTAAACAAAAATAATGTACTATGGCATCAGGTCAAGAAATTAAGATCTTTTCGGGTGAAGCAACTCGTTATTTAACAGAGAAAATCGTTAAATATTATGGCGTAGAAATGGGTGCTTCTGCAGTAACACGTTTTAGTGATGGTGAATTCGAACCTCGTTTCGATGAACCGGTTCGTGGTAAAGAGGTTTATATTGTACAGTCAACATTTGCTCCAGCAGACAATTTGTTGGAATTACTTTTGTTGATTGATGCAGCAAAAAGAGCTTCTGCAGCACATGTAACAGCAGTTATTCCTTATTTCGGTTTTGCTCGTCAGGATAGAAAAGAAAAATCTCGTATTTCTATTGGTGCTAAATTAATGGCGAATTTGTTACAAAAAAGTGGTGTTGATCGTGTTATCACGATGGACTTACATGCTGGACAAATTCAAGGTTTCTTTGATATTCCAGTTGATCACTTGTTTGGTTCTTCAATATTTATTCCATATATCCAAAACATGAACATTGAAGACCTTTGTATTGTTGCTCCTGATATGGGTGGTACAAAACGTGCAAAAGCTTATGCCCGTATTTTGAATGCTGATATTGCAATTTGTCACAAAGAACGTACTCGTGCCAATGTTGTAGACAATATGCAAATGATTGGTGATGTTGAGAATAAGAATGTTATTATTGTTGATGATATGATTGATACTGCTGGTACAATAACTATGGCAGCAAACCTTTGTAAAGAACGTGGTGCAAAAACTGTTCGTGCATTGAGTACACATGCTGTATGTTCTGGACCTGCATTTGAAAGAATTGAAAATAGTGCAATTCAAGAATTGTTGGTAACTGATACAATTCCACATGATAATATGCCAAGTAAGATTACTGTTTTGTCATGTGCACAATATTTTGCAAACTCAATTGATAAGATATTCAAAAATGAATCAATGAGTTCTGCATTTTTAGTGTAGTAAAAAAATAGGCACATATTTGTATTATTGAGAAATTTTACGATATTTGCCGCCGATAAAATTATATTAACCCGTGTGATGGATGTCTTTGACATAAGTAGCACAAAATTTAGGTAATATGTTAACAATAGATTTAGCAGGTCAATCAAGAACCAATCTTGGTAAAAAAGAATCAAAACATTTACGTGCAGCAGGTTCAATTCCATGTGTATTGTACGGTGTAGGTGAAAACAAGAACTTTACAGTTGAAGCAAAAGCTTTTGATAAAGTTATCATCACTCCAAATGTTTATGTTGTAGTATTGAACATTGATGGTGTTTCTCACAAAGCAATTTTGAAAGAAGTTCAATTCCATCCAGTTACAGATCAAGTTCTTCACGTTGACTTCTTAGAAGTTACAGATGAAAAACCTTTTATGATTAAATTACCAATTAAAGTTGTTGGTCACTCTGAAGGTGTTAAACAAGGTGGTAAGTTGAAAGTAAAAATGCGTAAAATGAAAGTTTCTGGTTTATTGAAAGATCTTCCATCTGAATTAGTTGTTGATGTTACTTCTTTAGGTTTAGGTCAATCAATTAAATTAGCTTCTCTTTCTTTCGAAGGTTTGACTATTGAAGATCCAAAATCATCTGTTGTATGCTCAGTTCTTGCAACTCGTGATTCTAACAAAAAATAGTCTGAATTAGAATAATATTTAATCCGTCGTCGGTTTTCCGGTGACGGATTTTTTTTACTATTACGAATCGGAAAATTTAACTTCAAAAAATAGGGTTATTTTTCTTCAAAAAATTCTTCGTGATGAAATATCTTATTGTTGGCTTAGGTAATATTGGTGATGAATATAAAAATACTCGTCATAATATTGGCTTTACTTTAATAGATGCACTTGCTGAAAAATTACAAGCTTCGTTTTCGGTTGATCGCTTGGCGAGTGTGGCTATGGCAAGTTATAAATCAAGACAGTTGGTTTTGATTAAACCAAGTACATATATGAATTTGTCTGGAAAGGCAGTTCATTATTGGATGCAAAAAGAAAAAATTCCTTTGGAAAATGTTCTTGTTCTTGTTGACGACTTGGCAATTCCTTTTGGTACTCTTCGAATGAAGGGAAAAGGTAGTGCAGGTGGACATAATGGACTGAAAAATATTCAAGAGTTAGTTGGCAGTGAAAATTATCCTCGATTACGTTTTGGAGTTGGAAATAATTTTTCAAAAGGTCAACAGGTAGATTTTGTGTTAGGGGAGTGGACTGCAGAAGAAAAAACTCAGATTGTTTCAGTTTCAGAAAAAGTTGTTTCTGCAATACAAATGTTTGTTACAATTGGTTTGGAAAAGGCAATGACATTTGCAAATCAAAAGTAAGTAAATTTACATATTTTAACATTTATAGGTGGTTAGATTGTTTACAAGATTTAACCACCTATTTTTTTACTAATATTTTTTTGCTATTTACAATTGTAAACAACAATAGAAAAATCAAAAAAAGATATTTTGAATCATTGTAAATGATACAAGTTAAATAAATATTAATAGTCATAAAATCAGTTAGTTATATGTATTATTTATTATATTAGTTTAATATTAATGGGCTGTTTATGACATAATTTTAGAAATTTTTGCCTATAATACTTTGTAAAGTATTACAACTCAGTATTTTATGATTATCATATAATATTTTACTCTAATATGTGTAAGGTCTACTGCAGTGGAATTAACTTTTTTACATGTAATATAACTTATATTGAATTTTTAAGTGTTAAAAAATGTTAATTGTTAAAATGTAAAAATGTTAACAAAATAATATTTACATTTGTAAACATTAAAGTAACAATTATGAACGATGAGTTTGCAATAAATAAACGTATACAACAAGTTATTCAGGAGAAACATTTGACGAATGCTACATTTGCAGAAGCTATAGGTGTGAATCGCTCTTCTATTTCTCAGTTGCTTGCAGAACGGAACAAGCCCAGTCTTGATTTCTTGGAGAAGATGTTACGTACGTATAAGGATTTGGATGCCAATTGGTTATTGCGTGGTGAAGTGTCTCCTTATGGACGTAAAGAGGCGGTGCAAACGGAACTTTTTCCAGAGGAGGTTGTTGCGGAATCACCTATATCCGTGGAGAAGGAACCTGAATTTTTAGAAGATGAACCGTCAAAAAATCGACTTATTTCGGGTGAGAACTCAGCTTCGGAAAAAATAATCGAAAAAATCGTGACTTTTTATTCAGATAAAACGTTCGAGGTTTATAAACCGATGTAAGTTGTTGTAAATGTTTTGTTTAAATAAAAAATGCCATTCCTAGTTTCCGGGAATGGCATTTTTATTATTGTTTTTGCTCCAATAACACAACGTTTTCTACGTGTTGTGTATGCGGGAACATATCTACCGACTGTGATTTCTTAATGTCGTATGCTACAGAAAGAAGTTGTAGGTCGCGTGCTTGGGTTGCAGGGTTGCAACTTACATAGACAATTCTTTTAGGCATAGCTCGTAAGATTGTATCTACAACGTCTTGGTGCATACCTGCGCGTGGTGGGTCGGTTATGATTACGTCTGGTTTTCCGTGCTTTGATATGAACTCGTCATTTAGTATGTCCTTCATATCGCCAGCGTAGAATAATGTGTTATCTATTTTGTTTATTTGTGAATTGACTTTCGCATCTTCAATTGCTTCTGGAACGTATTCAATACCAATTACTTGTTTTGCTTTTTTTGCTACGAAGTTGGCGATGGTTCCGGTTCCGGTGTATAGGTCATAAACCAATTCATTTCCTGTTAATTGGGCGAAGTTGCGGGCTATTTTATATAGTTCGTATGCTTGGTTTGAATTGGTTTGATAGAAAGATTTAGGTCCAATCTTGAATTGTAAATCTTCCATGTGTTCTATGACATAATCTTTTCCAAAGAATGTGTGTACATCTTGATCTCCAATTGTATCGTTTGCTTTTTGGTTGATTATGTATAAAAGTGATGTGATTTGTTTAAATTCAGACTGTAACGCCGAAAGTAAATTATGTATTTGTTCTTGGTTGTTTTCATAAAAAACAACTATAACCATGCATTCTCCCGTAGTGGTCGTTCGTATTATTAAATTACGAAGTAGGCCAGCGTGGTTTCTAATATCAAAGAATGTTAAATTGTTGTGCAATGCGTATGCACGAATAAAGTTTCGTATTTCATTGCTTGGACTATCTTGTAGTGTACAATGTTGAATATCAATAACTTTATCAAATAAATGTGGTACGTGAAAACCGAGAGCATTTGCTTCTTTTATTTCCGCATTGGTTTTTACTTCCTCTTCGGTAATCCAACGCTTGTTAGAGAAAGTAAACTCAAGTTTGTTGCGATAATATTTTGTCTGTTGTGATCCTAAAATAGGCAAATATTCTTGTACGTCTACATGGCCGATACGTTCTAGTTGATCTTTGGCCTGTTTTTCCTTGTAGAATAATTGTTTCTCGTAAGGAAGTATTTGCCATTTGCATCCGCCGCATGTACCAAAATGTTCGCAAAATGCGGGTGTTCTGTCGCTACTTGGAGTTACTATGTCTGTGACACGCCCTTCGTAGTATCGTTTGCGCTTTTTTGTGACTTGAATATTTACAATGTCTCCAGGGATAACACCTTCGACAAAAATGACCATATCATCTATTTTAGCCAAAGCATTGCCTTCGGCTGCAACATCGGTAATCAGTATATTCTCGAATGTTGGTAACTTTTTTTTTCGACTCACGGTATTTACTATCTTTTAGTCTAAATATTTTTATTTTTGCAAAAATACCAAAAAAGATGAATATATTCTCATACTTTGTTATTGGGGCTGCGGTAGGCTGCTTATTTGCAGGGAAAAAAATAGGGAACAAGGCCTTGTATGGTGGTGGTATATGTGCGTTATTGCCTTGTTTTGACGAACTTTTGGCTCTATTTTTTTCGTGTCCGGCTTCATTGTATGTAGCTGGTGGAGTTACGCATTCTTTGTTGTTCTGCATTTTAGTTGCACCAATTGCTGGATGGTTGTTACGTAGGTTTGTTTCAAAGGATTTGTCTGTTGTTTCATGGTCGATATTGGCTTTATTGGCAATGTCGTTTCATTGCTTTTTTGATGTTTTGCGTGTGCGTGGGGTTGGGATTTTGGAACCGTTCGTACATAAACGTTTGGCGTTGTCGGTAATTCCGGATGTTGAATGCTTGAGTTGTGTGCCGTTGTTGTTGTCATTTATTACGGCTCTTTTTTTACGAGATTTAAAGCAGAAGACTTTAATTTCGTGGTTTGGTATGTTTTTGACATTTGTGTTCGTTTCTTTTGCGTTTTTGAATAAATTATCTGTCCAGGCTGATTTCGAACGAAGGTTGGATGAACAGGATGTTCGTTATTCAAGAAGTGAGGTTTTTCCGGTAGAAAACACTTTGTTTTTGTGGAATTGTATTGCGCAAAATCGCGATGGCTTTTGGATGTGTTATCGTTCGAATCTGAGTAAAAACGATTTTGACTACGAGTTGGCTTTGCGTAACGATTATTATCTATTTGAATTGGAAGATTGTAATGCGGTAAAACGTCTTACGGCGTATACGCGTTATTTTTATGTCGTTGAGCCGACGGTAAGTCATACGGTGTTGTTGCATGATTTGCGTTATGCAAGAAAAGGTTTGCGCTCAACAGATCCTTACGAAAAATCGTATCATATTCATTTAGATAAAGATAAAACAGTTTTAATAGATAAAAAATAATGGAAACTTTGCCAGTATACGATATTCCAATGTTGGTTTCTGCAATCAATTTCTTGTTGCGAGATGAGTTGTTCAATGATTTAGATGAGATATGCGAGCACTACAATTTGCAACGAAGCGAGTTGGAGCAGAAGATGAAAGATGCCGGGTTTGAATATTCTGAAGAATTAAAAAAGTTTTGGTAGATGATTTCTAAGGATAGTATAGAATCTGCATATTGCTTTTGTCATCAGAAATGGAATATTTACTCTAAGTCTACGATGGATTGGCAAAAAGATGACATCGAGTATGCTATTGAAAATTATGTAGATGGCATGAATTCGGAGTTGTATGAGTATCTTTCTGCAGGTGATGGCAGTTTTTTACGTGATCATGCAAATTTTTCATCAGATATTCAGCGGGCTATTTCCCTTTTGGAGAAGATGATGGAATAAAATGACGGTAATTCGATTAAATTGGTATCTTTGTGTATTATGATACAAGAAAATCTAAAACGAATAGTAGCTACAATCCCAGAAGGGGTTACGCTTTTGGCAGTTTCGAAAACCAAGCCTGAAAGTGATATTTTGGAAGCATACGAATTTGGTATTCGTGACTTTGGGGAGAATAAGGTGCAGGAAATGACACGTAAGTATGAGGCTTTGCCGAAAGATATTCGTTGGCATTTGATAGGACATTTACAGACGAATAAGGTGAAGTATATTGCCCCGTATGTTCATCTTGTACATAGTGTTGATTCTTTGAGGTTGTTGGAGGAAATAAACAAGGAAGCAAAAAAATGTAATCGTGTGATTTCTTGTTTGTTGCAGTTTCATACAGCATCGGAGGAGACAAAATTTGGGTTGCTGCAAGAAGAAGCTGTGCAAATACTTGAAAGCGAATCCTATAAACAAATGGAAAATGTAAGAATCTGTGGCGTAATGGGTATGGCGACAAATACTGACGACACTGATTTGATACATCGAGAATTTAAGACTTTAAAGTCGATTTTTGACTTTTTGAAAACCAATTATTTTAGTGATAGTCAGTGTTTTGGAACGATTTCTATGGGGATGTCTGAGGATTACAAAATTGCAATAGAAGAAGGTAGCACGATAGTGCGTATCGGTAGTTCTATATTTGGCGAACGTGACTATTCAAAATTGGCGTAATTAGTCGAAAAAGAATATACCGCCTCCGTCGTATAAGTTACCTTGGTGTAGCTCGACAATGTCGCAATTGTGTGAAAAAATAAACGACTTTATTGCATCTCCATCTTTATGCATTGATAAAGAACCGTTTAGGTAGATGGTTTCTTTGTATTTTCCCATACATCCACCAATAAATCCGTATTTGTAGGGCGGAAGTTGAATTCCTTCAGGTGAAATGCATATATGTTCGATTTTCATATTTTGTAAAACGGAAGCTATTCCTTTATCTGACGTGATAAAAGCGTTTTCTGCAATTTCAAATAAAGAACAACGAGTGTATGCTTGGGGTAGATCTATAAATACTTTGTCGGAGTTTTGTTCAAGAATTTTCCTGTCGGTGTATCCTTTTTTATGGAATAGAAATGTGTTGGTTATTAGACAATTGTATAATGTTGAATCTTCTAATGTTGTGCCTACATTTGCGTGCCCCAAAAGAGTACTTGAATTTTGTATAAGGTTTTGTTTTATTGCATTTGGCGTATTGGGTGCAACAATCGAAATGTTGTCACATTGCGTTATAAAAATGTCGGGATGTCCGGCGATGGCATCGTAGGTGATGTTTTCTGTTATGAATGGAATGACAGAAAAATTTTTTGACAAATTGTCTATCGCTTCTTGTGGACTGCGGGCGTCAATAACGGCAATAGGTAAACTCATAACCGGAAAGAATAGGGTCTATGTTAAAATAGACGTGATTGAATTTTTTTTGCAGTTCCTTTTTGTTTTTTGAAAGATAACCTATGGCATTATTTATTTCTTCTGCAGATGTGAATATGCTGATATTCTTTTGTTTGCAATTAGATTGCATTATTTCATCGAATTTGTCTTTCCATATTTCAGACAAAACTAATTCTTTGAAAGATGGATGAAAAGGACCTGCTAAAAGGTATTCGTTGTGAGTGAAGTCTTTGTTTGGGTGTAGGCCAACTTTTAGGACGGTGATGTTGTTTTGTATAAATAGATTATAGATGTCTTTTGTCCATTCTATTGCATTTTCAAGAGAAAGCGGTGTGTATTTACCACGTTGGTACAATGTGGCAAGAGGTGTGTCGGATACGACTAAAGTAGGATAGATGCGGGTTGTTTTGGCACCGAAATCGATAATATCTTGTGCGGTTTGCAATGCTTTTTCTTTAGTGTCTCCTGGCAAACCTATCATCATTTGTAATCCCAATGTGAATCCGTGTTCTTTTATTTTTTCTGATGCGGATTTGATGGCATTTCTGTTATGCCCACGTCCGGAAAGTCGTAGGATTTCATCGTCTGTTGATTGTGCTCCGAGTTCAATATCTTGAACATGATATCTTTTCAGCATTGTAAAAATTTCGTCGGAAATGTAATCGGGACGGGTTGAAAGTCGTATGCTGTCGATTTGCTTTCTTTCTATAAAAGGTTGAACTACTTGCAGATAGGATTCCTGCATTTCTATAGGTAAACCTGTGAAACTGCCTCCAAAAAATGCAACCTGAATGGTATAGTCGGAAGGAATCGTTGTTAAGTTTCTTTCGATTATTTGTCTTGTTTCGTCTATGGACGGAATATGTTCTTGTGAACTGATGTGGTTTTGGTTGCAAAAGATGCACTGATGCGGACACGCAAGTTGTGGCAAAAAAATTGGAATATTTGCGTGTTTTCTTCCCATTATTTTAGTGTGACGATAGTGATACCGTCGCCGCCCATTTCTACAGGAGCATCGGTACAAGATTGAACAAAGTCTACAACGGCAAGATATTCACGTATCAGTTTTCGTAGTATTCCATAACCTTTGCCATGAAGTATTTCAAGGTGTTTAAACTGAAGCATATTTGCAGTTTCTACAAAATCCTTTACTTCGTACATGGCTTCGTCACCGCGTTTTCCACGTAAATCAAGGTGAGGCGAGAAGGTTTTCCGCTTTTCGGCAATATTCTTAATGGAAGAAGCGACAATAACGGTTTTAGTATCGATTTTAGGTTTTGAGGCAGGTTCTAATCTATCGATTTTTACCGTCATTTTTAGGCTTCCAAAATTTACGACAGCTTGCTTTCCTTGTATTTCTAAAATCTCGCCAGAAGTAGATTGTCCTTTCATCTTTACAAAACTGCCGACATGTAATTCAATTTTTGTATTCTTTTGTTTATTAGAATTTTGCAAATTGATTGTGTTGTGAATTTTGCCAGCTTTTTGTTTGATTTTGTCTGCAGATTGCTGTAATTCCTGTCGTGCTTGTTTGGTTATTTCTTTTTCTGCTTGCGCTTCTTTGATGGTGCGAATTGTCTGTTCGATTTGCTTATTGGCCGAATCTAAAACTTGATGAATTTCGCGTTCTGTATTTTCGATAATTTCTTGCCGTTTTTCGTTGATTTTCTTCAACTTTTGAGCATATTCTTCTTTAACAAGTGTCAGTTGTTGCTCTTGTTTGCGCAAGTCTTCTTTTTTCTTATAAACATATTGTTTCTCGATTTCCAACTTCTTTAAGTTTTCGTCAAAATCAATGTGTTCTTGCTTTATTTTCTTTTGTGCATTCTCAAGTGTATGTTGTGGTAGTCCGATTGACTTTGCAATTTCGAAAGCGAAAGAGTTTCCTGCGGATCCCATGCGTAGTTTGTAGAGTGGCCGCATGTTTTCCATATCAAACAGCATGGCACCGTTTACTAATCCGTTTAGGGAAGTTGCACAGTGTTTTAAATTGCTGTAGTGGGTTGTAATGATACCGAATGCGCCTTTGGCGTTAAGATTTTCCAGTACACTTTCGGCAATTGCACCACCAAGTATTGGCTCGGTTCCTGTTCCGAATTCGTCTATGGCGAGGAGCGTTTTGCTGTTGGCCCGTTCCATAAAAATCTTCATATTTAACAAATGTGACGAATATGTACTTAGGTCATTTTCAAGTGATTGTTCGTCACCAATGTCGATGAGCATATTATTAAATATGCCTAATTTACTATGACTTTCGGCAGGAATAGGCAAGCCGCATTGGAACATATATTGGATTAACAATACCGTTTTCATGCAGACTGATTTTCCGCCGGCGTTTGGGCCAGAGATTACAATGATTCTTTGTGGCTTTTGTAGTGCAATATGTAATGGAATAACTTCCTTATGGTTCTTTTTGAACGACAAAAATAAGAGCGGGTGTCGTGCGCGGATAAGCGAAATCTCTGGTTGTTCAGCAATTGTAGGTTTTTGTCCTTCAATTTCAATCGTGAATTTTGCTTTTGCGCGAATCGCGTCTAATGTGCCAAGAAAATCGTATGCAAGCTCAATGTCGGGTAGGAAAGGACGTATTTCGGCTGTCGTTTCCTGTAGTATTCGAATTATTTCTTTTCGTTCTTCGAATTCAAGATTAGATATTGCATTATTAGTTTCGAAAGCTTCCACAGGTTCCACGAACGATGTCTTTCCAGTAGCGGATTCATCGTGTACGATACCTTGAATCTTACGTTTGAACGTGCTGTTTAGTGGCAGAACTAAACGTCCGTCGCGTATCGACATTTCGGAATCTTGTTCTATCCAGCCTTCTTGTCGTGCAATGGCAAGTTTCTGCGACATTATTTTGCTGACGATACGTTTTTTTTGTGCGATGGAATTACGTATTTCCACCAATTGTGGGGATGCGTTGTCTTTTAAGTTTCCGTTTGAATCTATGATTCTATCGATAGAACGACAGATTTCTTTTGCAATTTCTATAGGTTCGGTTAGTTCAAATAGATATGGATATTTTTCCTGTTGTTTTACGAAGAAAGAAACAACATCCTGTATTTCAGAAATGGATTTTCTTAGCACATGTAATTCGTTCGCCAACAGATAGGTACCTTCGGGGCGAATACGTGCAAGTGCGTCATATACAGTTGCGAATGTAGGTGTCGGGAACGTTTCCTCTTCTTGTAGAATTTTTGTCATCTCTATTATCTGCGAAAGAGATGTATTTATTTCATCGGCATCGATAGAGAAGGCGAGTGCGGTAATTTTTTCCTTTCCAATTTCGCAACTACATTTCTGTAGAATGTTGTGGCGGATTTCGGTAAATCCAATCTTTTGTTCTATGTTTTGTGGATATAGCATATCTAATTGTAACCTGATGCAAAAATAATAAAAAGGCGATAGTAAGGAAACGAATTTGTTTATTCGTGATTAAACTTGACAAACGATTAAAATCATGTATATTTGTGCAACATTTCTTGGGGTTGACTGGATTTGACGGGGAGCTTACAGGGAATGTAAGCATGTCGGGCAATGGGGTTTTGTCCCGTATAACCATACTCTAAAACAATAACTGGCGAAGAAAACTTTGCTCTTGCTGCCTAATCGAAGTACAGTAGATTTCGGCTTTACGCTATTCAAGGAATAGCGGCGAGACATCCCGCAGAAGGCCTGTCCTTAGTCGTCTGAGTCCGGGGTGCTGTAATTAAGGAATAGGAAAGACAATTCCTGTGCGTTTTTCCGAGATTTTTCAGGATACGGGTAAAATAGGATGTCCGTCTTCAGTTTTACTCCGACAATCAATGGCGGAATAAGCATGTAGAAAGCATTTTCGGTACTTGACCGGACCGGAGTTCGAATCTCCGCAGCTCCACAAAAAAGGCGATGAATATAAATATTCACCGCCTTTTTTATTATATTTCAATTTGTATTTAATTGAATTTCATATAATTACATTTGATTCCTTTTACGCCAGGTTTTACCACAAATAGTTTGCCTGCTTCTGGGTATAAATGTGCTTTGTCTTCAGGCATATAATATGATGCGGTTGTAATATATAATTCGTCAAGATTTTCGCCGCCGAAGGCAAGGGCGGAAACGTTTAGTGCAGGTATGTCGATTTTTTGTAGTAATTCTCCTGTTTTAGGATTCCAGCGTGTTACACATGCGGCTTCCCAATTGGCAACCCAAAGCATTCCTTCCGCATCGATTGTGTTACCATCTGGTGTTCCCATATTTTCGGGGATTTGAATTGCTTCTTTGCGATTGGAGATAGTTCCGTTTTCTTCATCAAAATCAAATACGGAAACTGTTCGTAGTGGAGTGTCTTGGTAATACATTTTTTTGTTGTCGAGTGACCATGCAACGCCATTGGAGATAGATACTTCCGACAGAACTTTCTGGCTGTTTTTTCCATCAAATACAAAGAAGTTTGCTTTTTTCGGAGTGCAATCTTTATCCATCGTACCAACCCAAAGTCTTCCTTGTGAGTCGCACTTTCCGTCGTTGTATTTATTGCCGGCTATGCCGCCTTCGGGAGCGGCAAGGAACGTGAGCTGCTCGGTTTCAAGGTTCAATTTATATATGCCATCTTCAAGTGCCACTACAACAGTATCTTGTGTATATGGCACGACAGTTCCTACTAATTTATCAATTTTGATTTCACGATTTTTACCATCAGAAGGAGTGTGGATAAATACGCTCCCTTGGGTGTCTATCCACAAAAGACGGTTGTATTTATAGTCCCAGATAGGACCTTCGCCAACACGAGTAACCAACGGTAGTGCAGCGGTAACAGTAATAGATTGTTCTTCTTTCATATCGGATTTTGTTTGGGTATTGTTGCATGCTAAAAGAGTGCAGCATATTGGTAGAATAATATGTTTTAAATTCATGGATTGTTGACTGTAAACAATTATTTAATAATGAATTATAGTGCGATTAGTCCAATTACTCCTGAAACAACTAACAGTAATATTGGGTTAACTTTAAAGAAGTATAATGCGACAAAAGAAACAGCAAAAATTACAAGGCTGATGTTGTATTCTCCGAGGCCGAAATCGCAGAAGTTTTCTTTGTTCATGAGCAATAAAGCGGCTGCGAGAATAAGACCTGCCAATACAGGACGTAATGCTTGCAAGATAGATTTAACGTAATGATTCTCTTTATTTTGCATTAAATATCGAATCACCAAAAATAAAAGAATTATGGACGGTAGGCACAACGACAATGTCGCTGTTAGGGCTCCCATAAATCCAAATACGCTATAACCAACATAAGTTGCCGTATTTATGGATATTGGTCCTGGAGTCATTTGCGATATGGCAATAATGTCGGAGAATTCTTGTACGGTGAGCCATTGAAAGTGATCGACAACTTCGAACTGTATCAAAGAAAGCATAGCATAGCCGCCACCGAATCCAAAGAGACCGATTTTAAAGAAAACGTATATCAGTTCCAGGATAGTAATCATTGTTTCTTAATTTTATTGAATGAATACCATTCGCATGCCAATGCGCCTACGATTACGGCTATTATAATAATGACAGGAGAAATCTTCAACAACCAAATACCCAAAGCGATAGCGATTGGTATCCACAGAATTTTCCATGACATCTTTTGATTTACGATGATTTTGCATGAAGGCACTAAAATTAGGGCAACAACACATGGTCGTATGCCTTTAAATATGTTTTCTATGGTTTCGTTATCTTTGAATTCCGTAAAAAATAGTGCTATTAAAAGTATAATGACAAATGAAGGTAGGATTGCACCTAATGCTGCACTTATGGCTCCTTTAACGCCTCGTAGCTTGTAACCAACATATAAAGCTGTGTTTACGGCGAAAACGCCTGGTAATGTTTGTATCAATGCTATTAAGTCCCAAAATTCTTCTTTTTCTATATATTGTTTTTTTGTAACAATAGACATTTCTACCATGGAAAGCATGGCATAGCCGCCCCCGAGGGTGAATGCGCCAATCTGTAGAAATATGTAGAATAATTCGAATAACGGTACCATGCCGCAAAAGTATTAAATAGCCTTGATTTTTTTATATTTGAAAAAAAATAATTGCAATGGAAGAGAGTGAATTGCTTACATTGGTAACTACGGTGATGCCGTACGGAAAATATAAGGGAAAATTGTTGTGCGATTTACCAGAGTATTATTTGGTATGGTATAAACAAAAGGGATTTCCGCCAGGAAAACTTGGTAGGTTGCTCGGTTTGTTGTATGAAATCAAATTGAATGGCCTGGAATATCTACTGTACGATTTAAAGAAAATGCAATAACAATCGTTATTTATTAATGCCTTTCATTCGTTCTTCTTTTTCTTGAAGATAAACGTTGAAGTCGAATCCCATTACAAGAATATCGTCCACTTGTTCCCATGATCCTTGCCATTGTTGTAGCTGTTTTTTTAATTCTATGCCTTGTTTTACCAAAGGTAAATGTTGGCAAGCAAGAATATTTGCTTTAAATCTCTTGAATTTTAGTTTCTTACCATTTGGTCCTCCGAATTGATCAGCGTATCCATCGGAGAACATATAGAATTTGTCATTTGGTTGTACACGTATTATTGCATTCGTGTATGGTTCGTCTTGATCGTTGTTTAGACCTACAGGGTATTTATCACCGCGGACAGTGATGAATTGATTATTGCGGAAAATAAGCATACGCGATAGGGCGCCGGCAAATTCCATCACGCAGGTCTTCTTATCAAACACACAGATAGAAATGTCCATACCGTCTTTAACTGCAGTGTTATCGTCTAGTTCGTTTTTCGACAACAATTCAATCAAAGACATGTTCAGGTAATTCAAAATTTCGGAAGCGTTATGTATGTGCTTATCTTTCGTGATTGTACGTAATAAGTTGTAGCCAATAATAGACATAAATGCGCCAGGAACGCCATGGCCAGTACAGTCAGAACACGCAATGAAAATTTTCGTGTCGATTTCGGTAATCCAATAGAAGTCGCCACTTACTATATCTTTTGGTAAATATAGGATGAAAGAAGAAGGAAGCAAGTGACGGAATTTTGCACGCGCTGGCATAATTGCCAATTGAATACGTTTGGCGTATGTAATACTATCAAGAATGTTTTTATTCTTTACTTCCAGTTCATTCTGCTGTTCCTCGATTCGATTTAAGATTTCTTGTTTTTCAAGCAAACGTTGGTTCGCTCTTTCTGCTTTCTTTGTTAATTGGTTAATAATAAAGTAAATAAGCAAGAGAACGATAAGAATTTCCAATCCGTAGGCTAAGTTTGTTCTCCAAAAAGGAGGAGGAACAACTATTTTAATAATTTTTTCGTCCGACCAAAGACCGTCGTCGTTTGCTGCGAGTAAGTGAAGGGTATATTTGCCTACAGGAAGTTTTATTATATCGAAATAGTTGTTGTTTCCTAAATCCGTCCAATCGTTTGTGTAACCTTCAAGAAAATATTTGTAATGGTTCAACATAGGTTTCGTAAAATCCAATGCAGCAAACGATAGTTTTATATTGTTGTTATTGTATGGAATAGTAATAGTTTGTCCGTTTTTTATTTGCTGATGTGTTCTTTCTTCGTTGATGGTATAGTCTAATCCTAAAATTTCAAGATTTGGTTTTATGCTTGATACGTAGATAGAATCAGGATGGAAGATGTTGATACCTTGCGTTCCTCCAAAAAACATGTATCCATTGTTTGCAACAATTGCTGAATGAGGGGAAAACTCGTAATCTTGTATTCCGTCGTGAAGCGAGAATTTTTTACACGTCTGTGTTTCTGTATAAAAAGCCGACAAACCATTGTCGGTGCCTATCCAAACTTCTTTGTCGTGGGTTAATACGGAATATACTTCATTAGATGAAAGTCCGTCATTGGTTGTATATATGGAACATTTTGTCGTACCGGCATCGCATTTAATTAATCCAATGTTTGTTCCCATCCAAATATTGCCATTGTAGTCTTCGTTAATGTCGTAAATATGCTTGTTAATGGAATTAGAATAGGGGAAGATAATAGGAATTTCGGTAAACAAACCACTTTTATAGTTATAGTAGCAGGCGCCGTCTTCGGAACCGATATAAATAACATTTTTGTGATTTTCGTAAAAGCAATTTATTTGATTTGAAGGAAGTTCGCTTTTGTCAAAATGAGAAATTTCTTTGGTCTTAGTGTTAAATCGTACGATGCCATAATTAGTACCAATCCATAAATTGTCATGTGAATCATGCAATAAACATTTTATTCGTTTTTTTGTGATGCAAAATGAATGCAATTCTGGAAATTTCTTGTCTATGGAAGTAAATGATTTATTGACAATGTTGTATAAAACAATACAACCATCACAACCTATAAGTATTTCATTATCTTTAAGTTTTGTGATTGATGTTACCGTGTTCGATGGGAAATTTTTAAGATCGGCAGAGAATGTTTGTCGTGTTTGTTTATTAAGATCGTAGATTTGCAATCCCCCGAATTTTGTACCAAAAAATACAAGGTTCTTTTCTATCCAAATGGCAGAGGTGTAGTTGTATTTTATCCCCATTGTAAAATCTTCGTTTCCTAATAATTGGAACCGTTTTGGTTTTAGGTCGAGTTTGTTCAGACCGTTCTGAGTTCCAATCCAAAGAATATTTCGACTATTTAAAACACAGTTGGTTTGGTTGGTGGAAATATTTTTTCGTTCTGTTGTGTGGGCAATGTGAGTGAACTTTTTCGTGCGTATGTCGAAGCGGTATAAACCATTATTTTCGGTTGTAATCCATAGATTATATGGTGCGTAGCCTTCAGCTATGCCGTTTACGACCGATTTGAATTGATTTGAATAGTAATATGTTACGAAAGATTTGTTGGATTTGTTGAATTCGTTCAATCCATTTTTTGTGCCTATCCACAAACGATTGTTTGAATCTTCGAAAATAGAGAGGACATGATTGTTACTAATATGGTTAGTAAGGAATTCATCTGTTTTAAAGAATATGAATTCATCGTTTGTTGGTTCATAATATCCGAGACCATTTTCTGTTCCCACCCATAAAATCCCATGGCTATCCTGAAAAAGAGGAGTTGAAACGAGGTCAAACTCTTCACGAAATATATCTTTTTCTAAAAGATAGGAGTGTAATTTACCTGTTTTTATGTTTAAACGACAGATAGCTTTTATTGTTTTTACCCAAATGTTTCCCTCGCTATCACAATAGATTCCTTGAATAGTGTTGTTTACAGTAGGGGCGTTTTTCGATGTATCTACCAAATATCGGTTACATTGGTAAGTTTCGCGTATGATTTGGTTGAATCCATAATCTGTTGCAATCCAAATGTTGTGGTGTTTGTCTTCGCAAATACCAAATATCTTGTTTGATGATATAGTTTTTGCGTCCTGTGGGATGTTTTTGAATACAAGGAATGATTTTCCGTCATATCTGTTTAATCCGGAATTTGTTCCTATCCATAAAAAACCTTTGGAATCTTGAAAAACACATTTTACATTGTTGTGAGAAAGCCCATCGGCATTGGTAAGCATTTCAAACGTAAGGGTCTTATCCGACTGTGCTGATTCTGCAAAACATCGGAATAGGGATAGAACCCATATACATAGTATGAAAAGTGTTCTTTTTGTCATTATGCGAAAATACACAAAAAAGATGTGTTATGCGTTATTCTTTCGCTTTTTTGTAACGCCATGCCGAATCAAAATGTAGCAACTTACGATATTGTAAAGATGGTGAAGACAAAAGCACATTGTTTTGACTACAGATTTTTTCTACTGCTTCTATCGTATTTTCGTCTGCTGTAACTGGCGAAGGTGTATCTCGTAATTGTTCCAATTCAATCTTCGTGCATCCATTGATAATCATATACGAGTGATTGTCAAATGTTTCAGTGACGCAATCTTTACTTGGGTTGTAGTTGTTAAGAATATGCCACAATGCAATGAATTGTTCAGACGTATATTTGTTTTCAAACCCTTGCCCATCGATATTTTGAATGGATTTATCATATGTTATGATAATCGAAGCTGTTGTGTTTTTGTGTGCATATTCTGTTGCTTTAGCCAATATTTCTTTTTGACTAAGCGGTTCCATCGGCAAAAATGTAATGGTACACTTGCCCTGTTTGCTGTCTTTTTTTGTTGCATCTATTGCCATCTTGCTTCCAAGGCCAATCTTTGGTCCCGAATGATCGAGTACATCGAGTGGTCCTTTCATAATAATGACATCTTCAGCAGGATTGACATTCTCCTCAATGGCAGATATGACAGCATCTCTTGAATATATGTCGCAGGATTCATCTACAACTATAAGTGTCTTATTGTTTGACATTTGTCCGGCTCCCCATAGTGCATTGATGACTTTTGCAACTTGTCCTTCGTTCGTTTTTTTGATTTTTGCAATAACCAAATTATGTGCAACGCCTTCAAATGGCATGACGTAATCGATTAATTCCGGGCAAATTAGCATCTTAATGGGTGCTAAAAAAATACGTTCGCTTGCTTTTCCTATCCACGCATCTTCCATAGGAGGTATTCCCACGATAGTTGCAGGGTAAATTGCTTTTTTTCTGTGTGTTATGCACGTAATGTGGAATTTTGGAAAATAGTCGGGAAGGGAGTAAAATCCAGTATGGTCGCCAAAAGGACCTTCAAGAAACTTGTCTTCCTGCGGGTCAATGTAGCCTTCCAGAACAAAATCGGCATCGGCAGGAACTTCCAAATCGTTGGTGATACATTTGACTAATTCAACAGATTTTCTTCGTAGGAAACCCGTAAGCATTTGTTCATCAATGTTTTCTGGTAGAGGAGCAGTCGCAGAAAATATATTTGCAGGATCGCCGCCTATAGCAACGCTCACCGGCATACGTTTCCCTAATCGTTTATATGCTTCGTAATGATTATCACCAGTTTTACCAGGATGCCAGTGCATACCAGTAGTTTGTTTGTCAATTACTTGCATACGGTACATACCCATGTTTCTGCTGTGTGTTTCAGGATGCTCGGTAATAACCATTGGAAATGTGATGAATTTTCCGGCATCGTGTTTCCAACATTGTAGAATTGGAATTTTACTTAAATCAACATCTTTTTCTATTACTTCCTGGCATTGCGCCTTCTTTACATGAGTAGGCATCCATGAACGTAACTCATTGATTAAGGGAATGAAAGACAATTTGTCTTTAAGTGTTCGTTTTGGTGAAGTAGCGGCTTTAAATATGTCTTCTATACGTTGTTTATGCTCGTTTAAATCCGTACAATTGAGAGCTGAGCAGATTCTATTTTCACTACCAAGAGCGTTGATGAGAATTGGAAATTCTGTACCGTTGTTTACAAGAAGCAAGGCTTTGTTTTGTGCATCAGGTGCTTTCGAAAATCTGTCTGCTAATTCGGCTACTTCCAACGAAGGGTTTACATAGGTGTTTACAATATGTATTTCGTTGTTTTCCTGTAGTTTGGTAACAAAATCAGATAAGTTTTTATACGCCATAGTAGTAGAATTATGTACAAATGTACAAAACTTCCCGATAATGCGAGGTGTAAGAAACTATTAAGATTGGATTTCAGTTCTTTCAAACTGTTGTAGTCTGTGTTTTACGGAGTATCCTTTTCGAGGAGTGTAGTTGATTTCTCCGTTTGATTCCAAGAAACGTACAACGTGGTTAAATCCTAACATTGAAGCATTTAGAATGCCAGCACGAGTAATATAAACGTCGTTTATTGTAGTTCCGACATATTTTGCAATCATTTCTTTAAGATAAACACGTTCCATTTTTTTCATATACCAACAGATGAAGCGTTCTTGTTCTTCGGCAGGAAATGTTTCTATATCAAATGTATATCGTGCGTGACCTTTTTCTGTGTAAGTTGTATCAAAAGAATCGTAAATAGCCTGAACTTGTTCTTCTGTATATCCGAATTCGAGGAGAGAACTACGACTTGCCTGATATTTTCCAACAGTTTTTGACTTATTGGCCACATCGTATCTATGTTTAGATTCGATGTGGGCGATACGAGCGTATAAGTCTTTATAGTCAATATAATCAAGCACTATATCTTCTTCATGGACTTGTTCATCCAATGTTATGTTTTTCTCAGTACAAGTGATAGGGAAAAGCAAGAAAAGAGTGCAGAAAATCGCAATAGATGCTGGTTTTATCATATTGATATAAGTCATTTTCTTCGTCATATCTTTGTGAAAAAGTTGCGCAAAGATACTTTTTTCTTGAAAAAAACAAGGTTGTAAAGGAAATAGTTGTATCTTTATCTATTTTTGTCGCATCAAAATATACGAACAAACAAAAAACAGTTGAAAATGGATCAACAATCAGAATATCAATTTTGTATAGATGAAATAGAACGCTATCGAGCTTTACGTGAAGCGGTAGATACAACCATACAAGCCCTTAAAAACGAGCAAAAATCACGTCTTGAAATGAATCCGCAAGCCGACATTTCCGACCTTCGAAAACAAATCGATGCTCAGCATGAGTTGGACGAACATTATGGTGCAAAGATGCATGCATTGGCAATCAGAAGAAATTTGTTGGAAGATTAGTTATTTCTATTCATCTATATCTTTTATCACACTATTTTCACAGAAATTCCTGAAATCACAGTACTTGCAGGTGTCTTCGTTATTTGTTTGTTTGAAGTCGTCGTTGCTCATCATTTGAGTAATGGTTTCTTTAAGGTTTTCCTCAAATTGTTGGTAGATTTCACCCTCAAAACTTTCCAATTCTCCCTCTGATTTGTTTATAAGCTTGGTCTGTATCGATTCTCCGCTGGTTATATTTTGCAAGAAATACAAGTTTGGTTGGAATTTCTTGTCTTGGTTGTTTTTCTTTAGAATATAAGAATACAAACTGGTTTGGAAAGCTTCTCTGGTGAAGTTTTTGTCTTTACCGAACATTGTATCCATGGTGAATGTAAGTTTTTTCTCTGGTTCCGGACATTTTCCTGTTTTGTAATCGACAATTCGGTAAACACCGTTACATAAGTCCAAACGGTCGATTTTTCCGCCAATTTTTACAGATTTCCCGTTGTCCAGATTCAATGTGGCTATGGTTTCAAACTTGTTGTCTTTCTTTTGTTCTTCGAGCGTGATAGGAGCAAATGTTTTTTGTGCATCAAAACTAAGTAAGCTTTTAACTTGATGAAGAATTATCTTTACTTCTTTGCTTTCCTTGTCATATACGCTTGCAGGAGCGTGGTGTTTTTGCATCACATTCACTATAGTGGTGATAATTCCATCTTCGTCAGTTAGTATTTTCTTATTGATGATTTCTGCCGTTATCTCTTGTCCTAAATACTGTTCATACAGTTTTTCCATGGTTTCATGAAAGTATGTTCCCATTTCATTTGATTGCGTTAAATCTTCCACAGGTTCAGGCACTTGTAGTTTTTTAATGGCAGAGAAATAGAACTTCAATTCACATTGAAGAAAATGAGCCAAAGACGAAGGAGATAGCGCTTTGTTATTTGTACTATCTTGAATTTCAGAAAAATATGCCTGAACTTCAGGTAGTTGTTTAGTTACACGCCATTCTATAGGTTTTCGTGTTTCAATTTCATATCCTACATCTTCGGTGTGTATGCCGTTGAATTTTTTGAAGTTAGGATTTTCTTGATTGTCAAGATTTTTGAACGGACTTTCATAAAGCAATTGCATGATAAAGCGGCTTTTCTCGCTTTTTTTGCCATTGTCGTTTTCGCTATACATGATAGTAAGCTTTTCGCATCGCTGGATTAAGCGATAGAAGTAATACGAATACATTGCCGACTGTTCTTTGATGGTAGGCATGCCAAATGCTGTACGTAGGTGGTAGGGAATAAACGAACTTCCTGCCGAAGTTTTAGGAAGATTACCATCATTAACCGACATCATGATAATGTGTTTGAAATCTATCATGCGGGATTCCAAAATACCCATAACTTGCAAACCTTCAAGTGGTTGACCTTCAATAGCAATGTTTTTTCCTTGTAATGTTTTCTTCAATAATGAGTTGATGAATTTAATCTTTTGGAACTGAATATTGTTTTTATTTACGACTTCTTGTAATGAAACAAGTTCTGTGTAGATAGTGTAGAATATACTACGGTCGATTGCTGTAAGTTGGTGTGTTCTGCAAATCTCTACGACACAATCAATTAATGATTTTACATAAGATTCTATAGAGGTGTTTATATTGAAAATATGTGGCAAATTACAGATTGAAGTGCAATCGTCAGATTTGATAGTTATTGTTCTATTTTTTACAATTTCCTTTTTAAGCTTTGCCGCATCTTCTTGTAAATTACTAGGAATGAGTGGATTTTCACAAATCCGTAATATGTCTTTGAAGTATAAATTTTCGCCATTTTTGTTCATACACATATCAAGTATAGACTCGAACAATGTGTATGCCGCAGACGAACGGATAGGGTAACCTAATGTTATATTGTAAGCAATATCGTTAGGTATGGAAGACAGGATAGGATCTATCATTTTTTCATCTGCAAGTAGGATTGCGGTTGATTCAAACACATTGGTTTTGTTTGAATTAGCATCTTTTATTTCTTGTAGAAGTTTAGAACAATATTTTGCTTGCGCTACAGAATTTGGAAGCTTAACGACATGAATATCTTTATCTTGTTCGAAGTTCTGAAAACATTGAATATACTCTAATTCATTCTTGAATTGTTCCAAATTTTTGCGGATAAATATGCCGGCTTCGTGTGTTTTGTCTTTTTGGTAATACACATCATAGTCCCAATAAAAATATGCCTGTTGTCGTTTTTGTAGGGTTGTGAATATTTTTGTTTCCGCCTTGCTTAATGCATTGAATCCAAGGAAAATATACTTCTTGTTTCCAAAGAGTTCATCATAGCTTTCTTTAGATGATTCTGCAATCCCACGTATAGCTTTTCCTTCGTAGCTAAATCCTTTTAGGGACAATTGTGAATTAAAGTCTTCGTAGATAGGATAGAGCAAATTCCAAAATGTAATGAAATTCTTACGAACATCATTTTCTTGAACTTCATCAATTTTTGTTGCTTCCCAAAAACGTTTTATTATGTTGATTTGTTCTTCCGAAAGATAATCAAATACAGAGTTAATATCTTTATAATCAGCTATATTCGAGAATATATCCTTAGCGTTGATAAGATATTTATCTATGTCGTCGAAGTCAGATAGAAGCATTTCCCCCCATGGGAAAAACTCTTCGAATGATTCAGTTGTATGAGTTACTTTCTGGTACGAGTCATATAGGTTGAATATAAGAGAAAAATCATCCGGTATGGTGGCTTTTTGTCGCGACAGACAAAAGTCTTGGATCGTTGTCATTTGCGGTACAAATACCGGTGTTTTTATCTGTGTTCCTAATGATTTTCTGAAGAAAACCATGGCACGTTTACTTGGAAAAACAACAGTAGTATTTGTTAAATCATTTCCGTGTTTTTGTAAAATATCGGCAACACAAAGGTCTAAGAAAGTATTCATATGTCGGCTTTTAATTTATTGGTAATATGGTGTTTATGTGATTAAATTAAAGAAAGACTTTCTGTTTCGATTATTACAAGTTCATCATTTTCATGTGACAATTCTTTGACTATGGAACCAGATTTATCTCTTACAAAAGACGAGCCGGAGAAGTTTTCTCCACATTGTCTGACGCTGATAACTGTATTATTACAATCGGCAAATTGTGCGAGTTTATCAGCGAGAGCTGTATTTTCTGCAGCAATGTTGATAGTAAGATCTGCATTATTGTCTTCTGGTTTATCATTACCTACGCAAACCGCAATTTTCTTCTTATTCCATTCGAAAACATTTGGTTCATTGTCTGTAATGCAATAGGTGAGTTCTTCATTAGAAAGTTGTTTTTTGTTGAATCGGCGAGTAATAGTGCCACTTTCAATCAAAATAGCCGAGTCATATACTTTTGATTCATTTTCGTCTTCGCAATATGTTGGGCAACCTATCATCACCGTTATTTCAAAAGATTCAGTAACAATACGTTGAAGCATTTGCATGATTAAATCCATATATTCCTCTTGCAATAATGACTGACATGGTGAATATCCACAAATACTCATTTCAGGGAAAACAATCAATTCCGCTTTTTTACTTCGTGCTTCAAATATAGCTTTCGCAATTTTTGTAGCATTTTTACCTAATGTATCTAACTGATAATTTTGTTGTGCAATAGCAATTTTCATAGCTCTAATGTAAGATTTTGTTGTTGTTGTTCTTTGTTGAATGTCGCGCATGCTGCTGTAATAGGACAATTTAGACAATCTGGACTAATTGCTTTGCAGGTATATCGTCCGTGAAGTATCAGCCAATGGTGCATGTCATGTACTTTGTCACTTGGAATATGTTTTATTAGTTGTTTTTCCGTTTCCAATGGCGTTTTAGCATTTCTAACTAATCCTATGCGAGCGGAAACACGGAAAACATGCGTATCGACGGCCATGGCTGGTTTATTGAAAATAACTGCAGCCATAACATTGGCGGTCTTTCTACCAACTCCAGGCATAAGTTGCATTTTTTCTACATCATCAGGAATTTCGTCATGAAATTCATTATGAAGCATGCCTGCCATATTTTTCAGATGTTTTGCTTTACTTTGAGGGTACGAACATGATTTTATAAGATTAAATACTTGTTCTTCGCTCGCATTTGATAAGGCTTCCGGAGTAGGGAACGCTTTGAATAGAGCAGGAGTAATCATATTCACTCGTTTGTCGGTACATTGTGCCGATAAAATAACGGCAACAAGCAGTTGAAAAGGATTTTCGTAATGCAATTCCGTTTTAGGATTTGGCATAGTTTCCTCGAACCGTTGTATGCAATATGAATATTTTTCGGAAATGTTCATTTTTACCAATCTTTGTCTCCAAATTTACTGTAAATAATTAAATTTGTAAACGTGAAATATAAAAATAATCGTAATGAAAAAATTCCCTTTAATTGTTTTGGCAACGTCAATGGTTGCTATGGTTTCGTGTGATGAAATAGGTTTATCCGGTGATGGCGAACTTTCTACAGCAGAAGTTGTAAATGGTTTGAAAACGGCCTTGAATATTGGTACAGATTCATCAACGGCAGAGTTGTCGTTGAAAGACGGTTATTATGGTAATCCATTAATAAAAATTCCATTGCCAGACGAAGCAGAAATGATAATGGAAAAGATGGAGTTTATTGGAAAATATTCTAGCACAGCGCAAAATTTAATAGAAAACAAGATGGAAAGTTTGCGTGAAGCAATCAACCGTTCTGCTGAAGATGCTGCGAAAGATGCTAAACCAATTTTCACTGATGCTATTACAAATCTGACAATAAAAGATGGTTGGGAAATATTGAATGGTGTTGTTCCTGAAGGATCGGAGAAGGCTGGCGCTGGTTTCGATTCATTGGCTGCTACCAAATATTTGAAGAATCAAACATACAATTCTTTAGTTGATGCTTATTCGCCAAAAATGAATGCTGCATTGGATAAAAAATTCGTTGGTAATGCTTCAGCAACAAGTTTGTGGAACGATATAACTTCGAACTACAATGGTCTTGTTGTACAATATGGTTCGGCTGCTACGTTAGCTGCTAAACTTGCTGGAAAAGACATTAGTTTTAAAGAAGTTAATACCAATCTTGGCGAATTTGTTACTGCTAAAGCTTTGGATGGACTTTTTGTTAAGGTTGGAGCACAAGAAAAAGAAATACGTAAGAATCCTTTCCAATGGGCAAGTGACATTATTCAAAAGGTATTTGGATATGTTAAAGATGCAGTTGCTTCAAAAGAGTAGGATTTCGTAAGTTAGATAAATGAAAAGGTTGGGAGAAATCCCAACCTTTTTTTGTTTTATCAACTTAGTATAAAAAAAGATAGCACTTTTCAGTGCTATCCCATATATAAAAAGTTTGTTGAAAGGAACCAGGGAAAAAAGCCTGATTCGACGTCGCAAATATACAATAAAATTACTTACGAATTGGATGTTTCATAAAGGGGATTCTTGTATATGTAAAGAATATTATGCTTTCCAGAATACAAATACAACAGCCATTACCAAGCAACCAAATGCAGCAATATGATTCCATGCTATTTTTTCACCTTGAAAGAGGATATTGGCAATCACACAGAATACAAAAATCGACAATGCTTCTTGAATAACTTTTAATTGCATTAACGAGTAAGGTCCGCCATTTCCTATAAAACCAATTCGGTTTGCTGGAACTTGAAAGCAATATTCAAAGAATGCAATTCCCCAACTAAATACAATGATGGCAAAGAACGACCAATTGGTTGAAATGCCCATTTGATTTAATTTAAGATGACCGTACCAGGCAAATGTCATAAACACATTCGCACAAAGTAACAAAAGGATAGGAGCTATAAAATTCATTGTTTTTAAGATTTATAAAAAAGAGCCAGCTGTTGGGCTGACTCTTTTGGTTTTAGTTAAAAATTTATTAATTAATCATCATAGTCGTCATATTCGTCGTCGCTCGACTTAGGTTTCTTGCCGCCACGTACTGGAGCTTCGTCTTCATCTTCGTCTGGCATTACATCGATGTATGCTTGATTCTTACGGAAACGTTCAACAAATGTACGTTTCAAAGCATCGCCGCCAACTCCATATTTGTAAGGAGCATCTTTCTTGGCAACAACCATAGTACGTTTTGCTTCTTTTGTATCGTTAATTATCTTCATAAGCGGTTTATCGCTGTCTGAAGTAACGAATTGCATTGCACCGTCGCTATAGTTGAAGAAGTACCATTTATTCTTTTCTATCTCAATATAGATAGTAAGAATGTCTCCATCGTACAAGTTTGCATATTCAACAAAACCATTAACCATTCTGTTAACCAAAGTGTTACCTATACTATAGATACCAATTTGACCTACCGAACGATATGCGTGAGCAACTGAATCCCATGCTAAGTCAAGTTTCGAGAATGTAATTGTATGTTCAAGTTCTTTAGGGAACTTACGGATGTTACCATACAATTGGATTTCAGCAAGATATTCGTCTGCTTTCGCTTTGTTTCCAATCATTTCTGTGAAACATTTCTTGAAAGAAGGAGTTGTCATGCTTACGCTCTTCAACTTCGTACTTTGAAGACTTGTATTTAATGTATCGGCAATACGTTTCATAACGGCATCGTCGAACATGAAGTCAACTGTAGTGAATGTTTCTAATGTAACACGACCAGAACTCATTGTATGGCTAACAGTACCATACGTTCCTAATTTCACTTGTCCGAAGTTTAGACCAAGATTTAAAGAACCTTCACCTTTTGTATTACAGTAAGAAGGATGGTATGTAATTAAGTTACCGCAAAGATCTTCGTTAAGGATCTTTTCTTTTGAACCAACTTTATACAAATGAGTATTCTTGTCGTAGAATAAGAAACCGTTTGAACTAACCATTGGAATATCGCCTACATTATGTTTTGCAGATGTAAATGCTGTGTAAACGCCTGTAGGGCGGATGTTTGTGTAGATAGATGCACCAACTGCGTTAGAATCCACGTCAAACATGTTGTCGTTTACAGGAATCATGATTTCGGCAGGATTGATTTCGCCGGCGAATTTAAACCACAATGGTTTAATCATGGCACATTCATTCGAAATCAAGACATTACCATCAAATACAAGATATTGTTGATTTGAATTCATACGATAGTCACCATAGTAACTATATACAGATGATAACTTGAAGTTTTCTTCTTGTGAAAGACTTCCGATACCATACGTATGTAATGCAGAGTCAACTTTGATTTTGCTTAATGGAAGAGGATGTTTTACACTTGTTTCGTCAATGTAATCATACATACCATGACCAGAGAAGTTGTTTCTACCTTTTACAAAGAATGTAGCATCATATACCGAGTGATATTTATTAGTTCGGTTAGCAATCAATTTAGCGTTACGAACTGTATCCATATACGCTTCTTTGCGAATAGTGATTATACTATCCTTATTTGGTATTATTCGCGAGTCTGCTACGTCAATATAAGGAACCTTTTGTGCATTGATAATGAATTGTTTCAAGTCGTATGTAGCGTATGGTGAAACAAAGTTCAACGTATCTTGTTTTGGGTGAGTAGAATAGAAGTGAAGATCGCATTTGTCGGAGTTCAAATCTTTAGCATCACCTAAAGCAATTTGTTTAGTCTGCATGTCCCAAGTGAATTTTGTAAGGTAACATACATACATATTTTTAGGTAATTGTACAAGCGACAAAGAATCGTTAGTTGTGAAGTTCGCCTTCTTAGTTGTGAAGTCGATGTTTGCTTTCACATTCTTCGTCTTGAATGCCATTTCATCCAAAGCACCACCTTGTGTCAACAAATCGAAATCGGCAGAGTCGGCATTCGCAATTTTCTCTTTGAACTCAAAGTTCTTCGATGTAATAAGAGCTTCGCTAAATTTATATTTACCAAAACCTCCAAGACCTTTAGGGGTATAAATCAAACCGCCCGAAAGAGTAGTAGTATCGCCATACATTTTGAATGGTTTGCCTGTCTCGATAGCAAATAATTTGTTTTCGTATGGTTCCCAGTGGATATTTACGCTTTCACCATTTACACTTGGAGACTCTGTACCTTGAGCAGCACTTTGTTGTTTGATTGTAAATGTTGTTGCAAATCCATTTGTTGAGTCAGGGAAGAATGTGAATCCTTTTGGACCAGAAACAGATTTTGATTGAATGTAATCCAATGTACCAATACCACGTAATCCTTTGAAACTAAGATCTATAGTATCAGTAAAGGTACCTTTGCCTTTATATGCTTTATATCCAGATTTTCCAGTAACACGAATGAAACCGAATGAATAATCAGGACGGACAACAATTTTTTCACGGATGTTGTCGAAAATATCGGCAGAAATCAATTCACCTTCGAAGAACAAGGCGTCGGTAGAGAAGTCGTTCACACTATCGATAGAGAACGGATCGACTTTGTAGTAGAATTTATTTCTATCGTAAACACCATTATAGATTTTCTTATTGTCGTAGTACACATACGAAGTTTCCTTACTATTAAAAATAGGATATTGTGGGAAATCTTTAATAGATGATTTATTGTTAGGGTCATCAATCAAAATGTCACCTGTTACGTGTTCAATAGCATTTTTGATTTGTACCAAATCTTTTCCGCCATATTGGTTAGGAGTAAAACTCTTAACTTTAATTTTAAGAGAGTCGACATTTTGAAGATTGATTTTGAAATTTTCGTAATTGAAATCGAATCCACGACCATAGAATGTGAACAAACCAGTTTCAATAATACCGTCAAACTGGAAGTTACGGTTTTTAGACATAGTTAACTGACTACCACGTGGATAGAATACCACATTCTGTGAATCGGATACTTGGATTTTTGATACGCCGACCATATTCAAATCTTTGCTTGTCATATCGAAAGTGGCATTCGACATACCTTTCATGTCGTGTTCCGACACGAATCGAATTACGTCATAGTCGATTTTACCAATAACAGCATCAAGATATTCATATGTTCTTTGTTTAATTTCCAACGTATTTGTTTTGGAGTCGAACTTAATCATACCACGGAATGAAAGATCCAAACAAAGGTGGATACAGTCAGGTTCCGGCATACGCATGTATGCAGCATATTCACGAACTGAGAATGTCTCTGTTTTTTTCTCCTTACTTAAACGGCGTAAAGCAACAAGAGGATGGATTTGGTTATACATACCAATTTCCATATATCGTGCTTCGCGGAAATAGTTCGAAGACTCAAATGTAGCTTTACTCATATTTGTACCTTCAAGTCCGCCCATTTTCATTTCTGGGTTGTCGATTTGCCAAGTAAGTTGTTGGAAATCCATATCGAGCATGTGATAAGAATCGAAATAAGGGCTTCGTGAAAGATTTTCGGTATCACCGTTACGAATCAAATTTACTGTTCTTGTAGCCACATTGTAGCGGAATAACAATCCAGGATGGTAAATAGAATCTTGGTCAACATAAATACTGATAGCGGCATTACGGCTGCTGATGCTTTCTTTTTGGAATGTGTAACCCATAGAAGAAGTGCGGAATAATGTCTTTCCATTGTTTTTCACAACCAATGTAGCAGGTTGTTCAACCGAGCCGGAACCAATAAATTTAGAACCGTTCATACTAAAACCACCACGGAAATCTATACCAGGATAAATATCTTTAATAACAAATACATTTTGGTATGATTTGAAACGAGGGTAGGTAATATCTGCCGGACTTTTTACGTCTGTAGTTTTATCCTCCAAAGAACCAAGAATACGTTCGTTATAGTAACTATCGTTTGTAAACCAAACAGAATCAGCAGTATAAGTGTGTTTTGTCATATCGATTTTGTAGTTCGACAATTCTGCAAACACCGATTCACTATTCAAATTTGAACGTTCCCAAGTAACTTTACCACCATCACCAATCCAAAGATTTTCGAAAGGAAGATAGTAACCACTTGCTTGGTTAATTACGAAAGAGTATCCAGTAGAAGTACATTGCAAAGTTGTAGGAGGGAGGGTAACTTTTGCTACGTTATCCTTGAATTCAAACTTGAAAGACTTCATTCTGACTAATTTCCAAGTTACTGTAGAAGAAGAATACAAGGCATGTTCAGACAATAATTGCAATGAATTTTTACAGAATTTATCTGCGGCATTCAAAGATTTATTTTTTAATAAATAACGAAACGCCTCGTCCCAAGCATGGTAACTTGTTGCAGGTTGATCTGTAGTGAAGAATAACTCTACGGTTTGCAAATACTCATGAAAATGAGGACTTGGTTTTCCGTATTTTTTCAACAACGCATTAGATGTCGCAACAATACGGGATTTCTCGTCTCTGTCGATTTCTCCAGATTCCCAATTCTTTTTGAATTGCTTCAAATATTTCAACAGTTCGTCTTTCTTTGCGGACGATGAAAAGAATGTTTCCAATTCTTGCAAATACGCTACCTCATTGTCTGAGAACTGCTTGATTTGTTGCGCATTAGAGAAAAGGGCAGCACATAAAAATGTGCAGATAAAAACGACCTTTTTTACATGTGATACCATATTATTTATTTATAAAAGTTGTTATTGTCCAATTATTTTTTGATTTCGTTGATTGTAGTTCTAAACCAAATTGTTCAGCAGCCATTTTAATGTCTGCAACATCTTCGGTATAAAAGCCACTTAAAACAACCAAACCGTTAGTATTTACCGCATTAGCAATAAATTGCATATTTTCAATAAGTATATTGCGATTGATGTTTGCAATGACTACATCGAATTTTTTGTTATACAAAGCATCGAGTTTCGCTAATTTCACCTCCATATTGGCAACTGAATTTAGTTGCATATTAGTAAGAGTATTGCTAACACAACAATCATCGTAGTCAAAAGCAAACACTTGTTTTGCACCGAGGAGAGATGCAAAAATTCCAAGTATGCCGGTTCCGCAGCCACAATCGGCAACCGTTTTGCCCGAAAAATCAATGGAATACATTTCTTGCAGAATCTGCGAAGTAGTTTCGTGCGTTCCTGAGCCAAAAGACATTTCTGGCTTAATCACTATCTCGTATTTGAATGATTTTATTGGTTTGTACTGTGGAATACGAATAAGTATAGAATCAGACACTTCTACAGACTCAAATGTTGATTCCCATTCGGTATTCCAGTTTTGTGATAGAATCAATTGTACCGAGTAGGGGATATCGCCAATAAAAGTTTTCGCAGAATCCATTGCGCTTTGTAACACTTGTTCGCTGTATAGATCTTTTTGGATATACGCTTTAAAGAGATTGTCTTCTTCGTAAAAACTTTCGAAGCCAATCTCAGACAAATAGGCAGTTAGAATATCCTTGTTTTCCAAAGATATACGCTCTAAATCACAACTAAATTCGCAATAATCCATAGATATACTTAAACATTCAAATTTCAATATATTTTCTTGAAAATGAACGTTTGTGTACGTGTACTTATTAACAACTTTTCTACGGAAAACAATGATTATTATAAACTATGGAAGAGTAAGCTTTTTATATATTGTAAATATTATGTTAAATAGAATTTGATGAAATAACATATCATATAGAAATAGAAAATTTTTGAGGAAATATAATTTATACCTGAAATTCTACTGATTTTTGTTGCTCTATTGTAGTCAATAGACAATTCACGAAATATATCAACAATGGGTAACGTATTCTTTTTAAATCAATTCATAGGAAAAAATTTGTGTGTAGAAATTCTATGTTTTTAGACTAAATTAAACCTGAAAAAATAGCGTTTTTTTTATTCAAGAAGAGAATTATTCAGAATACAGAAAAAAATCATCAAAAAGAATGCTACAAAAAAGTGATGCACAAATAACTATAATAATTTTCCAGGAGGAAAAATTTATTTTAAGAATCAGTAAGATTTTCTTGTTATAAAAAAACAAGCAGAAAATTTCCATCGAAAAATATATTTAGTTTTTGCAGGAAAAATAAGTAGATAAAAACAGCCAAAGAATAATGCATAGAATGAAAGAATAACAAGGAAAATCCATTCAATAAAACGATAACACCACTACTATTCTATTATTTTCCACTATTGTCCTATAATTTATATTATGTTAAATAGCAATTATAGAAAACTCCCCGAACAAGTGATTTTTAGCTTTTTCTGTGAATTATCATATTTCTAATAAAATTCAGATATTTTTCGTTTTCTGTAGAATTGACAACTATTTGGTACTGTGTATTGCCCGTTGGATTTTCAATAAAATCTAACGTAAAATCATCCGTAAGTTTTACGTAACCTTTTTCGGACCATTGAAAATATTCTATTCCTTCAACTGCAGTCATAATTGTAAGAGGATCCCACATGCGTTGCATAGGATCTTCGGGACAATCAAGGTAGATTTGTTTTAGTGGATGTAATTCTACATTTGAAAAATCTTGTAAAATTTGGTCACGTGTCCAATAGATTTGATTTCCGACCGATTCTGGAGAATAATAAACTGGTATTTCGTTTGGAATTAATTGATAAAACGTTTTCGCAAATTCTGCGCTAAATTGTATGTTATATTCTCCGTTTTTATCTGATTCATCGAATTTTCCACCCATGATAATGAATTCCCTTACTTTTTTTTGTACTAAGGAAATTCCATTTTCCGAGCTATATTCGTCTGCTTGGGACTGTAACAAATTTGCCAAACTTGTAAGAAACCCTATAGAAATAATTGTCACAGATTTGTCTGGCTGCGATGCTAAGATTTTTCGGTATAATTTATAATCATCAAGAAATTCGGAACTATTGGTAATTGTACGTTTAAATATAGTTGTCCCGTCTTGGTTCCGTTTATTTGCTATTCCTGCATAGTCACTAAAAATTGGCGGATTTTCTATACCATTTCTGCATAGACCAATTGGTATATTCGGAAATCCATAATAGGTATTCAAAACATCGGCAAATTCAGCATTTTGTTCCCCCATTCTATTTATTATGATTCCCAATAAATTAGCCTTATTTTGACGCATATATTCGTATGCCATGCAAAGCGTAGCCACGTCGTCGGTAGAACTTCCTAAATCAGTGTCTATAATAAGGTTAGTCATTTAATCGTGGTGATATGGTAAATCTTGGATGATAGTAAATGCCCGATAGAATTGTTCAACTACAAACACCCGTATCATTTGATGTGAGAATGTCATTTTTGAGAACGAAACCTTTTGTGGTACAGCATTATATACATCTTGTGAGAAGCCGTATGGACCGCCAATTATGAAACATAAATCTCGGGAATTGTCTTTGGCTGTTTCTATAACTTTCGCAAATTGCCGCGAGGTATATTCTTTGCCATTTTCGTCTAACAAAAAACATTGAGCGTTTTGTGGCAACTTTGCAAGTATGGCGCTTCCCTCCTTTTTCTTGATTTCCTCAAAACTTGTCTTGCTCGAAGATTTGTATTCCGGAATCTCAACAATATTGAATTGACAATAGTGTTTTAAACGCTCCGTATATTCCTTTATACCTTCGACTAAATACGAAGCGTTTGTTTTTGCAACCCAAATCAGTGTAATCTTCATTATTCCTTATGTCCGCCAAATGAGTACGAAAGCCCTGCCATAAAGTTTGCTCGTTGACAAGGATAGTCAACAAATCTATAATTCTTAATTCCTAATAGGTTGTTTACATCAAGGAATATGCGTAATACGCTATTATAGTAATAGTTAGCTTCTATTCCTAAATCGAAGATACAATTGTTTGCGATATCGCCTTCTCCCATTGTTTCATTTCTATAAACCAATAAATACATATTTGGTTCTACAGATAATTTAGTCTTATTATTATTTGGATTCAGGATAAGGAATCGAGATGAGAATGTAACATCTGTAACAGGTTTGTACCAAGCGTATTTAATAGTGTCTAATTGCCAATAATAGTAGTTAGCTTCTATCCCACAAGTAACTTTTCTAAACAAAAATCCAAGGTCAAGATGTCCTTTCATGAGCGTGGTGTTTTCGTCATAAATAACGTTAAATGTTGTCTTTGCATCTTTTATCGGCATTCTATTTGTTATAGAACAATTTCTATTTGCTTCCCAGAAATACATACCTTCGTATGCTTTCACGGTGAATTCAGCATTGTAAGTAATCAATTTTTTAATGCGTCCTTTTATACCGAAATCAAAACCAAGTTTATTAACAGTTGGTCGTATCATTATAGAATCCGAAGCGTAAGGATTTTCATCTAACATTTCGCGCATAGTCATCATGTCAACTCCACCGTACAAGTTGAAATAAGGAATGATTTTCACTTTAGGAATTGAATATTCAAATGCTAAATCTGGGAATATTTTGAAAATAGTTTCTGAACCCAATAATGGAGACGCCTTTACTCCTACTTGTAATGTCCAATCATCCGTACCAACTTTTGCGTATGGCATTACTTGTAGCAAACTCTGGAATTTTGCACTATCATTTTTCGTTTCAAAATTCAAGGCGCTCAATTTATAATTTGCATCAAATCCGGCAACTACACGTCCAAACAATTTGTTCAATCCGCCAGATAATACAGCTGCATTTTCAATATTTGTCGGATTTGTAGCAACTGTTAAGCCATAATTTACATCAGCATTGTAACGTAACGCATCAACATCAGTATCATTAGAAACAAGGCCAGCGTTAGCATCAAGCGTTATAATATTGCGACGAATATCTTTTTTGTCACCATAGTCAACAGTATCATTAGCATTATATGTGTAATAACCATAACGCATAAAATTCTGATAACCAGGTTTTATTGAAGCGTATAATGTGAAATTCTCATAGAATCGTTTCCAATATGCTGAGAAATAATCAGTTGTATAACCAGCAGGAACTTTTTCATCTTGAATTTTAAGTTTTCCGGCAGAGCCGTTATGGTACAATTCCACTCCCGCTTGACGCAATCGTGATCGTTCGGTCATATAGCGTAGCGAAAACAAGTTATTCCAATAGTTGCCTAAACCAATAGTTGCCTCTCCTCTATACAATTCCTGTAATTTGTCTCCTTTTACGCTTACAGCGCGCAGTGGAATTATATGATAATCAGTTTGTAACGGAGTTGTTGCAATATTATATTTAAGATTTACCTGTAAATCTAATGTGTCGTAAACCTTTGGATTTACCGATATACGTGCTGCATCGGAAATTTGTGGTTTATATTCCGAATATACCTGAATAGTTTTGCTTAACTCAGGTTCTTCTGATTGTGCAAACATTGCCAATGGTGCCGATAAAATCACACAGCTGGCAGCTATTTTTTTGATTGAGAATCTATTCATACTCATAATTTTTCACTGTTTTACACTATCTCTGTTCAATTTCAACCGATTGAGATTCTTGTGCTTTTTGTTGCATTTCAATATCAGTAATAAGATCAAGCATATCGTTTACTTCATTGATTATGCCGTCATCTTGTATTTTATAATGTTGTAATACATTTTGTAATGTATAGCGAGCTTGGAACAACTCATTACGTGCAATGAATATTTTTGCCCACAAAATGTATGATTTTCCTAACCAATATTGATGTGGCGAATTCTTTTCCAAGAATTCTATGATTTCTTTCTCTGACTCAGAATAACGGTTTTGATCGAACAACAACGAAGCGGCACGATATTTTGCTTCTGAACCTTCTGCAGTAGAGATTTCCAATGCAACAGTTCTATATTTTACAAGTGCATTTGTTGTATCTGCCAATGAATCGTATGCTATTGCGGCATTCATGTTAGCCCAACGTTTGTCGTCTTGTGTAGCTTTTTCCGTAACTATAAAGTTTTCTACTGTTTCTATTAGCTTTTTATATTCTTTCAATTTTGCATACGCTTCTATCTGTAGTTTTCGAGATAACAACACGTTTGGTTTTACTTCGGCTGTTGTTTCCAATTGTACTAAATATGGTATAGCTTGTTCATATTGGAAATAGTTCATAAGAATTTGTGACGCATATACCAAAGCTTGTTCTGTATAACCGTTTTTCGGTTGTTGTATTACATATTCGAAATGTGGCAATGCTTCTGTCTGGTAGCCTCTAAAATTCAAACAGTCGCCAAGATAATAGTGTACGTTTATTTTGAAGAAACCATCACCATATTTCTGCAAATAACTTTGCATTAATGGCATTGCTTTGTCGCAATCACCTTCCAAATAAGCCTCTTCTATCACTTCGTAACTCAAAGAATCAAGATGTGCTTCCGTAATGTCCGAATAGCCGCCAATTTGTTTTAGATATGTAGAATAAGTATCGATATCGTTTTTCTTTCTATAAATATTCTGAATCATATTCAATGCAGTTACCGATTCTTGTGAACCAGGATATTGCTCAACAATACCTTTATACATATCTAAAGCCTTGTCTATATTCTGAGAATTGTATTCCAATAATGCATATTGCAATAATGCACGTTTAACATACGAACTTGATTTATAGTTGTTTATAATATTTTTGTAGTTTTCTATAGCCTTTTGATTCTCTCCCACTTTCATGTATGCTTCGGCTTGTTCATATAACGCATCGTCGTAGTATGTTGAATTAACATAGGTTTTTAGGAATGTCGTAAGTGTTGTGATTTTTCCTGACTGATTTCCATCCAATCCTTGGCAGAAAGCTTCTTGGAATAAAGCATATTCAACATCGTAACGACCAATTTTCTCTGCTTGACCATAATATTTTACGGCTGACGCAAAGTCTTTCAACATATAATAACTGTCGCCTGTACGAATCAAAGCATCTGTGTAAATATCTGATTTTTTATCTTTTGCAAGATCAATGTATTTTCTATACCACATCGCAGCCGATGCGTAGTCTTCTTTTTCAAAATATGTGTATGCAATATTATAGTGTGCACGTTCATACTCTTGTGTTCCAAAGGCACCTTGAGCAATAATATAATCCTTATACAACGCCAAAGCTTCATTGTATTGTTGTAATTTGTAGTTAGACTCAGCCTTCCAATACAAGCAATATGAATTTACAACTCTATCGTAAATGCCATATTCCATAGATTTGTTGAACATTTCTATGGCTGCTTTATAGTCAAGATTGTTGAACAACTCCAATCCACGATAGTATGCAATTTGCTGGTATGCCATTTTTAAGTCACTCGACAAATTCGAGATGCCTTCCAACGATTTCAATGCGTCGCCGTAATTTCGGGAAGACATGAATATTTTCACCATTAAACCATTGGCTTCATCCATATATTTTGATTTAGGATAAAGGTTCATAAAGTTCTGCATTGCAGTAATTGCTTCGTTAAATGGTGCGAATGAAAGTTCATAGGTTAACTTAGCATAGCAGAATGTCGCATTTTCGGTAATTTCAGGGAATACCGAATACTGCGAACAGGCATAAAATACATTTCGTGCCTTCTCCTTCTCACCTAATTTCAGATAACAATCAGCCATGTGGTAATATGCATTCTGAGCGATAGTATCATTTTCCGATGTTACATTTTGGAACTTGTCAACAGCTTTTTGGTATTCGCCTAAACGATAGTACAATTGACCTAATTCATAGTATTCAACTTTAGTTGGAGCTGGAGACGAAGCAAAATATTTTTCGTAGTAAGGCAATGCTTGCTGATATTGTAAAGTTTTATAGTAAGCTCCGGCCATAACTCGGTACACATCACCAAGATATTTAGGATTAATTGTAGTTTCAACCTTTTTACCGTATTGAATTAATTTATCGTATTCTTTATTCTGATAATATATTTGACAGATATATGGTGCAACCACAGGCGCAAACATTGAAGAATCAGACAATGTCATAAATCCATTCATGGCAGTTTCGTAATTGCCATCAACATATTCTATGTATGAATAATAGAATAATGCGTTCTCTGAATACGGCGAACGTTGATTGTCCTTTACTTCTCTAAATAAAGGTTTTGCTAATTCATAGTACGATGATTTCTCAGTATAAATTGAGTTCTTTTTTTCTTCATTATTCGCATTGGCAATGTCATTCATTTTATAATACGAATAAGCTTTTTTATAGAAATATTCTAAAACTTCGCTGTTAGTAAATCTTTGAATATCAGTTTTTTCAAAACAATCTAAAGCTTCTTTATATTGTTCTTCATGAAATAGGTAGTTTCCTAATTCAAAATAAGCTTGATATATACGTGGATACTGTGGATTGTTTTCTATAAAATGTTGTATGTATCCTACTCCGTCCGGATTAAATAATCGTAAGGCACATATAGCTGAATAAAACGACGCATCTGTCTTTTGTTCACGACCGATATTTTGTTTCAAAGCCGATTGAAAATATTGTTGAGCAGCGCTATATTTTTGATTTTCAAACAAATCTACCGCCGTTGCGAATGCTGGTACCTGTTGTTCGTATTTTTGTGCAGATGCCGCCATGCAACTGCCTAATACTAAAAGAATTAAAGAGGTCTTTAACTTGTTCATAATATTATACACTATAACGCACAAATTTGAATAAAAAAAATTGTATTTCTTTCGACAGTGAAATTAAGTTTTCAAAAACTTATAAACGGTTTTTTCTATACATTTTATTGTTTTTATCTTGTTGATTTTATGACATAAAAAACGTTGTCGATTTCATAAAATTTTGACTACCTTGCTCAAAATTTAAATACTATCAAAATGGATAAAAAATCTTTTACCGGGGTTTTAAATTATTTTAAAAGTCTTATAAACATAGACAAAGACTGCGATGCACAGGCAACCATAAATAATATATCTCAAAATATAGAATTCAAAGGACTAAACGCATGGATTTTAATCTTTGCCATTTTCCTTGCTTCCATCGGACTTAATGTGAATTCTACAGCTGTTATTATTGGTGCAATGCTTGTTTCCCCTCTTATGGGACCCATTATTGGTATCGGTTTGTCTATTGGTATTAACGATTTGAAGTTGCTTAAAAAGTCATTAAAGAATTTATTTATAATGACAGCAATAAGTCTTTTAGTATCAACTGTTTATTTCTTGCTAACCCCACTTAGCGACGCACAGTCTGAATTACTTGCCCGTACCCGTCCGACTATCTTTGATGTGCTTATTGCTACATTCGGCGGCTTTGCCGGAATTGTTGCCTCCTCTCGTACGCAAGAGAAAACAACGGTCGTTTCCGGTGTTGCAATCGCAACAGCTTTAATGCCTCCACTTTGTACGGCAGGCTATGGTATTGGAACCGGACAAATGAACTATTTCTTTGGAGCTTTTTATTTGTTTTTTATCAACTCGTTCTTCATTGCATTAGCTACATTCCTCATCGTTAAATATCTCAAATTCCCTGAAAAAGATTATGTTGACGATGCTCGTAGAAGACGAGTTCGTCACTATATTTTGCTATTTTCCCTTATTGTTATGATTCCAAGTGTTTTCATAGCACTTGGCGTGATAAAAGAAACCGCTTTCAACTCTGCTTCAATCAAATATGTTAATAGTATCGAACAAAGTGAACTATTTACGGAAACGCAAATAATTAAAAACTCACGTGATTTTAAGACAAAAACTATAGATATAGCTTTCGTTGGCAAACCATTGTCGGACGTTCAAATGCAATACCTACAGACGCATTTGAATGATTATGATTTAGGTAATGTAAATCTTAATATAAAGCAATCCGGAGCTGCCACATTCGATCTTAACAAACAATCGGAGTTGATACAAGATCTGTTTGAGAAAAAGGATGCAATAATAGAAAAGAACGAAGCCACTATTGCCGAGCTACAAAAACAAATTGAGACAATAAAATCAGCTTCGAAGTTATCGGTTGTCGAACTTTCTAAAGAAATTCACGCCCTTTGTCCGAGCGTTGAAAAGGTTGCTTTAGGAGAAACTGAAAATTACGATGTAATGACAAACAAATCTAGTAAATCGCCGGTAGTTACGTTGTATTGGAATGGCAGTCCGAAAGAAGAATATGTGGACAAAATCACATCGTGGCTACGAATACGAATGAATGATTCAACAGTGGAAGTTGAAAACAAGTAAGAAAATATTTACGAAACGTCGTTGTATTTAAGATAATCATACTATTTTTGACGCATAATAAATAAGCAATGGAAAAAATCATCATTTTAGACTTCGGTTCGCAGACGACCCAACTTATTGGCCGCCGTGTTCGTGAACTGGACATGTTCTGTGAAATCGTTCCCTACAACAAGTTTCCAAAAGATGACAAAGATGTCATTGGTGTCATTTTAAGTGGTTCACCATTTAGTGTATATGACGAAAAAGCATTCAAGGTTGACTTGACGGATATCCGTGGTAAATACCCTATTTTAGGTATTTGTTATGGTGCTCAATTTATGGCGCAAACTTTTGGTGGCAAGGTTGAATCTGCCGGTACAAGAGAATATGGACGTGCAAACCTTTCTTCATTCGACAAAACTAACCCTCTTTTACAAGGATTGGACGACAATTCGCAAGTTTGGATGAGCCACGGTGACACGATTACAAAACTTCCTGCTAATGCGAAGAAAATCGCTTCAACAGATAAAGTTGAATATGCGGCATATCAATTTGAAGGTGAACAAGTATGGGGCGTACAATTCCATCCTGAAGTGTTCCACTCTGTTCAAGGTACATTATTATTGAAAAACTTTGTTGTCGGCATTTGTGGTGGCAAACAATCTTGGAGTCCTGCTTCATTTGTTGAAACAACTGTTGCCGAATTAAAGGCTCAACTTGGAAACGACCGTGTTATCCTTGGTTTGAGTGGCGGTGTTGACTCTTCGGTTGCCGCAGTTCTTTTAAACAAAGCTATTGGTAAAAACCTTACTTGTATTTTCGTTGACCATGGTATGCTTCGTAAGGATGAATTCAAGAATGTACTTCACGATTACGAATGTCTTGGTTTGAACGTAATTGGCGTTGACGCAAGCGAAAAATTCTTCAAAGAATTGGAAGGTGTTACCGAACCTGAACGTAAACGTAAGATTATTGGTGCCGGTTTTATCGATGTGTTCGATGCTGAAGCACAAAAAATCACCGATGCAAAATGGTTGGCTCAAGGAACTATTTATCCAGACCGTATTGAAAGTTTGAGCATTACCGGTATGGTTATCAAGAGTCACCACAATGTAGGTGGACTTCCAGAAAAAATGCACTTACAACTATGTGAACCATTGAAATGGTTGTTCAAAGACGAAGTTCGTCGTGTTGGTCGCCAAATGGGTATGCCAGAGCATTTGATTACACGTCACCCATTCCCTGGACCAGGTTTGGCTGTTCGTATCTTAGGTGACATTACAAGAGAAAAAGTTCGCATCCTTCAAGATGCAGACGATATATTCATTCAAGGTTTACGCGATTGGAAGGTAAAACTAAGTGGCGAAGAAGCTCGTAAGGTTTTGGCTGCCGGCGTTCCAGCAGATATGACAAACGGAGAAATTGAAGTTTCTTTGTACGATCAAATCTGGCAAGCTGGCGTTGTTTTATTGCCAATCAAGAGCGTAGGCGTTATGGGTGATGAAAGAACATACGAACGTGCTGTTGCATTACGTGCCGTTACAAGTACCGATGCAATGACAGCAGACTGGGCTCACCTACCATACGAATTCATGGCAAAAGTTTCCAACGATATCATAAATAAAGTTAAAGGTGTAAACCGAGTATGCTACGACATCTCGTCAAAACCACCTTCAACAATAGAGTGGGAATAAAAAACAAAAGGGGATGCAAAAAAACATCCCCTTTTTTGTTGAGTTTACTGAAATATATCACTTGTAACAAAAAAAGTATTATCTTTGAAAGATAAATTAAAGTTTGTGTATGTTTTCAGAATCTAATCTTCACGAAATTCAGTTCCACGGACTAACCTTGGAACAGGTCGAGAAACAAATCAAACGATTTGAGACAGGTTTTTCCCCTATGAATATTGTCGCTCCTGCAACATTGGAATGCGGCATCAAACATTTCGAAGACGATGAAATCGCCGACTTCGCAAAGTTGTACGAAAAGAAAAAACGCCATAAGAAAATGGTGAAATTTGTTCCTGCATCAGGAGCTGCTTCTCGTATGTTTAAGATGTTATTCACACTTTTAAATGAATATGACGGAAGCGAAGAATCATATAATAAATTCTTTACAAAAACAGGACTTCATACTCCTAAAAACTTCATAGATGAACTACCAAAATTTGCATTCTACGAAGATTTAGTTGCTGTTTTAGCTAAAGACGGATTTGATATCAACACTTTATTGGCAAAGAAAGATTACAAGCCTATACTTGAATATTTGCTTACGGCTAAAGGTTTGAACTACGGTAATTTGCCGAAAGGATTATTGCAGTTCCACAAATATGCCACAGAAAACCGTACTCCGTTAGAAGAACACATGGTTGAAGGTGCATTGTATGCAAAAAATCACAATAAAGATGTGAATTTGCATTTCACTGTTTCGCCAGAATTTATGGATGGCTTCAAGAATAAGGTGATAGATGTAAAAGCGAAATATCAGTCAAATTTCTCTGTAAAATATTATGTCGATTACAGCATACAAAAGCCTACGACAGATACAATTGCAGTGAATCCCGACAATACTCCATTCCAAAATGCTGATGGAACCCTCCTATTCCGTCCTGCGGGCCATGGAGCATTAATCGAAAATTTGAACGAATTAAACTACGATATAATCTTCATTAAAAATATAGACAACATTGTTCCTGATGATTATAAAGATACTACAACGCTGTATAAAAAAGCACTTGCTGGTATTCTTATCCATTATCAGTCGGAAATATTCCATTTCTATAAGAAAATCAGAGGTTGCAGACATTTGTCTGACAAACGATTGCGCAAAGCAATAGATTTCCTTCAGAACGAATTATACTATATGCTGCCTGAAGGTTTCGAGAATTGGGCACGCAATGATTGTAAAGATTATTTAATTGAAATTCTTCACCGACCTATTCGTGTATGCGGTATGGTGAAAAATGAAGGCGAGCCAGGCGGCGGACCATTTTTTGTACTAGAGAAAGACGGTGCAAAAACATTGCAAATTATTGAAAAAGCGCAAATTGACACAAAATCTAAAGAACAGGAACAGATTTTCAATCAATCAACGCACTTCAATCCGGTAGATCTTGTTTGTGCGGTAAAAGATTACGACGACAAGAAATTCGACTTGACAAAATATATAGACGAAGAAGCCGGCATAATCACATCAAAAAGTAAAGACGGTAAAGAATTGAAGGCATTGGAGCTTCCAGGATTATGGAACGGTGCAATGTCAAACTGGAACACTATCTTTGTAGAAGTGCCTTCTATAACCTTTAATCCAGTAAAAGAAGTAAATGATTTACTTAGAAAAGAACATCAACAACAAAAACAATCTTAAATTAAAAATACAATGAATTTCCCATTAGATTTTATTCCTAACAGAGAAGCAAAGCCTCGTACAATTGGCCAAACTATGGTCATAGATAAAGGATTAACTTGCGTTGAAGCAGAAGGTATGGCACAAGATGCCGGCGACTTTATTGATTATGCAAAATTAGGATTTGGAACAGGTTTAGTAACAAAAAATATTGAACGTAAGATTGCTATTTATAAAGAAGCTAACATTACTCCATATTTTGGCGGTACTCTATTTGAATTATTTGTAATCAGAAACCAATTTGATGAATACCAAAAGTTTATCAGCAAATATGGTATCACAATGTGCGAGGTTAGCGATGGTTCAATGTATATGCCTAAAGAAGATAAACTTCGCTATATTAAAGAATTGAAGAAAAACTTCAATGTAATTTCCGAAGTTGGTTCTAAAGATGCTTCTGTAGAAATTCCAACAGATAAATGGATAGAACTAATTAAAGCAGAATTAGAAGCTGGTTCACAAAAAGTTATTACTGAAGCACGCGAAAGTGGAACTATCGGTATCTACAAAAAAGATGGTTCTGCAAATACAGAATTAATAGACACTATTATCGCTAATTTCGACATAAACAAAATCATGTGGGAAGCTCCTCACAAACCACAACAAGCTATGTTTATCAAAATGCTTGGAGCAAATGTAAACTTGGGAAATATCGCCACTAACGAAGTAATCGCTCTTGAAGCTCTTCGTATGGGTTTCCGTGGAGATACGTTCTTCCAATTTTTACCAGATAATTTGAAACAAAAATAATGTTTCAAAACATCATATTTATAGGATTGGGAAGTTGCCTCGGGGGCGTACTCCGTTGGCTTCTATCCCAATTTTTACAACGATATTCTTTTTACCACTATCCTCTCGGCACATTTGCCGTCAATGTAATTGGCTGTTTCTGCATCGGACTTTTTTATGCCCTGTTCGATAAATATGCCTGTGAAAACACGTCTCTAAAATTGTTTTGCACTGTAGGATTTTGCGGTAGTTTCACAACCTTCTCTACTTTTATGAATGAAAACGTGTCCTTGTTGCAAGACGGACATGTTACCATTTCATTCGTGTATCTCCTCGCCAGTCTTTGCTTTGGCGCTTGTGCATTGTCGCTTGGAACATTCGCAGGAAAGGCTATCGCCTAAATCTGTGAATATTTCGTGAATATGTTTTTTTGCAGTGGATTTATCCACTACTACGAAAATTATATTTTTGTATTGAAAATGGAAGAAAAACTACGTACATATCCGACTATAACTGCTGTATCCAAAGAGGAATTGGAAGAATACCCTATTTGCTCTTTCGAAGGCCCTATTCATGTTATAGACAACCGTAAAGATGTAGAAAAAGCAGCACGTTTTCTTTCGCAAAAGACTATTCTTGGATTCGATACGGAAACTCGTCCTTCATTCACGAAAAATAAAACGAACGGCGTTGCACTATTACAATTAAGCGACGAAAATGAAGCTTTTCTTTTTCAATTAAAAAAGACTGGTCTCCCCGATAGTTTGGCTGCAATTCTAAGTAATTCCAATATAGGTAAAGTTGGCGTTGCTGTCCGTGATGATATTCGAATATTACAAAAATTAAATCCATTTCAAGCTGAGAATTTCATTGAATTACAAACAATTGCAAAACAGTTGCAGATAGATGCGTTGGGCTTACGAAAATTGACACCTATCGCATTAGGTTTTCGTATTTCAAAACGTCAGCAATTGTCAAATTGGGAAAATCCGGTACGTACCGAAGCACAGCAGCGTTATGCAGCAACAGATGCTTGGGTTAGCCTTAAAATATATCAACAATTACATCCATACATAGTATGATACGAATTACCTTACGTCCCGGCAAAGAACAGAGTGTGAAACGTTTACACCCTTGGATTTTTTCTGGTGCAATAGCCAAAATGACAAGTGAACCAGAGGAAGGCGAACTTGTTCAAGTATATTCTGCAGACAAAGAATTTCTTGCAGTCGGTCATTACCAAAAATCATCCATTGCCGTTCGTATATTGAGTTTTGAAGACATAGAAATCAATCAAAAATTTTGGAACGAACGTATAGAGTCTGCTTTCAATTACCGCAAACAATTAGGCTTGGTAAACAATTCTGAGACAAACTGTTTCCGTCTTGTTCACGGCGAAGGTGATAATCTTTCTGGCTTGGTGATAGATTATTACAATGGCACTGCCGTTGTTCAATGCCATTCTGTCGGCATGTATAAAAATCTAGATTGTATCGTAAAGGCATTACAATCCGTTATGGGCGATTGTTTAACGGCAATCTATAATAAAAGTGAGAGTACTCTCCCATTTAAAGCCGGCGTAGAAAATGCCGATGGTCTTTTGTGGGGAGAAATTAAGACGGAAAATGCTCTGGAATACGGCAATACCTTCTTTATTGATTGGATTCAAGGTCAAAAAACAGGATTTTTCATAGACCAACGCGAAAACCGTAAATTAGTTGAATACTATTCTAAAGGAAAATCGGTATTAAATACATTCTGTTACACCGGAGGTTTCTCTGTTTATGCACTTCGTGGTGGCGCAAATAAAGTCGTTTCTGTTGACTGTTCCGCACGTGCTATTGAATTAACGGACAAAACCGTCGCATTGAATTTCCCTGACGCAGCACATAGTTCTGTTGTAAGCGACACATTCAAATATCTTGAAAACAACAAGGATGAATTTGATTTAATCATACTTGACCCTCCTGCTTTTGCTAAACATGGCAAAGTCTTGAACAACGCACTACAAGGTTATAAGCGATTGAATATGAAAGCAATCGAGCAAATCAAGAAAGGCGGAATTTTATTTACTTTTTCATGTTCTCAGGCTGTAAGCAAGGAAGATTTTCGTAAATCGGTGTTTGCTGCGGCAGCTAACACAAAACGTAAAGTTCGTATCCTGCATCAGCTGACACAACCGGCCGATCATCCTATCAGCATTTATCATCCAGAAGGTGAATATTTAAAAGGATTAGTCTTACAAGTTGAATAATATGACTATAGCGGAAATAATAAGCACAATCAATGGTATTGTATGGGGATGGCCAATGATCATCCTGCTTATTGGCACGCACATTTATTTAACTATACGATTAAAGTTTCCACAAAGGAAAATTTTTACTGCAATAAAGCTGAGCGTTCAACCCGATAAAGATAGTGCCGGCGAAGTGAGTCAATTTGGCGCATTGGCAACATCTTTGGCGGCGTCAATTGGTACAGGAAACATTATTGGTGTCGCAACGGCAATTTCTCTTGGCGGCCCAGGTGCCGTTTTCTGGTGCTTCATGTCCGGTGTGTTAGGTATTGCGACAAAATATGGTGAAGGCCTACTTGCTGTAAAATATCGAACAAAAAACGAAAAAGGTGAAGTTGTCGGTGGCCCAATGTATGCCTTAGACCGAGGCTTGGGCATGAAGTGGCTCGCAATCTTATTTGCCATTTTTACAAGTTTTGCCGCATTTGGAATCGGAAACACGGTTCAGGCAAAAGCTGTCAGCGAAATACTTTTGCCATATAGCCCATTCGAAAGCGATGCAATGGGACGATTTGCCATAGGAGTTGGCATGGCCATAATTGTTGGATTGGTAGTGATTGGTGGAGTAAAAAAAATATCGAAAGTATGCAGTAGCCTCGTCCCTTTTATGGCTCTTATATACATAGTTGGATGCGTATATATTTTGTTCGTGAATAATGCATATTTATGGAAAGCTTTGTGTTGGATAGTTTCTGATGCATTTTCACTGAAAGCAGGAGTTGGTGGCGTTGCAGGGACAGCCATAATGACAACTATGCGCTATGGACTTGCTCGAGGATTGTTTTCAAATGAATCCGGATTAGGTTCGTCCCCTATGATTGCAGCAGCGGCAAAGACAAAAAATCCGGTAAGACAAGCGTTGGTGCTTTCGTCGGGAGTTTTTTGGGACAGCGTTGTGATTTGCACATTGACAGGTCTTGTTATCGTTTCAAGTATTCTTGCATTTGACCATATAGATATTTCTTCTCCTGGTATTTTAACCCATTTGGCATTTGGCGAAATCCCATACGTGGGCACACCAATACTTTCAATCGGAATTGTGACGTTCGCCTTCTCGACAATTTTAGGCTGGACTTACTGTGGAGAAAGAGCGATTGAATATTTAGGTGGAAAAGTTCTTATTCGAATCTATCGTTCATTATGGATTTTAGGTGTAATTGCCGGTAGCTGTATGGAATTTACTTTGGTTTGGGATTTAGCCGACATAATGAATGCCTTGATGGCTGTGCCGAACCTCATTTCTCTCCTATTGTTATCAGGTGTTATTGTAAAGGAAACACGCCATTATTTGTGGGATGACAATTTGGATGAAGAATGCGAAGATGAAAACTAATCTTTCATTTTCAATATAGTTATTTGTCCTTGCACATAACCTTTTTTCATACCCTCGCTACAAATAACCATATCGCCGTTTGATAAGAACTCTACCCCTTCAGGTTTGTAGAATAATTCTGGTGGAAGAAGCATTACATTTATTAAAGTTTTCCCGCTATAAACTGCTATCAATCTATCAGTTGCCGACAAAACATACATATCTTTGGTTTTTGGATGGATAGCCAATGCTGACGGGTTAAATGTAATGTTTTGTACAGAGTCAATTTGATAGTGTTCCTTTATGAATGATCGGATTTCCGCAATTGCAATAGCCAAGTGTTCTTTGGGTTTATTAGCTGAATTCAACGAAAACGAATAAACAAAGCGTTCTTTTTCTGCATTTTCTTGTATCCTTTGTTTGTGTTCTTTTTTGGTCGCCGACCGAACAGAAACAGATGGTTCTTTACAGGAAATTAAATATTGTTTAGACATTTGGTCAAACCAAAGACCTTCTATGTTCATACAAGGAACTTGAATTCGGATTTCTGATGTTTTTCCAGAAAAATTATTGTAGTCAAAAGTGAATAATACCCCATCGCTGCGTAAAATAGTAACCATATTTCCAACGACTTGAATGTCTTCAAAATCACCAATGTCAGTGAAACGTGCAACAGTCGATATAATCTCGTTGTTTAGGTTGATTTGAAAAACTGCACCAAGTTCATCTTGTACGCAAAATGCAACACTGTCATTAACAAGTGTAATTCCTGAAATTTCTTTTAACACTTCCGAAAGATCAAACTGTTTGCTTGGTTTCGAAAAATTGTATGGCAATGTTTGGTAATATGAATTATCCTCCAATGTCTGTGCCGACCAAGTTTCGTTATTTTGGGCTTTGTTAACCTTGTAGAATTTACCGTCTAATGTAAAAAACAAACTTTCCTCAACTCCATTTTTTATCATTTCAAGTTTTACAAACGATGTATCTTTTGTTTCGATTAAAGACATTTCGTCTAAAAGCCAACCAGCGTGAGTTTTTTGAATCTTTTTATCAATTTTTTGTTTGAATTGGTTGGATGCATTATATGGCGATTCTTTGTAAAGAAGTGTACCTTGCTTGTCGAATACCATAGACATAGGTTTACCATCGCAAGTGAAATCCACCTCTATAGATTCCATCTTCTGTTCAACTGAAATAACTTCGGCCTTAGGACACACACGGTGAACTTCAGAAAGGAAATTGTCATTATCTTGTTCTGTTGTTTTTTGTGCATTACAATTGAAAAAGCAAACTGAAATAAGTACAAGAATGATGGAATGATATTTCATATATAACAAATTTATTTTACATCTTGAACAAGACGAACAGATAGACCACTGCTGCGATAGTAGTCGTTCACATTGGCATAGCCACTATAGAAGTACAGATAGTCAGCGTTGCTATAGCCGTTCGCTGACGAAGACCAGTAGTACCCATAAGACCCCATGTACTTAACCCCCGAACCGTACTGGTAGCCAGTAGCTGGAAGAAATATAGAGTTACCGTTTGTTGCTTTTATCTCGTAACCATTCACGCCATTCTTTTGTGTCCAAGTCCACGTGCACTTTTCTCGTAATTCATTCCATTCTTCAGAGGTTGGCATACGCCAATTACCGCCATTCGTTGTATAACCAACATCATCGGATTTTTCAAGTGTTGTTTTTTTGTCTACAGTTCCGTATGTACTATCTGTACAATATTTAGTTATAGTTCTGGAAGTTACATTAAAATATTTGTATGTACTCCAATCGTATATTGTTTTAGGTTCTATTTCGCCCCACGCATAGTAGTTACCATATTCTTCGGGTGTGTTTGCACCCACATTGCATGTTGCCCATTTAACTGAAAGACCTAAATCAACTGCTTCTTGAGCAAATACACAATAACTGCACATTATAAATAAAATAGAAACAACGAATTGAGAATGACGCATAATTCAAGGTATTAGAAATGATTTTCAAAGATAGATGTTTTTAAGAAACGACACAACAACCAACTGTAATTACCAATATCTTACAAATTGTTGCATTTCTTTGTGGAAGAAACAGATAATTTCTTAATTTTGGGAACTTAATTTAAGAAACATAATTTTTACAATGGATCAAGAAATACTAAACAAGGCACAGCAATGGCTTGCTGGCAATTATGACGAAAAAACTAAAAAAGAAATTCAGTATTTAATCGACAACAACGACCCTGAATTAGAGAATGCTTTCTACCAAAATCTTGAATTCGGAACTGGTGGTTTACGTGGTGTTATTGGTGTTGGTACAAACAAAATGAACATCTACACTGTTGGTATGGCAACACAAGGTTTTGCTAACTACATCAAGAAAGCCTACCCTAACGAATCAGAAATCAAGGTTGCTGTTATTCATGACTGCCGTCTTCGTAGCCGTTTGTTCGCAGAAACAACTGCAAACATTTTCGCTGCTAATGGTTTCAAAGTATATCTTTCAAAAGAATTACGTCCAACTCCAGAATTGTCTTTCGCTATCCGTCATTTAGGTTGCCAAGCTGGTGTAAACATCACTGCTTCTCACAACCCTGCAAAATACAACGGTTACAAGGCATATTGGAACGATGGTTGCCAATTGGTTCCTCCTCACGATAAAAATGTAATCGACGAAGTAAACAAAATCGCTTCTATCGATGATGTTAAGTGGAAAGGCAACGAAGAAAACATCATTCTTTGGGATGAATTAATCGACCGCCCTTATATCGATGCAATCAAGAGTCTTTCTATCAACGGCGATATCATTAAGAAACAAAAAGATCTTAAGATAGTTTACACTTCTATTCACGGAACAGGTATTAAATTGGTTCCAAGAGTATTGGAAGAACTTGGTTTCGAAAACGTAAATGTTGTAGAAGAACAAGCTGTTGTTTCTGGTGAATTCCCATCTTTGAGAAAACCTGGTTGTGGCGAAATTAAGGAAGAAGATTTCGTAACTGAAAAAGATTGGTTGAATAAGATTCACGAAGTTACAGGTTCTCCTAACCCAGAAAAAGAATCTGCAATGAAACTTGCCATAGAAAAAGGCAAAGCAATGAATGCAGACATCATCATGGCAACTGACCCTGATGGTGACCGTGTAGGTATCATTGTTAAGAATTCAGAAGGTAACTATGTGATAATGAATGGTAACCAAACTGCCACGATCCTAACTCAATACTTACTTTCTGCTTGGCAAAAAGCCGGTAAATTACAAGGCAAAGAATTCGTTGTTAAAACTATCGTTACAACTGAATTGATTACAGATATGTGTAAGAAATTCGGTGTTGAAATGTTCGACGTTTTAACTGGTTTCAAATACATCGGTGAAAAAATCCGTGAATTGGAAGGCAAAAAACAATATATCGGCGGTGGTGAAGAAAGTTTCGGTTACCTTGCTGGTGATTTCGTACGCGACAAAGATGCTGATATCGCTTGTTCTCTTGTTGCTGAAGCTGCAGCTGTTGCTAAAAACGAAGGCAAGAGTTTATACGACGTTTTGGTTGAAACATACGTTGAATACGGCATGTACAAAGAAACTCTTTGTTCAATAGAAAAAGAAGGTAAAGCTGGTAAAGAAGCTATCCAAGCAATGATGGAAGCATTCAGAAACAACCCTCCAAAAGAATTGAACGGTTCTCCAGTAGCATACATTAAAGACTACGGAAAACAAATCACAACATACCAAGATGGCAGAACTGAACCTATCAACTTGCCAAAATCGAATGTGTTACAATTCTTCGCAGAAGATGGCTCTAAAGTAACTGCAAGACCTTCAGGAACAGAACCTCTAATCAAATTCTACTTCGGTGTAAAAACAAATATTGCCAACAAAGGCGAATTGAAACAAGCCGAAGAAGATTTGAACAAGAAAATCGAAGGTTTGAAAAAATCATTAGGAATTTAATTAATAATACAGAGACGCAAAATTTGCGTCTCTTTTTTTATAAAAATATAACAGTATGGATTTCGTAAAGTATTTCAAAGACAAAGCAAAGTCAAACATTCAAAGAATCGTTTTGGCTGAAGGTACGGAAGAACGTACATTAAAAGCAGCTGACATTGTTTTAGGTGAAGGCTTCGCTGAACTAATTATTCTTTCTAAACCAGAATTCGTAAAGGATTTTGCTGAGAAAAATGGTTTGAAAAATTTGTGCAAGGCTACGGTTATCGACCCAGAAAACCATCCTAAGATGGAAGAATATGCACAATTGATATATGAACTTCGTAAGAAAAAAGGAATGGAAATCGAAACAGCTCGCCAGTTGGTAAAAAATCCATTATACCTTGCTTCTATTATGATTAAAGCTGGCGATGCCGATGGTGAAGTAGCTGGTGCAGAAAACTCAACTGGAAATGTACTTCGTCCTGCCCTACAATTAATCAAAACTATGCCTGGCATTTCTGTTGTTTCCGGTGCTTTCATTATTATTTTGAAAGACAAGGAATTTGGCGACGATGGCGTATTCTTGTTCGCTGACTGTGCTGTTACACCAGTTCCAGATGAAAAACAATTAGCAGAAATCGCCGTTACAAGTGCTAAATCTGCAAAAGACTTGCTTGATATGGATGCTCGTATTGCAATGTTGAGTTTCTCAACTCACGGAAGTGCAAGCCACGAAGTAGTTGATAAAGTAATAAATGCAACAAAACTTGCAAAAGAAATGAATCCAAACCTTGTAATTGATGGCGAATTGCAATTTGACGCAGCCGTTGTACCTAACGTTGCAGAAAAGAAAGCACCAAAGAGCGAAATCAAAGGTCGTGCTAACGTATTGGTGTTCCCTGACTTACAAGCAGGTAATATTGCATACAAAATGGCTCAAAGATTCGGTCATGCCGAAGCATACGGACCTATCCTACAAGGTATGGCCGCTCCAGTAAACGACCTTTCTCGTGGTTGCTATGTAAACGATATTGTTAATGTTATCGCAATTACAGCAACACAAGCAATTGGAAGAAAAAATAATTAATTATACACAACGAGATGTCAAAACAATGACGTCTCGTTTTTAACATTTACAATATGAAACTTTTAGTATTAAACTGCGGTAGTTCTTCTATCAAATATCAACTTTTGGAAATGCCAGCCGAAAAGGTCTTGGCTGTAGGTGTTGTAGAACGCATTGGCGAAGCAATGGGTAAAATCAAAATGGAAATCGATGGCAATAAAGAAGCGTTCGATTTACCTATTGAAAACCATGAAATTGGTGTTTCTAAAGTTATTGATCTTTTATTGGACCCAAAACGCAGTTTAATTTCAAGTCCAGACGAAATTAAAGCTATCGGTCACCGTATCGTACATGGCGGTGAATTCTTCAGCGAAAGTGTTGAACTTACTCCTGATGCAATAGAAAAAATTGCAGCGTGCAACGATTTTGCGCCACTCCACAACCCTGCAAACCTAAAAGGTATTAAAGCTGCACAAGCTGCTCTGCCAAAGGCTGTTAACTGTGGTACATTCGACACTGCATTCCATCAAACTATGGAACCTGTTGCATATATGTACGGTTTACCATATAAATACTACGAACAATATAAAATCCGTCGTTATGGTTTCCACGGCTCAAGCCACCGTTATGTTTCGCAAGAAGCAGCAAAAATGATGAACAAACCTTTGAATAACTGCAAAACTATTGTTTGCCATATTGGTAACGGTTCATCGGTTACAGCTGTTGTAAACGGAAAATCCGTTGATACTTCAATGGGATTCACTCCTCTTGAAGGTGTTGTTATGGGAACTCGTGCCGGTAATGTTGATATGGGTGCTGCATTCCAAATGATGCGTCTTGAAAACTTAAGCATAGACGAAATCGACAACATAGTTAACAAACAAAGTGGTTTGAAAGGTATAGCCGGTGTTTCTGATATGCGCGACTTGCAAAGCATGGCTGCACAAGGCGACAAAAAAGCACAACTTGCAAAAGAAATGTTGACTTTGAGCATCAAAAAATATGTAGGTGCATATCTTGCAGAAATCGGTGGCGCTGATTGTATCGCATTTGCCGGTGGTATCGGCGAACATGACGGTGATGTACGTAAAGGTATTCTTGCAGGTCTTGAATGTTTCGGTATTGAATTAGACGAAGCTGCAAATAACAAACAAGGCGAAAGCTGGGTTATTTCAACGCCAAACTCAAAAATCAAGGTTATGGTAATCCAAACTAACGAAGAAATCGTTATTGCTCGCGATACATACAACATCGTTACCAAATAACATTATTCAGAATTTGTAATCTAAAGTCCGTAAGACAGATGTTTTACGGACTTTTTTATTTTCTATCTTGTCAATTCTTGGCAAACTCGTATATTTGGATTGAAAATAGAGAAATACAGTATGATTCAATTTGAAACATTTGAACTAGAAAATGGCTTGCGTTTTTATGTCAACATCGACAAAACGACTCCATTTGTTGCCGTAAACACATTGTACAATGTCGGTTCTAAAGATGAAGATCCGAACAAAACAGGATTTGCCCACCTATTTGAGCATTTAATGTTTGGTGGTTCGAAAAACATTCCTGACTACGACACTCCTTTGCAAAAAGTTGGTGGCGACAATAATGCGTTTACAACTACAGATATTACCAACTATTATGTAACGCTACCACATTACAATTTAGAGACAGCATTTTGGTTAGAATCAGACAGAATGCTTGAATTAGCATTTTCTACCAAAAGCCTTGAGACACAACGAAATGTAGTATGCGAAGAGTTTAAACAAAGATATTTAAACAAGCCATACGGCGACCTAATGTTGTTGGCTCGACCTCTCACCTACAAAGTTCATCCGTATCAATGGCCAACAATTGGCAAGGAACTGAGCCATATAGAAAATGCAACTATGGAAGATGTAAAATCATTCTTCTATAGCCATTATGCGCCAAACAATGCAATTATTACCATTTCCGGTAATGTTGACATGAAAACTGTGAAAGAACTTGCAGAAAAATGGTATGGAGATATTCCTTGCAGAAATGTCGCTATACGAAATCTACCGCAAGAACCTGTTCAAACAGAAAAACGCACACTGACAGTTGAACGTAATGTACCAGCGTCAAACCTATATATGGCCTTCCACATGTGCAGCCAGCGAGATGCGGATTTTTACGCTACCGATTTAATTTCCGATATTCTTTCTAATGGAAAATCAACACGATTAAATCAGAACTTGGTAGAACAACAAAAGTTGTTCAGCAGCATAGATGCTTGTATTTCAGGAGAAATCGAACCTGGAACATTTATGATTTCCGGTAAAATAAATCCTAATATTTCAATTGACGAAGCTGAAAAAGCTGTAAAATGCGAGCTACAAAAAATAATAGACGGCACTGTTTCCGAATACGAATTACAAAAGGTAAAAAACAGATACGAAAGTGCTGCCGTATTTGGCGAGCTTGATATTCTTTCTAAAGCACGCGCCATTGCGTATTATGCAAACCTTGGCGATGTTAATCTTGTAAATACGAGATTGAAAGAATATGATAAAGTCACTCTTGCGGACATTCAACGTGTTGCATCATCGATGTTTGCCGACACAAATTGCTCGACAGTTTATTATTTGTCAAATAATCAAAAGTAAGAATATGTTACAAAGAAATATACAACCAGAATTCAAACCAATGCAAGCCCTAAATCTTGTGACACCACAATGTTACAAGGCAGAATGTGGCACTCCTATACACATCTTACCTGTTCAAGATCAAGAAGTTGTAAAAATTGATTTCATTTTTAACGCTGGTGAATATTTTTCAGAGCACCCTATTGTTGCGCTTTCTACATTAAAAATGTTGCAAGAAGGATCTTCCAGCAGAACATCTGAAGAAATAGCCGAAAAATTAGATTTTCTTGGAGCATACTTATTTTGTAGCATGACAAAAGACTATTCAACAATTTCGCTTTGTTGTTTAGAAAAACATGCAAAGGAAGCGTTTGAAATCGTAAGTGATTTCATTTTGCACCCTACTTTTCCTGAAGACAAACTGGCAATCCATAAATCCAATCGATTTGAACAATTCAAAATTGATAGTGAACGTGTTGAAATAAGATCACAACGATTGTTGGCAAATACCCTATTCGGTTCGCAACATCCGTATGGAAAAATAATGGAATCGACAGATTTTGAATATCTTACAAGAGAAAATCTTATTTCTTTTCATAAAGAAAACTTTACTGCAGAGAAAACAAAAATATTCGTATGCGCAAACCTACAATCTGCTAAAGCAAAAGATTTATTGGAAACGATAAAACATATACAACTACCAAAATCTGGAAAAGTTCAAATTCCTCAATATAAAATAATTACAAGTAATTCTCATTCATTGCGTGTTCCTAAGGAAAAGGCTGTACAAACAGCATTAAAAATTGGGAAAGTAATGGTTAATCGTAACCATCCGGATTTCATCAAATTGCAGGTAGTAAATACAATTTTAGGCGGTTATTTTGGTTCCCGCCTAATGACAACTGTACGAGAGGAAAAAGGTTACACGTATGGAATCGGTTCCGCCATAATTTCACTAAAAGAATCCGGATATTTCATCATATCCTCACAAGTAGGCAAAGAAGTACATGAAAAAGCGTTGGAGGCAATTTTTCAGGAATTAAAACGTTTACGTACAGAATTAGTTTCCGAAGAAGAATTGAATATTGTAAAAACATATATGCTTTCAAGTCTTGCCCGCAGTTTCGATGGAGCTATGGCTACCAGCGAGATGTTGCTTGATACAGTTTTGTATAATCTTGATTTTAAAGATTATTACAATCAAATGTGGAACACCACAAACAACATTCAACCAAAAGAAATACAAAAACTTGCAAATACTTATTTAAACGAAGACTCTATGTATGAAGTTGCAGTTGGTTAACTATATTAACATAGTGACAACATGTCTTTGTCTGTTGTTTTCAATCTCATCATTTGCTGATGAAATTGATCCGACAGATGTTTCATACGTGTCTGTTAATCCATACAACAACGAGGTCTCTGTTGCTTGGTATAAAAGTGAATCAGAGAACATAAAATATGTGCGTATTCTGTATATCTATGACGAAACTACGCTCATAAAAGGTAAAGGAATCGTTGATATTCAAGGAAATACAGACAACAAGTTTACATTTAAAACCGATTCCATAGCCTTGTTCCCATACGAAGCTTTTGAAAGACCTATTTCGCTTGCAGTTGACGCCTATTCAGAAAACGGGAACAATAGTACATCATTACGGGAATACCACACGACAATGGTATCGACAGCAAGAACAACCACTTGTCCAGCTCAAATAAAAATCACCTGGACGCCATATTACGGATATGGAATTAGTGTCGATAAATATGAAATAGTAGAAGCAATAGACAAAGAGGAAGTTGTTGTAAAACAATGTCTTGCATCAGAAACCAGTTGTTTTATTCTTCCAAATGAAAAAAGCGAACGGTCGTTCTTTGTTCGCGCGGTGTTCACCGATTGTAGAGGAAAGAAACAAACGGCAACATCATCAATGTGTTCGGTGAGCGACCCCTTGCCTCTATCTCCAAAATTCCTTATCAGCAAGAATATCACCATAGAAAATGACGATATAACAACAATTTTTCAAATAGATACAGCATCGGATTATCGAAAGTATATACTCTTTAAATCAGAAAAAGACAGTTTGCATTTCGTTGGCATCGACACAATCATTTCATTGCCAGTCAATTGTAATACATATACTTACATAGACGAACATGCCTATAAACCAGATACTTCAATTTATTATAAACTGCAAGGATATGACAATTGTGGTACAGCAATTATAGAATCAAACGTACTCACTCCTATTGAACTTACAATTCGTGAAGTAACGGATTTCCAAAATATATTGGAATGGTCAAAAAACACACCAACAAACAACACATATACATACACAATTTGGTGTTCCGAAAACGAAGAAAGTGAACAAGCCATAGCAACAAATCCTTCAAAACAATTTGTGTATATAGACGAAATCACAAAACCAGAACATAGTTTTTCACGTTGTTATCGTATTGAAGCAAACGGGAATGGATATTCTTCATTCTCTAATAGTGTTTGTTTAAATAAGAATTATAAATTATTGATACCTAATGCCATCAATCCTTTCTCTTCTATAGAAGAAAATACGATATTTAAACCCAAATATGCTTTCTTATCAGGAGAATATTCATTACAAATATTCGACAGAAACGGAACGTGTATTTTCCAAAGCAACGACATAGATCTTGGATGGGACGGAACGGTACGAAACAAACCGGCGACAGCTGGTGTATACCGCTATCAAATACGAATTGTTTTACCAAACGGAGAACAAATTGAACGACGCGGCATTGTTCATTTATTATACAACTAGAAAAGCCCTAAATTCATATTTATTTTAAGTGTAAAACGTAGTCTTTACAAAAAAATCAGTATCTTTGAAACTGTAAAAAAAATCTGGTAATGGCAGAATTTTCACAGGAAGAAAAAGATAATATACAAAAGCAATTTGAGGATTTATTACAAAAATCTCCTAAATGCCATAAATCCGAAGAAACAATTGCATTAGTTCGCAAAGCTTTTGACGTCGCAAACGAGGCTCATTACGGAACACGCCGTAGATCGGGCGAACCTTACATCTTACATCCTATTGCTGTTGCAAAAATTGTATCTGAAGAAATCGGATTAGGCTCAAAATCTGTAATTGCCGCACTTTTACACGATGTCGTTGAAGATACCGACATAACCTTGGAAGACATTAGCAATATGTTCAATCCTAAAATTGCGCAAATTGTTGACGGTCTGACAAAAATTCGAGGTTTGTTAAAAAACAAGGAAGGACAAGCCGAAAACTTCAAGAAAATTGTATTCACCCTATCCGAAGACGTTCGTGTAATCATAATCAAGCTTGCAGACCGATTACACAATATGCGAACATTGGATTCTATGGCTCCAGAAAAACAACTTCGCATAGCTGAGGAAACGAATACTTTGTTTGTCCCTCTTGCACATAGATTGGGTTTCTACAAAATAAAAATGGAGCTCGAGGATTTATGTCTAAAGTATTTAAATCCAACAGTATATTTCGACATTCTTCACCAATTGAAAGGAAGCGAAAAAAAGCGAATCCACTACTTGAATCGCTTTTGCGTTCCTATTATGATGACATTGGAAAAGAACAACATAAACTACACCATATCAAGTCGTTCGAAATCTATAGCTTCAATATGGGCTAAAATGCAAAAGAAAGGCATTACGTTCGACAATGTGTATGATGTATTTGCTGTCCGCATCATCTTGCAAGATGTTCCTTTAGAAGAAGAAAAAGCAATGTGCTGGCGTGTGTATTCGTATATCACAGACAAATACACTCCAAATCCGGAACGACTTCGAGATTGGATATCCACACCAAAAGACAATGGATACGAATCCTTGCAAACAACCGTAATGGGTCCAGACGGAACATGGGTTGAAGTTCAAATCCGTACACAGCGTATGGACGACATCGCAGAACAAGGTTATGCGGCACATTGGCGCTACAAAAATGTAGAGGGTTTTGAGCAAAGTCAATTGGAAGTATGGATGAAGCGTGTACGCTCATCTTTGGTAAACCCAGATGAAGACGCACTAAAATTCCTTGACGATTTTAAATTAAATCTGTATGCAACCGATTTGTTTGCATTCACGCCGAAAGGCGAACTTCACCGCTTCCCTATTGGTGCAACAGCTTTGGATTTCGCATACGAAATACATTCAGAAGTAGGAAATCACGCCATCGGTGCACGTATTAACAAAGGCAAGGTTGTAGGTGTAGATTACAAGCTGCAAAGTGGCGATCAGGTAGAAATCCTAACCTCTGACTCGCAAACGCCACAAAAAGAATGGCTAAAAATCATTACGACTTCTAAAGCAAACAACGCTTTACAACAAATATTCAAATACGAGAAAAGAAAGAACTTCATACGTGGTCAACAAATACTTCCAAAACTATTGGAAGAAAGAGAATTACCAGCTACGCCAACAATAATCAACAAATTGGTACAAGGATACGGCGTAGCCGACAAGAACGAGCTATTCGAAAAACTTGGTGGCGATGAATTAAATACCGACAAGATAGTTGAATATGCGACGCAAAAACGTCAAAGCAAAAAAATCACTTTTTGGGGACTATCGTTCTCTAAAAATGAAGACAATACTGATGACGAACAAGTAGAAAACGGTGTAAAAGTATTACGTCATTCTACAAATTATACTATCGCAGACTGCTGCCATCCTATTCCAGGAGATGAAGTTGTTGGTTTTGACGGAAAGAATGGATGGGAAATTCACAAAAAGAATTGTCCGACCGCAATAGAACGACAACAAGCAGAACATGCCTACAAGATTAAATGGATAAGCCGTCAAGAACAAGTATTCTTGGTTTCTATTCAATTAAAAGGAAAAGACAGAATCGGTATGCTTAACGACATTTCAAATGTCATTTCTAATCAATTAAACGTAAACATTCGAACCGTTCATATCGAAACAATGGAACAAGATTTCATTGCACACTTTGACCTATATATTCACGACAGTCAGCAGTTAAATACCCTAATGATGAACCTTCAAAAGGTAAGAGGAATGAATAAGGTTGAAAGAATTGAACAACAAGGAAAATAGAATTAACTGTATTTCAAACATATACAAGTAAAGAAAATATTTATCAACAATTAACAAATCCTAAGTAAACGAGATTATTTTTTCTCTATATTTACAAGGTTTTTGAGTTTTATACTAACAAATTGAAACAATGAATGCAAAACAAAAAGCAGATGTTCTTTTAGGACTACAATGGGGAGACGAAGGAAAAGGTAAAATTGTGGATGTATTAACCCCAAAATACAACATTATCTCTCGTTTTCAAGGTGGACCAAACGCAGGACACACATTGGTTTTTAATAATGTAAAACACGTGTTGCACACTATACCTTCAGGTGTTTTCCGTCCAAATGCGATAAACATTATCGGTAATGGTGTTGTTATTGATCCATATATCTTTAAGGAAGAAGTTGACAAACTTACAGCACAAGGTGTTGATGTTGCAAAGACATTGATTTTGTCGACTCGCGCACATATCATTCTTCCATCTCACAAAGCATTGGACGAGGCATACGAAAATGCAAAGGGAGCAAATAAGATTGGTTCAACAAAGAAAGGTATCGGTCCTACATATACAGACAAAATTGCCCGCACAGGTTTACGTGTAGGCGACTTGTTGAACAAGTTTGAAGAAAAATACAAACAATGTAAGGAAACTCACCTTAACATTTTAAAGAACTATACATATACATTTGACATAGATGCATATGAAAAAGAATGGTTCGAAGGAATTAAATTAATTCAATCACTTAAGATTGTTGATACAGAATTTTATATTAACGAAGCATTAGATAATGGACAATCAATGTTATGCGAAGGTGCTCAAGGTACATTGCTAGACATTGAATTTGGTTCATATCCATTCGTAACTTCTTCAAATACAATTACAGCAGGTGCTTGTACAGGTCTTGGTTTGGCCCCAAGCAGAATCGGCGAAGTATTCGGTATTTTCAAAGCATACTGTACTCGTGTTGGTAGCGGTCCATTCCCTACTGAATTATTTGATGAAACTGGTGAAAAACTTCGTCAAAATGGTGGTGAATTTGGTGCAACAACTGGTCGTGCTCGTCGTTGTGGTTGGTTGGATTTAGTAGCATTAAAATATGCTATCATGTTGAATGGTGTTACTCAGCTATTTATGATGAAAAGTGATGTGATGAATGATTTCGACACAATCAAAATCTGTACATCATATAAATATAAAGGTCAGGAAATTAACTATTTACCTAATGACCTTGAAAACGCTGAACCTATCTATACAGACTTTGAAGGCTGGAAACAAGAATTAAATACAAACAACTACGATGAATTGCCAAAACAATTAAAGACATACATCGAGTTCATTGAAAAAGAAACAGGCGTACCTGTAAAAATCATTTCTGTAGGTCCAGATAGAGATAAAACTATATTTAGATAATAAACAATGAGTTGTACAATCTCCCATAGCGGTGTTGTTCGTTCCGTTTCGGACGAAATGATTGTTGTGTCCATCGCAGCAAAATCGTCGTGTGGAGATTGTCATGCAAAAACGATTTGTGGTTTCTCCGAAATATCCGAAAAATTGGTTCACATAAAACCTGATTGTGATAAACAATTTAAACCAGGAGATGAAATTCAGGTCGTTATGGACTCTTCAATTGGAACAAAAGCGGTATTGTGGGCATACATGATACCGCTTTTTATTTTAATGGCAACAGTCTTAATATGTATGCAATTTATGAATGAACTCGCATCATTTTGTATTGCTTGTACATTATTAGGATGCCATTTCTTTTTATTACATAAGAATAAACAACGGTTCGAACGAAATTTTTCGTTCAAAATAAAAAAAAAAAACGTATGACAACTATTATTAACACGATTCTGCTGCTTTGCGCAATAGGATTACTTGCTAGTATAGCGTTGTATTTCGTCGCGAAGAAATTCAAGACCGACGAAAACCCGTTATATGGTGAAGTTGAATCATTATTGCCTGGTGCAAACTGTGGAGGATGCGGATTTCCAGGCTGTCGAAAATTGGCAGAAAAAATGGTGGACTCCCCTTCTCTTGATGGCTTGTACTGCTCTGTCGGCGGAGAACAAACAATGGAGCAAATTGCAACATTTTTAGGCAAGGTTGCTTCACAAACAGAAAAAAAAGTAGCTGTAGTAAAATGTAAAGGGACATGTGAACAACGTCCTAAAACAGTTAGCTACGAAGGTATTTCATCATGCTCATTTGCAGCAAGTTTTCATGCAGGTGACACGGCATGTTCGTTTGGTTGCTTAGGACTTGGCGACTGTGAGAAAGCATGTTCTTTTGGAGGAATAAAAATCAACCCTGTAACAAAACTACCGGAAGTTGATTCTAATCTATGTACAGCTTGTGGACAATGTGCAACTGCATGTCCACGACACATAATTGAACTTCGTAAGACCAACAAAAAAGATATGAAAATCTATGTTGGTTGCTCAAATAAAGACAAAGGAGCCATAGCCCGTAAGGCTTGCGCTGCTGCATGTATCGGTTGTGGAAAATGTATGAAAACATGTCCAAACAATGCTATTGTCGTTGTCGACTCATTGGCATACATTGATGCAAATGCATGTAAACTTTGTAGAAAATGTGTTGAAGCTTGCCCTACAGGAGCAATTGTAGAAACAAATTTTCCTGTAAGAAAAAAAGTGGAAGAAAATAACTAAATCTGTACACACATGAAAACCTTTACTATAGGTGGAGTACACCCAAAAGAAAACAAACTCTCTAAAGGAGTTGCTATAAGTATTGCTCCTATTCCAGAGCGAGTAATGATACCTCTATCCCAACATGTCGGAGCTCCAGCCAATCCTATTGTGGCTGTTGGAGACATTGTTAAAGTCGGAACAAAAATTGGCGAAAGTGCCGGATTTGTTTCCGCCAATGTACATTCTTCTGTTTCCGGAACGATTGAGAAAATAGACATGTATCCAGATTTATCTGGTAACAAAAAACAAATGATTGTCATAAAAACAGATGGCAATGATGAATGGGAACCAACAATAGATAGATCGACAACTCTACAAAAAGATATAACGTCGTTCACTCCTGAAATTATAAAAGAAAAAATAGCTATTGCCGGTATAGTTGGCATGGGTGGTGCCACATTCCCTATGAGTGTGAAACTTACGCCTCCTAAAGACGTAACCATTGACTATTTATTGATTAATGGCGTTGAATGTGAACCATATCTTACTGCCGACCATGCACTTATGCTTGAAAAAGCTGAAGAGATATGTGTGGGTATCGAATTAATTAAAAAAGCACTTGGCGTTTCAAAAGCTTTAGTAGGTATTGAAAATAATAAACCCGATGCTATTGCAAAAATGCAACAAGTTGCAACGGCATATCAAGGCATTGAAATTGTTCCTCTAAAAGTAAAATATCCACAAGGTAGCGAAAAACATCTAATACAAGCCCTTACAGGTCGCGAGGTACCATCACGCAAATTACCTGCATCAGTTGGAACTATTGTATGTAACGTTGCTTCAACTTTTGCAGTATATGAAGCTGTAATTAAGAATAAACCACTTATAGATCGTATTGTTACTGTTACAGGAACAGGATTGACTACCACTGCAAATGTATTGACTCGTATAGGAACAAGTTTCAGTGATTTGTTAAATGTTGTTGGCGGTCTTCCGGAAGGAACAGACAAGGTTATTTCTGGTGGTCCAATGATGGGACGTGCAGTTCGTTCATTGGAAATACCGATCATGAAAGGTTCTTCCGGTGTTTTGTGCATGACAGAAAAAGAAGCACATCGTAAACCAGAAACGAATTGTATCCGATGTGGTCGATGCGTTGATGGCTGTCCTATGGGATTAGAACCATATTTATTGTATGCTCTTTCGAAAAAATCAATGTTTGCAGAATTAAACGAACATAATGTAACCGATTGCTTTGAGTGCGGTTCATGCAGTTTCTCATGTCCTGCTCACAAACCTCTACTCGATTATATTCGTTTAGGTAAAGCAAAAGCAATACAGATTTTGCAAAACGAAGCAAAGAAAGAAGTAGATAAAAAATAATATTCTGAATTCAAAAAATAAAAACTATGCTTACTGTATCTCCATCGCCTCACTATCAATCGGAGACAAGCACAACAAAATTGATGTGCAATGTTTTGATTGCTTTAGTTCCGGCTCTAATATTTTCAGTGTATGTCTTCGGATTTTCAGCTTTATTGTTAACGCTTGTTTCCGTGGCATCTTGTCTATTATTTGAATTTGTAATAGATAAATGGTTATTCAAAAATCAAAATTATTCTATAAAAGATTGCTCCGCAATAATTACCGGTGTTCTTTTATCATTTAACTTACCAAACTCTCTTCCTTTATGGATGGTTGTAATTGGTTGCTTAATTGCCATTGGTGTTGCAAAAATGTCTTTCGGTGGTTTGGGTTGCAATATTTTCAACCCTGCACTTGTTGGACGTGTATTCCTATTAATTTCGTTCCCTGCCGACATGACAACATGGTCGAAGGTTTCTGAATACACCGTAGATGGAACAACAGGTGCAACGCCACTTGGAATGGTTAAGGAAGGTATTATGAGCGGAAAAACTATAGCAGATCTTTCTTTGCCATCGACAACTGATTTATTTATCGGAAATATTGGTGGTAGTCTTGGTGAAATTTCTGTTATTGCATTAATTATAGGTGGAATATATCTATTATGTACCAAAACAATTACTTGGCATATTCCAGTTAGCGTTTTAGGTTCAATTGCAGTATTTTCTTGTATTCTTTATCTTGCAAATCCTGAGCTAAACGCCAATCCTATTTTCCATCTTTGTACAGGTGGAGCTATGTTAGGTGCAATTTTCATGGCAACAGACTATGCAACTTCCCCTATGACTTCATTTGGCAAAATTATTTTTGGTATAGGCATCGGTGTTTTGACAGTTATCATTCGTCGTTTTGGTGCATATCCAGAAGGAATGTCTTTTGCGATATTGATTATGAATGCATTAGTGCCACTAATCAATAAAATTCAACATCGTCGTTACGGATCTAAAAATTAATCGGCCATGGCACAGAAAATAGAATCTTCTCTTAAAAATATGGTAATTGTATTGTGTGCAATTACTTTTATAGCCGGCATTTCGCTTGCTTTTGTACAGCAAATAACTCTTGCCCCTATTTCTGCTTCTCATCAACAGAAACAAATAAATGCAATCTCTATTGTTGTTCCTGAATTCAACAACAATCCACTTGAAACAGGTATAAAAACAGCAGTACAAAATGATAGTTTGACAGTTTATACAGCAACAAAAGACAATGAAGTTGTTGGTTATGCTATTCTTAGCTCAACAAACTCTGGATTTGGTGGAACCGTACAAGTAATGGTCGGTTTTACACCTGATGGCGCAATTTACAACACATCTGTAGTTGCCCACCAAGAAACTCCAGGACTTGGAGACAAGATGACCACGGAAAAATTCCGTTCTCAATTTGTAGGCTTCGATTGTGCGACAAAAAAAGCTATTGTAAAAAAAGACGGCGGCGATGTTGATGCTCTTACGGCAGCAACAATCAGCTCCCGAGCTTTTTGCGCTACTATTCGTAAAGCCTATAGCGCATTTCAACAAATAACGAATCAAAAATCATGTGCCGATGCAGAATCAGGTGCAACAAAACAAGAATAACATGGCAAATATTTCTAATCTAACTCGCGGAATTATAAAGGAGAATCCAATCTTCTCTCTCCTTTTAGGTATGTGTCCTACGCTTGGGGTTACCACTTCTGGAACTAATGGCTTAGGTATGGGATTAGCAACAATGTTCGTTCTTATTATGTCGAATATTGTTATCTCGTTGGTTAAAAATATCATACCTGACAAAGTGCGAATCCCTGCTTTTATTGTAATAATCGCAACCTTCGTTACTATAATTCAATTACTTATGGAAGCGTATGTTCCAGCTTTGTTTGAACAACTTGGTTTATACATTCCATTGATAGTTGTAAACTGTATAATTCTTGGTCGTGCAGAATCATTTGCTTCAAAAAATGGTGTCGTTGATTCTCTATTCGACGGAATTGGTATGGGACTTGGATTTACATTAGCTCTTACCCTACTCGGCCTTGTACGTGAAATGCTTGGTGCCGGAACAATTTTTGGCTGGAATTTCTTAGGCATGGAAGACCCTAAAACTATGTTGGTATTTATCTTGCCTCCAGGAGCCTTCTTAGTTTTGGCATATTTAATTGCATTAATTAAAAAGAACAACTAATCTCAAACTTTAAAGAAAATGGCTTACTTATTAATAATTATATCAGCTGTATTTGTAAACAACATTGTTTTAAGTCAATTTTTGGGAATCTGCCCATTTTTGGGAGTTTCTAAAAAAGTAAATACAGCAATTGGCATGTCGGGTGCGGTAATGTTCGTATTGGTTCTTGCCACTATGGTTACCTATATTCTTAACAAATATGTATTAGTTCCACTTAACATTGAATTCTTGCAAACTATTAGTTTTATTTTAATTATCGCCTCTTTAGTACAAATGGTCGAAATCGTTCTAAAAAAGGTTTCTCACGCATTATATGAAGCTTTAGGAGTATTTCTTCCTTTGATTACAACTAACTGTTGCGTACTTGGTGTATCAATGATGGCATTGGATTTACCAAGCAAATATTCATTTGTAGAAGAAAGCTCACTTTCATTGGCTATCGTTTTTGCATTTGCAAATGCTTTAGCTTTTGGATTAGCTTTGGTTGTATTTGCCGGTATTCGTGAACAAATACAAATAACAGATGTACCTAAACGCTTACAAGGCACTCCTATCTCATTAATTGCTGCAGGTTTGTTGGCATTAGCATTTATGGGATTCTCTGGATTAGTATAATAAATAATAAAATAATAAAATTATGAAAAAGAAAATTTTTTATGCCGTAATGGCCTTACTTACAAGTATTTCGTTTGTAAGTTGTGGTGATGAAGAAAATAAATCTTCAGAATCAGACATTTTAAAAAAATAACTGATAATCAAGCATTTTATGATGGAAAGTCAAGTGATGTTGAATATCATCTTGCCATTAGACCTGCAAATGCAGAATATGAAGATGAAGGGGCACATTATCTTGATATAATGGGTGGAGATTTTCATGGAAGATTTGACCTTGGCACTCCTTTACTTGGTTCTAAGATAGATTTGGCAAAACCTGCAGTTAAACATCAATTTTCATTTGGATTTAGTTCTGGAAATGATGATTTCTTTGGTCTAGATTCATTTGAAAATAGTGTTCATTCATATATTGCAGATGTTCAATACGAAAATGAATCTTGTTTTTCTTCTGGTTATATTATCATTGGAAAAAGCGACAAAGAATTTACTCTATCTCTTGTTGGTACTTTAAAAAATAATAAACAAGTTGCATTAAAGGTTGCAATTCCAGAAAGTGAAATTGAATACTGGAATTAACCAATAATTTAATCTAAATTATAAAAAGCAGGAAAATTCCTGCTTTTTTTGTGTTTAAACTATAATTTTAACAAAAAAGGCCATCGTTTCCGATAGCCTTTTTTATTTTAATCAAATAGATTTGATTTAGGATTATACTAAACTATGAAGGATTAATCCACTTCTTAATTTTGGTTCAAACCAAGTTGATTTTGGAGGCATGATTTCACCGCTATCTGCAATGTTCATCAACTGATCCATAGAAACTGGATACAAAGCAAATGCAGCTTGCATTTCACCAGAATCAACACGTTTCTTCAATTCTCCTAAACCGCGAATACCACCAACAAAATCAATTCTTTGGCTTCTTCGTAAATCTTGAATATCAAATAATGGAGAAAGTACTTGTTCAGTTAAAATTGTAACATCCAATACGCCAATAGGATCAGCATCGTTGAATGTACCTTCTTTTGCAGTTAATGAGTACCACTCACCTGCCAAGTACATTGAGAAATTGTGTAACTTATTTGGTTTATAAATTTCCGTACCTTTTTTCTCAACAACAAAAGACTTTTCTAGTTTTGAAACCAATTCTGCAGGAGTCATACCATTCAAATCTTTCAAAACACGGTTATAATCAATAATTGTCAATTGGTTAGCTGGGAAATTTACTGCCAAGAAATAGTTGTATTCTTCACTACCGTTGTGATTTGGATTTGCAGCACGACGTTCTGAACCAACACCTGCAGCAGCTGCTGTTCTGTGGTGACCATCAGCAACATACAAGCAATCAACTTCGTTAGCGAATAAATATTCGATGCGTTTTATTTTAGCATCATTGTCGATTACCCAAACATGGTGACCAACACCGTCTTCTGAAACGAAATTATAAACAGGATCAACTAAAATCGCATCATGAATAATCATGTCCAATTCCAAATTGTTTTTGAATGCGAAGAACACTGGTTCTGCATTGAAATTTGTATGGCGAACGTGATTTCTACGATCTTCTTCTTTATCTGGACGAGTTAATTCATGTTTTTTGATGATATTATTCTCGTAATCAGCAACATATGCACCACCAACTATACCATATTGTGTACGACCATTCATAGTTTGTGCATAGATGTAATAACAAGGTTTTTCATCTTGGATTAGCACTTTTTCATCTATCAACTTTTGAATTGCAGCTTTTGCTGTATCATATACAAGTTGAGAATGCAAATCAACATCGGCAGGTAAATCTATTTCTGGTTTAATAACATGATAGAAAGAGTATTTGTTATCTCCAGCTTCAGCCTTAGCCTCTTCTGAATTCAACACATCGTATGGACGAGAAGCAATTTTCTTTGCATATTCCTCGTTGCAAGGACGAAATCCTTTGAATGGTTTTACTATTGGCATTGTTATAATGATTAGTGATTAATGTTTAGTGATTAATCATACAACTAATCACTAAACTCTAATCGTTATTTTATTTATTTACTTGGAATTTCTTATCACCTGTTGTGATGAAAGAAACAATTTGACGAGCTGCAGCTAAACCTGCATTGATATTTGCTTCTGAAGTTTGAGCACCCATTTTCTTAGGTGTTGAGAAATAACGACCTTCGAATTTAGAGAATTCTTCGTGAGCAGCTGGCATGATATCAGAAATGTATTTAATATCAGCACGGTCATTCATTAATTTAATCAAACCTGCTTCATCAATAACTTCTTTACGAGCAGTATTTACAAGAATACCACCTTTCTTCATTTGGTTAACCATGTCGTAGTTAATGCTATTGATAGTTTCTGGAGTTGCAGGAATATGTAATGAAACTACATCACAAGTTTTGAATAGTTCATTTTGATTTGCAACCGCTTTAACACCAGCAGCCTCAATAACTTCAGCTGGACAGAATGCATCGTAAGCATAAACATCCATACCAAAACCTTTAGCAACGCGGGCTACATTACGGCCAACATTACCGAAAGCTAAGATACCAAGTTTTTTGCCCATCAATTCTGAACCTGATTTACCATTGTAGAAATTACGAACCGCATAAACCAACAAACCAAATACTAATTCTGCAACAGCATTAGCATTTTGTCCTGGAGTGTTCATTACTACTACATTCTTTGCTGTTGCAGCAGCAAGGTCAACATTGTCGTAACCAGCACCGGCACGAACAACGATTTTTAAGTTTTTAGCAGCTTCTAAAACTTCAGCATCAACTTTATCACTTCTGATAATGATAGCGTCAGCATCTGCTACAGCACTTAATAATGCAGATTTTTCTGTGTATGATTCTAATAAAGCAAATTCAAATCCTGCTTTTTCTACGATTTCTTTAATACCGTCCACTGCAGCTTTAGCAAATGGTTTTTCGGTAGCAACAAGTACTTTTGTCATTTTTATAAAATTAAAAAAAGGAGAAAGAAACCTTTCTCCTTTCGTTGTTATACAAATATTAGATTGTTTTTTCAAAAGCCTTCATGCAATCTATCAACGCTTTCACGCTTTCGATTGGCAATGCATTGTAGCAAGAAGCTCTGAAACCACCAACTGAACGGTGACCTTTAACACCAACCATTCCGTTTTCTTGTGCGAATTTCAAGAAGTCTGCTTCTTTTTCTTTGTATTCTTCTTTCATCACGAAGCAGATGTTCATTCTTGAACGGTCTTCTTCTTTCGCAGTTCCTACGAAGATCTTGCTGTTGTCGATTGCATCGTAAAGTAGGTTTGCTTTTTCGATGTTACGTTTTTCCATTGCTGCAACACCACCGTTAGCTTTCAAATAACGCAAGTTCAACAATGCTGTGTAGATAGGTAACACTGGAGGTGTATTGAACATTGAACCACCGTCAATGTGTGTACGATAATCCAACATTGTTGGAATTGGACGAGTTACTTTACCAAGTAATTCATTTTTGATGATTACAAATGTGACACCAGCTGGAGCCAAGTTCTTTTGAGCACCACCATAAATCACACCATATTTAGACACATCGATTGGACGTGAGAAAATATCAGATGACATATCTGCAAACAAAGGAACTGGAGAATCTAAGTCTTTCAAGATTTCTGTTCCGTAGATTGTGTTGTTTGTTGTGATATGGAAATAATCAGCATCTGTTGGGATTGTGTAATCCTTTGGAATGAATGTGTAGTTTGCATCTGCAGAAGAAGCAACTTCAACAACATCACCAAACAATTTAGCTTCTTTCATTGCTTTCTTAGCCCAAACACCTGTGTTCAAGTAAGCAGCTTTCTTTTCCAAGAAGTTATATGGAATCATACAGAATTCCAAACTTGCACCACCGCCAAGGAAGATTACGGAGTATCCTTCAGGAATATCCAATAATTCTTTGAACAACGAGACTGCCTCATCAACTACTGGTTGAAAGTTCTTAGCTCTGTGGCTAATCTCTAAAATTGAAAGTCCATCATTTTGAAAGTCAAGAACAGCCTTTGCTGTTTCTTCAATGACTTCACGTGGCAAAATGGACGGTCCTGCATTGAAATTATGTTTCTTCATTGTAAATTTTTATTTTTTGTGTCGCAAATTTGCAAAATAATCTTCAATTATTGAAAGCATTCAACGCTTTCTTTTTACAATTTTTGAAAAAAATATTAACTATTTGTTAATTTTTTATTGATTTCACTTTCAAAGCTATCTTTTTCACAAGACAAAAAAGGCCGCTCCTTTTAGGAACAGCCTACAAATCATTCTTGTTCTACATTACTTTCTCGATTGTTCTTCAAGTAATGCATACGAAAGAACTTCAGAAACTTCGTTTACATATTTAAATGTAACTCCTTTCAAATATTTCTCTCCGATTTCTTCTATATCTTTTTGATTCTGTGCAGAAAGAATAATCTCTTTTATACCTGCTCGCTTAGCAGCAAGAATCTTTTCTTTTATACCGCCAACCGGTAATACCTTACCACGTAAGGTAATCTCACCTGTCATTGCTATAGCCTTACGAACTTTTCTATGAGTCAACGCACTGGCTATTGATGTCGCCATTGTAATACCAGCTGATGGGCCATCTTTTGGAATGGCTCCTTCCGGCACATGCAAATGAACATTTACAGAGTCAAAATCAAAGTCTCCTAACCCAATTGCTTCAGCATGGGATTTTATATATTCCATTGCAATAGTAGCCGATTCTTTCATGACATTACCAAGGTTACCTGTCAATGTCAAACCGCCCTTACCTTTACTATAACTTGTTTCAATATAAAGTATTTCTCCTCCAACAGCAGTCCATGCCAAACCGGTTACAACTCCCGCAAAATCATTTCCTTCATATATATCTGAAGTAAAATCAGGCTTACCCAATATTGCTTTTATATCTGACACAGAAACTGTTTGTGAAAATTCTTCGCCTTTCACAACTTTTTGAGCATAAGCACGTGCTATTTCAGCTATCTTCTTATCCAAACCACGTACACCTGATTCTCGTGTATGATTTACAATAATATATTCTATTGTCTTTGACGAAAATTTCAGGTCATTTGGTTTCATACCTACATTTTGTAATTGCGTAGGAATTAAATGACGTTTTGCGATTTCTATCTTTTCCTCTACAATATAACCAGAAATGTCTATCATCTCCATTCTGTCACGCAATGCCGGGCTAATAGATTCAATATTGTTAGCCGTTGCAATAAACATAACTTTTGACAAATCGAAATCTAGCTCCAAATAGTTATCATAGAATGTATTGTTTTGTTCTGGGTCCAAAACTTCCAACAAGGCCGATTCCGGATCACCATGAACGTCGTGGCCAACCTTATCAACTTCATCCAAAACAAACACCGGATTTGCTGTTTTTACCTTTTTCAAATTTTGAATGATTCGACCTGGCATAGAACCTATGTAGGTCTTTCTGTGACCACGAATCTCCGATTCATCATGTAAACCACCAAGAGACATACGACAGTATTTTCTGTTCAATGCCTTTGCAATCGATTTACCTAATGATGTTGTTCCAACACCAGGCGCACCATACAAACATAATATTGGCGACTTCATATCTCCTTTCAGCTTTAGTACAGCCAAGTGTTCAAGGATACGTTTTTTAACCTTGTCCAAACCATAATGATCTTGATTCAAAATCTTCTCCGCACGAACAAGATCGAAGTTGTCTTCGCTATACTCATTCCAAGGCAAATCCAACAAGGTTTGTACATAACTATATTGTACGCTATAATCAGGAGAATGTGTTCCTATACGGGAAAGTTTAACCAATTCTTTTTCAAATTGTTTTGCAACGTCTTCAGACCATTTTTTTGTTTTAGCTTGTTCTCTGAATTTGTCCATTTCCTCTTCAACAGACTCCTCGCCCAATTCCGATTGAATTTGTTTGATTTGTTGATGTAAGAAGAAATCACGTTGCTGTTGGTCTATATCCTGACGTGTTTTATTAAGAATGTCATTCTTTATTTCCAATATTTGAGCCTGCTGCGACAATTCTTTCATAAGCAATATTGCTCGTGATTTCAAGTCTTCACATTCCAAAAGAACTATCTTTTTATCTAATGGCATATCGACATTAGATGACATAAAGTTGATAATGAACTTTGGATTAGTAATATTTTTGATTGCAAATATTGATTCTTTCGGAACCTGCGAAGACATTTTCAACACCTTCAAAGAAAGGTCTTTCAATGAAGATATAATAGCTTCAAATTCTTTGTCTACAGGAAAACTAATTTCTTCTCTCGCAATCACGTTGCACATCATGTATGGTTCATGTTGAACTTGATCCATAATTGCAATACGTGACAAACCTTGTAAAATAACCATGGTATTTCCATCAGGCATTTCCAAGATTTTTAAAATTTGCGCAGCCGTACCGGTAGCATATAAATCCGCAACAACAGGTTTTTCAATTCCTGCATTTTTCTGCGTAGCTACACCTATAATTTTTTCTTTTTTATTGTAGTCACGAATCAAACGAATTGACTGCACACGGCCTACTGTTATTGGCATAACAACTCCCGGGAACAAAATAGCGTTCTTTAGCGGTAAAATTGGCAGTACCTCAGGCACATCAATTTTATTTGGCGACAATGCTTCGTCGTCCGCTACAATAGGGATTATTTCTGCGTTTGACTCGATTGAGTCAAACAATAAATCTGCTAAGTCTTTCTTTGCCATACGGTCAAAATGTCAGTTTTTACTTGTTTTCTTTTCGGTTTCACCATATTTCAAATGATATGCCATTTATTAGAATTGCCTATTTTGGCGTGTTTCCTCGAAAACCTTTGCCAAAATTGCAGATTCTACATCATCGAAATCTTTATGGCGACGTGCATACACACGTTTTGCCGTCTCTACCGCTTTCGAAAACAAGTTTTCCTCGATTCCCTGAGAACCACCTCTTGTAAATGAAGGTATAAAATTTCGTGGAAATCCTGCACTATATATATTAGAACATACGCCAACCACGGTGCCCGTATTGAACATAGTGTTAATTGCCGCTTTTGAATGATCACCCATCATCAAGCCACAAAATTGCAGCCCTGTTTTTTCAAACTTTCCTGAAGCGTAATTCCATATCTTCACTTCGGAATAATCGTTCTTTAAATTGGAATTGTTCGTATCGGCGCCAAGATTACACCATTCGCCTATAACCGCATTTCCCAAATAACCATCGTGGCCTTTATTTGAATATCCTATAATCACAGAATTTTGAACTTCGCCCCCAACCTTCGAATACGGTCCGATTGTCGTACCTTCATATATTTTTGCCGACATTTTTACAACGGCATGTTCATTCATGGCAAATGGAGCACGAATCACCGCATTTTCCCATATTTCAGCATCCTTGCCAATATAAACCTTACCACCACGTGCATTTATAATGGAAAATTCAACACTAGCCCCTTCTTCAATAAATACATTTTCCGGACAAATCACACGATTCGTTTCTGAAATTGGCTGCGATTTACGACCTTTGGTAACTATTTCAAAATCAGAATCAATTTCCGACGGGTTCATCTGAAAAATATTCCACAAATGCTGTAATTGACGTACCTCCCCTGAAAATTCTTGTTTCTGACAATCCTTATTTTGCAATTCGTTTGCACATGTTGCTATCCATAAATCGCCACAATACAGAGAACTATTTTCTGTAAGATTAGTAATAACGTCTATTAGTTCTTTTGTTGGGAAAACAGAACTGTTTATCCATACATTTTCGTCTGATAAATGAAGTGGATATTTTTGCCGTAAATACTCTTCGGTTTTAAACGAACAAGTTGTATTAAGTAAACGATTCCACTTTTCAGTAATAGTAAGGATACCGCAACGGATTTCAGAAACCGGACGTGTAAATGTAAACGGCTTCAATGCATTACGTACCTCTGTATCGTATAGAATGTAATTTTTCATCTTTTGTTATTTTAAATCAAGTGACATTATTTTTGGATATGTCACCGTATATGATAATTTCATTGTTTTTGTTTCGGATGGTTTCAAATCATATTTCCAAGTAACAATATTTGCATCATTTCTCGTTGCTCCTTCAAACGATTCGTTTGACACAACAACTGACGACATGCTTGAAACCGGCATATTATCTTGAATCTCAATTTGAATATTGTTAGACTTGTTGTTTCGTGCCGTAATTGTCCATGAAACAGATTGCTTGTAATTCTTTCCTACTGATGACTTTTTATTAAATTCATCAGACAATGTACGTTCTATCACTATGCCATTGTCTTGTCCTAAAGAGAATTGTAAAGTATCTGTTGTCTGAGAAATATTTAGATATGAAGTACCGACATATTTTCCACCTAAATACAAAGTTGCATCGCCCGATAAGAAATTATATTTGCTGAAATCAGTTGCTTTTGCAACTAAATATGCATGTTTGTCCAATTTAGGAACACAACGGTAAACATAATCTGCTGGTAAAGAATACTTATTAACAGTAAGCGTAGCATCATTTTGCGATGATTTTATGCTGAATTTTTCTTGAATGGCAAACTCTATAGATGTCATTTTTGCATTCGTTGTGGTTGTTATACCAGCAGCTTTTTTAACCGGCATTTCTACTGCAGCCATTTCTTCTTCATTTTCTTGAATTGCATCATAAGCAACAGCATTTTTTACTACAGCATAGGATTTTCTATATGTTACATGATTTTCACGCAACAACCATTTAGACAACACAGGAGCTGTTCCATTCAAAGTCGGATCGCCAGTAGAAAGCGTTATATTCACATTGTTCCAATCGTAACCAGAAGCCTGGAATACTTTTGCTTTATACGTTACTTCCATATCTTTGTTGACATCGGCAACACGAACTTCATAATATGGAGTCCAACTTGCGTTTGTTATGAAATAAGACAATTCCAATGTGATTTTTTGTTCTTTTTTTGAAGAAACGCCTACAACAACTTCCCCTTTTTTCTGTGCTCGTTTATAAACAGAAAGTTCTGAATTAACTTGTGCCAACGTATTTTTTACAATTGCAAGTTCTTTATCCGTTTCAAATATTTTTGTCTTTAGTTTCAATAATTCTGCCTGATAATACTTTAAAAACTTATCTAATTCTACAGTATTTAGATTCGAAGTTGTTCCCTTAATCTCTTTGTTTGCATCAAGCATCGTAATCGATTGGTTATAAACATCTTTCTCATTTGAAAGATTAGTAGCTCTATCTATAAGTTCCAGTTGTAGTTTTGTCAGACTATCTACCTTGTGTGTTTGTGCATTCGACAACTGAAAAGACACATTCATAATAGTAAAATCGCCTATTCCCGCTAATTGAATAGATTCTTCACTCACCATAGTAGGCAAATCTGTCAATGTCACATAACTCACACCCGAAGGGATAGTTGCAGACACTGAACTTTCTATCGTCGCACCCGATAAATAAACGGTTACATCAGATATTTTAGGAGAAACTGTAACATTTGCCGAGAATGCTTGAATTGCTACTGCAGCAATAGCAAAAATCATTGAAAATCTTCTCATATCAATTACATTTTTTAGAGACAACTTATTGTTTTTTTGCACCAAATGTCCATCCAAAAGACATTTCAAGATTTGGAGTAAAATAAAACTCGTTATTTCTAGAGCCAAGTCCTACTCCCACTTCCATTTCTGCCGTTAAACCACCAGCAATACAAGCTTTTCCGAACGCAGACACATCAGCAAGATGTTCTATCTGGCCAACCTTTTCGAATACTTTTCCATCGGACACAACATAATTGTCGTCATTCTTGTAAGCAGCTTTTTCCTCCTCTGTTTTTCCGGTAAGATCTACCGCGTCTTTTGACGTGTAATTCCAGTATTTATACGAGGCACTTACACCATATTGAATCATACAAGACGTTTGTGCCTTAGGTAAATAGAAACGAGGATTCACTTTTGCATAGATACCACCTGGTATACAAGTTTGCTGTGCCTCATTGAACAAAATTCGAGTACCCATAACTGTTCCTATACCCAAATTAACCGAAAATGCAGGAGTAAAGTGCAATTCATAGTTCAAATTTGCAGTACCTGTGGCAAATTGTAGCACATTCGTTGATATAAAATGTTTACATTCTGAAAGACAGACAGTCTGAGTGACACCAAGAGTGTCAACTTCTGTCGAATCAGTATAATTTTGTGAAAACGAATTTACGTAAAATAATAACGAACAAGATGTTGCAAACAATAATCTAAATAAATTCTTCATATAGACTTTTTTTTATTATAACTTATAAATTAGACCTAGATTTTATAATTTTTGTTACAAACTATATACCAAAAATCACACTATCAAAAGACATAAGCCCTCTATTTCTTTTTTGATACAGTACGAAATACATCGGCAGAATCAACAGGACGAATATCATCATACCAACTAAAATCATCGATTTTCTCAAGTTTTTTAGGAAATTGTTTTACTGGGCTAAATGTTCCTTCTGGCTTATTTTTAAACACAATCTGATCTATTTTTCCATTCTTCAGATATGCTGAAATATCACTACAAATGGCGCGATTCACACCTACTATATCGTCTCCGTCCTTTAAATAGTACAAAGTTTCTCCATTTTGAAACAAATCGACACGATACAATTCATTATTTTTTACATAACCAATCAATGATTTACCTTTCATTTGGTTGTACTTATCTTTGCCACAAAGTGCAGCTACAAAAGCATCGGATTGAATCATGATTTTTTCAATGCTTCTATTATTCTCTCCTAATTTTATACGAATATCATACCCTGTCATTTGGTTTTCTTCCGACCACACAATTGGATCGACACAGAGATATATCATAGAATCCAATGAATTGTACACCAACGAATCACAAACCCCTTGAAGGTCATCTTTATAAAAACGAGTTTTATGATATGCTTTTACCACTTGGTACGTAAGCGAATCATTCGACGTTGTATCTGGATTTGCAATGGTATATTGATTAAAATATATGCTATCAGCGTGAAGGAACAACGAATCCGAACCAAAAGCTTTTATCGCCATAACACTATCAGTCACAAAGACAGACTTCTTTTTCCCCTGATAAAATCCATATTGCGAATACAATGTCATTTTTTCAACAGTATCGACAATTACTGCATTTTTTCGAATCGTTCCCTCGTCTTTCTTACGATCATAAAACATATCATCACCATAGACAAAACGTGAACCGCTTGTCAAATATGAATTTTGATACAATTGAGCTTGATCCGACTTTGTATTGTACCAACCATTCTTCGTAAAAATTTTATTATTTTGACTTGTAATTGTCGTTGAACCAACAAAATACGCAACATTATTTCCCGTTTTGTATTTTAACGTGTCGGTATTCATTACATAATTAGCATTTGTAAGCACGACATTGTTTTTGAAAAACAACATTCGTTCATTCACATAATACCGACCGACCTCACTACTCAAAATATTTGTTTCATCAACAATTTTACCGCCATTTTGATAGTAGCCCATATTTTGCGATAAATCGTAATCCAAGAAATGCGTTGTAAGATTCATCTTTCCATGCACCATACGGATATTTCCACGCATACTGGCCATATTTGACGAACTTGAATAATACAAGGTGTCACCATATACCGTAACATCCTTATTTACTATCCTAACATTACCGTATGCTTCAAAACGATTATCTGCAGAATACGACAATGCGCTATCGCAATACATACACACGTCGTTATGTTGAAACATGACATTTCCATAGAGACGTCTAACCTCCCTGTCACCTTTCATCACATCGGTTCTCTTGATTTCAACTTTAGTCTTTTGGGCAAAACCAGAAACGACAGAACAGGCAAAAACAAGTAAAAACAGGATACGTTTCATTATTCAACTATCAGTTTTTTTATAATATCATCAACACTAATACCTTCCGCTTCAGCTTTGTAGTTCTTCACAATACGATGGCGAAGAATTGGTAAAGCTACAGCCTTTACATCTTCCACATCAGGCGAATATTTTCCATGAATCGCAGCATGTGCCTTAGCTCCAACTATCAAATATTGAGAAGCACGAGGGCCTGCTCCCCATGACAAATATTCCTTTGCAAACATGCTCGTAGTCGTTTCCTTTCTCGTTTTAGCAACCAATTCTACAGCAAAGCGTATAACAGCATCATTTACAGGCATTTTCCGAACGACTTGTTGATATGCGATGATGTCTTCTGCAGACAAAACAGTCGACACTTCGCAGCTTGCAGCACCTGTTGTAGCCTTCACAATTGCGACTTCTTCATTTATCGTTGGATAATCTAAAGTCACATTAAACATAAATCGGTCCAACTGTGCTTCTGGAAGCGGATAAGTACCCTCCTGTTCTATCGGATTTTGCGTTGCAAGTACGAAAAAAGGTGCCTCTAACGCATAGCGTTTACCTGCTGCGGTAACGGCATATTCTTGCATCGCCTCGAGAAGAGCCGCCTGAGTTTTTGGCGGAGTTCGGTTAATTTCATCAGCCAACAAGAAATTAGTAAACAAGGGTCCCGGAATAAATTGAAATTGACGATTGCTATTCAAAATCTCCGTACCAACGATATCACTCGGCATTAGATCCGGCGTAAACTGAATTCTGTTATTCTTTAAACCAAGCACTTGAGCCATAGTTGTGACAAGCAATGTCTTTGCCAATCCTGGCACACCGACTAGAAGGCAATGTCCTTTACTAAAAATCGACAACAACACATCGTCAATTATTGCATCTTGTCCAATAACCTTTTTATGAATTTCCTGTTTTAAAGACGCAAACACGCCTTGCAAGGAATCTATAGCTTCAACATCGTCTGTAAATTTCATTGTAAATTCGAACTAACAATGCAAAAGTAGGTAGAAAAAACAAAATCTCCTATTTTCACACGAGATACATATTAACATAAAATGAAACGTAAACTTTACTTTTTTCATATATGAAATCAATAAAATTCACAACAAAAACAGGAAGCCAGACATATGAATTGAAAAAAAGTGTATATTTGTTCATTCTTAATTGATTAACTTAAATTTTAAAATTATATGAAAGTTACTGTTGTTGGAGCAGGAAATGTTGGAGCTACTTGTGCTAACGTTCTTGCATTTAAAGAAATCGCTGATGAAGTAGTAATGCTTGACATTAAAGAAGGCGTTTCTGAAGGTAAAGCAATGGATATGATGCAAACTGCTCAACTATTGAGCATGGACACTCGTATCATCGGTTGTACAAACGATTACGCTAAAACTGCTGATTCTGATGTAGTTGTTATCACTTCAGGTATTCCTCGTAAACCAGGTATGACTCGTGAAGAACTTCTTGGCGTAAACGCTGGCATCGTAAAAGGTGTTGCTGAAAACATTTTGAAATACTCTCCTAACACTATCATCGTTTGTATCTCTAACCCTATGGATACAATGACATACTTAGCTCTTAAATCTCTTGGCTTGCCAAAGAACAGAGTAATCGGTATGGGTGGTGCACTTGACAGTTCTCGTTTCAAATATTTCTTGTCACAAGCAATCGGTTGTCACTCAAGCGAAGTTGAAGGTTTCGTAATCGGTGGTCACGGTGATACTACTATGATTCCTATGACTCGTTTCGCTACATACAAAGGTCTTCCTGTTTCAAACTTCCTATCTGCAGAAAAGATTGAAGAAGTTGCAAAATCAACTATGGTTGGTGGTGCTACATTGACAGGTTTACTTGGTACTTCAGCTTGGTACGCTCCAGGTGCTGCAGGAGCAGCAGTTGTTGAAGCTATTCTTCACGATCAAAAGAAAATGATTCCTTGTTCAGTTCTTCTAGAAGGCGAATATGGACAAAACGATATCTGCATCGGTGTTCCTGTAATTCTTGGTAAAAACGGTGTTGAAAAAATAGTTGAACTTCCATTAAACGACGAAGAAAAAGCTAAATTCGAAGCTAGTGCAAAATCTGTACAAGGAAACATCAACACTTTAAAAGAATTGAAATTAGTTTAGTAACTATAAATCAATCTAAATAGAAAGGCTACCATTTGGTAGCCTTTTTTATTTTATAACACGATTTGTTAAAGACAAAAAAACGATATCCATTTCTGAATATCGTTTTTACAATAATCATTTACTTAATTATTTCTTCAAAGCAGCAATGCTTTCTTGTAATGTTTTAATCTTACTTTCAGCATCTGCTTTTTTCTTGCGTTCATTTTCTACAACCTCAGGTTTTGCATTGGCAACAAATTTCTCATTACCAAGCTTTTTCATTACAGAATTCAAGAAACCTTCCAAATATTTGATTTCCTCTTCCATTTTTACGATTTCTTCTTCTGCATTTACCATACCACCAAGTGGAATTGCATATTCTGTAGTTCCAACCATAAACGAAGCAGAAGTTGCATCTTTTTCACCTTTTGAAATCGAAGTTAAATTACAGATTTTTAACAATACTGCATCGTAGGCACCATTGTGTTCACCTTTTGCCACCACAAGATCTAAAGTGTTTTTATTTGGAATATTTCTTTCCAAACGAACAGTACGTACATTAGCGACAAGATTTTTTACAGACTCAAAATCAGCCACTAATTTTTCGTTTTTGCTATCAGCTTTTGGCATTTGTGAAACCATTACGCTCTCACCTTCCTTACGTTCTTTTACAGCTTGCCAAACTTCTTCTGTGATGAATGGCATAAATGGATGTAACAACAATGTAAGTTTTTCGAAGAAATCTAATGTTTGTTCCAACGTTTTCTTGTCTATTGGTTGACCATAAACTGGTTTAACCAATTCCAGATACCAAGCAGAGAATTCATCCCAGAACAACTTATAAACAGTCATCAACGCTTCGGACAAACGATATTTTTCAAAATCATCGTTAATTTCTTCTATTGTAGCACTCAATTTAGCATTGAACCATTCAACAGCAAGTTTCGCATACTCTGGTTGTTCAATATCAGCGACCTCCCAACCTTTTACTAAACGAAGTGCGTTCCAAATCTTACTGTTAAAATTACGTCCTTGTTCACAAAGACTTTCATCGAACAAGATATCGTTTCCTGCAGGAGCAGAAAGCATCATACCCATACGAACGCCATCAGCTCCGTATTTTTCGATAAGCATTAATGGATCTGGAGAGTTTCCAAGACTCTTACTCATCTTACGACCAATCTTATCACGAACAATACCAGTAAAATATACATTACGGAATGGCACGTCTTTCATATATTCTTCACCAGCCATAATCATTCTGGCAACCCAGAAGAAAATAATATCCGGACCAGTTACCAAGTCCGCTGTTGGATAGTAATATTTAATTTCTTCGTTACCAGGAGTGTTAATACCATCGAACAATGAAACTGGCCACAACCAAGAAGAGAACCAAGTATCAAGAGCATCCTCGTCACGAGATAGCTGATCGACAGTAATATTTTCATAACCAGCAATTTTCTTAGCTTCTGCAAGTGCTTCCTCAGCTGTTAAAGCAACAACAAATTTTTCTTCTTCACCTTCGGTTGTTGGCAAGAAATAAGCAGGAATTCTATGTCCCCACCACAATTGGCGGCTAATACACCAATCTTGAATATTTTCCAACCAGTTACGATATGTTGTTACATATTTTGTTGGATAAAATTTGATTTTTCCTTCTAATACAGGTGGCAATGCGATATCTGCAAAATGCTTCATTGACAAGAACCATTGTTTACACAAACGAGGTTCAACAGCAGTATCAGCATTACGTTCAGAATAACCAACTTTATTTTCGTAATCTTCAATCTTTTCCAACAAATCAGCAGACTGCAAATCAATTGCAATTTGTTTGCGTACATCCATACGGTCTTGTCCGACATACATTCCAGCTGCTTCAGAAATAGTTCCGTCAGGATTGAAAATATCTATTGTTTCAAGATTGTGAGTTTTTCCTAAAGCATAGTCATTTACATCATGAGCTGGTGTAACTTTCAAACAACCTGTACCAAATTCTATATCAACATAACGGTCTTCTATTACAGGAATCACACGATTTACAAGTGGAACAATAACCTTATGTCCGCGTAACCATTGATTTTTAGGATCTTTTGGATTGATACACATAGCTGTATCACCCATTATTGTTTCCGGACGAGTTGTCGCTACTACTGCATAATATCCTTTTGCATCTTTATGTAGAACTTCACCTTCGCAGTTTGTAGGAACAACAGGATTTGTTTCCGCATCGGCTACATAATAACGCAAATAATATAATTTGCTTTTTTCATCACGATAAATAACCTCTTCAGTAGAAAGCACCGTTTGAGCCTTTGGATCCCAGTTAACCATACGAAGACCACGGTAAATAAGACCTTTGTTGTACAAGTCAACAAATACCTTCATTACGCTTTCGGAACGAGGTTCATCCATAGTAAATGCCGTACGATCCCAATCGCAAGAAGCGCCAAGTTTACGCAATTGTTTTAGAATGATACCTCCGTGTTCGTCAGTCCATTCCCATGCATGTTTCAAAAACTCTTCACGAGTTAAATCACGTTTCTTTATACCTAGAGCAGCTAATTTATTTACAACCTTAGCTTCTGTCGCAATAGACGCATGGTCAGTACCAGGAACCCAACATGCATTCTTTCCCATCATACGGGCACGACGTACCAAAATATCTTGAATAGTGTTATTTAACATGTGTCCCATGTGCAACACACCTGTTACATTTGGTGGAGGGATAACTATCGTGTAAGGAGCACGACTATCTGGTTTAGAACTGAAATATTTATTGTCCAGCCAATACTGGTACCACTTTGCTTCGACATCCGAAGGATTGTATTGAGAAGGTAAAGCCATTGTTATAATATTTTACGCGTGCGAAGGTAGTGTTTTTAATTGACAATTGATAATTATTGATTGATTAATGATAAATGTTTAATGATTAATTTTTCTGTATAGAAAATGATTCTGCCTTGCCCCATATATTCTATTATTTTCACATCAAACGCCCAAAACAAAAAAACGATGTCCATTTCTGAGCATCGTTTTCATGTTATCATTTTCCAATTTGGAAAACTATTATTTAAACTTTTCAGACAATAATTTGAATTCTCGACGTGCAGAACGACGATCATACAAAATATTGTAAACCGCTTGTGTTATAGGCATATCCACATTGTATTTTTCATTTGCATGAACAATACAATAAACACCTGTATAACCTTCGGCAACCATATTCATTTCAAGTTGCGCTGCTTTTACCGAATAACCTTTGCCTATCATGGTACCAAACGAACGGTTACGGCTAAATTGCGAATATGCAGTAACAAGCAAATCGCCAAGATATACGGAATCATTGATATCACGTTTCAATGGTTTCACAACGTCAAGGAAACGTTTCATTTCTTGTATTGCATTTGACGTCAAAGCCGAAGTAAAGTTATCTCCATAGCCTAATCCATGTGCTATTCCCGAAGCCAACGCCATCACATTCTTCAAAACTGCAGAATACTCGATTCCTTCCATGTCTTTCGACAAACATGTGTGAATGAATGGAACCTTTAGCATTTCTGCCACTGTTTTCGCCAATTTTTGGTTAGCTGAACCTATTGTCAAGTATGACACACGTTCCATAGCAACCTCTTCGGCATGACAAGGACCTGAAATAACGGCCATTTGTCTTGGTTTAACTCTAAAACGTTCTTGCAAATATTCCGAAACAAGCATAACTTTTTCTGGTTCCATACCTTTTACCGCTGTCACCAATTGCTTTTTTGACAAATCAACAGTAATGCCAGCACATAAAGAATCAATAAATTTTGAAGGAACACAAAAGATAATTATATCCGCATCACGGACTGCATCATCAGCATTGTCGAATATACGCAATTTCTTAGTATTATATTCGATATCAGAGACATACATAGGATTATGTCCTGTTTGTTCAATACCTTCCTTAATTTCAGGTTCTCGGATATACCAAGAAACTGATTTTTGGCTCATATGAAGTATTTTTACAATGGCACTTGCCCAACTACCACTACCAAGTAAAGCTACTGTATTTTTTGATTTCATAATTATTGATTCAACCAAGATTTAACGTCTTCTGGTTTAGGATTAGTTAAATTTAATTTATTCTTTTTGTTGTAACCACACATGTCGGCATGCATTTTTGTGAACTTAACAGCTTGTGCATCTGCCAATTTCACAAAACCAAGTGCTTGAATCACTTCTGCCCATTCTTGTGGAATACCGGCAGCTACGTACACAGAAATATCGTCTTTCGCTGCTTTCTTTTCTGGTTTCATTTGTGGGAAGAACAATACATCCTGAATTGTCGATGCACCTGTCATAATCATACACAAACGGTCTATACCCATACCCATACCAGATGTTGGAGGCATACCATATTCCAATGCACGTACGAAATCGTGGTCAATAAACATAGCTTCGTCATCACCTTTTTCAGATAAACGAAGTTGATCTTTGAAACGTTCGTATTGATCGATTGGATCATTCAATTCAGAATATGCGTTACACAATTCTTTACCGTTTACCATCAACTCGAAACGTTCTGTAAGATTTGGATTATTTCTATGTTTTTTACACAAAGGAGACATTTCTATTGGATAATCGATAATGAACGTTGGTTGAATATAAGTGCCTTCGCAGAATTCACCAAAAATTTCATCTATCATCTTACCTTTACCGAATGTTTCGTCAACATGGCCAAGTTTTAATTCGTGGCAGATAGAACGAATTTCTTCTTCTGATTTACCATCTAAATCATAGCCAGTCTTTTCTTTTATCGCATCAAGCATAGTGATACGTTTAAATGGAGCTTTGAAACTGATAGTCTTGCCATCGAATGTTGTTTCCGTAGAGCCATTTACAGCAATACATATTGTTTCCAACAATTGTTCAGTAAACGACATCATCCAATTGTAGTCCTTGTATGAGACATAGATTTCCATACAAGTAAACTCAGGATTATGGAACTTATCCATACCTTCGTTACGGAAGTTCTTACCGATTTCATATACACCTTCGAAACCACCAACAATAAGTCGTTTCAAATACAATTCCGTAGCGATACGACAATACAAATCAATATCCAATGAATTATGGTGAGTAATGAACGGACGAGCACTTGCTCCACCTGGGATTGCTTGAAGAATTGGAGTTTCAACTTCCAAGTAACCACGTGAATTGAAGAACGAACGCATAGTTTCCAATATTTTCGCACGTTTTACGAAAACATCTTTTACACCACCGTTCACAACCAAATCAACATAACGTTGACGGTAACGCAATTCTGGATCGCTGAAAGCATCGTACACAACGCCATCTTTTTCCTTAACAATTGGAAGCGGACGAAGAGATTTACTTAAAACTGTCAAAGTTTTAACATGTACAGAGATTTCACCCATTTGTGTAACAAACGCATAACCAGAAACACCGACAAAGTCACCAATGTCAAGTAATTTCTTGAAAACTTCGTTATACAATGTTTTGTCTTCATCCGGACAGATTTCGTCACGGTTAATATATAATTGTATTCTTCCGAAAGAATCTTGTAATTCTGCGAAAGAAGCTTTACCCATTACACGACGAGCCATAAGACGACCTGCCAATGTAACATTTTGGAACAAACCACTCTCTGGAGTAAATTTTTCTAAGATTTCTTTTGAGTTTGCTGTTACCGTATATTCTGCTTCTGGATACGGATTAATTCCCAAATCGCGCAATTTCTGCAAAGAGTTTCTGCGCACTTGTTCTTGTTCACTCAATTGTTGCATAGTATTTTGAATAAAATTTCGGCAAATATAGACAATATATTTTTTCTCAAACTGAAAGTTATAAAAGATTACGAACAAAAAAACACCAAAGAGTATGAAAACACGAACCGACAACAAAATTCTGCCTTATTCCCGTATCATTACTATCTCAGGATATTCGTTTTTCAATCTTTTAGGTAATTTTTTCACTACTTCCGAATAACTGTGACGAATCAATCCTTGGATTTTTGAGTTTTGCAATGTTCCAAACAAATTCAGTTGATTCCACAAGCGTTTATTCATGTGGTATGCCCCTGAAATTTCAGAAAATTCACCTCGCAACTCTACCGCATATTCAGGATCGCACTTCAACACGAACCATTCTGTGTTTTCCAAATCTATCATAGCAAAGATTTTTCCACACACACGAAATACCAAGGTAGTTTCATCAAAAGGAAAGTCTTCCGTCGCCAAAGGCAACGAAAGACAATATTCCCGAACAGTTTCGATATTCACTTCTACCCTAATTTTTGAATTTCAGCATACACAAAATCCACAAGTTCTTTCACGTATTCATACGAGAATTTGAACTCTATGCCTGCCGCTTTATAAATTTCAGGTATTGATTTGGTATAACCCAATTTCATAAATGCTTCGTAGTGCTCCAAGGCCTGCTGTGGATTTTCTTTGTATTGCTTCCACATTGCTATAGCACCAAGTTGTGCAAAACCATATTCTATATAATAGAAAGGCACTTCAAATATGTGCAATTGTTTTTGCCAAGTACACTTACGAATTTGCTCCAGACCAGACCAATCAATTGTATTACCTGATTCAAATTCTTGAAGAATTGTAATCCATTGTGATTCACGTTGTTCTGCTGTATGAGTCGGATTTTCGTACAACCAATGTTGGAATTTATCTATTATTGCAATCCATGGAATTACAGACAAAACTCCTTCTAATTGGCTTCGTTTTGCACGCTTCAAATCCTCTTCTTTTTCGAAATAGAAATGCCAATGTTCCATAGAAATCAACTCCATGCTCATAGAAGCAAGCTCTGCCACTTCCGATGGCAAATCTTTGAATTCAACCAATGGCAAATCTGCAGATATTATTGAATGAATTGCATGACCACCTTCGTGAACCAATGTCTCTACATCATGCAAAACACCTGCAGCATTCATAAAAATAAAAGGTATATTGCTCTCATACAATGGATTATTATAACCTCCAGGCGCCTTTCCTATTCGAGATTCCAAATCCCAATAGCCATTTTCGGAAAGTAAGCGAAGACATTCGCCATAATATGGTTTTATTTCAGAAAAACATGCAATAGTTTTAGCAACAAAATCCTTTGTATCGGAGAATGGTTTCAATGCTGATTTTTGATCCGCATCAACTTCCATATCCCATGGTCTAAGAACATCTAAACCAAGTTTTTGTTTTCTCTTTTTATTGATTTCTGTCAAAATTGGAGGCACTGCTTTTTGAATAGCTTGATGAAAAGCAAAGCAATCTTCTTTTGTGTAATCAAAACGGCAAAGACTTTTAAACTTATAGTCTCTAAAGTTTTGGAAACCTGCATTCAACGCAACTTGATGTCTCTTTTCTATTAATTTTGACAACAAGTCATTTAGCGTATTACGATCTTGCAAACGACGTTGCTGCATTTTCATGTACACAGTTTCACGAACCGTTCTATCTGTTTTCTTAAGATAGACAGAAGCTTGTTGCAATGTCTTGGTTCCCTCGTGTTCTATAGTCATTTGCGAAGTAACATTGCCATATTCCTGCTCCATTGTCGATAATTCGGCAATTAACGGAACGTTCTCCTCACGGAACAACGCAGCACGCTGCTGCATTCCCTTTTTCATTATGGAGTAATCGCCAGCGAGAGAATTGAAGAACGGATTCTCAAGACATTTTTTATCTAAAAGATTCGAAAATTTCTGTTCCTCCGGTTCTATTTCTGTAACGAACACATTAAAATGATTACGTAACGCTTCATTGGTTGTGTCGCAAGTCATTTTTATGTAACGCCACGACATATCTTCTTCCATTACAGCCTCTACCTCGCTTCTAAACGCAAGGAATTCCAACATTGCCACTTCGGAATCAATTGGAAACACCAACAATTGTTCGTAGTACGGACGAACATCATCCCACGAATTAATTTGTAAATCTACAGGCAAATATTTTCTTTTTTGTTTTGCCTGTTCCAATACACTAGTCATGGTTATTATTTTTGACTTTCTTCTGCTTTTTCTTCAAAATTCAAAAGACCTTTAGCACAAAGAATATTGTACCAATTCAACACTTTTTTCATGTCCGAAACATATACACGTTCTTTGTCGTAGTTTGGCAAAACATCACCAAAATAGTCCTTTATATCTTCATTTGTTGACTTTGAAGAAATTGAAGTCTGACCTTTGTTTTCCATTTTATAGATTTTTTCGAAAATCTCTGCCAAAGGAACTTCTTCGTCTTCTGTATAAATTGCGATATCTTCCAACGCACTCACTTTTGAAGAAAAATATACTGGAATTTTCTTACCTGTTTCTAACGATTCTACAATAATACTTCGTGATGATTGAGCAACTAATTTGAACAATCCTGATTGTCCCGAAATAGATAAAATATCTTTTAACATAATAGTAATGAATTATTTAATATTTCTTTGTTTTTTGATTCTTTCGTATGCTTCGTTTATTTTTCTAAACTTCTCATTTGCAGATTTTTGTACATCTTCACCAAGATGACTGACTTTATCTGGATGATATTTGATAGCCATTTTCTTATACGCCTTCTTCACTTCTTCATCCGTTGCAGCAGAAGTGATTTCCAATACTTGGTAGGCACTTTCCAAATCATCATAGAATGTCGCCTTAATCGACTGGCTATCACTCACAGAAATACCTAATAAAGACGCAATATTTTCTATTACAGAAATTTCACTTGGATCAATTACACCATCGCTTTGTGCAACTGCATACAATAAGTGCAACAATTCCAAACGTGAAGCATATTGCATATTTTGACGTATCTGAGCACACACATCAGCAAGCGGAATATCTTTCTTTAATACGTCACGCAATGCCTTCAACATATTTGCCGCACGAGATTCACCAAACGAAGACAGCAAATATTTCTTTACATAATCAAGTTCTGATTTTTTTACTATTCCATCTGCCTTCATTACAGCAGCAATAAGTACTAACAACGAAATATAAAAGTCATTTTGCGACATTCTTCGTTGTTGTTCAAATGGATCTGCCGTACCCGCAGACGTGCTACCGACTGTCGGCGACGTAACATTGTCAAACAGCGAACCTATAGCACCACCAATTAAGGCGCCAATAATTCCACCTGTTGCAAATCCGATACCTGCACCTATCCAACGACCTAATCCCATAATCTCTTTTTTATAGTATTAAATACATCCATAACCTGTGAGATTACAAAGGTATCATTATTTTCTATAATAAAATCTGCATTAGCAACCGCTTTTTTTGTCGAAGACTGATTGTTTATTCTCGCAATCACACTATTCGCATCACAATTGTCACGTTTTTGTACTCTTTGTACACGAATACTATCATCTGCAACAACTACTATAGAAGCATCAAACTTTTTGTAAAGATCTGATTCATAGAGCAAAGCCGTTTCCATTATTGTAAAATCAGACTCTTGATTTTCACTCCACTTTTCATAATCCAACCACACCCGTGGATGAACAATAGAATTTACTTTTTCACAAAGAGACCTATCGGAAAATATAGCATTAGCCATTATTTTCTTTTGTAAACGGCCATTTTCATACACATTGTCACCTATAAGCGATTTTAAAGAAGAGACGATAAAGTCGTCTTTTTCCATAAGCATTTTGGCACGACTATCACTATCGTAAACCGGAACGCCAAGTATAGAGAAAATTCGTGCTACAACACTTTTTCCGCATCCTATCCCACCTGTTAATGCAATATGTTTTTTCATGATTTATCTATCCAATATTTCTGAAATTACCCCATCCATTTCAGGATTTTGTCGGATTACACGTACGAATTTCGGAGAACGTACAATCTCAACTGGCACCATGCCCGATGCTGTCTTTTTTTCAAAATCAGCAACTGCTTCAAAATCAGACGGAAAATAGTCTTCCACACGACTTATCGGTACAAGAAAAGCTATAGTAACTTTATCTTTCATTAAATCTACAAGGATAGAACTGTCCTGTGGAACATTCAATAATTTTATTGGAACCGTTATCGATTGTTCTGTAAACTTTGCAACTTTTCCAGATACAACAATTTGGTCTTCGCTAATCGAAACATTAGCAAGTGGTTTGACATTTACTGATACAGAAAATGCTTCCTTTACTTTTTTCATTTCTACAGATTCACATTGAACCGAAGTTATTTTCTCCAAATCCTTGCTTGCACCATAAACAAATACAGAATCAGGTTGTATTTGTAATTCTCCATCTAACTCAAACTGCTGTCCAAACGTAATACTTACATCCGTTTTTACCGGCACAAATTTAGATGCCATAGTTTCATAACTAAAAACTACTTCATTAGGATACACATCCAATACCTTAAATTGATTTCCCAAAGAGTTCAGAAAAGAAGCATCCCTTGTACTAAGACGAGATATACCACGTTCATCATAACTACCGACATCAACAGTAATTTCAGAATCAGAGAAGAAGTAATATTTCCACAATCCCCAACCTGTACTTTCAACAGTAACAAGTATTTTTTCAGGGACATACGAGACCAGTACTTTTGATTTAGGCACATTTATATAACAGACAGCTACAGATATCTGTTCATTATACGTCTTTCCCATTTCCCTTGTTAGCCAAAACGTAAATGAAATTGCTAAACAAATAAAAAAAGGAAAATACTTTCTATAGCCTTTCAAAAAAGCTATTCTACGTTTGCTATATGAATGACTTAATTTCACTTTGTAAAAATAAAAAAGGTTGATGAAAATTCATCAACCTTTCACACAAAATTTAACGTTCTATTATTTTGTTTGTTCTGCCAATGAAGCTTGATCCTTCAACAAAGCAGCTTTGCTGATTTTTATTACTACATCTTTAGCTATTTCCAACAAAACTGTGCCATCACCTTTTATGTCGATAACCTTACCACTAATACCACCTATAGTAACAACAGAATCACCTTTCTTCAAATTATCACGAAATTTCAGTTCTTCTTTTTGTCTTTTCATTTGAGGGCGGATCATAAAGATGAAGAAAATCACCATAATACCAACCAACAACAACAAACTTCCAATACCATTTCCTTGAGCTGCAGGATCTACTTGTAATAACATATTCATATTTTCTTTTATTTTTCACAAAATTACAAGTTTCCCATTACCTGCAATTTTTTATCTACAATCTATATAAAAAAAACTATTTTCTTCTATTCTACTAACTTTCCGAATACAATTCCGTCTTGAAACGATAACATTACGGGAACTATCATATTTTTTGCATTCCATGGAATTTTAGCTTGTACCTTTATATAATTATCGGTAAAACCTACTTGATAACCCTCTTTATTCTTTGTTTCAAACAATACCGGCCGTATAGTTCCATCGTATTTTTTATAGAAAGTCTGAAGTTGTTGTTCCGACAATTGATGTAAACGAACACTTCGTTCGGTACGAACCGATTCTTGTATATGAGGTTTTATTTGCAGAGCATCGGTATTTTCTCGTTCAGAATAGGTAAACACATGCACAAAACTTATACCTAACGATTGTATAAAGTCATACGATTTTTGGAAATACTCATCCAATTCTCCCGGAGAACCAACCATGACATCCATTCCAATAAATGCATCAGGCAACTTCTCATGCACTTCTGCAATTTTTTTTGCAAAAAAATCTGTCGTATACCGACGACGCATCAATCGCAACACTTCGTCGCAACCGCACTGTAATGGTATATGAAAATGAGGCATGAAAGCACGGGATTTTGCGACAAAATCTATTACTTCACTTGTTAGTAGATTTGGTTCTATAGAAGAAATACGATATCGTTGAATACCTTCAACAGCGTCCAATGCTCGAATTAAGTCTATAAACGATTCATTGGTAGATTTACCAAAATCACCAATATTAATACCACTGAGAACAATTTCTTTTACACCACGATTTGCTATTTCCTCTGCTTGTTGAACTAAGTTTTGAATAGTCGTATTACGACTTTTACCACGAGCTAAAGGAATGGTACAATACGAACATCTATAATTACATCCATCTTGTACCTTCAAGAAAGAACGCGTACGTTCCGAACACGAATATGCTCCACTAAAAGTTTCGACCTGTTCTATTGGAGAAACAACACCTTCGGGAACTATGGTACTCATCCGTTCTTTTTCCAAAGCCATAACCCGTTCGGTAATAGAAAACTTTTCTTGCACGCCCAACACTAAGGCGACACCATCAAGTTGCAACAACTCTTGTGGTTTTAATTGGGCATAGCAACCAACCACAATTATCTTTGCATTAGGATTTCGCTTATGTGCAGCACGGATAGCCTGCCTTCCTTTTTTATTCGCCGACTCCGTTACACTACAAGAGTTAACAACATAATAATCTGCAACATCAGAAAAAGCAACATGTTCAAATCCATGTTCTGTAAATTTACGAGAAATCGCATCTGTTTCTGCATAATTTAACTTACATCCTAATGTATAAAAACCAATTGTAGCCATAGCAATAAAATTCATGCAAATATAAAATTTATCATGATTTCTACTACGAGTTACAGTGTGAACAACTATAAAACAAAGAAAAAGATGAAAAAATGTTAAAAACAACTCAAAATGCACTTGACTTTTTCTTGCAATCTTATATATTTGCGTGTTTTTTTGGGTGTAAAAGGTAGATATGAGACAGTTAAAAATCACAAAACAAGTAACTAACAGAGACACTCCGTCGTTAGACAAGTACTTACACGAAATCGGAAAAGTTGACCTTATTTCTGCAGAAGAAGAGGTAGAATTAGCAAAAAGAATTAAAGAAGGTGACCAAAAAGCACTTGACAAATTAATTAAAGCAAACTTACGTTTCGTTGTTTCTGTATCAAAACAATATCAAAACCAAGGATTAAGCCTACCCGACCTTATTAATGAAGGTAATTTAGGTTTAATCAAAGCTGCACAAAGATTTGATGAAACACGTGGTTTCAAATTCATTTCCTATGCTGTATGGTGGATTCGTCAATCAATATTACAAGCTTTGGCAGAACAAGCTCGTATTGTCCGCTTACCATTAAACAAGATTGGTAACATCAACAAAATCAACAAGACCCTTTCAAATCTTGAACAAGAATTTGAACGTGAGCCAACTGCTGAAGAAATAGCCAATGAAATGGGTTGTGGAACTTCCGATGTAAAAGAATCCATGAAGAATTCCGGCCGACACATTTCTATGGATGCTCCTCTTTCACAAAGTGAAGAAGGTACATTATACGATGTATTGGACAACAAAGATACTCCATCACCAGACCAAACATTACTTCAAGAATCTTTACGAAAAGAAATCGACCGTGCAATCTCTACACTAACAGAACGTGAAGCAAACATTGTTCGTATGTATTTCGGTATTGGTCAGAAAAATCCTTCTACATTAGAAGAAATCGGTGCTGAACTTGGATTAACAAGAGAACGCGTTCGTCAAATCAAAGAGAAAGCAGTTCGTAGATTAAAACAAACAGCTAGAAGTAAAATCTTAAAATCATATCTAGGTTAATAACTACCTAAATATTATCACTAAAGCCGTCTTTTCGACGGCTTTTTTTGTTATGTAGATTATTTGTTGAAAAATAAATCAAAAAACATTGGCTCTATACCACCTACCAAACAAAAAACAAATAATTTTGCCCTCGTTTAGAAAAAATAGCATGAAGAAATTATTATCAACAATTATAGGCCTCACACTAGCTGCCGCCCTATTCGCTCAGTCAGAATTCAAAATCTACGGTAAAATCAAAGCCGTTAACGGTCCAGCCCAAGGAGTAACAATCAAAGTAACTCAACGCGGATACAAATTCAAAGAAGTAACAACCGACGAACGTGGTAACTACGAATTATATTTACCCTACGGTAAAAACTATGTCATCACTTATACAATGGACGGCTTCCAGACACTAACATTCGAAGCAATGATGGAACTACCATCAAATGCACCACAATGCTGCTATCGTCCGTTAGAAATATCATATCATTTATTTAACCCAGCTGAAAAATACAAGAAACTGTTCAACAAAACATTCCATGTCATCGCCTACGAAAAGCAATACAGAGGATTCAATTACGATTTGGACATAGACTACATGGTACAACAAAGAATCGTAAATACAGAATTGTTCGAAAAGCAACTGGAAATAGCTCAAAACGGCGCAGAAAGCAATAAAGACTCCATCAAAGCAGAAAAGCGCTACATGGCATTAATAAACCAAGGAACCGTATATTACGAGAAAGCACAATTCTATGCTGCACGCAAATTCTTTAGCGAAGCACAAAAATTAAAACCACACAGACTCTATTCGCAATACAAATTACAAGACATACAAACGGAATTAAATCGTTTCGAAACAAAAGCCGAATTATTAGGGATAAATCTTGACTCACTTATAGAACAAGAGCTTGCAAAAGTTGACACAACAGACGGTGTAAAGACATACCCTGCGTATGTTCCCCTAACAGACCAACAAGTTGAAGAAATATTTAGAACAGAGTTACAAAAACAAGTATATGCTTCGAGTTCAAATATTGCAGAAGGAAACAGGACAATGCGTTTAATGGATGAATTCTTCAGCAAAGAAACTATACAAAATACAACTATAGCAAAAGAAACTCCTAAGAAAAAAGAGAAGAAGAAAGAACCAGAACCTGTTGTTGCTAAAGAAGAGCCAAAGAAGGAACAACCAAAAGAAGCAATTGATTTGTCTAAGAAACCAAAGAAAGTTGTAGTTGTCGAACAACCAGTGAAAAAAGTTGTGGATTTTGCGACATACCAGGATTCATTGATGCATAAATATCCTAACGAACGTACGATTGAAATCACACAAGATGCACACAAAAAGACAACACGTGTATTTATGAACAATGGAAAACAAGTAGAAATATACACTATGGTTGAACACTCTTGGGGAGCAACATATTACTTCTTAGAAGAATACCCTACTGGTACGACAAGCATTGGATATGCCGCATTCGTAAACAAGACAAAACTTACGGATTTAAATAACATACAACCAACAAATACAAATCAGTAACAAAAACAAACAAATAAGAGAAAACGGTATTGAAGAAATTTCAATACCGTTTTTTTATTACAGAAAAAGCTGTACTTTCACACCAAAATTTGGTATAATGGATAGCAGTAATAAAAAAACAAGAAGCCAGCAAGAATGGAACGAGTTGTTTCATTCCCTTTATACCAATTACTACAAAAAGCTTTGTATTTTCGCAAACACATATTTGTACGACGAGGACGAAGCCGAAGAAATTGTACAACGAGTAATGACGAAACTTTGGGAGCAAAAAGACGATTACGACACGATACAAAACGTTAGTTCTTACCTATACCGTTCTGTACGAAATCATTGCCTCAACACAATTAATCATAAAAAGACAGAAGAAAAATACAAATCCGATGCTTGGAATGAATTGAGGATATTGGAGATGAAAGCTACCGAAGAAGATTTATCGGAAGAAAAAGAACAAAAACTCAAAGAAGCTATCGAAAATTTGCCAGAGCGTTGTCAAGATGTACTAACACTAAGCAAATTTCAAGGATTAAAGAACAAAGAAATTGCCGAACAACTTAACATTTCCGTCAAGGCTGTCGAAGCAAATATAACAAGAGCTTTTGCAACACTCCGAAAAGTATTACAAAGCCCTAATAATTCTGAAAGCTAAGACAAAATTTGAATTGCTTCTTGGATCAACACTGACTTTTCTGATTTGTCATTTTGTACACCTTCGGTAAGCGTAGTAACTAATGATTGTTTTTGTTCTTCACCAAGATTTTCAGAACACAATTCCAAATTCGTAAAAGCCTCAATTGCCGTTTCATATGTATCTTCCAACAAAATTTTCACAAACAAATCCGCAGATTTAGAAAAATCCATGTTTGTTTGCCACATAGTTGCAAGAATTTCCTTTTTTTCCGCCACTAAATCTTTATTTTGTAAAGCAGAAACAAAAACATCAATAGCTTCCGAACTTTTAGTATCGACAAGACATGCGTACACATCTCTTTTTAAGGATTCTGAAGTTGTTTGAATCAACAAATCAAACAACAGAGGCAACATTTTTACCGAACCATTTTCATGAATATATGAAATAGCATCATGTATGAGTGACTCATTTTCAGAAGAAAAAACCTCCTGTATTTCTTTTATAGCAGCGGATTCACTTAATTCCATATTTTTATTTATTAAATTTACACACAGAAAACATTTGCAAATAAAAAAAATTAGTAATTTTACGCAAACAATAAATGTAGCATTTTTAAACTAAAACCTATGCGAAGTAACACAAAATTAGTCCAAATGATAGTCGTGGCAGGATTATTAGTTGGTACAGTAAGTTGTAGCAATGACGACAAATCAAAATCTTCTTCAGAAGAAACGGTTAGTCAAGAACAACTAGAAAAACAAAAAGTTATAGACGATGTTAAGAAAGTAATGTATTCTTTACCTTCTCCTGTAGAAACAACATTATTATTAAAGAGAGCTGGTGCAGGATACGATGAATCATTACTTAACCCAACTTCAAACACAAATAAATACAACACAGACAAGCAAAAAGCTTTGAATCTTGGTATTTATGGTGCAGATTTGAGTTACGCAAGTATCTTTGAACAAAACCAAACTATCATGCAATACATGCAAGTTTCTAAGAAATTAGCAATCGGTTTGGATTTGTTACAAGCAATTGACCAATCAATCATTGACCGTTTGGAAGCAAACCACGACAACAGAGACTCTGTTATCCGCATCATTTCTGAAACATTCTTGAACTCAAACTCTACATTAAAAGAAGACGACAGACCAGAAATGGCAGCTTTGATTCTTGCTGGTGGATGGGTTGAAGCTTTGTATTTAGCAACTCAACTTACAAAAGATGTTAAGAAAGATAAAGATTTGATTGAAAGAATCGTTGAACAAAAGTTATCTTTCTCAGAAATGGAAAAATTGTTAGGTGAATATATCGACAATCCTGATATTGCTGATGTATTAAGCCAAATCCAACCTATTTCTAAAGCATTCAATGCTATTGAAATTGAAAAATCTGGAATTGAAACAATTACAGACGAAGAATCTGGATCTACAGTGTTGAAAGCAACACAAAAAATCAATATTACTCAAGCTCAATATGACGCTTTGAAAGCAGAAGCTGCAAAATTGAGAAATTCATTCATCCAATAATTTAAAGAAATAGCAATAGTATGAAAAGCATTAGTAAAATAGTTGTATTGGTAGTATCGTTCGTATTGTTAGGAACTTTATCTTACGGACAATGTAGAACATTCGCAAAAGCAGAATGTAAACCAAGTTTGGAACCTTATGTTCACGATGGTATTTTCAACGCCACAGAATTAGGCGAAGGTGAATCAGCAGAATTGTACAAAACATTCTACTCAAATCAAAATTATCGTATTGCGATTTGTGGTGACAACAACCTTCCTAAAATCAAATTCTCTATCATGGATGCCGATAGAAATGTTTTATTCACAAACGCAAAACATTCTTTCAAACGTGTATGGGATTTCAAAATGGAATCAAGTCAACAATTGATTATCTCAATTGAAGTAGAAACAAACGATAACGCTATTTCCGACGAAACTGCTCGTGGTTGTGTAGCTGTACTAGTTGGTTTCTCTGCTAACTAAATTTGAAAAAAATTGTATCATTATAAAAGGCGGTAATATAACCGCCTTTTTTTGTAACCCTTCTCCCCTTTTTCATGGCAATTCTTCAAGTTGAAAACATAACAAAATATTACGGAGAATATCTTTTATTCGACAACCTATCGTTCGTAATAAACCGAGGAGAACGAATAGCTCTTGTCGCAAAAAACGGAACCGGTAAAACCACACTCATAAAAATTATTATGGGGACAGATATACCGGAAGCAGGTTCTATTATCTTTGAACCAGATGTAAATATTGGTTACTTAGACCAAGATACAGAATTAGAATCTTCCAATAGTATTTACGATGAAGTCTATTCTGCAAATAGTAAAGTATTACAAGCAATGGCAGAATATGACATTGCACTTGCTAGCGGCGACGAAAAAAACATCCAAAAAGCAACAGATGCAATGGATGCATGTGATGCCTGGAACTATGAATCTAAAGTTAAACTTGTCATTTCAAAGCTGGAATTACCGTCAGAACAGATAATACAACATCTTTCAGGCGGACAGAAAAAACGAGTTGCATTAGCGAAAATTCTTATCCTGGAACCAGATTTTCTTATCCTTGACGAACCAACCAACCATTTGGACATTGCCATTATTGAATGGTTAGAAGAATATCTAAAAAAAATTAAGAGCACATTATTACTTGTAACACACGACAGATATTTTCTTGATAATGTATGTGATACTATTCTTGAATTAGACAACAAAACAATGTATCGCTATTCAGGAAACTACTCTTATTTTCTAGAAAAGAAACAAGAACGACTACAAGTACAAACAGCAGAAGTTTCCAAAGCAAAAAATTTAATGCGTAAAGAGCTTGACTGGATGCGTCGTCAACCACAAGCACGAGGAACAAAAGCTAGATATAGAATTGATGCATTCTACGAACTACAAGAAAAGGCTCAAACAAAAGTTGAGAGCGATTCAAATCTCATTATTAACATTGCAAGTCAATATTTAGGAAACAAAGTTGTTGACCTAAAAAACATATCTAAATCATTCGGAGATAAGAATGTATTATCGCATGTCTCCTATTCTTTTCAAAAAGGAGAACGTGTTGGTATTATCGGAGATAACGGTTGTGGGAAATCAACACTTTTGAATATTATTACCCAACAACTACAACCAGATACCGGTACAGTGGATTGGGGCGACACGTTATCAATCGGATACTATAAACAAGACGGCCTACTCGGATGCGACGGCAAACATGTAATAGATGTAATTAAAGACATTTCCGACAAAATTGAGCTACAAAAAGGAAGAACCATTAGTGCAGCACAATATCTCGAGCAATGGAATTTTCCTCGCTCTGTACAATACCTATATGTATCAAAACTTAGTGGTGGCGAGAAAAAAAGACTGTATTTAATGACAGTTTTAATGCAGAAGCCGAACTTCCTTATACTTGACGAACCAACCAACGACTTGGATTTATTTACAATCCAAATGCTTGAAGAATATCTTCTTAACTTCCAAGGTTGTGTGTTAGTGGTTTCCCATGACAGATTTTTCATAGATAAAATCGCAGAACATCTACTTGTATTTAAAGGAAATGGCGAAGTGTCTGATTTTCCAGGAAACTACACTATTTTCAGAGAAAAAGAGAACGCAAAAGAAAAAGAACAGCAAGAAAAAGAAACGCCCAAACAAATACCTACAACAAAAGAACCACGTCAGCGGAAACGATTGACATTCAAGGAGCAACAATTATTCGACAAAACAGAGAAAGAAATTCAGGAATTAGAACAAGAAAAAGCAGATTTAGAATTATATTTGTCATCTGGAACATTAAATCCAGAAGAATTACGTCAAAAATCAGAAAGAATTGGCGAAATAATTGCCCTTCTTGACGAGAAGGAAATGATTTGGTTGGAATTAAGTGAAAAAATGTAATACAATAATTATGGCAGAAAAAAAATACGAATGGAAATTCTCTAACGTAGGTGGCGTACCTCGCGTTAACATTGAAACAGGTGAAGATATCGCTCATCTTGGAGAATTAGATCAAAAAATGTGGACAGTATTAAGCTGCCCAACAAAAGGTCTAGAAATCGATGAAAAAACATTACAACAAATTGATGTAGACGGAGACGGTAAAATTCGTGTAAACGAAGTAGTTGATGCTGCTGAATGGATAACAAAAGCATTAAAAAATCCAGATCTTCTTCTACAACAATCTGACACACTTTCGCTAAACGATATTAACCAAGAAAGCGAAGAAGGAAAAAAACTATATAATTCAGCAAAACAAATCCTTTCTAACCTTGGTTTAGAAAAAGATTCTATTTCTGTAGCCGATACAGCAGATAGCATTGCAATCTTTGCAAAAACAAAATTCAACGGAGATGGTGTTATTACAGAAAACACTTCTGACGATGAAACAATAAAAACAACCATAGCTGCATGTATTAAAACCATCGGTTCTACTCCAGACAGAAGCGGTGTTGATGGTATTAATGCAGAACAAATTGAAGCATTCTACACTAATTGTGCTGATTACGATGCATGGTTAGACGAAAAGAAAGAAGAAACTCTTCCTTATGGAGAAAACACAGATGCAGCATTAGATGCCTACAATGCAATAAAAGAAAAAGTTACAGATTTCTTTATGCGTTGTAAATTGATAGCATTCAATTCTGATTCTACTGCTACATTGGATGTATCTGCAGCAAAAATGGAAGCAATCAGCGACAAAAACCTTTCTGCATGTACAGAAGAAATTGCCACTTACCCTCTTGCACGTGTAAATGCAAACAAAGAACTTCCTTTAAATGGCGGAATCAACCCAGCATGGGAAAGTGCATTTGCAAGTCTAAAGAAATTAATTCTTGATGTAGATTTTGCAGATAAAAAATCTATCACTGAGGAAGATTGGAATTCTATCGGTGCTAAATTCACTGCTTTTGAAGCATGGAAAGCTGCAAAAAAAGGTGAAATAGTTGAAGCTTTAGGTGCAGAAACAATAAAAACTATACTTAAGGAAAATAAGAAGGAGGAACTTCTTTCTCTTATAGAACAAGATAAAGCATTAGAATCTGAAGCAAACGAAATTCAATCAGTAGACAAATTGTTACACTTATACAGAGACTTGTATAAGCTTATCAAAAACTATGTAACATTCTCTGATTTCTACACCAAAGACGGTGAAACAAAAGCAATATTCCAAGCCGGTACATTATTTATAGATCAAAGAAGTTGCGATTTGTGTATCCGCGTAAGCGATATGGCAAAACACAACACTATGGCCACATATAGCGGAATGTACTTATTATACTGCGATTGTACATCAAAAACAAAAGGTGAAAAAATGACCATCGCTGCAGTTATGACCGACGGTGACATCAATGACCTTATTGTTGGCAAAAACGCTATTTTCTATGATCGTAATGGTGTAGATTGGGATGCTGTTGTTGTAAAAATTATTGACAATCCTATCAGTATCCGTCAAGCATTCTGGTCTCCTTACAGAAAATTTGCGAATTGGGTAACTGAACTAATCAACAAATCAGCAGCAGAAAAGGATTCAAAATCATTCGACAACATGACTGCTGGTTTCCAAGCACAAACAGCAAATGTTGCCGCAGCTCCTGCAGAAGGTGCTGCACCAGCTGCTCAAGCTCAACCTTTCGACATCGCTAAGTTTGCCGGTATCTTTGCTGCCATAGGTATGGCTTTAGGCTTTATCGGTTCATTCTGTGTGAGCGTTGTATCTGGATTTGCACAACTTTCATGGTGGCAAGTAATCTTAGTATTCATCGGAATACTATTGTTAATCTCTGGACCATCAATGATTATGGCTTGGATGAAATTACGAAAACGTAACCTTGCTCCACTATTGGATGCAAACGGTTGGGCTATCAATGCTCGCGCTTTGGTAAATATCGCATTCGGTGCAACATTGACAAAAATGGCACAATTCCCTGCTATTGCATTACAAGATCCATTTGCGAAAAAAGGTATGCCAGCATGGAAAAAAGCACTTATTATTATTGTTATTCTTGCAATAGTTATTGCTGTGCTATATTTCATGAATTTGTTATCATGCATCGGCTTACCATTCAACGAAGAAGTTGAGACTGTAGCAGATTCATTACAAACAGTTGCAGACACAATTCCTACAGTTGACACAACTGTAGTTGTTGAATAATATGAATGTATTACACAAACATAAGGGCTGGCGAATCTTTTCGTTAGCCCTTTTTGTTTGTATACAATTTGCAACCATAACATATTTCGTCTCCTGTGCGACGAACAAATATACAAAAAGCAAAAATACCCATTCGTACATATTTAATATACTTTATCCAACTGACTCACTGAACATTCCAGAAAACAATCCAACAACAAAAGAAGGTGTTACATTAGGAAGGTATCTTTTTTATGACGGAAGACTTTCTGGCAGAACACATACCGATAGTTTACTGTCCTGTGCATCATGCCATAGACAATCAAGAAGTTTTGAATGTGGCATAGACCATCCAAAATATAAAGAAGGAAAAACATTTGGACTAACAGGCATTCCAACGCCACATGTTACAATGCCATTGATTAATCTTGCATGGAATCACGAAGGATATATGTGGAACGGATTTGTATCGAAAGAGAACAAGCAAAAACCAAACATTCCCTATCCTGCAAATTATCAAAACCTTGAATCGTTTGTTTGGATGATGATAATAGCTCCCCACGAATGCAATGGCAATATAGAGCAATCTGTAGCGATTATCGCGCAAGACACCATGTATCATCGTCTATTTCGAGAGGCTTTTGGTACAGAAGAAATAACTATAGACAAAATCTCAAAAGCTGTTGCACAATTTGTCAGAACATTGATTTCATTTGATTCCAAGTTTGACAAATTCATGAGAGGAGAAACACAACTGACAGATTCTGAAATGCGTGGTTTTTTCTTATTTACAACAGAAAAAGCCGATTGTTTTCATTGTCATGGTTCACCTGCTGAACCACTATGGACATCGAATCAATTTATGAACAATGCAAGAGACATAGATTTCACGGACAATCACGATAGATACTCCGTAACACACGACGAATTAGACAAAGGAAAATATCGTGTGCCAACATTAAGAAACATTGAATTTACAGCTCCATATATGCACGATGGACAATATAAGACCTTAGACGAAGTATTAAATTTCTACAACACTTCACTTAAACGGTCGCCATACGTTGACCCATTAATGATAAATGTAAACCACGGCGGAATGTTTCTTTCCGAAAACGAACTTACTGATTTAAAAGCCTTTCTATTAACGCTTTCAGACACAAGTTTTTTACATAATCCGGCATATTCCAATCCTATGCCAGAAAATCCTTATTTCATAAAATAAACCTATTTCACTGCAATTGCAGAAATCTCCACACACGCACCTTTTGGTAATGCTGCTACTTGTACACACTCTCGAGAAGGCGCTATTGTAGAAAAGAACGTACCATACATTTCATTTACCTCGGAGAAATGAGATAAGTCAGAAACGAATATTGTACAGCGAACGACATCACTATAAGACATACCAGCCTCTTTTAAAATAGCCCCAATATTTTCCATTACCTGTTTTGTTGCAGCAGAGAATGAATCTGACACCAACACACCTGTTGCAGGGTTAATAGGAATTTGTCCAGAAACGTATAATGTATTGCCCGCTAAAATTGCTTGTTCGTATGGTCCAACAGGAGCTGGCGCTAAAGAAGTAGTAATAACTTTATTCATAAAAGTAATTTTTAGAAATATTCCGAAGAGCTCTTCATATCAAGTTTTATATCACTCAACATGCTAGCTTTTATTTTCAATGTAAACTCCCATCGTTGTCTATCGCCAAACGGAACCCATGTCATTGACATATCCCAGCAATGCAAGTCACGATAAATATTCAAAGTAGTATAAGAAATACCTTTCTGTTGGAAATCCCATCCTGTCGAGAATGCAATATTCCAATTTTTAGTCAAACTAATTTTTCCATTAGCAGATATAGTTTGTATCACATTGTTAGATACAGAATCAAGTTCATTATTGTAGTCATAATAGTATTTTCGTGGAATACTTAAAGAGTAAGATAAACTCAAACTCCAAGGAACATCAAAATACGAATAATACTCATCTACAGGAATGTTGGCTGATTCATTTTTATCTTTTATTGGTCCAAACGTATATGATAAAGCCGTAGCCCATTGATCTTGTGTCTTTCTCCACAACGAACCATATTTATCTATCATATAATTATTCACACGAACTTGTGTTCTACCGTTTGAAGTTGTTTTCTCACCAATTGCATACGGATCGAAAGTCGCAGAATAACGAAGTGTCAATCTATTTAAAATCGTAGAATATCCTGATACGTTAATAAGACTCATTTTCAATGAATCTGCAGCGAAGTTGTAAGAACCATTAATAGACAAGTTTTCAATTAACTTAATCTTTTTAGTTCCTGTAATCGTATCCAATTTATTTCGGACCTTAGCTTCTACGTTGTTGCCCAAAGAAAACGAAATACTACTTTGTCTTTGTGAAGAAGGTACACCATAGATTCCTTTTTCGTAATATGAATATTGTGCCTTCTCTCCTTCTGCATTTTTACGATAATAACCGTAATAACCATATTTCTCTGCAGAAAAATCAGGAGTTAATGAATATGAAACACTTGGTGTAACGACATGACGAATCGCCTTTAACACAGAACTACGGAATCTATACATTCCATAAATCTTCGTACTAGCGCCAACTGAAAACGAATAATTATACACACGATTAAAACCACCAACCGTATCAATTCGAACGCCACCTATCGTAGTATCTTGTGCAGTAGCAATCACATAAGCATCATCCCACTCTTTCTGCAACTTTGTTGTATACCATCGTTCCTGATAGTTAAACGAAGGAGAAACTGTGATATATTTAAACAGTTTAAAACTCATAGTAACAGGAACAGAGTGATTTATACCACTTTGGAATAATTCTAAGGTTTCTTTTCTATAGAAATTTGAATCAAGTTTGGCATTAACAAGTTTGTTTTGCATTTCTCCTGTATATGAAACATTGATTTTTTCATAAAAACGTTCTTTTCCAACAGGATGACGACGTTTAAATGGAGCAAATGAAGAAGCCGTCAAACGAAGTTGAGGCAACGTAAGACTAATTGTACTATCAATATTATTTTGCGAATGCGACAACGAAGCCGAGAAAGACAACGGCGTTCCGGCAAATTTCTTACTGAAATAGATATTAGAAGAAACCTGGTTGTTCAAATATTCCGAAGTACTATAAGTATTTTGTTTCGTATATCCAGCAGATCCATAGTTCACATTCGCACTAAAGTTTGGACTATATGGAGATTTCTGTGTTTGAGTATGTGTCCATTTCACATTAAATGTCGGTGCCTGACGTATTTCATTGGTAACCAAACTTGCGTATGTTACAGAAAAATTACCATTAAAACGATAACGTACTTTATAGTTAGAAGAAACAGTAGATCGCCAACTACCTAAAGAATACACATCCGCCAATAATTTTATATCTACATATTCACCTAAACCAAAATAAAAACCACCATTACGGAAATAGTAACCTTTTGCCGTTTCCTCACCCACTGTTGGAATAATGATACCATTTGCACGACCTTTAGTTATTGGGAAATATCCAAAAGGAATAACAAACGGAATTGGAATTTCATCAACAACAACCCAAGCCGGACCAAATACTATCTTATCATCAACAATAACCTTTCCTTTTGTCATGTTCACATAAAAATGCGGATCTTTCTCCTCGCAAGTCGTGTATTTTCCGTTTTTTATATGAATTTCTTCGTTATTGAGAATCTTTGTACGACCACCATGTAAATATGCTTCATCTTGTTGCGTATAAATACCAAAAGCCAAACCTTTCTTAGTATCAAAATTATATCGCATTGAATCAGCATCAAATGTTTCTGTCGCATCTTTATACACAGGAGAGCCAACAATTTCCCGAGTAGAATCGTCTACCATACCTTTCGCAAAGACCTCACGTTTCTGCACATTCAATTCAATATATTGCGACTCCAAATCTATATTTTCGTACTTAACCTTACCTTCCCCATAGGTTTGCACCGTGCTACCCGAAATATTGAAAACAATAGAGTCCTGCGATGAATATGTAACTGGCCTGTCCAAGCCATTAGACTTTTTATTTTTCTGTTTTTGGGGAACAATAGTACTATCTTGCCCAAAAACCAGAGTTGAATCCTGGGAAAAAGCAACCTCAAATAAAACACTTGTTAATAGTGTGAGGAAAAAATATTTCAAACTTTGTCTTAGCAAGCCGTTAAAATACTATTTTTGTACATATAAATGTACTTGTGAAAATTTTCGTCAAAAGTAAACGAATTTTTCAATCTTTACGAAAACTAAGTTGAATACTTTATAACACAATGCAAACAATGAACAAAAAACAACTTATAACAATTTTACTCTGTCTGTTTTGTGCTATTTCATTTGCTCAAACGAATTCCACATATGCAGTTAAGACAGTAGTTATAGACGCTGGACATGGTGGCAAAGACCCTGGAGCTTGTGGTAAAATATCAAAAGAAAAAAACATTACACTTGCCATAGCACTAAAAGTAGGTTCACTTATTTCCGGTGGATGCCAAGATGTAAAAGTTATATACACAAGAAATACCGATGAATTCATAGAACTTCATAAACGTGCCGACATTGCAAACAAGGCAAAAGCCGACCTATTCATTTCCATACACGTAAACGCCAACCCTAACCCTGAAGCATACGGAACTGACACATGGACCATGGGTCTTGCAAAAAACGAAGCAAACCTTAAGGTTGCAAAAATGGAAAATGATGTAATTTCCCTGGAATCAGATGCTACACAATATCAGGGAATGTCAGCAAACGACAATGAGGCAATCATACTCTATCGCCTACAACAAGGTGCATACTGCGACAACAGTTTAGCTTTAGCTGGCATGGTACAAAAACAACTACAAACCCTTGGCAGAAAAGACAGAAGCGTACATCAAGCACCTTTCCTTGTACTATGGAAAACAGCAATGCCAAGCATTTTGATAGAAACAGGTTTTATAACAAACCCAGAAGAAGAAATATGGCTTAATTCTCCGGAAAACCAAGCAGAAATGGCATATTCCATCTATCAAGCATTCATTGAATACAAACAATATATTGAACGCCGTACAAACGGACAAATAGAAAACACAACGACAAACAAAGACGTGGTAAAAAAACAAGAACAAACAACTAAACCACAACCACAAAAAACACAAACAGAAAAAACGGTACAACCAGCCGAAAAAGTACAACCTAAACCAGTTGAGAAAGCACAAGTTCAACCACAAAAGCCAGCGAACAATAACGATATATTCTATGGAATACAAATTGGCGCCGGTTCAGAAAAACTATCGTCTTCACCGGCTAACTTTAACGGATTGGAAGGTGTATATTACATAGAAGAAAATGGATTATACAAATATTATTACGGCAAAACAACAACGTACGCCGAAATAAGCGAATTGCTCAAAAAAGCAAAGGAAAAATACCCTTCGGCATTCGTCGTAGCCCGCGATGGCAATAATAACAAGTTACAAGTTTCAGAAGCTAGAAAAAAAACAAATTAATATATGGAAAAAGATAAAGCAATAAAGATCGGATTAATTGTAATCATTATAGCTGGTGTTCTCATCTGGGGAATAAGTTTTTGTAAAGGCAAAAATCTATTCACAAAAGAGAACATATATTACACAACATATACACAAGTTGAAGGTTTACAAAAAAATTCAGCTGTATTACTTCGCGGACATAAAATTGGCCATGTAAAGGACATTTACTTTACATCATCTAAATACGACCAATTAACGGTAGAATTAAGCGTTTTCTCAAACATACACCTTCCAAAAACAACAAAAGCTAAAATCTTCAGTTCCGACATTTTAGGATCCAAAGCGATAGATATTATTTTGCCTGAACATTTTAGTGCAGAAGATGGATATGTCGCAAATTTCGACACTCTTGCAACAGAAATAGAAGCATCTATTACCGACCAGGTACGTATAGAGGTTGCGCCATTAAAAGCACAAGCTGAAAAATTACTTGAAAGCGCTGCTGTTGCAATCGATCAATTTAAATATGTCATAAACGAATCAAACGGACAAGAACTTCGTCGCTGCTTTATAAAACTCCAAAATGCAATCGATGCCATCCACCACTCCGGCGTGACACTCGACACTATACTTACAAACGGAGACGAAAACATACAACACATTTTGGCAAATGTTAATGGTATAACCAAAAACATAAATGAACACTCTAACGAAATTGGTACCATAATCAGCAATTTCTCTAACATGAGTGATTCACTTTCTAAAGCTAATTTAACTGAAACACTACAAAAAACAGAAGTTGCCGTTAGCGAACTACAAACAATACTTAAAAAAGTTAACAGTGGCGAAAGTTCTTTGGGCGAACTTATTAATAATAAATCACTTTACAACAATTTAGAAGATGCTTCTAAGCAACTTGACGCATTATTAATAGACGTACAAAACCATCCTAAACGTTACGTTTCCTTCCCTATTTTTAGTTCAAATAAAGACAAAGAAGAGAAAAAGAACAAAAAGAAAAACTCTGAAAATTAGAACTTTATAGAGATAAGAAAAACAAATTATACGACTTACAAAAATTAAAGATTTAACCAACAATACACAACGTTAAATATATCAATCATTTACGCATAAATATTTGATTTACAATATTTTAAAAAAGTTTCAAAAAATTGAATTTTTAAAAGACTGAAATTCAAAGCACTATACAAAAATTAAATTATGCAAGTCTAAAAGAGATTTTTTTTTGAAAAATTATTACCAATTTTGTTGAACAAAATATTAACAACAAAAACAGAAATCTAAAAATGGAATCCAAGGAGACGACGATGGCGGTAAAGGAAAAATGGCAAGAATGTCTTATCTTTATAAAAGATAATGTGGGAGAGAACATCTTTGACACTTGGTTTAAGCCTGTAGAAGCACTTAAATTAGAGGATCAAACACTCTATATTCAAGTACCTAGCCAATTCTACAAGCAACAAATAGAAGATCTTTATCTTTCTATTTTAAGCAAAGCTATTATTAAAGTTTTCAAGAATGATGTAAAACACCTTAAGTATAAAGTTTTACAAAGCAGAAACAATAGCGATAATATTGTAACAACACAAGAAGGAAACTTAAAACCAAACACAAACCAAACACAAAAAAGTTTCCAGAACTACTCTACTTCTTATCAAAAAGAATCAGCAATTAAAAATCCATTTTTATACCCTGGATTAAAAGAAGTTATTGATGCAAGACTAAACCCTGCTTACACTTTCAACACTTTCATAGAAGGTGACAGCAACAAACTTGCTCGTACAGCAGGATATGCCGTAGCAGAAAATGCCGGTAAAGGTGTTTACAATCCTCTATTTATATATGGTAAATCTGGTTTAGGAAAAACTCACCTTATACAAGCAATTGGCGCCGAAATTAAAGAACGCTTTTCTAAGAAAAATGTCCTTTATGTCGATGCTGACACATTTGAAAACCAATACGTACAAGCAACTGTATATGACGGTGACAGAAATAGTTTCCTAAATTTCTACAAAAACATCGACGTATTGATAATTGATGATGTTCAATTTTTTGAAAACAAGGAAAAAACACAAGATGCGTTCTTCCAAATTTTCAACTATTTACACCAAAACGGAAAACAAATAATTCTTACATCCGATCGTCCACCTGTAGAACTACAAGGTTTACAGGAAAGAATCCTTAATAGATTCAAATGGGGACTTTCTGCTGAAATAACTACACCTAACTTTGAAACAAGACTTGCAATCTTAAAACAAAAGATTAGCAAGGAAGGGCTTGAAATAAACGAAGAAGTTGTTGAATATATAGCTAATCACATCACAACTAACGTACGCGAACTCGAAGGTGTACTTATCTCTATTCTTGCCCAAGCAACTATAAACAAGAAACATCTAACTCTTGATTTAGCAAAAGAAGTTGTAGAAAAAATCGTAAAGAGTTCACAACAAGATATTTCTATCGACTTTATCAAGAAAACAGTATGCGACTACTTTAATATTGTTCCAGACCAACTAAAATCAAAGACAAGAAAAAGAGAAATCGTTCAATCGCGACAAATAGCAATGTATTTTGCAAAAAATTACACGAAAAACTCTTTGGCGTCTATCGGTTCACAAATTGGAGGAAAAGACCATGCTACGGTACTTCATGCCTATAAGACAGTAAACAATTTGATGGAAACCGACAAACGATTTAAACGATACATACTTGATCTCGAAAAAAGATTCAAACTTCAATAAATAAAAAGCAGGTCACAAACCTGCTTTTTTTATCTCCTTATTTATATATTTACTGCAAAATTAACTGCTAAATATGAACATAGCAATTTTTGGCACTACCGTTGCATCTGAGGTAAAAAACAAAATTGAGGAAATCATACACAGTTTTATTGCCGCCGGATTCCAGTTGTCTATCTATAAAGACTTCAAGGAATGCTTGTGCTCCAACAGCTTTAGCATACAACAAATACCAGAATATACCATACTTGACAACAACACACAAATGGTTATCAGTATGGGAGGTGACGGCACATTTCTAAAATGTGTACACCTTTGCTATACGACCAACATACCTATTTTAGGTATAAACTTCGGAAAGTTAGGATTTTTGGCACAAACCAACCCTGACGATATCGACACAATTATTCGTAACATTGCAACAAAAAATTATACAATCAAAAGCCGTTCTCTACTTGATTTCACATGCAAGAACGGAAAAGAAAAAATTAACGGCATTGGACTTAACGAAATAACGTTACAAAAAAGTAACGCTGTCAAATTAATCAAAATAAACATTTACATCGGAAAAGATTTCTGTTGTTCATTCTGGGCCGATGGCGTTGCCGTTAGTACACCTACAGGTTCTACAGGCTATTCATTAAGTTTGGGAGCTCCTATCCTATCTCCTGAGAACCAATCACTAATCATTACGCCAATTGCACCACATACGTTGAGCATTCGTCCAATAATTATACCTAATAACAAACAGGTCACAATTGAAGCGACAGGAGAATACACTGAATTTTTAATATCAAACGACTATCAAAGTAAAACCATAAAAAATCAACCTCGAGTTCAAATAAAAAAATCAAAACACAAGGTTGCAGTTGTTGAATTTGCCGACACAAGCTTTTTTGAAACCCTTCGAGAAAAATTAAAATTAGGAATAGACATAAGAAAATAGCCACACATTTGACAATACATAAAATTTTTCTTTATCTTTGTGCGATAATAAGGTTCCTAACATGAAGAGAATCAAAGCTAAAATACTATCACTATTGGCCGCACTAACCCTACTATCCGGTTCTGTAATGGGACAAGATAAGCAGTGGCTTAAATACCCATACGAAATTGTATTCGGATTTGGACCTTCTTTTTTGTTAGGTGATCTTGGCGGCGGTCCAGGTATAGGAAGAAACAATATTCTTGATATGGACTTCCTTTCAACCCGTTTTGGTGGTTGCATTGGATTACGTAAAACATTCCGTGAACGTGTATCTTGGCAATTCACTTACACTATGGGAATGTTGTATGGCGACGATGAAAAAACAACAGAATTTTTCCGTTCAGACAGAGACATATCATTTAGAACACCGATACAAGAATTCAGTGGACGTATAGAATACAAAATCAGAAAACTACGTTCTGGTCACATTTATGATTTGAGAGGTGTTCGCGGTATGAGAGGTCGTAATTTAGCAACATTCTGTTTTGCTGGATTAGGAGTTTATCACTTTAATCCAAAAGCAAAAATCGAAGGAAACTGGGTTGCATTACAACCTATAGGAACAGAAGGACAAAACTACATAGACACACGTCACCCATACTATCGCGTACAAATATGTATCCCTATGGGATTCAGCGCGAAATATGATTTAAATATGCGTTGGTCTATCTCTGGTGAAGTTGGACTTCGTTTCTTGTTCACAGATTATCTTGACGACGTAAGTACAACATACGCAAACCCTGCACTTGTAGCAGCATACGACAACAGCGTTGGTGATAATGTAGCAATGATAGCTGCAGATCCTGCTTATGAAAAACATTGTTACGAAAATGGTCAATACCATTTCTATAATGAACAACGTGGAGACCCATACGATAGAGACTTCTATATGTTTTTAATGATTAGCGCACACTACCGATTAAGAGAAAATAAACAAGGCTGGCCTACATTCAAAAACAAATAGGCATACTTTTTATGGCATTTTTCCGTTATGAATATATTGTCATAAGAATGAAACGAATATCTACACTTTTTACCCTACTCTTTTGTTGCTGTACAATACAAAGCATTGCACAACGCAGGGACGTTGACTTTGGTTTGCTTATCGGAACAGCACAATACAACGGAGACGTAAACATGACAAAAGCCTACACTTCTCCACAACCTGCTGTAGAATTCATGTTCAGGAAAAACTTCAATCCGCATTACTCACTTCGATTGAACCTTGCCGTAGGAAACCTTAAAGCAGACGACAACAATTTTAAATACAAATACCAACAACTTCGAGATTATTCCTTTGACGATACAAAACTTATGGAATTCTCCGGTATGGTGGAATTCAATTTCTTTGAAGTCACAACAAATAAAAAGGAAAAGAACTTCTCTCCATATGTGGATTTCGGATTAGGACTATTGTACAACGAAAACATACCTATAAAAGAATCTCTTACCATTCCTATGGGACTTGGTCTTAAATACAAACTATTGCCACGTCTTGAAATACGTACTGAATGGACATTCAGAAAGACATACACCGACAGATTGGATCAGCTTGCCTACCAAGCAAATGATGGATTTTTACAATACAAGCAGATTTCATTCAAGAAAACGAAAGATTGGTTCTCAATATTAGGTATTTCTCTCCTATTTAACTTTAGCGACGAAAAAATCCCATGTCCTATATATGAACCAAAGAGTTACCAAAAAAGAAGATAACATGTCTTTTCGAAAAGAATTACGCAGTTTTGCGTGCGCATTTAATGGCATAGTTACATTGATACAAGCAGAGAAACACGCAAAATTCCATCTATTTGCAGCATGTTGTGTAATTTTAGCCGGATTTTTCTTTTCTATTTCTGTTCAAGAATGGATTGCCGTCTGCTTTGCAATAGCTCTTGTGTTTACAGCCGAAGGATTCAACACTGCTATAGAAAGAATCTGCAATATTGTTAATCCAGAATATGACAAAAAAATCGGCGACATCAAAGATATCGCCGCTGGTTCTGTACTGATTTGCGCCATTATGGCTGCAGTTATAGGTTTACTTGTCTTTGTACCCTATGTGTACAAATTAGTTCTTCAATGCATCCAATAAACCTTCAACAGCTTCGTCTACAGTTGATTTTTCTGATAATAATTTAACAAACTTACTACCAACTATTGCTCCACGTGAATTTGCACATGCAGCCTCGAATGTTGCTTTATTAGAAACACCAAAACCGACCATTCTTTCATTTTTCAAATTCAAACCATCGATTCGGCGGAAATATGCTTGTTTTTGTTCATCAAAACTCTTTTGTGCACCTGTTGTTGACGCACTAGAAACCATATAAATAAATCCATTGGTATTCGCATCGATTTCTTTAACACGATCGTCGCTGGTTTCCGGAGTAACAAGCATAATCACACGAATATTATATTTATCGGCAATAGGCTTAAAATCATTGATATAGTCAGCAAATGGTAAGTCTGGGATGATACAGCCATCTACACCTACTTCATTACAAGCTTTACAGAAATTTTCAAATCCAAAACGAAGAATAGGATTTAAATATCCCATAAAAATCAATGGCATAGTAACAGAAGAACGAATATTTTGTAGTTGTTCAAACAACAAACGCAATTTCATTCCATTCTTCAATGATTTTGTCGCAGCTTCTTGAATAACAACTCCATCAGCCATAGGATCACTAAACGGAAAACCTATTTCGACCATATCAATGCCATGTTTCTGCAATGATTGAATTATTTCAGGAGCATCGTCAATACGAGTTGCACCTGCACAAAAATATACAGACAAAAGGTTACGTTTAGTTCCTTTAAACAAATTGTCTATTCTATTCATTGTTTCCATAATAAAACTATTTTATCGTATTTCTTTTATAAACTGTTTTAATAAATCTACATTTTTTACAGCTGGGCTAATCTCAAATTTACTATTCAAATCTACTCCAACTAATTGTGGATGAAAAACTTGCTTAACATCATCAACAGATTGAGAATCAATGCCACCACTTAAAAGGAATGGCGTATTACCTGTATAATACTGCAGTAGAGACCAATCAAATTTTTGTCCAGAGCCACCAACTTTCGGCGTCTTAGTGTCGAATACATACATCGAGCATGTTCCTTCATACTCTGCTATCTTCGAGAAATCCTCTTTCGTTTCCAACGAAAACGCCTTCATTACCTCCACGCCTAATTTTTGAGCAACTTCACTACAAAAATCAGGAGCCTCCATACCATGCAATTGAATTGCATCAAACTGAAATAAATTCTGTTTCTCTTGAATGAATTCCAAAGAACTATTTACAAAGACCCCAACTTTTTTTACCGATTGTGGTAAATAATCTGGTACACAGCATACATTCCGTGGAGACGGCTCGAAGAAAATAAATCCCATCATATCGATGCCAAGTGCCTCTACAGAGCGAATATTTTCACTCTCCCTCATACCACAAACTTTTATAAGCAACGGTCTTTTCATAGTTTAAAATTGTGAAGTATATTGTCGTAGTATTTCCGGCGGACAAGCTTCTTTCATAAACGTTTCACCTATTAAGAAACCACGAAAACCAATTTCTCGCAAATCCTTAATTGTTTCAACTTTAGAAATACCACTTTCACTTACCAAAGTCTTACCACTTCCCTGTAATGCTTTCGCCAAATTAAATGAGTTCTGAACGTCCGTTACAAACGAACCCAAATTACGGTTATTACAACCAACAACATCTATTTCTGGAGTTATATATTCTAATTCCTCAACAGAATGAACTTCAAGAAAAACTTCCAAGCCAAGTGCATGAGCCTCTTTTGTTAAATATGCGCAGTCTTCTTTTGAAAGACATGCAGCAATAAGTAAAACTACATCTGCACCAACTTTTCGAGCTTGAAGCAATTGATATCTATCGATTATAAAATCCTTACGTAATATAGGAATATTCACAAGAGAACGAACAGCCTCGATATCGGCCAACGTACCACCAAAAAACTGTTCATCAGTAAGAATAGAAATTGCTGCAGCCCCACTTTTTTCGTAACCAGGAACTATTTCTTTTGGATCAGCACCTTGCTTAATCCATCCTTTTGAAGGCGAACGGCGCTTAAATTCCGAGATAATACCCGAAGGAGAATTATTTAAAGCAGCCTTAAAAGAAAATGCTGTACGAGGTTGTAATTGTTTTTCTAAATCAGCCTCGCTCAACAAAGCCTTTTGTTCCGCTACTTCTATACGTTTATGAGCAACTATTTTTGTTAGTACATCTTCCATATTACTTAGCATTAAAAGCTACATATTTCTTCAATACATTCAATGCTGCACCACTGTCCAAAGATTCCTTAGCAATAGCCAAACATTCCTCGTACGACTTTTCAGACTCAATTATATTAATTGCAAATGCAGCATTTGCCAATACAACATTTGTTTGAGAAACAGTCGCTTTTCCTTCCAAAACATCATCAAAAATTTGTTTTGCTTCTTCTTTAGTCGAACCACCGAACAAATCTTCTGGTTTTGCTATTGCAAATCCAAGTTCTTCAGGGCTATAGATGCGTTCAAATCCGTTACGTTTTACTTTAAATTCAGAAGTTAAAGATATTTCATCATAACCATCTACACTCGTCACAATACCATAATTCAATCCCATTTTTTCATACACACGACTATACAATCGTAATTGTTGCGCATTTGCAACGCCAAGCAATTGGTATGATGGTCTACATGGATTTACTAAAGGCCCCAACAAATTAAAACAAGTAGGAACCTGTAAATTCTTTCTTGTTGGTCCGATGTATTTCATACCACGTGCGAATAACGGAGCGTGCATATAAATAAATCCTACTTCGTCTATACATTTCTTTAATTTGTCGTTATCATTCGTAAATGCAACTCCGTGTTCTTCAATAACATTGCCTGCTCCACTCACACTTGTAGCAGCATAGTTACCATGTTTTGCAACTTTATATCCCGCACCAGCCACAACGAAGCATGAACAAGTAGAAATATTGAATGTATTTTTTCCATCACCACCCGTACCAACGATATCTATAGGTTTAAATGGCGACAAATCAACAGCAAGTCCGGTTTCCAACAAACCTTCACGTAAACCAAGAAGCTCATCAACGGTAATACCTCTCATTTGGATACCCATCACTAAAGCTGCAAGCTGCGAGTCATTATATTTTTCCAATGTTATATTAACCATCAACTCACGCATTTCCTCTTGCGTGAATTCTTCGTGATTAATTAAACGAGATAATATTTGTTTCATATTTTTACTTTTATTTTTCACACATTTTCAACCAATTAGCTACCATCACCTTACCTTCTGGTGTAAGTACCGATTCTGGATGGAATTGAATACCATGAATATTAAAATCTTTATGTTTCAATCCCATTATTTGACCTTCATCACTAACAGCAGTAACTGTCAAACAACCTGGTAAAGTTTTATCATCAGCCACCCAAGAATGGTAGCGACCAACAGGAACGACTTCGCTTAGACCATTAAAAATAGAATCAACATACGAGCCATCTGCATTCTTCTTGATAGTAATAGGCGTTTGAACTCCATGGAACACATCGCTTAAATTTATTAGCGTGCCACCAAAAGCTACAGCTAAAGCCTGTTCGCCAAGACATACGCCAAGCATAGGAATTTTTCCTGCATACGTACGAATTGCATCCAACAACAAGCCTGCTTCTTCTGGAATACCAGGACCCGGTGACAAGATAATACCATCAAATTCAGCAAGTTGAGACATTTCAAACTTGTCATTACGATACACAACAACTTCCACTCCTAATTCACGAACAAGATGTGCTAAATTGTACGTGAAAGAATCATAATTATCTATAATACAAATCTTCATAGTCATTCATTTTTACATTTGTTCCGCCACCATAATAGCTTTTTTCAATGCGCCAAGTTTATTATTAACTTCTTGCAATTCATATTCAACATCACTTTTCGCAACAATACCACCACCTGCTTGAAACCATAACTCATTATTACGGCTCACAAATGTTCTAATAGTAATAGCCTGATTCAAATCACCATTTAGTCCGATAAATCCTATACAGCCCCCGTAAGCACCACGATTATGAGGTTCATATTCGCTTATTAGCTGCATTGCGCGAACTTTTGGGGCGCCACTTAATGTACCAGCAGGGAATGTATCGATAAACGCCTTAATTGGATTCGCACCGTCATCCAAAGTACCACTTACACGGCTTACAAGATGGATAACATGGCTATAGTATTGCAAATCCTTATAGAAATCCACTTTTACATCATGGCAGTTGCGCGACAAGTCATTACGAGCCAAGTCAACCAACATTACATGTTCGGCATTTTCTTTCGGATTATTACGTAAATATTCAGCACCTTCGGCATCCTTAGCCGCATCACCGGTACGACGAGTCGTACCAGCAATTGGGTCGATATAAGCACGTTTACCTTCTATACGGCAATGTGTTTCCGGAGAAGAACCGAACAACCGAAAACCACCAAAATCAAAATAGAACAAATATGGTGATGGATTTATGCTACGTAACGCACGATATAATTTAAAGTCATCACCCTCGAATTTCTGCATAAAACGACGAGAAAGTACGATTTGGAACACATCACCACGCATACAATGAGCAATTCCCTTACGAATATTTTCACGATGTTCATCATCCGTCAACGTTGACGACGTATCTCCCACTGGATGAAATGGATACGTAGAAATTCGTTTATTACGAATAGCATTTTCAACGTATTCGATATTACTCTTCTCTTCATCTCCAACCATTTCAACAAGCATCATTTCATTTTTATAGTCGTTGAAAACAATGATGTACTTGTACATAATGTACATCATATCCGGAGCGTCATTTTTTTCATCTACAGAATCCTTCACTGCGATATTTTCAAAATAACGAACCGCATTGAACGAAGTGTAGCCATACAATCCACAATAATTAGCACCTTCACCCGAAACAGAGAAATGAGCTAAGAAATCATTAATAGCCTGATCAACTTTGTATTCCCCACTAATTACATGTTCCGACACGCTACCGTCAGGATATGAACCGATAGCCTTTCCGTGATTAATACTTATGCTCGCAATAGGATCAAGAGCAATAAACGAACGATTGTTTTCACCGCTATGATAATCGGAACTTTCCATCAAAGCACTTTGAAAGAACAAATCACGAACCTTCAAATAAGTACTCACTGGTGTATGCAAATCACCTAAGATGGTTTTTAACGTAGTGTTATAACTAAAGATTTTCATTGATTTACTACTTATTAAAATATTTCAAATATGTATTTAAATCCTTATCTCCTCTACCAGATACTGTTAGAACAACGACATCATCTGGTTTAAATTTCATTTTTGGAAGAACACCCAAAGCATGAGCACTTTCGATAGCAGGAATAATTCCTTCCATACGAGTAAGTTCCATACCGGCATTCATAGCCTCATCATCAGTAACAGCCAACACTGTTGCACGACCGTCTTTGGCAATATTGGAATGCATAGGGCCAACGCCAGGATAATCAAGACCGGCAGAAATAGAATAAGGCTCAACAATTTGTCCATCTTCATCTTGAATGACATACGTTCTCATTCCATGAATAATACCAACCGTACCCAATTTAATCGTAGCAGCCGTTTTTCCTGTTTCCACGCCAAGACCACCAGCTTCTGCCAAAACGATTTTAACTCTTTCATCATCAAGATAATGATAGATAGTACCAGCAGCATTACTACCACCACCAACACAGGCGATTAAATAGTCAGGATAATCACGTCCTTCTTTTTCCTTTATTTGAGCCTTAATTTCTTCACTAATAACAGATTGCAAACGAGCAACCATTTCAGGATATGGATATGGACCCATAGTAGAACCTATCAAATAATAAGTATCCTCTGGATGACAGCACCAATCGCGGATAGCTTCGTTGCAGGCATCTTTCAATGTCATATTTCCAGAAGTAACAGGAACAACAGTTGCGCCCAACATTTTCATACGTTCCACATTCGGAGCCTGACGTTCCACGTCAGTTTTACCCATATAGACGATGCATTCCATATTCATCAATGCACAAACTGTAGCTGTAGCAACACCATGCTGTCCAGCTCCTGTTTCGGCAATTATACGCTTCTTACCCATGCGCTTCGCTAACAGAATCTGTCCCAACGCATTGTTAATCTTATGAGCACCGGTATGGTTACAATCTTCACGTTTCAAATACAACTTGCAGCCATATTTTTCAGATAAACGTTTTGCGTAATACAATGGAGACGGACGACCTGCATAATCACGCAACAATTGATAATACTCTTGTTTAAACGATTCACTGCTTAAGATTTCATCATAAGCTTTTTGAAGTTCGCTTACACAACCATGTAGAATTTCTGGTATATACGCACCACCAAATTCACCATAGTACCCGTTTTCATCTACTGTATATTTTCCCATCTTACAAATTTTATTCAGTTAAAAAGAAAAGCCCTATTGCTTTCAGTGCAACAGGGCTTCTTAAAATTCTATATAAACAAAAAGGTAACGCTCCTGCGACTGAATCATCTCAAGAGTTGCCACCAATATTTGTTGAATACACTTACCATCTTTTCTTATTTTGTGTTACAAAATTATAGATTGTAATGAAAATAACAAACAGTTTTGCTATTTTTTTCTTACAATTTTATGTTTTAGTTTTATCATTGCGAAATTCAATTCAAGTTCGGTTTCCGAACCTTTTGTTTGTAAATCAGCCCCTATCAAATCTGAAATTATCTCACCTCCTCTTTGTATAAGACCTTTTTGCACATTTTTATCCTCCGTCCGAGGCAATGCTGCAACCGTTCGTGAAAGTTCGCGTAGCTTTACAAAAGTATTGATAATACATATTGTCGTCCGCACTGCCTGTTCCCCTCTTAATATAGTTGCAAGCATATATAATCCCTGTTCTGTAAAAGCCCAAGGACCTATTCTACTATATTTTAATTTTTCAAGGTGGTCAAAAATTTTGACCACCTCTGATTTTTCATCCGCATTCAACTGAAAAACAAATCCTTCAGGGAACTTCATTGGATTATTTCGAACTGCTTGGTTTATTTCCTTAGTTGCTACGCCATACAATTGTGCGACATCACAATCTAAAATAACATTCATGTTGCGAAGTTGCATAATCTTATCCTGCACATCTTCGATTTTTATAATATTCATTGCGGTTATGTTTTGAACAAAAATAGCAAAAACAAGCTGATTACCAACACATTATTTTTCATAATATTCATATATAAATAGTAACAAAGCACAATAATTCACCATAAATAAAACAACCACAAAACCTAAAACAAATTTTAAGGGAAAATGTATGCATCCAATAGTATTGAACACATACATTATTCTTAAGCAAACATTAAAATAATTTAGTGTTTTTTCATAATTTTGCACCAATTAATACAATCCGGTGATAATTCACCTATTTTTGAAAACAAAATTAAGAATATGAAACACAAAGCTCTTTTAATGATTCTTGACGGCTGGGGCATTGGAAACAAAACAAAAGCCGATGTTATCTCTTCTACTCCAACTCCATATTGGGATTACTTGTTGGAAAACTACCCACATTCTCAACTACAAGCTTCTGGAGAAAATGTAGGTTTACCTAACGGTCAAATGGGTAACTCTGAAGTTGGTCACTTAAACATTGGTGCCGGTCGTATTGTGTACCAAGATTTAGTAAAAATCAACAGAGCTTGTGCCGACAACTCTATTCTACAAAACAAAGAAATCGTAAACGCTTTCTCATACGCAAAAGAGAAAGGTAAACAAATCCATTTAATGGGATTGGTTTCTAACGGTGGCGTACACAGCTCACTTGACCACCTTTTCAAATTGATTGAAATCGCAAAAGAATACGGAATCGACAACACATTCGTACACTGCTTTATGGATGGTCGTGATACTGACCCTAAGAGCGGTAAAGGTTTCATCGAACAATTAGAAAACCAATTAGCTAAAAACACTGGCCACATTGCTTCTATCGTTGGTCGTTTCTACGCTATGGACCGTGACAAACGTTGGGAACGTGTAAAAGTTGCATACGACTTGATCGTAAACGGTATCGGTAAAAAAGCAACTAACATGGTTCAAGCTATGCAAGAAAGTTACGATTCTGATTGTGCAGAACATAAAGGAACTGACGAATTCATCGAACCTATCGTTAACGCTTCTGTTGACGGACGTATTAAAGAAGGCGACGTTGTTATTTTCTTCAACTACCGTAACGACCGTGCTAAAGAACTTACAGTTGTTCTTACACAAAAAGATATGCCAGAAGCTGGTATGAATACTATCCCAGGCTTACAATATTATTGTATGACTCCATACGATGCTTCATTCACAGGCGTACATATCTTATTCGACAAAGAAAACGTACAAAATACTCTTGGCGAATACCTTGCAAATCTTGGAATGACTCAATTACACATTGCAGAAACAGAAAAATACGCACACGTAACTTTCTTCTTCAATGGCGGTAGAGAAACTCCATACGACAAAGAAGAACGTATCCTTGTTCCTTCACCTAAAGTTGCTACTTACGACTTGAAGCCAGAAATGAGCGCTTACGAAGTAAAAGATAAATTGGTTGAAGCTATCAAGAGCGACAAATTCGACTTTATCGTTGTAAACTACGCTAACGGTGATATGGTTGGCCACACTGGTATCTACTCAGCAATAGAAAAAGCTGTTGTAGCTATCGATGCTTGTGTAAAAGATACTGTTGAAGCTGCAAAATCTATGGGTTACGAAACTATTATCATTGCAGACCACGGTAATGCCGACAATGCTATCAACCCAGACGGAACACCTAACACTGCTCACTCTTTGAATCCTGTTCCATTCGTATATGTAACAGAAAACAAAGCAGCAAAAGTAAAAGAAGGTATTTTGGCTGACGTTGCTCCTTCTATCTGCAGCATATTAGAAATCGCTCAACCAGCAGACATGACAGGAAACAACTTGATTTCTAAATAGTTTTATACTATTCTACAAATAGAAAAGGCTCCGAAATGGAGCCTTTTTTATGCACTCAACTAAACAAATGCACTTGTTTTGCACTATAATAAACACAAAAAAAAGACGATGAAAACATCGTCCTTCCTCGAAAAAACTTTTAAAAACTAATTATATTAAAGGAATATTATTAGTTGCACATTTATCTATCATCTCTTGTGGCCATAAAGAACTTTGAACTTCTCCGATATGAGCCTTACGCAAGAAGAACATACACAAACGGCTTTGGCCGATACCACCACCAATAGAAAGTGGAAGTTCACCGTTTAGCAACATTTTATGGAACATAAGTTCCTTGCGATCTTCTGCACCAGCTTTCTTCAACTGATATTCCATTGCTTTTGCATCAACACGAATACCCATAGAAGAAATTTCGAACGAACTTTCAAGAACAGGATTCCACAAAAGAATATCGCCGTTCAAACTCCAATCGTCATAATCTGGAGCACGACCATCGTGTTTTTCACCGTTAGTCAACTCATCACCTATACCGATAAGGAATATTGCACCATATTCTTTTGCTGCAGCTGTTTCTCTTTCCTTTGGAGTAAGGTCAGGATATTTTTGAAGCAATTCTTCTGAAGTAATGAATGTGATTTTTTCTGGCAAAATCTGAGAAATTTGTGGATATTCTTCAGAAACCAAATATTCAGTATGTTTCAAAACATCGTATATACGTTTTACAATAAGACGCAAGAAAGAAAGATTTCTATCTTCTGGAGCAATTGTACGTTCCCAATCCCATTGATCAACATATAATGAATGGATATTGTCCAATTCTTCGTCAGGACGGATGGCGTTCATATCTGTCAACACACCGTGACCTGGCTTAATATTGTATTTTGCCAAAGCCATACGTTTCCATTTTGCCAAGGAATTCACAACTTCAGCCTGTTTGTCATTCAAATCTTTTACTGGAAATGTAACCTTACGTTCAGTTCCATTTAAGTCATCATTTATACCTGTACCCTTTAAAACAAAAAGCGGCGCAGTTACACGTCGTAAGCATAAACCAACAGATAAACTTTTTTCAAAGTTATCTTTAATCAATTTTATTGCCAACTCGGTCTGTTGTAGATCCAAAACCGGAGTGTAATTTTTAGGTATAAATAATTTGTCTGTCATAACAACCATTAAATTTTATACAAAATTAGTCTTTTTTCGTTAAAAAATCACAATATTTTCATTTATTTCACTTAAAAATTGAAAGCAGTTTTTTAAAAGCACCTTTTTCAAAGCGTATTTTTAAAACATTTTTTCAATACTTAAAACGAGGATTTCATATACATTACTATTGAATTTGTAGAAAATGCGGAAAAAATATCCGTTAAAAATCCTACATTTGCACTGCTTTTAAATAGAGATATGCCTGTTAATATTCCTGACAAATTACCCGCTTCGGACATTCTTAAAAACGAGAATGTGTTTGTTATGACGAATAGTCGTGCAATTACACAAGACATACGCCCTATTCGTATTGGCATTTTAAACTTAATGCCGATAAAGGAAAAAACAGAGACACAAATCATCCGTATGCTTTCGAACACACCATTACAGGTGGAAGTTGTACTACTGTACACCAAAACGCATACGCCAAGCCATACTTCATCGGAATATCTACACACATTCTACAAATCATTCGATGAAATCGGCAAACTTGATGGTTTAATTATCACCGGCGCTCCTATCGACCACTTACAATACGAAGATGTTACTTTTTGGAAGGAATTGACCGAAATCTACGAATGGTCACGTACAAACGTAACTTCCGTATTCCATATTTGTTGGGGAGCTTTCGCGGCATTATACTATTTCTACGGCATAAACAAACATTGGCGCGACGATAAGATATTTGGCGTATTCCGCCATTCTGTACTAAACAGAACCGAACCGATAGTTCGTGGTTTCGACGATGAATTCTTTGTTCCTCATTCACGAAACTCGTACCTAAAGCAATCGGAAATAGACGCATGCAAAGATATTGAAGTGATTTGCGAAGGCGAAGGTATCGGTCCATACCTTATTAAATCAAAAGACTCTAAAGACTTCTTCGTTTTTGGTCATTCCGAATACGATGTAACCACACTTAAAGATGAATACGTTCGTGACAGAAGTAAAGGAATGGACATAGACGTTCCTGTAAACTACTTCCCTGGCGACGACCCTGCACAAGAACCTAAAAACACATGGAGAAGTCATGGTAACTTGCTTTACAGCAACTGGCTAAACTATTACGTTTACCAAGAAACGCCATATAAATTAGATTAGGAAACGTCTTATTTCACGCAAACGCTTCCCTAACTTTATCACTTATTCCATAACTAGTATAACATCAAACAATTACAGCTTATAACACATACTATACTCAAACAAAAAAAGAAATGCCGAATAGCATTCCTTTTCTATTTATACCACACTCTTCGTATTATAATAATCCTTTTGTAGAAGGCAATAATTGGTTATTCAAGCTACGAGACACAGCCATTTTAATGGATTTAGCCCAAGCCTTGAAAATAGCCTCAATTTTATGATGTTCGTTATCTCCTTGAATGGAAATATTCAAATTACATTTGGCTGCATCACTAAACGATTTGAAGAAATGATACAACATTTCTGTTGGCAACTCTCCTACTTTTTCACGTTTAAATTCTACATCCCAAATCAACCATGGACGACCAGAAAAATCAATAGCGACTTGTGCCAAAGAGTCGTCCATTGGCAACAAGAAACCATAGCGTTCAATACGTTCTTTTTTACCCAAGGCTTGCAAGAATGCTTCACCTAATGCAATTCCTGTATCTTCTATAGTATGGTGTTCATCGACGTGCAAATCTCCTTTTACGTTGATTTTCAAATCGCAGTTTGAGTGACGGGCCAACTGTTCCAACATGTGGTCGAAAAAGCCTATGCCTGTTGAGATTTCCGATTTTCCACGACCATCAAGCAACAATTCTATGTCGATTTTTGTTTCGTTAGTATTACGGGTAACATGCGCATATCGCAATGGGAATGTCAATCGTTGCGCGATTTCGTTCCATGAATCAACAACTAATTCGCACGAATCCGGCAATGTTGTTTCATCAAGATGGTTACCTCTAATTATCAACGACTTGCAACCAAGATTTACAGCTAATTGTGCATCGGTATTTCTGTCACCTATCACATACGAATGTTTCAAATCGTATTCTTCGGAGAAGTATTTTCCCAACATGCCAATACCTGGCTTACGAGTTGGTTTGTTTTCGTAATCGAACGAGGCATCTATGCACATATCGGCAAATTCCACACCTTCGGATTTCAATACCGACAACATTAAATTATGCACTGGCCAGAATGTATCTTCAGGAAAAGAATCCGTACCAAGACCATCTTGGTTTGTAACCATAACCAATTCATAATCAGTATGCTCGCAGATTGATTTCAATGCCGAAATCGTATTTGGAAGGAACGCGAACTTTTCGAATGAATCCACTTGTTCATCACTTGGTTCTTGTAGAATTGTTCCATCTCTATCTATAAAAAGTACTTTTTTCATATCTATTTTACTTACAAAATCTCTTAACTATATCGGAATATGCATCAATTCTTCTGTCTCTGAAGAACGGCCAAATACGGCGTACATCTTCGGAGCGAGACAGAGAAACTTCCACAACCATAGTTTCTTCTGTTTCAGAAGAAGCCTGTTTCAAAAATTCGCCTTGCGGACCAACCACAAAACTACTTCCCCAGAACTGTATGCCGTTTGTTTGTCCGGATGGATCTTTCTCCCATCCTACACGGTTCACCGACACTACAGGCAAACCATTTGCCACGGCATGTCCACGTTGCGAAATTATCCACGCATCGCGTTGACGATTCTTTTCTTCTTGCGTATCGCTTGATTCCCAACCAATTGCTGTCGGATAAATCAACATATCGGCTCCTTTCATTGCCATGATACGGGCTGCTTCCGGATACCATTGGTCCCAACATACAAGTACGCCCAATGTTCCTACGGACGTCTTGATTGGTTCAAATCCCAAATCACCTGGTGTGAAATAGAACTTCTCGTAATATGCAGGATCGTCCGGAATGTGCATTTTTCTATATTTTCCGGCAATAGAGCCATCTTTCTCGAATACAACCGCCGTGTTGTGATATAAACCAGCCGCACGTTTTTCAAACAACGAAGTAACCAAAACTATGTTACATTCTTTTGCGACAGACGCATATAATTCGGTAGATGGACCAGGTATAGTTTCGGCAAGATCAAAATTATCTACATCCTCCACCTGACAAAAATATGGTGTATTATGTAACTCTTGCAAAACAACCAATTCTGCACCTTGCGATGCACATTGTTTAATATGAGAAACCAACTTCTCTTTATTGGCTGCAATATTCTCACTTATTGCCAATTGCACCAATCCTATCTTCAACTTCTTTTCCATCTTTTTCTTTTTTATAATACACCTTTAGGATATTGCATTGTAACGCAATGTAAAGATCCATGTTGCAAAATCAACACCGAACAATCGATAGGAACTATCGTCTTTGCCGGGAACAACGACTGCAAAACTTGTATTGCTTCCTTGTCTGTTTCGCAATTATATACCGGCAACAACACGGCATCGTTCATAATTAAAAAATTCGCATACGTTGCAGGAATACGTTCCCCGTCTTCGTCGAAAATTGGTGGAGTCATAGGAAGCGGAACCAACGTGTATGGTGTTCCATCAACAGTTGTAAATGCTTCCAATTCCTGCTTCATAGCCTGCAATTCCGTATAATGCATATCATTTGCATCATCACAAGATACATAAGCAATTGTACGATTATCAACAAGTCTCGCTAAAGTATCGATATGTCCGTCGGTATCGTCGCCGGCTAATTCCCCATGAGAAAGCCAAAGAACTTTTTTCAACGAAAACGTTTCCTTTAAGAATGCTTCGATATCGGCTTTCGACATTGCCGGATTACGGAATTTGCTCAACAAACAAGACTCTGTCGTGAGCATTACGCCTTCGCCGTCGGATTCGATAGAACCGCCTTCCATAACAAAATGTGAAAAGTCTGTATAGCCTGTCTTGAAAATGCCGTGTTTGTACAACGCCGCTGTTATTTTATCATCTTTTTCTGCCGGAAATTTCTGTCCCCAGCCATTAAAACGAAAATCGTACAATACCGGCTTATCGTCTTCCAAAACCGTAATAGCGCCATGGTCGCGAGCCCACACATCGTTGGTATCGACTTCTACAAACGAAATATTCTCATTACAAACGGCACCCAATTCACATTTTACGTCCTGAATATTCTTACATGCGATTATCAGTTTTTGTCTGCAACTAATTTCTCTTGCAATATTCACAAAACACGCAACCGCCCGTTCATAAACAGGAGCGAAATCCGTACCTCTATGAGGCCATGTCAACTGTATGCAATCTTGTGATTCCCACTCTGCTGGTAAACGCTTCATCCTTCTATAATTTTATCACAAAAATACGAAAAATATTGTTTGCTCCACTATTTCTAAAAAGACCAGGAATTCGCAGCGGAAGAATGGAAAACAAAATAGACCAAACCCTATTTAGTCGTTTGCAATTACAATCTTATCTTCCGGGATTAACTCTTCGCAGCGATATTTTCGGAACAATTGCGCCACCGTTATCACGTCTTTTTGGCAATATTCCATAATACGGGGAAGATTATGTTCTTTCCAATACACATCGCACACTTGCGAGCCGTCGATGTCGTCTTTAGGTGTCGGTATTCCAAAAATGTGGGCAAGCAATGCCAACGACGTATAGTTTTTGTAATCGGCAAACCTCCAGAGATCCAAGGTATCGAAATGTTGGATTTCCCATGGCTTCTTCCCTCTTGTATCCAACGAAATCGGAACTTTTATTCCATTTATCAACGCACGGCGGGCAATAAACGGAAAATCGAATTCGTAGCCATTGTGGGCGCAGAAATACGTCTTCTTGGTATTAAAATACTTGTTGACCAAGGCAACAAAATCTTCGAGCAGCTGTTTCTCATCATCATTCGCAAACGAGCGAACACGCAATTCATATCCGTCGTCTCTTTTGCGTAGAAAGGCGGCTGAAATACATACTATTTTGCCAAATTCGGCAAAGATTCCTGCTTTTTTGTATAACTCCTCCGGAGTCATATCGTCCGTTTTCATGCGGAGCGATTTCTTCTCCCATAATGCTCGTTCCACGTCCGATAGTTCTGATTCAAGACCATGTTGCGGCACAGTCTCGATGTCGAGGAACAAGATTTTGGTAATGTCGATGTTGGTTATTGTGGTTTCCAATTTTATAAAAATTAAAGATTACTGTTCAATTAAAATTTTGGAGCGTTGAATCCTTTCATAAAGCTTTCCCACAAGCTTCGTGAATTGTAGGCTTTTTCGCTGAAATAGAACAAATATGGCTGAATCGATTCCCTTGTCTGGTATCCAGGAACCGGAGCCGTATATTCCTTGCCATTATCCACCACGATAAATAATGTTGTAGGATAACTCAATCGTCCGTCGAGTAATTTTATAGCAAGTTCGTGTGTCTTATCTTTTTTCGTATAAACCGTGTCGTGGTACGTGATTTTTTCGTCGGCTTCGGCGTTAAACTTCACCGCATGGAAATTGTTATTGATATAGGCAACAACGGCGCTGTCCTGATACGTAGTGGCGTCAAGGCGTTTGCACCATCCGCACCAATCGGTATAGACATCAACCAACAATGGTTTGCCGTCTTTTTGGGCCAAAGCCATTGCTTTTTCGAACGAAATCCATTGTATTTGAGAGAAAGCTGTTGTTGCAAAACAAGCCAATAATACTGCAATAATATATTTTTTCATACCTATAGTTTACTCATTGATATTCTAAACTCCTTATTCGGGAACAATCCGTTTTCGTCGGCGGAATAGTTCGGCAAAAATCTGTCAAGGAAATACATATCGATGTCCGCCTTGTGTTTTACCGGAATTTTTCCTCTATATGTACAACGGAAAAAATCCTGAATAATTTCGTGCGTTGCACCAGAAATGTTGATTTTTCCAGTTTCCCCACTCGATTCCATACGACTTGCCACATTCACCGTATCGCCCCAAATGTCGTACAAGAACTTTTTCTTGCCCACCACGCCGGCGATTACCGAACCGGTGTGTATGCCTATACGAATATTCCACGTCTGTTCGCCAGCCAATTTTTTCTTTTCATTCACCTCGTCGATATAGCGGATCATGTCCATAGCGGCAAGCACCACATCGAACGGGTGACTATGGTTGCGCATAGGCATACCGCCGGCGCACATATAGGCATCGCCTATGGTTTTTATTTTTTCAAGGAAATGATTTTCGCAGATGTCGTCGAATTTGGAAAAATGCGAATCGAGTTCCTGTATGAGAGTCGTCAATTCAATTTTCTCGCACATGGACGTAAACCCCACAAAATCCGTAAACAACACGGTCACATCCTTATAAAATTGCGGAACGACCTTGCCATTTTTCAGTAATTCCCTATAAATTTCATCGGGAAGCACATTTTGCAGCAGTTGTTCGCACTTTTGTTTCTCGGCGAGCAGTTCATTTTTCTGCTGTTCAATCTGCCGCTGTAAATCCTGTAGTTGAGCAGATCCAGAATCTATTTGATTCTGAGCATCAAGCAATTGCGTCGATGTTGTTTCTTCCATATTCAAATACAAGATTTATTAATAGCAAGTAAAAATACATAATATTGCTGAACGCAAATAAAAATAATATGCATTTTTTTCGTCATAGTGTTTGCGGTTCAAAAATTTTACTATATTTGCATCGTGATTTTCACAGGGCTCCGTAGCACAATTGGATTAATGCCCCTGACTACGGATCAGGAGATTGGGGGTTCGAACCCCTCCGGAGTCACAGAACGCAAATATTTGGATTTCAAATGTTTGCGTTTTTTGTTTTTAGGTATTCCACCCCTATTTTACCGTTATTAATTGTTCTTTCGTAGCCTACTGCTTCGTGTAATGAATTTTCAAAAACAACATCTCTTTTTGAATAGTGTCAGCAATATTTTATCTTCAATATTAACTATTTCTGTTTTATATATATATTTGTTTCGTCTTGGTTAAACCCTCACAAATAAATCGTCGTTTTAATTGATTTATGTTGTTTTAATAGATTTTGTAGCGACAACAAAACGGGAATTGGGGTTGTTCCCCTAAATATAAGGTAGTAATTTATTACTACCTTTATTTTTTCCATAACAATCTCTTTCCAACAATTGATTCCTGTCGTCGTGGTTGTGCTGTTTTTCACATCACGACCAAATAGCATAGCCATTTGATTACGATTTAGCCATACCGTTTCATTATCTAAACGAACTTCTATACGGATAGTTTCATTGGGATTGTAGAGAACTATCTCCCCTTTGCATGTTTCCATTGTTGCGATTGATTTTGTGTATTAAAAATATAGAGCCTATGATTCCAACCTTGCAATTATCGCATCTGCGGAGAAAGATTCCATTTTTGAAAAGCCGAACCATTTCTTGCCCAAATCCTTCATACTTGCACCAACAAGATACAATTCATCATCAATTATCAGAAATCTATCATGGGACTGATTACATATTTTTACATCTACCTGAGGATATTGATTATTATGTTTCTGAATATCAAGCCAAAATTGTTCCGAAATCTTCTGTGTATAAATTGTTGCTGACACATTTTCCGCACGTTTTGAGAACAAAAGCAATACGGACTCATCCACATAATTATCTATCAGAATTATTCTCCTCTTTGCACGCTTAATAAGGTTGCAAGCAAACACATAGGCATCAAATATTTGTCCGTTAAAGAATATGCCTTCTTTGGGAGGTAATGCAGAATGTATTATACCATCCACTTTTTCTTGTAAACCATATATTTGAAAAGCATGTTGCTGCAATTCTTCTCTAATTTCGGAAATCTGATGATTTACTACATAACCTCTCAGCAGAAACTCTTTTAACACTTTATTAGCCCATTGGCGAAACAATGTACCTTGTTTTGATTTCACCCGATAACCAACTGAAATTATAACATCTAAGTTATAATATACAACCTCACGCTGTTGGGTTTTATCTTTTATTGCACCATGCAAAGTGGTATGTGCATAATTTGCACACACCACCTCTCTAACTAACTCCCCTTCGGAAAAAATATTATTGATATGTTTACCTATAACACTTCTGTCACGACCAAATAGTACTCCCATCTGCGACTGCGTGAGCCATACCGTTTCGTTATCTAAACGAACTTCTATACGGATAGTTTCATTGGGATTGTAGAGAACTATCTCTCCTTTGTTTGTTTCCATTGTTGCGGTTGATTTTGTGTATTACAAACATACGCAAAACCGCCTCTTTTTCAATGAATTATTTTCATAAGCAAACATAAACAACCATAAGAAAATGAAGACAAACCAAATACAGAGAACCATTAGTTTGCTTGAAAGAACGCCACCGACCATCTGCTTTGCTACATTTTTGCTTTAGCTAAAGAACTAATTGCCCTCTTGTATCCAATGTTGTGCTTCAAACAACTCTTTATAAAACTTTTCGTAGCGTGTCTTTACAAAAGCATAATTTTTATGAGAACAAATCTCATTATTCCACTTTTCAATATATTTTTTCATAACAGAATGATCTCCTTTATAAAAAGGACACCTAGAAACCTTATTCAACTCATCAAAAATCCAATTGAAATCCTCACATACATCAATTACATTTTTCTTATTTAACCGTGTTAACAAGGCTTCCATATATGTAATTGTTGCAAATCCGTATGATTGCTGATTATTAAAATTCAGTGCTGTTGTTTGACAAGCTACAAATTCAACATCTAACTTTGCATCTTCAATATTCTGTTTTAACAAGTCGTAATCCTTTTTGAGATTACCTATCTCTGCAACTTTCTCTTTATAATCTATCACATTGTAAATTTGCCAGCCTAATACAATCGTAACAATTATTGCCAACAATGTAACGACAACACTTATATAAGAACTTGAATCAATCATGAAAACATCATGACAATCTATCCAATATAAGCAAGCAACAGACAAAGAAATTAAAACCGAAATAATTGATAATGTTATTGCTGTATATTTTTTCATATAGATCTTATTTTTTTGCTATAATCTGTTTTACTTTCTGCCTTACCGAACTATTCTCCAATTCTAAAAAAGCTATTAAACAATCTCTATATATGCTATCGTATAATTCTTCTTTTTCGGTATCTTGCAATTGGGCAAAGTTCTTGTTAAAATAACCATCCATTGCCTCTATATTGTTATGACGAATATTTAAATTATTGAACGCACCAAACAAATGTTTCTTTAAGCAAGGATTTATCTGCTGTAACTCATTCTCGTTTGGTTCAAGCTTGTGTGCAAGTTTCTCTAAAATTCCTCTCTTACCTTCCAAATCACCTTGTAATGAATAATGGGTGTAACATAATATTTTATATGCAACATCCTCATCATCAAACATTTTGCGGATCCGACCGATATATTCCGCATTTGCATCATTGCTGCCGCTCTTGCCTCTGGAACCGGTAAATTTATTCAGCACAATGCCCTTTCCAAGATATGCAACAT
>JAKSTZ010000020.1 GCA_024402335.1 Bacteroidales bacterium
TCAATTATTTGGAAAATCCAAATAGTTGTATAAACACACACACACACACACACACACACACGTATAGTGTAACCCTATCTTATTTTGAATTATGTAGCGACTTTTCTGCGAAAGCAGGGGAGTCGCTTTTTTGTTTAATATTTAATTTATAAAATTTATGTTAGCGTATTTTAATTATTATGGTGCTAGTGGTTCAGGGAAAACAACAACTCTGAATCTGTTGAAAAAAATGTTGGAAATAGTTTCAATAACAGTGGCTAACCAAAATGGACAGGGCAATGCAACACGAACAACATTTGTTATTCCTCAAAATGGAATAAATCATATTGTTTGTGTCTGTACAGCAGGAGATGATTTTACTCTTTTATATGAAAATCATGAATATTTTGAAGCCAATAATGCAGAAATTATGGTAACGGCATCCCATGAGAATCATTTACAGTATATACATACTTATGTACATAGTAATATTACTTATCAAGGAATGCAACATGACCCCAAAAAAGATGCGTTTGATTACCATGAAGTGAAAAGTCATCCAGTAAACACAAACACTGATGAGCAAAATGCAGAAAATCAAAAAATGGCTGATTATTTATTTGAATTAATCATGCAAACAATTAATATATAATAATATAATCATGAAACATTTCTTAAAAACAATTGCCATGTTCTGCCTAGGTGCATGTACGATGGCATCGTGTGGTGACGAACCAACACCGACAAAACAAGAGGAGGAAGCAAAATTGGAAGTTTCGAAAACGGAACTAGGATTTTCTCAAAATGCCGACTCCAAGGTTGTAAGCGTAACAACTACCGGCGTATGGTATGTTGAAAACAATTCCGACTGGATTAGCATTTCTCCAATGGGCGGCAAGGGTAACGGTGCGATAACGGTTTCTGTTTCCCAAAACGCAAGCGGCCAATCCCGCGAATCGTATTTCTCTGTTGCTATAGATTCCGATTCAAAGGTGGTTGTTGTATCACAATCTGCAACTGATACTCCTGCGGAAGAAAATAATGGAGAAGAGACAGGTGGCAATGATGAGAACGGAGAAAATGGTGATAATGGTAATAATGGCAACGAAACAGGTGACAATAACGAAAATGATACCGACAATTCCACATTGAAACCTGTGTTGAATGCGATGAAGGTGGAAAATGTAACCGCTCATAGTGCAGAATTTTCAGATTTATTGGCAATAACAGGTTCTGCATGGTATAAAATGAGCGGTGACAGTAGAGTAGGCTTTTGTCTTTCTACAACGGCAAATCCTACGTTGGACAAGAATTCTGTTTACGAGAAAAGTATAGAAGAAGATGGTGCATTCTCGGACACGTATTACGGTCCATTAAATCCAAATACAACCTATTATGTTCGTTCGTATGCCATAGTAACACTTACTGATTTAAACAGCAATACCAGCACGAAGATTATTTATGGTAATGAGAAGAGTTTTAAAACACTTGCTGTAGCAAACGAAAGCTATTCGTATGCAACAGGAGCAGTACAAGGATATTTTTCTGTAAGTGCAAGCAGCAAGGTTGCCTTTTCGCAAGGCAACCTGCAATATCAGGCAAGCACAAACACGTGGCGCTTTGCGGAACACCAATATGATATGATAGGTGATGCTAACAAAAACGTTTCTTCTACGTACAGCGGTTGGATAGACTTGTTTGGATGGGGAACAAGCGGCTACAATGGAAGGAATGCCTATTCGCTAAGTGGAAATGATGACGGAGCCGACATTGCAGGTACAAACTACGACTGGGGCGTATATAATAAGATAAGCAACGGTGGAAACGTAGCAGGTCAGTGGAGAACGCTAACGCTGAAAGAATGGGAATATGTATTAAATGAAAGAGCCGATGCAAGTTCATTGAAAGGCTTGGCTACTGTAAATGGCGTAAAGGGAATGATATTGTTGCCGGATGCTTGGTCAACTCCTGCAGGTGTAGCTTTCAAAGCTGGTATGAATGGTTTTGAAAACAATACTTACACAGTAAACGAGTGGGCCAAGATGGAAGCGAACGGTGCCATTTTTCTTCCTGCTGCTGGCAACCGCATCGGTTGGGACGTGTATAACGAGGGTGACCACGGTTCCTACGGGGACTACTGGTCGTCTACGGTTGGCGACTACTACGACGACGAAGCAGTCTTCCTGTTCTTCTACAGGTACGGTGCCCGCATGTACTACTACGGCCGCTACTACGGTCTATCTGTGCGTCTTGTGCGCAGTTTGTAGAATTTACCATTTATAGTACGGGCGTATAGCATACGCCCAAGAACAACCAACTAACCTAATAAAACCCATAGAATGGAGGGTTCCAGCCACGGAGTGGCCCAAAACCGCCAGCCTTCGGGAGGGGAAATAAAAATGATATAATTAATTCAAATCGCAGAATCCATTTTGGGTTCTGCGATTTTTTTATTTATAAAATGGATATTATTTCCAAAATATATTGAAATTTAATGGAATATATAGGGCAGGGCAGAGCCCTGCCCGTACGGAAAAATATAGTGTTTTTTTATGGGCACTATATATTTTTAGAAGATGCAAGATTACCTATCGTAGTACTCTCAATACATCCGATTACGCTTGATGAAATAGGTGTTATTTATTCTGTTTTCATTATGTCGTGATACATACATCGAGTTTTATGGTCATTGTCTTTATCAGATAAAAACTTGAACCCATAATTTTTGTAGAAAGAAATTGTTTTTTCGTTGTTGCTCGCATCAACTGTAATAAATCTACAGCCAGAAAACTGTTTGTTTGATAGTAAATAATCTTTCACGAAATCTATAAGTGCTGCACCGTATCCTTGTCTTTGATAAATTGTATTAGTAGCCAAACTTCCTATCTTGATAGCAGGGTAGCTTTTTCGTCTTTTGTTGTTAGGTATATTTCTATTAATCTTATTCCATATATTTTTTTCGTTTGAAGACATAGAAATCTTATCATTTAGAATAGTACAAAATGCAATTGTGTGTTTATAGTTTTCTAAAATGTATGTAATTCCCATTTTTTCCTTTTGATACAATTTGGCATTGTCATAAAGAAAATTTGTTAAGTCTATTTGATAGTCTTCGGATCCGCAATCGAAGGGTTTAATTATGGTTTTTTCTTTCAGTTTAATGAAGCTCTCTTTTGGTTTTCTCATAATTTAAATGTTGCGATACTTTTTAGGTATTCTGCATTTTGCTTCATTGTTTTTAATTTTGAAGCGTTTGTTTTAGGCTTTTTGTAAAGATTCTTTACAAAATTCTCTGCATCTGTACCTTTTAAGATTGGTGTTTCTTTAATAATGTGTGCCATGGTGTTTTTTTTACAAAAATAGAATTTTTTTGCAAATGGGCACTATATCTTTTTAGAAAATGCAAGATTACCTATCGTAGTACTCTCAATACATCCGATTACGCTTGATAAAATAATTGGTTAGGATTTGGTTGAATCCTTGGTTTATATCAGCCTTGATATAATCCATTTTGAATAGATTGCAAATGTTTTGCAGTTGTTCTGTAATATCTGATATTTTTTGGCTGTACGTCTCTCTGATGGCGTTAGGATTGATTTTTATGCTATCGCCGGTTTCCATATCAATAAGCTCGGTAGGGCGGTTCTCGAAGTTGAATAATTCTTCTTTTTGTGGTTCTGTTACGTGAAACAGTATGACCTCATTTTTGTTGTAACGAATATGTTGTAGTGCGTCGAAAAGTTCGCTGTAGTTGCCTTCTTGCAGAAAATCACTAAAGATAATTACCAATGATCGTTTGTGTATTGTTTCGGCAAGTTGGTTTAATGTTTTTGCCAACGATGTTTTTTGAGAGAATGAGGTTTGTAATGAACTTTCTTTCAGGCATTTATTCAACTGTGCATATAACATTTGAATATGCGATTCCGACAGTTTTGCAGGCGTATTCAGTACGATTTCGTCTTGTATGAATGACAATCCAACTGCATCTTGTTGTTTTTTAAGCAAATGAATGAGTGCAGCGGCGGAGTATAGCGAAAATGCCAGTTTGTTCTGTATTTTCCCGTTGAACGGGAATAACATTGACGAAGAAGTGTCTATTACTATTTGGCAACGAAGATTTGTTTCTTCCTCGTAACATTTCGTGAATAACTTATCCGTTTTGGCGTAGAGTTTCCAGTCAATGTTTTTGGTTGATTCTCCGGAATTGTAGAGTCTATGTTCTGCAAATTCCACAGAAAAACCATGAAACGGGCTTCGGTGAAGTCCGGTTATAAATCCTTCGACAATTTGTCGGGCAATAAGCTCGAAATTGTCGAAAGATTGTATTTGTTCTATGTCTTGTAGCTTGATGTCCAACGAAATAGGAGATTAGCAAAGTTCTTCTATTTTTTCGCGGATTTTAGCTTCTGGAACGCCACCGACAAGCTTGTCGATTACTTCGTTGTTTTTGATGAATAGGATAGTCGGAACGTTGCGAATTTCGAATTTAGCAGCAAGGTCTTCACAACTTTCTACGTCACATTTTGTAATGACTGCTTTACCTTCGTATTCTTGTGAAAGTTTGTCGATTATAGGTGAGATTCTTTGGCAAGGTCCGCACCATACTGCCCAAAAATCAATGACAACTAATTTGTCTGTCGCTACTGTTTGTTCGTAATTTGCATCTGTAATTTGAAGTGCCATAATTATGTATTTTTAATTGTTATTCAAAATGAATTGTCGCGTCTAATCTTTCGAAATCGGCGATGAAATCTTCTGCTAATGTAACGGTATATTTGCTTGTATCCATAGTGATAATATCGTTGCCGTTAACGATGGTGACGATAAGTTGCGTTTGTGCTTCGTCTGTTTTCTTTTCGAGCCATCGTTCCATAGTTTTGATGAAAGCGGCATTGATATTTTCGATGTCAACTGTAATAGATATTTTCTTAAGGTTTTTTATCATATCGTTCACAGGCACAACATTGGTAAGGTGGAATTTAATTTGTTCTTCTTGTGGTTCAGTAATAGGTTCGCCTTCTTTTGGTTTTTGTTTACTTTTCTTTATGTCGCCTATGACAAAATAGATTTGCTTGTCTATTATACCTCTGCTATAGTATTTAAAGAGATTCTCTTTCTTCCCATTGTAGGATTTTGCGCCCGGAGCATCGTCGAAGCCGGCAAATTCAAATGTTCCAGAGTAGTCGGTTAGTTTAAATTTAACTGCGCCGGATCCTTTTTTAGTAGTGAATTGTTTCACTTCGCTGGCAATGCCGATAAAACGAACTTCTTTTCCTATTAGATTTTCATGCTCTTTAAGTTTTTCAAGGTCAGCGAGTTGTAGCTTTCCTACACCTTTGCTTATGAATTTGTACTTATCAAGCGGATGTGAAGAAAGATAACTTCCGATTAATTCGTATTCCTTTTGTAATAAAGCCAATGGGCTTATGTGTTTTATTACACTTGGTAGCGGAGGGTATGAATCTTCAATGTCGTCATCGCCAAACAATGAACCCATAGAAGATTCAGTTTTTTTGTTTGACGAAACGGAGAAGTTTGAAAGCGTTTCAATGAATGGCACACCTTTAGTTGTCATGCTGAAATACATATCTCTTGGATGTTCGAAGCAATCGAATGCACCACTGTAAATTAACAGTTCAAGGTTCTTGTTAGTTAGGAGTACACGTTTTGCAAGATCGAAAACACTTGTGTATTCACCGTTTGCTTCACGTTCGTGTATGATGTTGAGGGCGATGTTTTCACCGAAACCTTTAATAGCTTTTAGACCAAAATGTATGTCTCCTTGTTTGTTTACCGAGAACGACAAATCACTTTCGTTAATACTTGGACATAGTACTTTTATACCAAGCGAACGGGTTTCCTCCAAGAATTTGATTACATCGGCAGGTGTTCCCATACTGTTTGTAAGCAAACCAGCCATGTACTCGGCAGGATAGTGGGCTTTTAAGTAAGCAGTTTGGTACGAAACCCACGCATAGCAAGCCGCATGTGATTTATTGAATGCGTATGAAGCAAATTTCTTCCATTCAGTCCAAATGTGGTCAAGCGTGTCCTTTACTTTTTCTTCGGACCAGCCAGTTTCCTTACATTGTTTAGGAACACCTTGCTTAATGAACAAGCCATACAATTCTTCCATTTTTGCTAATTGCTTTTTGCCCATAGCTTTACGAAGCGTGTCGGATTGTCCACGGGTAAAGTCTGCAATAAGACGGGACAGAAGCATAACCTGTTCTTGGTACACTGTGATGCCGTATGTGTCTTTTAAGTATTGATCCATACATGGCAAATCGTATGTGATTTCTTCCTTGCCTTGTTTTCTCGCAATAAAAGAAGGAATGTTGTCCATTGGTCCCGGACGATAGAGGGCGTTCATGGCGATAAGGTCACCAATAACGGTTGGATGCAATTCCTTTAGGTATTTCTGCATACCTGGAGATTCAAACTGGAATACGCCAACGGTTCCGCCTCTACTGTATAACTGATATGTTAGCTCGTCGTCGATAGGGATGGCATCAATATCAACGTCTATGCCTTTTGAGTGTTTGATGTTTTTTATGGCTTCTTTTATGATTGAAAGAGTTTTCAATCCTAAAAAGTCCATTTTTATCAAGCCAACAGACTCAATAACATGACCGTCGTATTGAGTTACGAGCACGCTTTCTTTAGTCTCCTTATCGGTTTGTGTACAGATCGGAGCGAAGTTAGTTAAATCGTCGGCTCCGATAATAACGCCACAAGCGTGAATGCCGATTTGTCGGTTTGTGTCTTCAAGTTCCTCTGCATACGTAAGCATGGAACTGATATTTGTGTCGTTGCCGTTAAGCAAGTCTCTCAGTTCCTTGACGTATTTGTAGCAGTTTCTTAGGTTTACTTTCGGTTTTTTTGCGTTCGGATTGTAGTTTTCACCGTCAACAGCTTTTAGTTGCTCTTCGTCGAATTCTTTTTCCGGAATGTAGCTCTTGATTTGTGCTACAGTGGAAAGATCAATCTTTTGTACACGGCTTACGTCGGCAATAGAGGATTTAGATGCCATTGTACCGTATGTAATGATATGGGCGACTTTTTCCTTGCCATATTTCTTTGTAACCCAATCCAAAACCTTTCCGCGGCCTTCGTCATCGAAGTCAACGTCGATATCGGGTAGGGAAATACGGTCGGGATTAAGGAAACGTTCAAAAAGAAGATCGTATTTCAGTGGATCAAGGTCGGTGATGCGTAAACAGTATGCAACAACCGATCCGGCAGCGGAACCACGGCCAGGTCCGACAGAAACTCCTAATTCTTCTCGTGCGCCACGAATATAATCTTGCACAATCAAGAAATAGCCAGGGAAACCCATGGTTTTCATAATGTGTAGCTCGAAAATTATTCGCTCTTTTTGTTCGTCGGTAAGTTCCTCGCCATAGCGTTTGTGTGCGCCTTCCCAAGCAAGTTTTGCAAGGTAGTCGGCTTCCAATTTTATACGGTATAATTTTTCGTAACCGCCAAGTTTCTTTATCTTGTCTTCAGCCTTTTCCTGGCTTAAAACAACTTCACCTTTTTCGTTGCGGGTAAATTCGTCGAAAAGTTCTTGTTCAGAGAATTTTTTCTTGTATTCTTCGACCGTGCCAAATTCTTTTGGGATGTCGAACATAGGCATAATTGGTCCAGAATCAATAGAATACACTTCAACTTTGTCAACAATTTCCTGGGTGTTTTCCAATGCTTCCGGTAAATCACTAAACATTTCGGCCATTTCCTCTGGGGTCTTGAGCCATTCTTGTTTTGTGTAGTGCATACGGTTTGGGTCATCGAAATCCTTACCGGTACTTAAGCATATTAATCTATCGTGTGCTTCTCCGTGTTTTTCTTCTACAAAGTGAACGTCGTTGGTTGCTATAATCTTGATATTGTGTTTTTTAGCAAGCTCAATTAATACGGCATTAACTTCCTGCTGACGTTCGAAAGTAGACGTGTCTGCGTTTGGTTTATCAGTCTTATGTCTTTGTAACTCAAGATAATAGTCTTCGCCGAACAGGTTCTTGAACCAAAGCACTGCCTTTTCTGCTGCTTCCAAATCGCCTTGCATAATTTTTTGTGGCACTTCGCCACCGAGACAGGCGGAGCTACAGATAATACCTTCGTGGTATTTTTCTAGAATTTCGTGATCTATTCTGGCGTTGTAGTAATATCCTTCGGTAAATGCGATAGAACTTAATTTACAAAGGTTTTGATAGCCTTTTTTGTTCTTTGCGAGGAGGATTAAGTGCCATCCACGATGTTTTTTGTGGCCTTCCAGAAGTTCGTCGGCGTAGCTTTCGTGGGCACAATATGTTTCTATACCAATAATAGGTTTAAAAGGAATGAAATCCTCTTTCTTTTTCTGTAGGATAGGAAGTTCCTCCTCTAATTTTGCAAGACGTTCTTGCGCTTTTGCTTTTTCTTCTTCGGTTTTCTCGTCAGAAGCGATGATTGCTTTTTCTTTTGCTATATTTTCTTCACACTCGGCAACTTTCTTTTTCGGCTTTGAATTAAAACTGTTACTGGAGTCCATTAAGTCTTTAATACCAAACATGTTACCATGGTCGGTTAAAGCCATTGATGTCATGCCGTTTTTCATGCATTTCTCTATCAATGCAGGAACTTTCGACATACCATCGAGTATGGAGTAATGTGAGTGGACATGTAGGTGAGTGAATTTCATCTCTTTTTTGTTTGTTGTTTTTGCTATGTGTTGATTATCAGTGTTTTCTTTGTCATCTTGTTTTTTAGTTCATCGTAAGCAAAGTAAATGAAAAAAGGTTTTCAAAATATGCAGTGTTAATAAACATTGAAAACAATTTGACGTCAGAATTTGTTTTGCGAAATAGCAGTGGTGGTGTGCAAAATTTAAGCATAGGTTGAAAAAATTATTGGTTTATCTTTTTTACTTGTTAGTCGCTATACAAATCGGTTATATTTTGTACTTTTGCATAGTTTTATAAACCGATGAATCAAAAACGAATTTTTATACCAGTTTTTTTTCTGCTTCTATCGCTTTCTTCGATAGGTCAGGTTAACTTTTTTACCGATGATGCACAAGATTCGTTGGCTACTAATTTTTATCAACGTGATAAGCGCTTTAGTGCGTTGGTAATTACAAGTTTACCGTCATTGCAGACTGGTGCGATTGGTTTTATCCATAATAATGAAAATCATTCTTCGTATTATATTAGTGTGAAAACCAATGGTAGTAGGAGGTATGTAGTTGACGGAGAAGAATGTTATGGCGAGGGCGTTCGTCAGAAGGAGTTAGCCTATACTGCATCGTCTGTAAATTTTGGCTTGGCGCGTGGTTTTACAAGAAATTGGTTCTTGATGGGTGGTTTGGGTATGTTGGTTAAGCGTACTAACTTTACGAATAAGGTGGAAGACAATTATCGTTATCATATAACGAATCAAGGAATTTGGCTTGATATTTTTGCCGGTACTATGTATGTGGCGGATAATGGTTTGTCGCTATTGGCTGGCATGGATTTGAATGATAGAAGTGTAACTATAGGTTTAGGTTATACGTGGTAATGAGGCGTTTGCTTTATATATTGGGAATTTGCATTATTTGTTTACAAAATGCTTTTTGTGAACAATTGCCGCCGCATAAGAAAATGTATCCTAAATTTACTCGTGCTGATAGTTTACATGGCCGTTTGGATGCTTTCCGTAGTAGTTATGATGTTCGTTTCTATGATATTGATGTTACCATTCAACCAGAGACGAAAAGTTTGATTGGTAAGGTTTCAATGCTTGCTTTATGTGAGAATGCTCAACAAACTGTAATTCAAATAGATTTGTCTTCGTTGCTGACGATAGATGCTTTGTTTGTTGATTCTATTTTGATTACAGATTACAAGCGTGAATATAATGCTGTTTTCTTCTCGTTGCCTCGAACGTATGCAGAAGGACAGGAATATACTATCACTTGTTCGTATCATGGAAAACCGGCAGAGGCTGTTCGTCCGCCATGGGAAGCAGGTATGGTTTGGAAAACGTCGAAGTCGGGTAAGCCTTGGTGTGGTGTGACTTGCGAAACATTGGGAGCAAGTTGTTGGATTCCATGTAAAGACCATCTTTCGGATGAACCTGAAAATGGTATGAGAATGAAAATCACGGTTCCGAAAGGTCTTGTCGCAGTTTCCAACGGTATGTTGCAAGAACATATTGAAAATGAGGATAATGACGCTTGGGTGTGGCAGACAAGTTATCCTATCAATAGTTACAATATGACATTCTATGTCGGCGATTTTGTTTCGTATGAAGAAGAGTATAAAGGAGCTGAACGTACATTCCCATTGATTTATTGGGTGTTGGTGGAAGATTTGGAAAAATCAAAAGCGTCGTTTGCTCAAACGAAAGATGTTGTTGCTGCTTATGAGGAATTTTTTGGACCATATCCCTGGTCGAAAGAATGCTTGAAATTGGTGGAAAGCCCGTATGAAGGAATGGAACACCAAACGGCAATAGCGTACGGTAATGGATTTAAGAATACTTTCGGGTTTGACTATATTATTGTGCACGAAGTGGCTCATGAATGGTGGGGAAATACTGTTTCGGTAGATGATTATGCAGAGATTTTTATTCACGAAGGATTTGCAATGTATAGTGAGTTCTTATATGTGGAAAAAAAGTATGGTGAGGCAAAACGTGACCGATATATTCGGATTTGGGCTAATACAATGAAGAATATTCGTCCTGTTGTTGGTCCACGCGATGTGAATTTCTGGGATTATCATGATACCGATCCGTATGTGAAAGGAGCGTTGACATTGCATGGTTTGCGTGGTCTTATAGATAACGATAGTCTTTTCTTTGATATTATTAAGTCATATAATATGACTCGCCGTAATAGTATTGTGACGGTAAAAGATTTTACTGATTACGTGAACGAACGAACGGGACAAGATTATTCGTGGTATTTCAAGCAGTATTTGTATAGCGAGAAAAAACCGATTTTGCAGGTTAAGCCCGTTAAAAAGAATGAAAGATGTCCGGATTTAATATATGTTGTTGAAAACGGTTCTCGTGAACATTTTTTCAATCTTGTTAAGATGCGTTGGACAAATGTTGACGATAGTTTTCATTTGCCTGTCTCGTTTTATGTGTCAGATTCTTCATCTGTTCAAGTTTCGGGGAGGGAGTGTGCTGCTGGACTTGATAGGGTTATTCCGGTAACTGACGGAGTGTGTGTGGCTTTCTATTCAAATGAAGTGGATAAATTATTTTATATAAGTAATTCCACTGCATATTTTGATTTGGAATTTGTTAAAAAATTTAAAAAGAAAAAATAATGAGTAATGCTGTATTTTCTCGTGAGCTTGTAGATAGAATTATAGCTGCGAATGGAATTAAGGATGTTTCAAAGGCATCTATTCGTCAAGTCGTTAAAATCGTACGTGATATAGAGGAAGAGACTGGTATAGAATTCGTTAAGATGGAAATGGGTGTGCCTGGTTTAGCTCCAGCGCAAGTCGGTGTTGAAGCAGAAATAGAAGCTTTGAAAAATGGTTGTGCATCTATATATCCTCCAATCGAAGGTCTTCCTGAATTGAAGAAGGAAATGTCTCGATTCGTGAAGAATTTCCTTGATATAACTGTTTCTCCAGAATCGTGTATTCCGACTGTTGGTTCTATGCAGGCAAGTTTTGCAGCGTTTTTAACAGCAGGTCGTAGGGATGTAAATAAAACGAAAACATTATTTATCGATCCGGGATTTCCTGTTCAAAAGCAACAATTACGTATGATGGGATTGCCATTCGAAACATTCGATGTGTACAATTTCCGTGGTGAAGCTTTGCGTGAGAAATTGGAATCGTATTGTTCAAAAGGTGATGTTGCTACAATTGTGTACTCAAGCCCAAACAATCCTTCTTGGATATGTTTTACCGATGATGAATTGAAAATCATAGCAGATGTTGTTAATAAGTATGATATTGTTGTCGTAGAGGATTTGGCTTATTTTGCTATGGATTTCCGTAAGGATTACGGACAACCAGGAGTTGCGCCATTTCAACCAACAATTGCGAAGTATACGGACAATTATATATTGTTGATTTCTGCATCAAAAGCGTTTAGTTATGCTGGACAACGTATAGCTTCGTTGGTGATTTCGGATGCTTTGTATAGTAAAAAATTCCCGGATTTATTACGATTCTATGCACAAGAAGAGTTAGGTCGTGCTATGATATATGGTGCTGTGTATGCCTTGACATCAGGAACAGCATTTTCTGCCCAATATGCATTTGTTGCGATATTAAAAGCTGCTAATGAAGGAAAATATAATTTCAGAAACGATATTTTAGAATATGGAAATCGTGCAAAACAGATGAAAGACATTTTTGTAAAGAATGGTTTTGAAATTGTGTACGATTATGATATGGAACAACCAGTAGGTGATGGCTTCTACTTTACTGTCGGCTATCCAGGCATGACAGGTGGAGAGTTGTTGGCTGAATTGTTGTACTACGGAATTAGTGCCATCACATTGGATATCACCGGTAGTGACAGACAAGGTTTACGTGCTTGTACATCGCAAATGTCTCAACATAAGATAGATTTGTTGAAGGATAGAGCAAAATTCTTCAATGAAGATCATAAGAAATAGGATAGGGAATTTTCTTGTAAAATTCTTTTTATACAAAATAAAAACAGTATTTTTGTACAAATAAATAATAACAATTATGGCAAATAAAAGACAATTTAAGAAAGATGTAGACTGTGTTTTCGATACAGTTATTGAAGAATGCGTATTTACAGCAGATTTCTTTCCAGAAAAAACAGAATTAGTTGAAAATTTAATTAACGAAGCTCTTTCATTATATAACGATACTCGTTTCGCATACAAAATGGATGCAAACATGTCTTCAAAAGCATTCTATAATGGTTTGTTGACAAACTATATCGCAAAGATGAATGAAATCTTGGTGAAATTAAACGAGTCGAAATAATCGGTATCATTTAGAAAATAAGAATCCAACTCTGTATAGGGTTGGATTTTTTGTTACTATATCGTATGAAATACAAAGATCTTCTACAATATTTATATGTACAATATCCGTGCTTTCAGCATGTGGGTAAAAGTGCATACGTTCCTTCGTTGCAAAACATAATTGATTTGTTGGCAATTATGGGGAATCCGCATCGATCTGTCCGCTGTGTGCATGTTGCGGGTACTAACGGTAAAGGTTCTACGTCACATTTTATAGCCTCGATATTGCAAGAATCTGGATGTAAAGTTGGATTGTATACGTCGCCACATATTGTAGATTTTCGTGAACGCATACGAGTGGATGGAAAAGCTGTCACAGCTCAATTCTTATTGGCTACGATAGAAAAATATGCAAAACAATTTGAATCTATAAAACCATCGTTGTTTGAAGTTACGACAGCATTAGCTTTTGCATATTTTAAATATAAGAAAGTTGATGTAGCTGTAATAGAAACAGGTCTTGGCGGCCGTTTGGATGCAACGAATGTAATAACGCCTTTGTTGTCGGTTATTACCAATATTGGTTTTGATCATACGCAAATACTTGGAGATACACTTCCTAAAATTGCACAGGAAAAAGCAGGTATAATAAAACAAGGAGTTCCTGTTGTAATAGGAGAGTTTCAAAGCGAAACAGCTCCAGTGTTTGAACAAGTTGCAGCCGAAAAACAATCGAAATTGATTTTCGCTTCAAAACAATATTCTATATCCTCTATGGAGGAACATAGTCTAGGCTCTTTTGAAATACAAAAAGATGGTGAGACGTGTTTACAATTACAAAGTGGATTGCATGGATTGTATCAGCAGAAGAATGTAGTTACGGTATTTGCAGCCATTCAGGAATTGAAATCGCAGTTGAAAATCACCAAAGCTGCTATACAACGAGGTTATAAAAATGTATTGCAAAACACGAAATTGATAGGTCGTTGGCAAATAGTTGATACAAAACCATTAACTATTTGTGATACTGGCCATAACTATGATGGCTTATCATATACGATGAATCAATTGCAATCATTAGGGAAAAAAGATGTGCGAATAGTGTGGGGAATGGTGAGCGATAAAGATATTTCTACCATAATTACATTACTTCCAGACGATGCAACCTATTATATTAGCACTCCAAATATAGAAAGAGCGATGCCAATTGAGACGTTGAAAAAATATTTTGCAAAAAAAAGATATAAAATTTTCAAAAATATTCAAGAAGCGTATGTAAATGCAAAACGTTGTGTTACAGAAGATTCGGTGTTGTATGTAGGTGGAAGTTCGTATGTAGTAGCAGAATTTTTTGAAAAAAATCACAAAAACATTTGGAGGTAATAAAAAAATGCCTATCTTTGCACTGCATTTGAGAAACAAAGATACCAAATGTAATCAAAAGGGCGCTTAGCTCAGCTGGTTCAGAGCATCTGGTTTACACCCAGAGGGTCAGGGGTTCGAATCCCTTAGCGCCCACTTCAGAGAGGAAATTTCAACCGAGATTTCCTCTCTTTTTTTATTGAAAAAATCTATGTGATATAGTGGGCACAAATGAAAATTTATTCTACATTTGTGCCGCAAAAAAATTAAGCTATAGAATGGAACAAATTTCAAAAAGACTTGCCGCTCTAGCTGCTTCGCAAACATTAGCGATGTCGCAAAAGAGTAGTGAATTAAAGGCTGCAGGGAAAGATGTTATAAACTTAAGTGTTGGTGAACCAGATTTCTTTGCTCCTGATTATGTGAAAGAAGCTGCAAAAAAAGCTATCGATGACAATTTCTCTTTCTATTCTCCTGTAGGTGGATATAAAGATTTATTGGATGCTATCTGCGCTAAATTCAAAAACGAAAACAATTTGACATTCGCTCCAAGTCAAATCGTTGTTTCTGCAGGTGCAAAACATGCTCTTTCTAATGTATTCTTAAGTCTTTTGAATCCTGGTGATGAAGTTTTGATTCCAACTCCTTATTGGGTTAGTTATCCAGAAATGGTTAAGTTGGCTGATGCAAAACCTATTTTTATCCCTACTAATATTGAAGCTGGATTTAAAGTTACTGCTGAGCAAGTAGAGAAGATGATCACTTCTAAAACAAAAATGTTTGTTCTTTGTTCTCCTTCAAATCCTAGTGGTGCTGTTTATACAAAGAAAGAATTAGAAGATTTAGCTGCTGTATTTGCAAAAAATCCACAAATCTTTGTTGTAGCTGACGAAATTTACGAACATATTAATTATACTGGCGAACATAATTCTATTGCACAATTCCCAAAAATCAAAGATCAAGTTATCATCATCAATGGTGTGTCTAAGGCTTATGCTATGACAGGTTGGAGAATTGGTTATATTGCTGCTCCAGAATGGATTGCTAAAGCTTGTATTAAATTGCAAGGTCAAGTAACTTCTGGTGTATGTTCTGTAGCTCAAAAAGCAGCTGTTGCTGCATTGAATGGTGGTTTGGAATATCCATTACAAATGACTGCGGCATACAAACGCCGTCGTGATTTATTCATCGCTGAACTTTCAAAAATAGAAGGTATGAATGCTTATGTTCCTGATGGTGCTTTCTATGTGTTTGCTGAAGTTTCTCACTTCTTAGGTATGACTGCTCCTAATGGTACTGTTATTAAGAAAACTAGTGACTTGGCTATGTACTTGTTGACTGAAGGTCTTGTAGCTGCAGTTTCTGGTGAAGGTTTTGGTAATCCTGAATGTATCCGTTTCTCTTTCGCTACATCAGATGAATTGTTGAAATCTGCTGCAGAAAGAATTAGAATAGCATTAGCAAATTTGAAATAATAGTTATTACTATTTTTTGCAAGGTGTCTAAAAGTTTATAATTTTAGACACCTTTTTTATTATGTGTGGTATTAGTGGCATATATTCTTTTTCGAAATCGGCAGAACAATATATCAGTTTTGTCGAGAAGTCTATTGCTACATTACGAAAACGTGGACCGGAAGTTCAGTTAGTTCAGTGTAAGGGGAATGCTGTACTTGGACATGCTCGATTAGCTATTTTAGACACTTCGGCTGCCGGAAACCAACCATTTACAGATAGAACAGGACGATATACTATTGTCTATAATGGTGAGTTCTATAATTATCGTGATTTTTATCCGGAATTACATGCAGATGGAATAACGTGTACATCTACTACTGATACTGAGGTCTTGTTGTATTTGTATTGCAAATATGGTAAAGATTGTGTGTCGAAAATAAACGGTTTTTTCGCCTTTGCAATATATGATTCTCTTGAAGATACATTGTTTGTTGCCCGTGATAGAATGGGAATAAAACCATTGTATTATATTCAAACAGATTCGTTTTTTGGATTCTCTTCGGAATTGAAAGGTATTTTAGAATTTCCTTTTGAACGTCAGTTAAATAAAAATGCTCTTTTTGCGTATTTGCAATTAATGTACGTGCCTGCACCGATGACCATGGTACAGCAAGTTGTGAAACTTATGCCTGGTTGTTCTTTGTTTGTAAGCAAAAAAGGAGTAGAAGAAAAACGCTATTTTTCATTACAAACTAATTCGGATGCTTGTGTGCCTTCGTATGAGGAAGCGCAGAAGACATTAGTTCAAAAGTTGACAGAATCTGTACAAATGCGTCTGATATCAGATGTGCCATTGGGAACATTTTTAAGTGGTGGAATCGATTCGTCAGTTGTCAGTACAATAGCAAGTCGCTATGTAGATAATCTGCAGACGTTTTCTATTGGATTTAAGGATAATCCATATATAGATGAAACAAAATATGCTCGATTAGTAGCAAAAAATATTCATTCGCAACATACAGAAATACAGATAGATAATCAAACTCTTGAGGAAAGTGTTTATGATATTTTAAACTCTATAGATGAACCTTTTGCCGATTCATCTGCAATTGCAGTGCACGTACTTTGCAATAGGGTGAAACCGTATGTCACAGTTGCTTTGTCAGGGGATGGTGCCGATGAATTGTTTGCTGGGTATCATAAGCACATGGCACATTATAGATTACAGCAACATCCTCGAGTGAATAGTCTTTTGGCGTTAGGTCATCCTTTAGTAAAGCGGTTGCCTCAATCTCGTTCCAATGCTGTATTTAACACTTTTAGAAAATTGGTTAAATATACAGAAGTAGCAGGTATGAATCCTGATGATGTGTACTGGAAATTGTGTTGTTTCGCATCGCAGGAACAAGCTCTTGCGGAATTGAAAGACAAACATGTCGATTTGCAAGAAATACGTGCATTGTATTCTGTAGAAAAAAGTGGGAGTGATATTAATTCTGTTTTATTGGCAGATCAAAAATTGGTTTTGGCAAATGATATGCTAACAAAAGTTGATCGAATGTCTATGGAAAATAGTTTAGAAGTGCGCACTCCATTTTTAGATCATACATTGGTGGATTTTGTGAATTCATTGCCTACGGAATATAAAATAAATGGCAAGATGAAGAAACGAATTTTGCAGGATGCATTTAGAAAAGATTTGCCGGCAGAATTGTATGGTCGTTCAAAAAAAGGATTTGAAGTACCGTTGCAATTATGGTGTAAGGAAGCATTTCTTGATTTAGAGAATCAATTGCTTTCACCTTCTTTCGTGAAAGAACAAAATATATTTGAAAGTGATGCGATTATTAATGTTGTAGAACAATCAAAGTCGTATTCGCAGTCTTTTGCGCCTATGCAAGTGTGGGCTTTGCTTGTTTTCCAAAGTTGGTGGAAACGTTATTTCTCTTGATGCTTTAGATAACAAAAGTAACTGATTTTAAATAAGTTGAATTTTAGAATGTTTGGCTTTGTTTGTAAGGCTGACTTTAATTTGTTGCCATATTTTTTATAAATACGGTAACAAATTTGATCTCCATGTATTTTTTTAAGTTTTTTATACAAACCAAGGAGACGAATTTCATTTTTGAATTGTTGTGGAAGTTTTTTTTCGAGTTGAATAAGATTCGAAATACTGTCTTCTGTCTTCTTTATGAAGTCTTGATTGTTGTCGAGACCTAAATGTTGTAGTGGATTGTCGATATGCGTAATAGGAATGCCTTTTTCCCATAAATGAAATCCAAAAACAGAATCCTCATGTCCGTATTGTGATATAGATTCATCGAATTTAATAGAAAGAAACGTTGCTTTTGAAATGAGAAAATTGAATGCGCTAAACGATTTATTAGGATTTATGCTTCTTTTTTTAGCAGATCTCATTTCGTATTTTCTGCCATACAACCATCGTAATTGCTTGTCTGTTGTCGGTGGTTTGGAATCGTACATAGTGCCGCCGCAAACAACAAGATCGTTATTTTTATTGATGTAGTTTTTGATGAAAGTATCGGAAACTATTCCTGCATCGCAGTCTAAAAAAAGAAGAGTAGGAAACGTTGCCATTTCTCCTAGCATGTTTCTAATTTTTGACCTGCCGATATTTTGCGTTAATTCTTTGTAAATTACGTTTTTGTATGATTGTATTTTTCTGTTTTCAGTTTTTGTCGATTCGTTAGAATTGTCGTCAATAACTATGATTTCAAAGTTTATTTTTGTATCTATACATTGTTTTTCTATGTCAGAAACTAATGTGACAACAGAGTGGTTATATGTAGGAATTAACACTGAAATCATATTGATTTTTATAGATGTTTCGATATACTAAAATTTGTTAATAACTATCAGTAAGATTAGTTCGTAAAATTTGTAGTTTTTTTCTACTTTTCCAAACAAAAATTTAAGAAGAATAATGACACTTATGAATTATGGTAAAGGCCTCCGCAAGCCTTTGCTGACGCTATGTTTCGGGATATTTTCGTTAGCTTCGTATTCGCAAACAGCTTTGTTTTCTTTGTCAAAAACGAAGGGTTGTGGTAATACAGAGATAGAAATTGTTGATAAATCAACAGGTTCTCCTGCTGTTTGGGAGTGGGATTTCGGTAATGGAGTGGTTAAAAAAGAAACGGTTTCTAAGTCGTATCGATTTGTGTATCCTGCAGGAACGCATACTATTAAGTTGAAAGTAACAAAAAATAATGTTACGAATGAATTTTCTCAGTCTTTAACGATTTATCCAAATCCAGAACCAGATTTTGAAGTGAGTTCATTCTCTGGATGTGTTTCTACCGATGCAAAATTTGTTGATAAAACAGTTTCTGATTCAAAAATAACCTCGTATCTATGGGGCTTTGGTGATGGTGGAAGTGCATCATCGCAGAATCCATCGCATACGTATCTTGGAGAGGGAAATTATACTGTTGGTTTAACAGTGGTGGATGAGTATGGTTGTAAGGCGAATGTAAACAAAGAAAATGTGGTGCAGGCAACAAATCCATTGGATGTTTCTTTTATTGCAAGTGAAACAGAAGCTTGTTCTTCTCCATTAACTGCAGATTTTACGTCTTCAATAACAAATGGAACAGCAACGGAAGTAGAGTGGAATTTTGGTGATGGGAATACATCCTCTGAGTTGAATCCTTCACATACTTATAACGTTGATGGTGCTTATTCGGTAAGCCTTACTGCAAAAACATCTTCTGGTTGTCCAACGACGAAAAAGATTGATGGCTTGATGCAGATAAACACTTTTGCTGTTACAATAAATGCAGCTACTGATGTATGTAAAAATTCACCTTTTGAAATTTCTGCAACTACTAATTCAGAAATGGGAACATGGTCTTGGAATTTTGGAAATGGAAATACTTCTACATCTAGTAAACCAACTGTAATGTATTCAGATGAAGGTGAATATACAGTTTCTGTTCGTGCAGAAAGTGCACTTGGTTGCGTAGCAACAGCTACAAAGAAAATTTCTGTACATGCTCCAGTAGAATTTGATTTTTCTTCTGATAAAATTCATGGTTGTGAGGGAAGTGATTTGGTTGTAAATTATTCAACTTCATCTTATCCTGATGTAACATGGACTTGGGATTTCGGTGATTCAAATAAAGAAACAACATCAAATGCGTCAATAGCACATACGTATCAAAAGACTGGGGCTTATGACGTAACGTTAGTAGCAACGACTAAGTTTAATTGTCGTTCAACAAAAAAGAAGCTTACTTATGTGAAAATTGCGGATCCGGTAGCCTCAATATTAATAAATTCTAATGATAAGGAGCATTTTTGTGTTGGTTCTGATGTTATTGTTTCTAATACCACTTCGAGTGTTGCGACAGTAAAAACAGTAAATTGGAATATTACATCTGATGATGCAAAATTCACTACTCCGGTTTCTACTAGTTCATCAAGTAAATTTACTCTTTCAAAAAGTGGGGTTATAGTAGTGAAAATGGATGTTGTGGATGTTGATGGTTGTACATCGTCGGTTGTTGATACACTAAAAGCAGGGGATAAATTGCCAAATCCTATTGTGACAGCCCCTCTTGAATCTTGTTATAAGGCAGAAGTAGATATGAATGTATCCGATTTAGGAAAGGATAATACAAAATGGTATTGGAGTTTTGGTGATGGAACAGATACGACTTATACAGAATCAAATTTTTCGTATAAATTCCAAAAACCAGATGATTATACAATGAAAACGGTGGCAAAACATTTTGAATGTCCTTCGGATACGGTAGAAACATCCATTTCAATAAAACCTCCCAAAGCTGATTTTAAGTTTACACCAGAAGTGTTGTGTCATTTTCCTGGCGAAATAACATTTGATGCTTCTGAATCAATAGGTGCTTTGGAATATGAATGGGATTTTGGTGATGGCTCGCCTAAGTCTTCATTGGAGTCGCCATCTCATCAATATACAAAAGCAGCTGTGTATTTAGTGAAATTGATAACAACAAATGGTGCTTGTACAGATGAAAAAACACTTACTTTAAATACAACAGGTTTGAAAGTTGGATTTAAGCAAAGCAAATTAACTATTTGTAAAGATGAAGAAATCACATTTACAGATACAAGTAGCGTGAAATCAGGTATTGTTTCAAAATACATTTGGGATTTTGGTGATGGAACAATAGATACTGTATTTTCACCATCATATCCTCACAAATATGAAACACCAGGAGAGTACAAGGTTGCATTAAAAGTTACTACAGTAGCGGGTTGTGTTGATTCTGTAAAAGGCCCGGAGACATATACTGTTTATACGTTGCCTCAAATTAATGATTTCAAGGCAAATATAACTGATGGTTGTGCTCCTTTGGATGTTGCTTTTATAAATACTGTAACAGCCGATTATGCTATACAATCATATTCATGGGATTTTGGTGATGGAAAAACTGGTGCTGAGGGCTCATTAGAACATACTTTTGAACAAGCTAAATCATATGATGTCGCATTGACGGTAAAAGATATACATCAATGTAGTGATACTAAAACAAAACCTGGATATGTAACTGCAACATTCCCAGAACCAATGTATACAATTCCGGATGTAATTTGTTCGTATGATTCATTGGAGGTGGTAAATACATCTACAGGAGTTGATTTATCGTATGTATGGAAATGGGGTGATGGAAAAACTGCAAATACAGTTTCTCCAAAACATTTATATACTGATTTAGTATCAGATACGACATTTGAAGTTGTTTTACAAGTAAAGGATGTTAATGGATGTGAAAGTAGTATTTCCAAAACAATAAAAGTTGGTAATCCAAAAGCGCAATTTGAAAGTCCGCAAACAGAATATCAATGTCCGCCAGCAGAAGTTGAATTTTATAATAAATCTACTGGTAATGATCTGAAATACAGTTGGAATTTTGGTGAACCAATAACAACGCCTATAGTTTTGAAAGATGCATTTTGGCAATATTACGTAGCTGGAAATTATGATGTTACGCTGGTAGCGGAAGATAGTTGGGGGTGTTCAGATACTATGAGTAAACCAAATTATATTACTGTGAATGGTCCGAAAGGATCGTTGGTAATTAGTCCGTCAAAAGCTTGTGTATATGATGAGTTTTCATTTTCTGCTGAAAATACAGAAGGGGTGGTTCAATATTCTTGGATATATGGTGACGGTGAGTTTTCTACAACAACAGATAATTCAGCAAAATATACCTATTCGATAGGTAATGTATATACTCCTTCGTTAACTATTATTGACGCTAATGGCTGTGAGGTTTCATTATTTGGCGGTGATGTTACAGTATATGGCGTACAGCCTGATTTCAAAGGTCAATTGACAGCATGTCAAATTGAGGATATGCAAATTGAAGATGCTTCGGTTACAAGCCCAGCACCAATTGAATCCTGGAAATGGGTAATTTCGAATGCATCATATAGAGACACTATAAAAGCTCAAAATATTAATCAACAATTTGATTATGGGATGTATGATGTACAATTAATAACAGAAGTTCAAGGTTGTATTTTTGTGAAAGATTCAATACAGGGACTTAAGGTATTCCAAACTCCAACTGTTGATTTTTCTGTGTCTAAAAATCCGGTAGAAATGTTGGAAACTCTTGATTTTACAAATGAGTCTGATTCATCAGCAATTACAGAAAAAATTTATTGGAAATGGTTGATAGGTGATGATGTTAAAAAAGAATCATCATTTTCTTATTATTTTACCGTTTCTGGTGATATAGATGTTAGTTTACTTGGTTATACTCATGAGGAATGTATAGATACTATGACACAAGTGGTGACTGTTGATAGAAATATTCGCATACCTAATGTATTTACACCGAATGGAGATGGTATAAATGATATCTTCATGGAAGGATATCCTGATGTAGCTTTGGTTATCATTAACCGTTGGGGACAAGAAATATACAGAGGTTTAGGTGGTTGGAATGGAAAATGTAATGGACAGGAAATGTCTGCTGGAACATATTTTTATATGATTACATTACCAAATGGTGAAAAAATAGAAGGACCTTTAATGTTGATTAGAAATTAATTCGCACGATGAAAAAGAAAATACTGATATGTATTGTTTGTAGTGTCTGCTCTTTAATGTCGTATGCTCAATCGAAAAATTTGAAATTGGCAGACGAAGCATTTGACAATAAGACGTATTCTACTGCTCGTAAGTATTACGAAGCTGTATTGGATGAATGTAAGGTGAGTGGTGATAATACAACTGCTGGTTATGCTAATTTTAGGATAGCCGATTGCTATTATAAAGCTAATAATTATGAACGTGCTATTCCGTTTTATAAGAATGCATTAGCATTAAATTATACTGATACAACCAAGACATTGTATCGTAATTATGCTGATATGTTGATGATGATTGGCGATTACAGAACAGCGAAAGAAATGTACAATATTCACATGTCTAAATTTGGAATAGATGAGATTACGTATGCTCATTTGAAATCTTGTGAATTTGTTGATACCGCACAAACATTTGAAACAATGTATGATGTGACAAATGCTCAGGCAATCAATACTCGCCATGGTGATTTTGCTCCGTCTCCATATAAGGGAAAAATTGTATTTACGACATCTCGTTTCAATGTGGATAGTATAGTTTATACTTATACGGGTGATAGTTTTGAAGATTTGTTTGAAACTTTCTACAATGAAGAACAAGATACTTGGTCTCCGGTAACTCGGTTGCCTGGTGCTATAAATTCAGCTTTTAATGATGGTACATTTACGTTTGATGCTCGTAATAATACAGCTTATTTTATGCAATGTAATGGTGCCACAGGATTGGATAAAAACTGTAACATCTTTATCTCGAAATATAACGAACATGATGCCAAATGGAGTAAACCAAAACCATTTATGTATAACAATACACGATATAGTTCGGGGCATCCGGTTTTGACACCTGACGGATTGACTTTGTATTTTGCTTCGAATAATCCTGCTGGTTTAGGTGGAACGGATATTTGGGTTTGTCATCGTGATTCGGTAAAAACAGATTTGTGGTCTCAACCGGAAAACCTTGGTCCTACAATTAATACGAAGGATAATGAAATGTTTCCGTATGTAAACGATAATAATGGTTTGTATTACTCATCAAATGGACTTTTAGGTTATGGTGGATTGGATATCTATTATGCGCCAAAACAAGGTAATACGTTTGGAAAACCAATCAATTTACGTCCTCCGTTTAACTCAAGTGCCGATGATTTCGGATTAATGTATTTGTCGGAAGGTAGAGGGTTGTTTACTTCGAACCGTATAGGTGGTGTAGGTAATGATGATATATACATGTTTGCGTTGAAAGATGTGAAAATTGAAGTTGTTGGTCGTGTACTTGATGCTTCTGAATCTAAGCCGGTTGCAAATGCCATTGTGTTGGTTAAGAACGTTACAACCGATATGGTTGATACGCTTGTGACGGATTCTGCAGGTGTATATTATTATCCTACTATGGAACCAGACATGCAGTATAAAATATTTGTCTATAAAAATGGTTTCTTAAATCCTGATGGACGTATGATAAATACTGCCGGCGTAAATCAATATACGTATTTGGATTCTTTGCATGGATATGATATGAACTTTTCTTTACAGAAAATAGAAAAGGGTAAAGAATATGAAATTAAGGATATTTATTATGATTTGGACAAGTATGAACTTCGACCTGTTTCTATCACAGAATTACAAGGATTGGTAGGGGTACTAAATAATAATCCGGAAATATGTATCCAAATCAATTCTCATACGGACGAACGTGCTTCGGATGCATACAATATAATTCTATCGAACAATCGTGCAAAAGCTGTAGTTGATTATCTGACTTCGCAAGGCATAGACGGACGTAGATTGACGTGGAAAGGTTGGGGTGAAACAAATCCTGTTTTTAAAAATGCCCAAACAGAAGAACAACATCAGTCTAATCGTCGTACGACATTCACGATTATGAATTTTGATGAATTGCAATTGGCGCAAAAAGCGGAAGAACAAAATCAAGCAATTCAAAAACTTGAAAGCAATGGAAAACAGGCTCCTCGTGAACAAGGTGTTTACTTCCGTTTGCAGATAGGTGCTTCTAAAGCAAAATGTAATAATAAGACATTTAGTAAGTTGGAAGAATCTGACTTGCAATATCCAACATATTGTTCTAAGGATTCTGATGGCCTATATAAGTATACTATAGGTTCATTTACAAAATTCCAAGATGCTACTGCAGCAAAAGATGCTGTAGATAAATTAGGATATCATTCTTTTGTAGTAGCTTATGAAAATGGAAATAAAATTTCTATTAACGAGGCATTGAGAAAAATTCAAGATTTAGAAAGAAAATAAGTATGAAAAATATTTTACGATATAGCATCATATTCGCTTTTATGACGGTTGCATTTTCATCGTTTGCACAAAACGATATAGATGTAAGCCACTATATGTTTGATGAAATTAGTTATAATCCAGCTTTTACGGGTGAAGGGGAGACATTTCGTGCTTCGCTGTTGGGGCGTAAGCAATGGCTCGGATTTAATGGCTCGCCATTGTTTGAGACATTGAGTTTGGATGGTGCAACAAAGAAATTCGGAGGTTTTGGTTTACATGTTGTAAATGACAAGCTTGGATTTGAAAATGTAGTAACGGGAACTTTCAATTATTCGTATGGTGTAAATTTAGGTGAGTATTCTCGTTTGACTGCTGGTTTTGCTGCGGGAATTATTGATCGCTATATTGATATATCGGAATTTGTTTACCAAAATCAAGTTCAAGTCGATCCTGAAGGATACGAAGAGGATAATATGATTATTCCTACGATAAATGTTGGTCTTAGATTACAAGTTAGAGATTTAGCTGTTGGCGCTTCTGTTACTCATATTGCAAGTAGTTTGAAGAATGCAACTATGGAGAAATTACCACGACATATTTATGGATATGCAAAATATTCTATTCGTTTTCGTGAAAACTTCGCTGTTGTTCCATCGTTGTTAGTGAAATATGGTAGCGCTAAAACCCAGGTAGAGGGGAATACTAATGCGTATTTTAATAATAAATTCTGGGTCGGTGCTTCGTATCGAGTTGGTGAATCCATTGTTGCTATGGGAGGTATTATCTTACGAAGACGTATATTCTTAGGTTATTCATACGATTGGAATGTTGGTAGCCATGGTCGCTATTCGTATGGTAGCCATGAAATATTTATGTCTTGGAGAATGCGTAAAGACCCTCATCAACAAGGTTTCTATCAAAGTACTCGTTTGTTTAACTAATTCTGTAAGATGGGATATTTGTTAAAGAACGAAGATGATGTTTGCGTGGCTGACAGCAAAATTGTTCCTGGTGAAAAAGCACTTGTTGCCCAAAATCATATAGCAAAGAATACTATAATTTTTATGTTTCAGTCTGCAGCGACCGATGTACGTACTCGTACGTCTATTCAGGTGTCGGAATGTAAACATATAGAACCGGGGGATTTTGGTGCATACGCCAATCATTCTTGCTCGCCAAATACTCAGATTGTCGCTCATTATGATGATGAAAACAATGTCGCAGAAATAGTGATGTTGACTATTGCAGACATAGAAGCTGGAGATGAGATAACTTTTGATTATGCCACAACAGAAACGACTGTTACCGACAATTTGCTTCGCAAACCTTGTTTGTGTGGTTCGGCTAATTGTAGAAAGTTTATTACTGGTTTTCAGGAATTATCTCAAAAAGATAAGATGCATTTGATATCTGAGGAGTTAACCGCAGAATATTTGCATATTACTGATTAATAATTCTTTATGACAGAGTTACAATTACCATCTAAATATTTGGAAGTTGCAGTAAATGAGATAAGTAAGCTTCCGGGAATAGGTAAGAAGAATGCCTTACGTTTGGCTTTACATATATTGAAACAAAATGATGAATATGCAAAAAATCTAAGTGATTCAATTTTGCGTTTAAAAACGGAGATTCATTTTTGTAAGAAATGTCATACTATTTCGGACAATGATTTGTGTGAAATTTGTGCAAATCCGAAACGTGACAATTCGCTCGTATGTGTTGTGGAAAATGTAAAGGATGTCTTGCTAATTGAACGTACTAATCAATATAATGGTTTATATCATGTGTTGGGTGGCGTGATTTCTCCTATAGATGGCGTTTCTCCTATGGATTTGAATATTTCATCGTTAATGGAACGTATAGCCGAAGGAGAGATTTCTGAGGTGATTTTTGCATTGCCTGTAACAACCGAAGGCGATACAACTAGTTTCTATATATTCAAGAAACTGCAAGATTATCCTCAGGTTCGCATTAGTATGCTTGCACGTGGTGTTTCTGTTGGTGATGAATTGGAGTATACAGATGAAGCAACTCTTGCTCGTTCGCTTAAGGATAGGGTTGTATATTCTGTGAGTCTGTAGTTTATTCTATAAGATTTCTTATACGTAAATATTGCAATATAATTTCAATTGTTTGGTCTTCGCCAATTTTTGAAACGTCTATGGATAAATCGTATGTTTTTGATTCGCCCCAAGTTTTGTTTGAGTAAAAATTATAATAATTTGCTCGTTTTTTGTCTTCGTTTCTCATTTTTTCAATTGCTTCTTCTTCGCTGATATTTAAGCGTTTGCTTATTCGTTGTGCTCGGTCAGAATCGGATGAATGTAGGAATATGCTTACGCAATTTGGGTTATCGCGTAGAATATAGTCGGAGCATCGGCCCACGATAACACAGGATTTTTCTTGCGCTAATTTTAATATAGCATCAGATTGAATTTTAAAAAGACGGTCTCCGGAAAGTATACTATCATTAAAAAAATGTCCAGTACTGATGAAATCTATAGCTTGTTCAAAGAACGTATGTGATTTTTCGTCTTTTTGTTCAAAGAATTCAGACGCAATTCCACTTTCTTTAGCTGCAAGAAGTAGTAATTCTTTGTCGTAATATTCTATACCAAGTTTTTGTGCGAGGGCTTTACCAATAACGCGTCCTCCGCTACCAAATTGTCGTCCTATACTGATGATTAATTTTTCCATTTTGTGTTATTTTAAGTTTGGCTCAAAAGGTTTGTCTTGTAATGTTTTGAATTGTTTCATTTCCATTCTCAATAAGATGAATGCAGCTAATGTAGATAAAGCATCGGAAATAGGCATGCTCCACCAGACTCCGTAGGTTCCCATTATTGGCGGAAGTATAATTAATAATGGTATTAAGAATATCATTTGTCTGGTTGCTGATAAAATAATTGCTTTTTTTGCTTTTCCTATCGATTGGAAAAAGTTTGATGTAACCATCTGGAACCCGACGATAGGGAACATGGAAACGATAATACGAAAACCAACTATGGATTTGTCTATCAATTCTTGATCGTCTGTAAACATTCTTGTAAGATAGTATGGAATAGTTTCACCTATAACAAATGCCAGTGAAGTAACGATGGTGGCCATTACAATTGTAAATTTTAGAATTGCGCGTACACGGCTGTAGATTTGTGCTCCAAAGTTAAATCCGGCAATAGGTTGCATTCCTCGGTTTATACCCATAACCAACATTGCAAAAAGCATAACTAATCTGTTCACGATACCATAAGCTCCGACAGCCATGTCACCGCCATATTTTAAAAGTTGGTTATTTATTAGTATCACTATGACGCAGTTGCATACATTCATAACAAATGGTGCCATACCTATTGAAATTATGTCTTTGCATATTTTTTTGCTAAATTTCATGTATCCTTTTCTGAATCGTATAAAACTATTTGGTGATGCAAAGTGGTAAAGCTCAACGATAAAGGCTACAGTTTGGGAAATTACTGTAGCTAATGCGGCACCGCGGATTCCCCAATCAAATACAAATATGAAAAGTGGAGCTAAAAGTATGTTTATAATAACGGTTGAAATTGTTATGTACATTGATTTCTTAGGATAGCCAGACGAGCGTATAACATCGTTTAAACCTAAATAGAGGTGGGTTATAGGGTTACCTAACAAAATTATATACATAAAGTCCTTTGCATACGATATAGTTTGGTCGCTTGCTCCGAATAAATACAGTAATTCGTCTATGTAATAAATGCCAACAATTGAGAATAATACGCCAAATAATATATTCATAATGATGACATTGCCTAATACTTTTGTCGCACTATCTATATCTTGTTGTCCCATACGGATAGATGTAAGCGTTCCGCCGCCGACACCAACCATTGCGCCAAAGGCTGCCGAAAGATTCATTATCGGCATAGTTATAGCTAAGCCGGCTATTGCTAATGCGCCAACACCTTGACCGATAAATATGCTATCTATAATGTTGTATAATGATGATGTTAGCATGGCAGCAATCGCAGGTGCTGAATATTCCAACATCAATTTCTTTACGTTCTCGGTTGCTAATGCAGTTGGTGATGCCATTATTGTAGTCTTTTTATTATTTTACATGGATTTCCTGCTGCAATACAATCGCTTGGAATATCCTTAGTTACAACACTTCCGGCACCAATAATAGATCGTGCACCAATTGTTACGCCTGGAAGTATTGTTGCATTTCCACCTATCCAAACATCATCTTCTATAGTGACAGGAAAACTTGTCTCAATAGGTTTCCTGCGTTCTATGTGGTCGAAAGGGTGTTGTGGCGTGTATATTTGTACACATGGACCAATTTTTACATTGTTTCCCAATGTGATTTTTCCGCCATCAAGAAATGTACAGTTATAATTTATAAATACATTTTCTCCGAAAATAATACCATGGCCGTGGTCGCAGTGGAAAGGTGGACAAATTGTTGTGCTCTCAGGGGCATTCGGAAGTAGTTCATGTAGAGTCTCTTTGTACATTGGAGAGTCTAATGTGAGTAAGTTAAATTTCGATGCTGTTTTTTGTGCGTGCGTAATACTGTTATCTATTTCAGCGTCGCTATAGTTATATAGTTGCTGATTACGCATTTTTTCAAACTCTGTCATTGCCTTATTCCATTAAAAGATTGGCAAAAATAGGAGTTTTTATGTGTATTTGTTCGTTTAATAGACAAATCATGCCATGTATAGATTTCCCGTTGTCGTTTTGGGTTAAAATAGTAGCATTCTTTTTGTCATACAAATTGCAATATGCATATATGAATGATTCGTGGTATTTTTTGTCTGCAAATATCTCAAGTTGGTTTTCGTTAGCTGTTGCAAAGGCTGCTATTTCTTTGTTTTCATCAATGGTAAGTATGGTTCCGTTGGAAATGTAGATTTCGTCCATACAGTCGTAAAAATCTTGTTCTGTGTGATTTATGCAGTTGTTTTTTATTGAATTGCTTTTGTATATATTGTACAAACTTTCTTTAGTATTAAAACATTCACTATTGTTGCAGACTTGATAGTGAGGATTTGTTGTTGGTTTTTTGATTTGTTCTATATAATTGGTTAACAAAGGTTTAAAACCAAATTTAGAGTAAAAATCATATAGCCATTGTTCTTGCGGAATAAGGAAAACAATATCTATTTTGCGTTTTCTTAGTTCTGTGAGTGTTTCTTGTAATAGATTACTCATGCAATGTTGATTTCTGTATTGGGGATGTGTGCATGCTCCGGAAATGTATGCGGCAGAGTAACTTGTTCCGTTTATGGTAATGGTGTAGGGTATAGCTTGTAATACGCTAATCATTTTTTGATTGTCATATATGGCAAACGTGTTATGATCTTCATATTTTTTTTCAAAATAGAATTGAATAAATTCATCGCTGTCGCCAAAACAGCATTTCCAAAGTTGCTCACAGTCAATACGTTTACTCATAATTTATGCGCAGTACTTTTTTCAATAAAAGAATGTGGTTTGTATGACAATTTTGATTTTCGCAGGCCTTCCTTGCCAAGATCTTCTTCGCGGTTGATATAGATGAATTTATCAGGCAATCTTTTGGTAAATTCTTGATTAATAATACTATATATGCCGTCAAAAGCGGAATTTGCCTTTTCGAATTGGATATCAAACGTATTGTTGGTAATAGGACAACCAATAGAAAATGCTTCGATAGTATTGTTTATTATGATTACGCCACCGATTAATTGTAGTTCTTCAAAATATGTAAGTGCTTTGGAGATTGCTTGTTCTTCTGCGTTATAAGAACTTTGTTCTTGTGTATTGTGTCGTTGTCTCCATTCTTGTTCTAATAAAATACACTTTTGGGTAAGAGTATTGTCAAGTGGTTTATATTCATATTGATAGCAACTTTTAAATTTATTGATGTGGTTTCTTTTTTGTTGATAGTGTTTACCGGTTAGATTTGCTAGATTTTCACGTAAATATATGTAGTCGAAGAAATCTCTATGTGGGGTAATGCTGTATGCTGATTCATCACAAAATTGTTTGAGAACAGATTCTTCAGCCTGAAAAGTTGCATCGGGAAGCTGTTCTTGTATCGCTTGAAAAAGATCGTTTGTGATATTTTTCCCAATGGGGAAGGTGTAGATGTTTTTCCCTTTTATGGTGAATCTAAGCAATAAACAATCTTGGAAGATTGCAAAGTGCGTATTTTGAATTTCTTGCCAACAAAATAAGTTTCCGAAAGAAAACTCGCAATCTTGCGGAGCGTATAGAAGAGTGTATTGTTCTATTTTTTGCCTGTCTTGTAATGTTACGGGCCTAAAATCTATTGTGTCCATATTTATTTGCTTGGCACATACAAAGTCGCTTTTCTTGTGAAAGTCTTTTTGTCGTATTCAATAATATATGCCGATGTATTGATATGCGCACCCGCTTCTTTCTTTGCGAATGAATATATTTCTATTAATCCGTTTGGCTCTTCGTTGTTTTCTAAGTTGTTGAGTATGTTTTTGTTGGTACTTAGTAATTTACCGAAATATAACATTTGGTCAAATCCTTGAAAACTGAATTTCGATGGCTCGGAATTATATGTATCTCTGTATAGTGTTATGAATGAATTTACTCGTGGAGATTTGTAGTTTATTTCGCCATACGATACGAGTTTAAAGTGTAAGTCATATAAGAAATCTAACTCAATGTTTTCGTAACGTTCCCATTGTGGTAAGCCCCATAATTCTATGTTATGTGTTTTTGAAGATTGGAAAAGTTTCGTTACGATATTGTTAGCAAAGGCTTGTTGTTTTGAAAGAACTACAATAATGGTTTTTTCTTTTTTTGCCAATGCTTTGTCTATTCCTTGATTGCCAACGGTAGGATAGTAAAGTTCTTCCGTGGTGATTCTTTTTGCATTTAATTGCTCTTTAAATTCTGTAAATGCACCTTTACATTGTTGTAAAGTTTTCTTTTCGTTTTCAGAATTGTACACTATACATACGTGGCAGTTTTCGTTGTTTGAAACAATATTGTCCACCATTGCTCTAAAGCGGTAGTATTGTGGTGTGTTTATTTGTATTACGTACGGATTCGTTGTATTTACATTTTCCGATGATAAAGGATAGACGATAGGAATAGAATGTCTTTTGGCAAAACTTGCGGCGCCTGGGAATGTTTTTTGGAAAACTGGTCCGATGATTAAGTCGTTTGTAGTCTTTATTTTATTGATGTTTGTACTAGCAGAGTCAGAGTTGGATTCTATAACTTCAAGGTTTACAGAAATACCTAATTTCTTTAATGAATCAAGTGCTAATAATGCGCCTTCGTAGTATTCAATAAATTGCAAACTACCTTCGTAAATCATATTTTTTTGCGAAACGGTTCCGTCTGCAACTGATTGCTTGTTAAGGAAAAATGGTAATAGAAGTGTCATTCTGATTGCTTCTTTGCTTACCACTGTTTCACTTTGTGTTTCTTGTGTTGTAGTTTGCGTTGTACTACCACCAATAGTCGTTGTTTGTATAGATTCACGTGGAATCAATAATTTTTGACGTATAGAAAGGCTTTGGTTGGAATACAATTCTTGGTTGGCGGACATTATTTCACCTGCTGTAGTTTGATAGTTTCTGGCTAAAGCATAGATAGTTTCGCCTGGTTGTACAAAATGGATGATATATGCTCTTCCGTCTTTTGTAGTGTCTTTGTCCGTATAAAGTTCAATGTCGGCGTTTTCTTCTGTGGCAGGAATTAATATCTTTTGTCCGACACTGAGTGCTTTTAAATTATTGTTACTGATTTGGATATCATCTATTGATACGCCGTAAAGTTTACTAAGCCCATAAAAAGTTTCTCGTATTCGAACAGTATGGACGTAATATGTTTTAGAGTTAATGACTTCTTTTTCTGTACTTCTTGTTTGTGCAAATGCTATACACGAAATACATGTAAGTATGATGGAAAGTAATGAGCGAATCATATATTTGTTTTTTACTCTACAAACATACAAAAAATGCAGTAAGAATAGGGAGGTGGAGATAACTATTTTCAAAAGTTATTCACATACGAGTGTAAGCTTTGCAAGATAGTCGTAATGGTCTCCTTCAACTATTTGTTCGCATTTGAAGCCGTGTGCTTCTGCTATGGTTTGTATAGTTGCAAAATCAACATATAGCCATGGAAATGGATTACATCGAATTCTGCGATATCGCATTTTAAACATGATTTCTCCATAATACGGACCGTTTAGATTTATGTCGCAACTACCATCTTCATTCATGAAAAGATAAATTAGATCGGAAGAGTCGAATAAAATCTGACCGTTTGGCGCTAATAATTTTTTGCAATGTTTCAAATAGTTTGGAATACCGTCTATTGTACCACAAATTCCAATGCCATTCATTAGAAATAGGATAGTGTCGTATTTGCCAGTATGGTCATAAAAGTCAACTAATTGAACATTTTTAACTCCTCGTTCTTTCATAATCTCGACAGAAAGTTGTGAGTTGTCGATGGCGGTAACGGCTTTCCCTTGTTCTTGTAGATATAAAGAATGGGCTCCGGCAGCGGCTCCTACGTCAAGTATGTTGCCTTTTGCTAATGCGAGTGCTTGTTGTTCAATTGGTGGCATTTCATTCCATGTACGGAATAAATATGGAATTGGAAATTCGTCTTCTGTTGTATATTGTGTACAATTCAGCAATTTTGCGGTCTTTCTTTTGTTGTAGAAATCGCTTATTGCTTGTCCCATAGGATCCAGTTCTGGTGGAATTATCATAGTGTAAAAGTTTATTTGGTATTAATTTTCAAGAGCTTTGATGAATTCTGTTACGAGGTTAAAGTATTCGTTGAATTTTGTCAAAGGTAATTGTTCTGCACTGTCGTATATGTCATGGTATGCAGTTGTTCCGCCTTTCGTGTAAATGTAGAAGCTTGGCACGCCTTTTTTGTAGAAAGGGCAGTGGTCGCTATTACAAGCTTCTCCGCGTACTTGTATATTTTTGAAAAACGACTGTTTTTCGTTGATCTTTTGTAGAATCTCAAATTCTTTGGAGAAAATTTTCCCGTTAACAACGCAAATACCGTCTTCTCCAGTTCCTACAAGGTCTATGTTTACGAGAAATGCAATGTCTTCTAGTTCAATAGGAAAGTCTGCGACTGACTCTTTTGAACCTTTCATTCCGAGTTCTTCGCCACACAAGGCGACGAAAATAATGTCTTGTTCCGGTTGGTTTTCGCTATAGTGTTTTGCAAGGGTTAATAACATTGCCATTCCGCTTGCGTTGTCGTTGGCTCCTGGAAATATTGTCTTTTGTCCAGTCATGCCAATATGGTCATAATGTGCGGTGAATACTATGGCTTTTTTTGTGCTGTCTTTTCCTGGCACATATCCGTAGATGTTTTTTGCGGTAATAGTGTCTAATTTTTGAGTTACAGCAAAATTGATAGTTTTTGGCTTGTTTTTGATTGCTTGTTTCGATACGATAAAATATGGAGTGTTTCCACTGACTCCTGCGATATTTTGGGTTAGTTTTTCATTCGTAAGTTTTACTATCGCACCAATGGAATATAGTCCACTCCATACTAAATCTATCGAAATCCAATCGTTTATTTTGTCTTTTTGTTTCTTTGTTAATGTACTGTCGGTTTCGTCAAAAATCAGACAAATTTTTGCATATTTTGTTTTGTATTTTTCTTTAAGCTCTTTGATGTTTGAATCGTTGCAAATGCTTTGCAAGTCATTATTGCTGAAAGGTATACATTTTAATGAACCAATTCCTCCAGCACTGATAGCATCTATTAAAAAGTCTTTTCCTGGTGTTAGTTCTACGTTGTCGATATAGAGAGAAAGTTGATCGGGAAATGTATTTACAGTATAGGTGACATCTTGTGTGTAACCATCAAAATAATCGAATGGTTGTATTCCGTAATTTTTGAAACATGAAATTATATATTTTTCTGCGATTTGAATGCCATTATTTACATATCCGCGGCCATACATTTCTGGTGAAGCAAGTTTTTGTACGTGCTTTTTTCCTTCTTGTTGTTGTGCAAACAAGTTGACAGAAATGAAGATAGCTATTATGTAAATCAATCGTTTCATTAAATATCTAGAATTTTCTTGTTGTTAGGATATTCGTATGTGTCAAGAATTTCGGAAATTTTATGGAATGTTTTGTTGTCTTTGAATTCTAACGTGTTTATTCCTGATGCTTGCATTTTCTTTATGCAAGATGTAATGTCCATGTTATCTATACAGATAGCTGGGGCATAGGCGAATGTCTTTTCGTCGTTGGTTTTTACTTCTTGTACTAAACGTGCATCTACTAATGTAGTAAGTATGACCTTTGTGATTCTATGTGGCAGATCAATGTTTTCGCTGATTTCCAATGAAGTTTGTGGTGGTAATTCTTTTTTAAATCGCATCGTGATGTCGTGCAATATCATTAATGCAAGTTTTACTTTTAAAGAATAGCTTAGTTGGGAAACTTCTAGCTCGTATTCGAAGTTTTTCACATTTTGTATCGAGTATGAAATTCCAGCACCGACAAGTATAATTGTCCATGATGTTTGCATCCATGCTAAAAATAACGGAATGGCGGCAAAACTACCGTAAATCGCATTGTAGTTAGAAACTCCAATTTGGAATTTTATGTAGAAATATTGGACAACTTGGAAAACAACACCAGCTATAATGCCGCTGATAAATGCTGATTTGAATTGCACTTTTGTATTTGGCATTACTAAGTAAATAATAGCGAAAGCAAACCAGAGCAAACTGTATGGAATTAAATTTAGTCCAAATGAAACAAGTCCGTTAAATCTGTTGATCCATGCGATGGATTTTGCCCATTCTGTTATTAAATCTGTGATATAAGATGTTGTACTATAGGAAATTATTAAACAAATAGGAGCTAATAACATTATGGTAAGATAGTCGCTTAATTTTCTTGTAATAGAACGTTGCTTGTTTACCGACCATATTTCGTTAAAAGCACTTTCTATATTTCCCATAACTTTTATGACAGACCAAAGCAAAAGAATTATACCGATACCGGCAACTAATCCTCCTTGGGTTTTGGCCAACATGGAATTGCTGAATTCTAATATCATATCAACTATATCTTGTTTGTCGGCAAACATTTCTATGAGATATTCTTCCATGTTTTTGTCGAATCCAAATCCTTTGGCTATACCAAATGCCATTGCGGCCAATGGAACTATTGCTAATATGGTGTAATAGGTTAGTGCTGATGCTTTTTCCAGGCATCGTTTTTGTACAAATCCTTTACACGACAGAATAACTATTTGTAACAGGCGGAGAAGTTTGAAGTTTCGTGATGACACTTTTTTCTTATTTATACTCCAAACATCTATAGTGATGAAATGTATTACTTTTGCTATAATATTCTGTTTCTGTTCCATACCGAAAAAGTCTTACGGGCAAATATAAGAATAAAAAAAAGCGATAAAGATTTCGTTTGCTATTTTGTGGAAATAAAATGTTTTTTTTGTATTTTTACTCAATAAAATTAATTTGTAATTATTATGAAAAAGTTTATTTGTTCTGTTAGTACTTTACTTGTTTCTTCTTTTCTGTTTTTCGGTTGTGGAAATGAAGATGATGATGTAAGAAATCATTTTTGTGGAAAATATACTGGTGAATATACATTTGCACAGGAAATCAATAATAAATACGCTTCACAAACAAATGAAGCAACTATGGTTGTTAAGAAAAATGAAGGAAAGAAATTTTCTGTGGTGGTATATGATAGTTTTAATAAACAAGTGATTTTTTCTACCGAAGGTATGAATGTTATCAGCACTGAATATGGTGATGCTTATTGCGGAACCATAACTGCTGGAGTGTCGGAAGATGAGGATGGCGTTGCTATAAAAACAGAAGGTGTTGCTGTTTCTGCCGATGGAAAATATTCTTGTACAATTGCGCCAAATGCTGATGGAAAGTTGGTACTAAGTTTTTGTAAACAACAATCGTATGTAAGTCATGGTTTGGATGTCGTGAAAACGTACACGTTTGATGGCGTGAGAAAATAATTTACCGTTTGTTATATAAAAAGAAAAGTCCAACCGATTGGCTGGACTTTTCTTTTTTGTGGTTGTCAATTTCTATTTAATGTTTTCAACCATGCCGGCAAGTAATGCCAATGGCGCATTCCAGTTTATGGCAATCTCATTAGTTGAGAAGCTACAGATTTTGTCTAAATAACAAGCTGCCGGTGCCTTTGATGGATATGTGTTTCCGCCGCAATCTCGTAATATTATATTTGTCGCTCCGCCGGCAAGATAACCAGGTATCGGTTCTTCTATACCGTCTGATGTACAACGGCGGTCGTGGAAGTGTCGTGGGTATTTCGAACCAAATCCGGAAACAAAACAGTAGTTTGTAGGATTACAGCCTAATAAATAATTCCAAGAAGCAAGCATGGCTTCACTGTATTTTTTGTCTCCGTAAACTTTGTATGCAAGTCCGAGTAGTGCACCAGCTTCGGCTATTACGCCATTGCTTCCCCAATTAAATTTGTTAATAGGAACACGATTTGCCGATTGCTCATAAATATTGTATGTATTTGCTATCAGTTTGCTAAATGCTTCTTTTGCTCCGAATTCTTCTCCTTGTTGTGGAAGTTTGTCGGCATGTGCCATAAGGGACATGAGTCCGAGAGTGTTTACCGATCCCCATTCTGGAACAGCAAAATCCATGTAAAAATTAAGCTCTTTATAGTAGTTTTTTTCTCCTGTCGTTATGAATAATTCCGCAGCTGCCCAGAAAAACTCATCGCCGACGTAATTGTCTTTGTAATTACCGGTATGTACGTCCGAAGGGTTTTCGTAATATATTTCTGGATTCTTCTTCGCCCAGTTCCAAGCGCGTTTTGCTGCTTGTAATGCTTTGTCGGCGATACCAGGGAAATTTTGTTCGTATTTTTTGAAAATACGTGAAGACATAGCCATCATTGCGGCAAAATCCAAAGCCGATGCTGTCGATTTTCCAATCATATATCGGTCAAGTTTGTCTTCGTGTGGCATTATCATGCTACAGAATCGGAGAGAAGACAATTTTGTATAGACTCCGCCATCTTCATCCTGCATCGCGAAAAGCCAATCCAATTCCCATTTCATTTCGTTAAGAATG
>JAKSTZ010000021.1 GCA_024402335.1 Bacteroidales bacterium
TACACTAATTTTTGTGCCGATATCTTCTTTTGTTATACCAAGTTCTTTTTCTACACCAAGTTCAACAGGAAGTCCGTGGGTATCCCAGCCAGCTTTTCTGTGTACTTGGAATCCTTGCATAGTTTTATAACGACAAACAGAATCTTTTATGGTACGAGCCATTACGTGGTGAATACCAGGAAGACCGTTTGCCGATGGAGGACCTTCAAAAAATACAAATGATTTATGACCTTCACGAGTTGACACACTCTTGTTAAATGTGTCATTTTCAATCCATTTCTGTAGAATATCTTTGTTGACCTGAGATAAATCTAACCCAGAATATTCTTTAAACTTCTCACTCATTGTAAAAAACGTTTTTTAATGGTGCAAATATACTTTATATATTTTGCTTCTTACTTATTTATTTCTGTTAATTATTAAACGGATGAAATAAATCTGTTAATAAGTTTTATAAAAAAAGCCATTCATAATAGAACGGCTTTTTATAAATATTACCACCAATTGCTGTAGTCACCTTTATCTGTGTTGTAGCCGCTATCAAGATTTTTAACAGGATAAACTTCCCAAGATTTGTTAGGGTGTACAATGACAGCGATTCCTGTTAGGTAGTTAATCCAATTAGGAGAAACGAATTTTATTGCATGATCAGTTGCCCATTCGGTAAGAATTAATGTTGTGAAATCGTGTGATGTAAACCAAGAAAATGTTTTTCCTTCTGTAAGTTCACAAAGTGTATTTATCATATATATTGCCTTATCATTGGCTTGAGTGATATGGTTTTCGTAGTATTGGGCAATATATGGCCATTTAGTGTTTTCGGTAAAATAGTTGCCAAGAACAACGTCGATAGGAGCATGTACGCTTGTTGTATCTTTAGGTTCAGTGTCGCCACGAGAATTTGCAATGTAATAACTTGTTTCCTTACAGCGTGGATAAGCTGTTGAGCCATAGTATGAATCGTTTATGCCTGCAAGTCCGCCTTGTAATTTTGCACCTGCAGTTCTTGCCATTTGAATACCTTCGGCAGTTAGTTTGCTGCCAAAAGAAGAATCGTCGTTTCGTTTTGAATGTCTGATTATAAAAATGATTCTATCGCCTTCTTTTAGTGAATGATACACCGTTGAAGCGTCATTAAAATCAGTCATTGAAAAATTCTTGTAGGTATTAACGGCTGTTCTTTTAAATGTTTGACTACCTATTGTGTTTTGTAGCTGTTCTATCGCAGTTTGTAATTCGCTATTTTTAGTCTTTAATTCTTCAATTTTTGTTAGAATGTCATCCAATTGTGCTTTTGTGATATATAAAGCGTCATTTTCAAATTCACTGACTTTAGTTGGAACTGTGACTGTTGGCACTTCATTTAAAGTGATAAAACCATTGTCATTTGTAAGTTGGCTGATTTTAGTAGGCAACTTATCTGATGTTACAAAGTTTTGGTCATTTTGAAGTTCGCTAATTTTAGTTGGAACGTTTACTGTAGGAATATCATTAGCTGTAATAAATTGACTATCATTTGTTAATTCACTAATTTTTGTAGGGACTGTAACCGTTGGCACTTCGTTTAAAGTGATAAAGCCATTGTCGTTTTGTAGTTGGCTGGTTTTTGTAGGAACGTTTATAGTAGGAATGTCATTAGCTGTAATGAATTGACTATCATTGGTTTACTAACTGACTTTAGTCGGAACAGTAACCGTTGGCACTTCGTTTAAAGTGATAAAGCCTTTGTCGTTTTGTAGTTGGCTTGTTTTAGTAGGAACGTTTACAGTAGGAATATCATTAGCTGTAATAAATTGAATATCATTAGTTAACTCACTGACTTTAGTAGGAACAGTAACAGTTGGAACTTCATTTAAAGTGATAAAACCATTGTCGTTTGTAAGTTCGCTGGTTTTTGTAGGCAACTTATCTGATGTTACAAAGTTTTGGTCGTTTTGTAGTTCACTAATTTTAGTTGGAACTGCAACTGCAGGTACATCTTCAATTGTGATGAATTTTGTATCGTTTACCAAATCGCTAACCTTAGAAGGAACATTTATGGTAGGAATATCATTAGCTGTAATGAATTGACTATCATTGGTTAATTCATTGACTTTTGTAGGAACAGTAACGGTTGGCACTTCGTTTAAAGTGATGAAACCGTTATCGTTTGTAAGTTGGCTGGTTTTAGTAGGCAACTTATCTGATGTTACAAAGTTTTGGTCATTTTGAAGTTCGCTAATTTTAGTTGGAACTGCAACAATAGGCACATCTTCAATTGTGATGAATTTTGTGTCGTTTACCAAATCGCTAACCTTTGAAGGGACATTTATGGTAGGAATATCATTAGCTGTAATAAATTGACTATCATTGGTTAATTCACTAACTTTAGTTGGAACAGTAACAGTAGGCACTTCATTTAAAGTGATAAAGCCATTGTCGTTTGTAAGTTGGCTTGTTTTTGTGGGAACGTTTATAATTTCTTTTGTATTCCATCTTGCTGTATCTGATGCAGTTATACCAAAAGCAACAGATTTAAGAAATGTAGAATCGGTTGCTTTTTGTTCAGGTAATTCAATGTCAAATTCTAGTTCACTTAGTTTTGTTGGTATAATAGGTGCGCTTTGAATTTCTGAATAGTTATATGTTGGTTTTTGTTCTTCGAAAACCCATTCTGGTAATGCGTCTTTGCTTATTTTTTCTGCATATAATGCGTATGGAACGGTTGTTAGTGGAGTTGTTAAGCTGATAGTATAGTTGGTTCCTCCGTTTAAGTCAATTTCGCATAAAATAAAGAAACTACTAGTACTCCAATCTATATCTTCGATTGATTGCGTGCTATTACCGTTGCCGTCTCCAATAGCAAATGCAATAAGTCCATTTTGATTTGTCTTTGTTGTTCTTTCTTCAGAATAAACAGAAACTCCGGTTTCTTCGTCTGTTATAATAGAAATTCGAACGCCAAGATCTTTATCTTGTATTAGATTTCCTTGAGCGTTTCTGATTACAGCTTGGTAACTAATTGTGTGTGGAGGATTTGCATGTGTGAAACTTATAGAAACTACACATAAGAAGATAATTGCGAATACTTTTTTCATTGACTATTCTTTAATTATTCGATAGGTTTGTATTTCTGATTCGTTACGTGTTATTTGTAAAAAATATACTCCGTTAATATAATTTGTCAATTGAAGGGTTGTGCCGTTTTGCAAAGTTCCATTTTCTAAAAATTTCCCTTCTATTGTTGTCAATTTATAGTGATACTTTTCGTTATCTTGAAGTTGTATAGTACAATAATCTTTTGTTGGATTAGGAGAGATTTTCAATGTTATTTTTTCGTTTTCTTGTACATGTACATTTGTTGAACATATTTCGGCCTGTTGTATTCCTTCTTGTAGGCTTCCTTCTGATGAATTTGTATTTAAATAGTTTACTTGTCCGATCGTGCAAGAAATACTACCTTCGTTTGGGATACAAACAGAATTTCCTCCCGAAACAATACCTGTTTGGGCGTAAATTTGGGAATAGGTGATAAATAGAAATATGGATAAAATCGTTTTTAAAACGGCTTTTTTAGTGTTTTTCATGTGTTTTTGCGTTCTGAAATGCGAGTGCAAAAGTATAAATATTTTGAAATGTGTCAATATTTGTTCAAAAAATAGTAGAGAATCAGTATGTTTTACATTTGGTTGTTAGAAACATTCCTGAAAAATATATACATTGCGTCTGCTTTTCGATGTTATGAAGAAACAAAGAGGATATTTGCTTGTAGTATTGTTGTTTTTTTGCGTAGGTTGTAAAAAACAATATCCTCATTATGATTCTGTGCCGCAGGTCGAATTTCAGGATGTGCAATTGGCTTGTAATGACTCTGATTTCTTATTACGATTTTCTTTCTTGTTGCATGATGGCGATGGAAATATAGGTTTGGAGCCTATAGATACAGTAGCTCCGTATGTAGGGGAGTTTCAACAAAATTTTTATGCTTATGCACATTCAATAGAAGATGGTGAAACGACAGATCTTCCGTATGAATTCAGTTATAGAATACCTCGTTTACGAGAAGAGGGGAATGATAAGTTTATAAAAGCAACGGTTAGTGTTGATGTTACTATTGCAAGAGGTGTATTTTCATACGATAGTGTTTACTTTACATATTTTATTTACGATAGAGATTTGAATAAAAGTAATATAGATACATCAGCAATTGTTGTATTACCATAAATATTAATTGTATGAAAATAAAAAAGCCTGTACGAAATTCGCACAGGCTTTCTTATTAGTATAAGAAAATCTTATTTGATGATTTCTTTCATAGCTGTCATTTCAGCACGAAGTTCTTCACCAACAACTTCGATACCGTGGTAACGGATTTCTGCATTGATGCGAACTAATTCCATGTTGTCAACGTGAGCATCTTTACCATCGTTATAGTTTTTACCGATAACATCAGTGTCGATTTTGCTCATGAAGTCGCTCAACAAAGGACGACAAGCGTTGTCGAATAAGTAGCAACCGTATTCAGCTGTATCAGAAATTACTTTATTCATTTCGTACAATTTCTTACGAGCAATAGTGTTAGCGATTAGAGGCACTTCGTGAAGTGATTCATAGTATGCTGATTCTGGTTTGATACCAGATTCTGTCATAGATTCGAAAGCCAATTCAACACCAGCTTTAACCATAGCAACCATCAAAGTACCTTTGTCGAAGTATTCTTGTTCTTTGATTTCGTCGTTAGAAATAGCAGTTTGTTCGAATGCTGTTTCACCTGTTGCTTTTCTCCAAGTTAACAATTTAATATCGTTGTTAGCCCAGTCTTCCATCATAGTTTTAGAGAATTCTCCAGAAATGATGTCGGCCATGTGCTTACGGTACAATGGACGCATAATTTCTTTCATTTCTTCAGCAAGATAGAAAGCTTTCATTTTTGCAGGGTTAGATAGACGATCCATCATGTTAGTGATACCACCAATTTTCAATGCTTCGGTGATAGTTTCCCAACCATATTGGATGAATTTTGCAGCCCAAGCTGGGTTGATACCTTTTTCAACCATTTTGTTGAAGCAAAGGATAGAACCAGTTTGCAACATACCGCAAAGGATAGTTTGTTCACCCATAAGGTCTGATTTTACTTCAGCTACGAAAGAAGAAGAAAGAACACCAGCACGGTCACCACCGATAGCAGAAACGTATGCTTTTGCAATTTCCATACCGTCGCCGTTAGGGTCGTTTTCACGGTGAACAGCTAATAAGCAAGGAACACCGAAACCACGTGTGTATTCAGCGCGAACTTCAGTACCTGGACATTTAGGAGCAACCATGATAACAGTGATATCTTTACGGATTTGCATACCTTCTTCAACGATATTGAAACCGTGTGAGTAAGAAAGACAAGCACCTTTTTTCATCAAAGGAAGAGCCTTTGAAAGAACAGGAGTATGTTGTTTATCTGGAGTTAAGTTCAATACTAAGTCTGCAGTTGGGATTAATTCTTCGAAAGTTCCAACTTTGAAACCTGCTTCAGTTGCATTTTTCCAAGATTGTCTTTTTTGATTGATAGCTTCTTGACGCAATGCATAAGAAACATCCAAACCACTGTCTCTCATGTTCAAACCTTGGTTGAAACCTTGAGCACCACAACCTAAAATTACAACTTTTTTACCTTTTAGATAATCACAGCCGTTTGCAAATTCTGAACGGTCCATGAAGTCGCATTTTCCAAGTTCTGCTAATTTAATGCGGAATGGAATTTCATTAAAATAATTTGCCATTATAACAATTTAATAAAAGTTAAACATCTATATATTAAGCGAATAATGGATATTGAGCCATCATTTCGTTAACAGTATTTTTTACTGATTTTATTGTAGCTTCTGTTGGGTCGCACAATACTTTGTCGATTAAGTCAACAATAGTTTTGATTTCTGCTTCCTTAACACCACGTGTTGTGATTGCTGGTGTACCGAAACGTAAACCTGAAGTTTGGAAAGCGCTACGAGTATCAAAAGGAACAAGATTTTCATTTGTTGTAATATCTGCACTTACCAATGCATCTTTTGCTGCTTTACCTGTTAATTCAGGGAATTTTGGACGTAGGTCAACCAACATTGAGTGGTTATCTGTACCATCAGAGATGATTTTGTAACCTTTATCCATGAATGATTGAGCCATTACAGCTGCATTTTTCTTAACTTGTGTTTGATATGTTTTGAATTCAGGAGTTAATGCTTCACCGAAAGCTACTGCTTTTGCTGCAATTACGTGTTCTAGTGGACCACCTTGCATACCTGGGAATACAGCTGAGTTAATCAATTGTCCCATAGTTTTTACAACACCTTTTGGAGTTTTCTTTCCCCATGGATTTTCGAAGTCTTTTCCTATAATTATAACACCACCACGAGGACCACGCAATGTTTTGTGAGTTGTTGATGTTACGATGTGAGCATATTTTACAGGATTGTCCAATAAACCGGCAGCAATCAAACCTGCAGGGTGGGCCATGTCAATCATAAGGATAGCACCAATTTTGTCGGCAATTGCACGCATTCTAGCATAATCCCATTCACGGCTATATGCAGAACCACCACCGATAATCAACTTTGGTTTTTCTTGCAATGCAATACGTTCCATTTCATCGTAATCAACACGACCAGTTTCTTTATTCAAATAATAAGGAACTGGTTGGTAAATCAAACCAGATGTATTTACAGGAGAACCGTGAGATAGGTGACCACCATGGTTCAAATCCAATCCCATAAATTTATCACCTGGTTGAAGAATAGACAACAATACAGCACCGTTTGCTTGTGCACCTGAGTGTGGTTGAACATTTGCGAATTCAGCACCGTAAAGTTTTTTAAGTCTTTCAATTGCTAAAGTTTCGATTTCATCAACAACTTCGCAGCCTCCATAGTGGCGTTTGCCTGGGTAACCTTCTGCATATTTGTTAGTACAGTATGAACCCATAGCTTGCATAACTTGTTCACTTACAAAGTTTTCTGATGCAATCAACTCAATGCCTCGCATTTGTCTTTGATGTTCCTTCTCGATAAGGTCAAAGATAGTATTGTCTCTATTCATTAGTTTATTATTTTATTGTTGCAAATTTAAATAATTTTTGTGTCCAAAACACAATAGTTTAATTATTTGTGAATGTTTATTGTAATAGCTTTTTGTATTCGTCAATAAGGCTGTCTCTTACTTTGCATAATAACATAACTCCTTTGTCTTTCTTTTGTAATGCTATGTTAAATTTAATTCCTTGTAAGGTTTCTTGTACCATGCGTGGATAGTCAATGAACACTGGCCAAAATAGGAATCGTACAATCCAAAATATGAACACTGTCCACCAAGGTAGGGGAACGAAAATTAACCATAATGCAACCCAAATTAAGCTTGTGATTATTCCAAAAACTCGACCGCCAACAAACATGATTGAGTTTTTGAACAATGGGTCTTTGGCTATATGTGAAAGTTTTTTCATTGCTATATAGTCAATAGTCCATAGCAAAAGGCTACAGAGATATAGTGGTAGGAGAGCTATGCTGAGCATAGAATTCCAAATTAAGCGGAATGCGTCGTAGCCGTTTTTAAGTACAAGATCGGTTGAAAACTTACCTTGTTGTAATGCTGCTTCAAACATGGCTGCTTTCTTTTGAACAGAAGAAATAAAAGTTCCTGTTTTATTTTCTTCATTTTCAACTATTTCGATAGTCTTTTTGTCTGCGCAAAATTCTCTTTCTGCTTTCTTTCCAACGAATTTGAATTTTTTTAGAGTTGTATCTTTGCAAACAGTTCGAAGTGTTTCAACGGTGTTATATGTATCGTCCATTTGAGGAATATCGATCATCACATTTCTTAAACCGTTGTCTATTGCTTCTTTGATTTCTGTTTCTGTTGCTTGTGGGTTTTCCTGCAATGCAGCAAGGTATTGTTTCATAGGAATTGGTTCACCGAATTTAATGAATAAATTCGAACGGATTTTGCGATAGTCATCGTAGTAAATTCCCACTGGAATAACTTGCAAATTCAATGTTGGATTCTTTTGAGAATCAAGAGAATAGTTATATGTTTTTGCTGCAAGTTCAACCATGCGAGGAATAGCTTTCTTTGTCTGTCTTAAACGACGAAATCCCCAATGTGTACCTTCTGGGAAAATGCCGACAATTTGATTTTTTGAAAGCACGTCAACGATTTTTTTGAATACCAAATCGTTGTTTTCAAGGCTTTTTAAGCCATCTCTTTGGCGGAAGATAGGTAAAATTTTGAAACTATGTAATATAGGAATAAGTGCTTTTTTATTGTATAAATCGGCACGGGCAAGCCAAATGGTTGGCCTAAAAATAATACCAACAAGCGTAAGTGGATCCATTGCAGTATTTTGATGGTTTATTGCAAGGATAGTAGGTGTATTTCTCTTTAGGTTGTTTTTTCCAATGACTGTAATGCTTTTGTACCATAAATAAAGCCAAGGTGTCATTAAAATGTGCTTTACATAGAAATGAAAGGCACTAAATTTTTCAGGTTTACCTAAGTCTAATTTATTCGCCATAATTACTTATTGTTGAGTTGTGCCTGTAATTCAGCAACTTGTTTCTTTAGTGTATTCATTTCTTTTACGATTTTGTCAAGGTTACGGAAATGAATAAATGTTCTTCTGTATTCACGACCATCGAAGGCAGGAGCGCCCATCACTTGTGCATTGTCTGGAATGTCTGCAGAAATTCCGGATTTTGCGGCACATTTTACATTGCTGCCAATATGTAAGTGTCCGGCGATACCTGTTTGTCCGCCAATCATACAGTTGCTTCCCATTTTTGTGGAACCAGCAACGCCCGATTGTCCTGCGATTACACAGTCGTTACCAATAACGCAGTTGTGGCCGATTTGAATTAGATTGTCGATTTTTGTTCCATGTTCTATGATAGTAGAGCCCATAGTAGCACGGTCTATAGTGGCGTTAGCGCCAATTTCTACGTTTTCTTTTAAAACGACGTTTCCTGTTTGTGGAATCTTCATGTATGTACCGTCTTCTAATGGTGCGAAACCAAAACCGTCGGAACCTACGATAGATCCTGGTTGTAGAATACAGTTGTCGCCGATTTCACATTCATTTAAAATAATGGAACCTGCATGGATTAAACAGTTCTTTCCAATTTTTGCGTATGGATAAATTGTTACGTTTGGATAGATTTTTGTTCCTTCTCCAATTTCTACGTGAGCACCTACCGATACAAAATCGCCAATGTATACGTTTTTACCGATTTTTGCTTTTTTATGGATTTTTGCTCTCCAAGAAATACCTTTTAAGTTCTTGCTTTCCTTTTCTTTTTGGTAGAAGACAAGTAGTTTTGTAAATGAAGAATATGGATCGTCTACTCTAATAAGGGTAGATGATATTGGTTTGTCTGGAACAAATGTTTTGCTGCAAACAATCGCAGTTGCGTTTGTAGTATAGATATATGGGGTGTATTTAGGATTTGCTAAAAATGTTACAGAGCCTTCGCGTCCTTCTTCGATTTTAGAAACTCTGACGATTTTTGCATTTTCGTCACCTTCAACTACACCGTTTAAAGCTTGAGCTATTCGTAAAGCTGTAAATTCAAATTTCATGTTTAATCTTTTTTTTGCAAAAATAAAAGATAATTAGAAAATGTTGTTTTTTTTGACGTGTTATTTATAAAATAGAATTGTCTGTTTGATATTCTGAATAGAAAATCTTGGAATAGTCGGTTAGATTTGTGCTTCTACAAAATGACTATGAGATTATTGTATTTTCTATTGGAATTCTTTCTGTTTCTTGCATTACTTATCGCAGGTAGGTTTGACTTTTCCCATCCTGAAATTCCAATAGCTAAGGCAAAAACAATTATTGTCGATGATTCTGTTGTTCCAGTAGTTGGAACGAAAAATGTTTTCAATTGGAGTCAGATAGTCAGGAGTGGAAAGACGTGTAATGTTATTTATTCAAGATTGTGTTCGGAAGAACGTGAATCCGAATTACTGTGGTTAGTTTTTCATTGTTATATTGATTACCTACAACAGGTTGTGTTGTTTGTCGGACCGAAAATTGTATTCCCATTTCATGAGTTTTGGTAGAGTATTTAAGTTATTCAATATTATGTGATTTATGTCTAAAACAATATAGGTTTAATTTAAATACCAGAGATTTTTATGATTACATATATAATGGGTATAGCTTTAGTTATGGTTGTTGCTGTTCCGGTAGCTATGCTGAATTACTCAAATACGAGAAGAAACTTGAAAATGAAACAGATTTTTGAAGAATTATCCAAATATGCCCATGTTGATTACAGTGAACAATGGAATGGACACATAATTGCAATCGATGAAGTGGGGAAGAAGTTCTATGCTGTTTTTCAGCAGGAGAAACTTTGTTTTTCTTGTGTGATTGACTTGCAAAAAATAGAGAGATGTTTGGTTTTTACCACCAATGATGAAGATTCTACAGTTTCTGGTTCTATTGATAAGGTGGACTTACTTTTCTTTGAAAAGAATGTATTTCAACCTTCCTATGTATTAACATTCTATGATAGAAATGTTGATGGATATGTGCTGAATGGAGAGTTACAGATTGCAGAACGTTGGAAAAATATTTGTTCTAAAGCAATTACCTGTGAATAGTTATAGCATTGGAAAATAAAAAAAGGAAGTCATTTGACTTCCTTTTTTTATTATTTTAATATAGTAGTTAACTATCGTAAGAATTTCTCGTTTGGATGAGGAACGGCAGAACGTCTTTGTGTAGAACCCTTGATAGCCAAATCGTGGATTTCGAAACTTAATGTTACTTCATGAGTACCACCAGTAGAAAGACCTGCATTAGAAATAGTCATATCGTAACTGTACAAGAATTGGTACAATTGTTTTTTGTCTTTAGAGTATTTGATGTAACCAACAGTAAGGATAAGGGCATCAAAACTTTTTGCCTTTAAGCTATTGGCAATGTCTTCCAACGATTCTTTTTTGTAGTATTGTTTACGACACCACAAACCAGCGTAAAGAGAAGACATGAAAGAAATCTTAGAAGGAATAGTTGCGTTCATACCAAATGTAAGTGTTTTTGCACCTGATTCTGAACCTTTGAACCATTGATTTGCTTCAGCTTGGTTTTCGAAAATGAATCCAGGACAAAGTAAGAAGTATTTGTTATGAAAACCTTTTCTGTTGATACGGAATTGAACATATCCGTGTAAGTCGAATTTTGCTGGAAGAGGAGCTTCTTGGCCATCATCTAACCAAGACATATCTGGTTGAGTTAGGTGGTGGAATGCAACACCGAATACACCAGTTGCCAAATATTTAACTGGAGTTTGACGAATGTTGAATTGTACAACAGCACCGGCGTTATAGTCTAATTTACCTTGGCTTCCGTAATCTTCACCTTTAGGCAATTGGAATTCTGTTTCGTAGATAGCACCGAAGCGAGGGTCTAATTGGTCTGTGAATATCATTTCACTATAGTCAAGGCTTTTGTGAATGTATTGTGCGCCGGCACCAATTTGGAACATCAAATCAGGAAGAACACGGATTTGTTTTGCATATGCTATACCGCCTTGGAATGTGTTCAACCAGTTTTCTCCTTGAGTGCTTCTTGTTAAGAATGCACCGATACCACCTTGTGCAAGTTTGTTATCGTAATAATCTACACATACACTTTGAGTACCCCATTCACCAGGAACGTTTGTCCATAGGTGACGGTCTGTAATAGTACCACGCAAACCAGGGTTGATACCTGTCATTGCAGGGTTGTAGTATGTCTCTTTCAAATAGAATTGAGAATAGTTAGGGTCTTGCGCCTGAACCATAGTTGCAAAAAGCAACGATGTCATTATTGCAACAATTGAAAAGTAAAATTTCCTCATCGTATTCTATCTTAATTATTTTCTTTATAAACTTCTTTTACCATGCCTTTTTTTATTTAATAGGCAGTTGTGCAAATATATGAAAAAAAACAAAGTATGTACGGTTTTACGATTTTTTTTTGATGGAAAGCTGATAAAAACATGTTTTTGAGTTTTTGTGTAGTGTGTATATACTTGATAGTGATTTGTTTATATCTTCTTTTTTGTAACGGAGGTTTTATTCTGTTGTAATCTGATGCGGTACAAAACATCTTTTGTGAGTGTGTTTATTTAATCTAAGTTATTAACAATTTAGTGTTTTTTGAAAACTATCGTATCTATTATATAGTGTAAATTCCTATTTTTGTATGAATATATTGGAATTAAAGTGTATTATTGACAATAAGTGTTTGTTTTTGTAATCTTTTCAAAATGAAAAAAATATATCTTTTATTGTTGTCTTCGCTTGTTTTTTCTCTTTTTGCTGTGGGGCAGGCGACGACTTACAATCCATCACTGTTTATTAAGACTGACATAAATGTGGGTAATCCGGCATATCCTTTCCCGCAATTTTTGGAATATAAGGGTGGTGGAAAGTCATTGGCAAAATATAATGCCGAAGGTGTGACACATGCCGATATGGAAAAAACTATGCGTGAAGCATACGAGATAATGATGCACCGTTGTCGTTATATGGGTGGAACGCATTGTGGTGTTCCGTATATTACGTTTAATCATGGAAGCGTACCTGGTAACTATGGGACATTCGTTTCTGAAGGTGATGGATATGCACTTTTAGCTGCTGTGATATTTGCTGACCAAAAGACGTTTAATGGCTTGTATATGTGGATACACGATAACCGTATGAGTGGTGTGAAACGTTTTCAGGATGGTCGTGTTCTTCGTGCGGAATTAAATGACTATGCGGGACCGTATTTGGCTGGCTGGCAAAATGATGAAACAACAACGAGTATGTCGCCTTCTCACTCGGCTACCGATGGTGATGTGGACATTGCTATGGCAATGTTGATTGCCTATAAACAGTGGGGTGAATGGATGGTTCAAGATGGAACTGTTGTGAAGGATTATGCAGGAAATCCTATATCGCTGAAATATGAGGCTCAGCGTGTAATTGGTGCGTTGGTAGATACTTGTGGACAAATAGATCCGGGAAATGGACAAGTAAGTGGTTGTATTAGTGGGGATATTGGTATAGATGGTTATTGTAAGAAAGGTAATTCGTGGGGTGAATTGACTCGTTGGAGATTTTCTGCTGCAGGTCAGGCTGCTTATCCGGGTATGAATGGCCCGTATGGTAGTGGCCCGAATTTGTTGAGTCAGTATGGTACGTTATGGATAGATTATGATGCTCCGTCGTATTTTGATGAATTTTATCGTTGGCTAAAAAATGGTGATGGTGTTGATGAAAATAATAAAGATGTAGCTGATTGGGAGATTAGTCAGTTTAAACGTGCCGCTGCGTCTGGTAATTGGTTGAATAAACAGGCTTATAATCAAGGATATTATGCTTCTATAGGTAATGTTACTGTAGGTGATCTCGGTGAAAATCCTCAATTCAATGTGTATGTCGATGGTGAAGATTTTCGATATGCATGGCGACATTTAATGGATTATTTGTGGCATGGTGACTCGCAATACGATTGGGATCCTGTAACACACCAAGTCATTGAGGGACAGGTGAATAATTCTGAACGTTTAATGGGCATTAGACATGCACAATTATTGGAGAATCCATCTTCGTCGGGAGAACAAATATGTAGTAAAATGGGTGCGAGTCCGGATCCTGGACAACCTTTGTGGTTTGGTGTTTCGCAAATTCCGCAACAATGGCGTTTTGATGGTGGGATAACTTCGGTTTATCATACAAATTATTCTGTTGGTGCAGGTGCGCCAGCTGCTGTTATTTCCGAAAATCATTCTTTGTTGTCGGATATATATCGTCAATGTGAAATTATGTGGGACGGTAATAATACGGCGGCAAAACTTGATCCCGAAGAACGATATATTGGTAGTACACCAAAATACTTCCATGGCTGGTTTCGTACATTGGGTATGTTGGTTTGTTCAGGAAACTTGGCTGCTCCTGAAGATATGAAGCCTATCGCCAATATGAAGGTTTATATGTCGGTAGATAAGACATACGCGTACGAAGGTGATAAGGTTGATTACACGGTACAATATAGAAACTATGGTTCTTTAGATGCCAAGGATGTGAAGATTCAAACACCGCTCGATCCTGATTATACATTTGTAAGTGCTACAAAAGGAGGTAAGTACGATGCGGCAACTCATACTATTACTTGGAATATAGGTACTGTGCCAGGATTTAAAACTGGTGGTCTTGCTGCTACTCAAGATTCGGTTGCGTTTACTGTTCGTATTACAAGTTTGGAAAATGCCCGTGTTTGTGAAACGAGTACGATAACAGGTTCCAATTTTGATGAATGGGTAAGTAACGAATATCCAAATCATGCAACATATACAATGGAACGTAACTGTGTGGATGTATTGGCAAATCGTAGCTTGGTTTTGGAAAAGAATGCGAATAGAACAGAATTGAATCCACATGATGTGGTTACATTTACGGTAAATTTTGAAAATGTTTCGTCGGAAGATGCTTGGTTAAATGGTGGCCGTGATAATGTGCGTTTGTCGTACGGTAACTATTACATGCAAGGAAATGCATATCAGTTTTATCATTTATATCGTTTTTGGAATGATTCGTATGAGGCTTATATAAATATGAATAACTATCGTCTGTCGTATTTTATGTACGATGCGGCGGCACAAGGTTTATATAATGCGGCTTCGAATCCAACAGGATGGACGTTTGTGGTGGATAATCAAAATGACTTGGATAAATATGGATATAATCCGGAAACAGGTCCAATTACATTTGCATATCAGAAAATTCCGCAAGGGGAAGATGAGTATGGTAAGTGGAACCAGCGTTTGATGATTCGTTTTGCCGATGTCTTGATGGCGCCATCTACTCATGTATATGATAAATTGGATTCTCAATATTTGTTGCACAAAGGTGTATGGGGACCAGGATTTATACGTGCCCGTTTGGCTTCAAATCCAAATTCTGATTTGTCAACTCGTGTACAGGATGACTGGTCGTTTTCTACGGATATAACGGCAAAAACTATTGATGGTCAAGGTGAAACATTTACTTTGGTAACTCCATGTTGGGCTAATTATGACAATCTTGGATATGAAATTGATAATTATTCTCGTCATACTTGTAGTTCTCCGACTTCTAAGTTGAAAAACTTTGAACGTGTTTTGGTGGAAGAGTTCGATGGTTATACTTGGCGTCGTATTCAAGGTCGTGGACCGCTGCCAGGAAAGGAGGCCTATAATGTAACAATTGTAGATACTATTCCTCTTGAATTAGAATGGAAAGAGTTTGTTACGAAAAAAGCTCTTGGAATAGAAGCAACATATACGCCGGCTCCAGCGGGTGCTAATTATACAGGTATTGTGAAGTGGACTATTCCTGAAATGTTGGTGGGTGAGAGTGGTAAATTTGTATATACTTGTGTAGCTAAAGATCTTGGTTGTCCTGAGGTTGGTGATACATATTATATAAATGCAGCTTGGATTTATTCCGATACAGATTCTCCAGATTCTTCTGCTGTATCATTAATGACTACTTGTACGGAATTACCTCCATATATTGAACCACAAAATTCATTGTTTAAAACAGCTTCGTCGGAAACAGCTTCGGTAGGTGATGTTATAACCTATGAAGTGAAGTATGTGAATACTATGGGATCTGTCGTAGATGAAGATTGTTCTTCTTCAACCAATTGGATGGGATTGGGAAATAAGGCAATGCCGTCACCTTCGAATGGAAAATTTACATTGAATACTTCTGGTTCTGGTGCATATTTCTTTGGTCCTAAAAATGCCTATGGTGAAAATGGTTCCATGTATGTAACGTTTAGTGGCTGTAATTCTACTACTCAGGAATTATATTATGTAATGCGCTATGTAAGTGGTACACCTGGTGCGGCTGATTTTAAAGGTATTGCGATCAAATTGTTCATCAATAAGGATGGTGCTCATAATTTTGGATATGAGTTATATAATAATGGTACATTGGTAAAGAAAGAAGGTTCTTCGTGGGCCGATGCTATTCAGTTTTCGGGAAGTAGCTCTAATCCGGTATTTAAGTTCGTCTTAAATGATGATCATTTATATATGTATGTAAATGATGAGGAAAATGAGTGGACAAGTGTATTGCGAGATTGGAAAGGTTTAAGTTCTGGTGCAGGTTATTGTGGTGTTTATGTGAATAGTAATGGTAACGGTCAAACAGCTCTTGATGCGTTCCATAGTGAATTAGATTATGCGTTTGATATTGCTATATCCGATGAATTACCTGATGAACTTACATCTATAGAAAACATTTCTGGTAGTGGAACATATAGTGCAGGAGCAAAGAAAATAACATGGCCTGTTGTTCCTGGACCATTGGCTCCAAATGAGGAAATATCATATACATTTGATGCAACGGTATATGAATGTAACTCATATATTAATAACTATGCAGTTGCTTCTGTTTCTGGCCAAGAAGATTTACGTGTGGTTAATTCAGTAAAATGTGGCGCTACTGTTTGTCCTGATGCTCCTGTTACGAAAGATATTACCATTTGTAAAGGTACAACGCCTGCGAATTTAACTGCTGTTGGTACAAATTTAAAATGGTACACGACGGCAACGGGTGGAGTAGGAACAGCTACGCTAAAACCTACAACCGATGAGGCAGGTGTAACTACATATTATGTTTCCCAAACATCTAATGGTTGCGAAAGTGTTCGTGCTGAATTGGTGGTTACTGTAGTTGAAACAGAAAAACCTATTGTAGCAGAAACGGTTAGTCTTTGTAAAGGTGGCGATGTGTCTGCTTTAACAGCAACTGGTACAGATTTGATTTGGTATAATGATAGTAAAGTTGCTTTAGCTGAGGCTCCAACTCCAGATAATTCAGTTGAAGGTTCGGTTACTTATTATGTTACACAAACTGTAGATGAATGCGAAAGTGATTTCGCTGAAATAACAGTAACGGTTGGTGCTTTGGAAAAACCGGTGGTGGAGGCAGTTGATTTGTGTCAAGATGAAGTTGCTTCTGCTTTGTCGGCAATGGCAACGGGTACATTACAATGGTACGAAAGTGCTACGGCTACTGTAGCATTGGCGGCAGCTCCAATACCAGCTTCAACAACGGTGGGTGAATCTTATTATTATGTGTCGCAAAAATCTGGTGAATGTGAAAGTGAACGTGCTAAATTAACGGTTACGGTAAAACCAAAACCAACGGCTGATATAGCAAGTTCGGCAAGTTCATATTGTGGTGAAACATCTACAATAAAATTGTCGTTAACATCTGATATTGATTTAGATGATGCTACATATTCATGGGTGAAAGATGGTGAAGATATTGCCGAAACAGCAACGATATTGAATGCTTTGCAAGGTGAATATGTTTGTACTATAGATTTGAATGGTTGTTCTGCTACAACAGCGGCATTAGAAATCACTCAACATGAAAATCCTGCTTATACAATCACTGGTGGTGGTAGCTATTGTCCGGAATCGTTGACGAAAGATCTTGTGGTTATTACTTTCACTGCTGGGGAGGCTCCGTTTACATTTACAGATGCTGTTATTGGTGAGAAAACTTCTGAAACTGAAAGTTATACAATTGAAAATCCACAAGGTGGTGTGTACCAACTAACTACATTGACAGATGCTAATAATTGTGAAATGACTGGTACAGGTGCAACTGTTGAAGTTGTAGACTTAGAAACACCAGATATCTCAATAGCAACTATCCCGGGTATCTGCCCTGGTGATGGAACTATAGATGTGAGTGCGTATGTCACAGCAGAAAATGGTACGCTAACGTACAAAACAGATAAGGGAACTATTTCTGCTACAGGTGTTCTAAGTGATTTAACTACTTCTGGCACATATACGGTTTCGGTTACTTTGGCAGGAACTGTTGCTCCATATTGTTCAAATACAAAAACGACGGAGATTACTGTATTTGAATTGCCAACAGTTGTTTTGCCTGCAAAATTTGAAGCTTGTTCTGGAGTAGAAATGGAAATTACGCCAACAGTAACTCCTACTGATGCAACATATACTTATTCTTGGACAGAATCGGAAGTAGGTTTATTGAATAGTTTGTCAGCAGGAACTGTTACTGCGCAATCTTCGGTGACAGATAAAACTGATTTTGATGTAACCTTGGTGGTAACCGACAAAACAACTAAATGTTCTTCTAGTCAAGCACAAACAGTTGTGACTGTAAATCCTATACCGGTTGCTACAATAGCTATGGATAAAAAAGAATTCTGTAAGTCTGATACAGAAGCGAAAACGATTTCTGCTACGGTAAAGCCTGCCGGTCTAAATGGCTCTTTTGACTGGACTAATGTAGATGCTGTTTCGGCAACAGTTGCTTCTGCAAAATTTGTTCCTAATGAAAATGCTGCTGGCGATTATGAAATCTCATATACGTTCACAAGTGAAGCGAATTGTAAATCAGAACCAGCTTCTCTTACGGTAACGGTATTTGATATCCCAACTATTTCTATTACGCCTAATTATTCTGATGTTTGTGAAAGTGGTGTAAACAGTTCTGATATTTCTGTAAAGGCATCAAAAACAAATGGAACGTTTAATTATTCGGTAAATAATGGCGGTGTAATTTCTACTGATGGCATTATGAAGGTAGCAGATAATGCTGTGGGTACATATACTGTTACATTGGATTATACAGATGAAAATGAATGTAGTGCTGTCGCAACGACAGATGTGACAATTCATGCCTTGCCAACAGTTACATTTGATGCAACAAATGTAACTTCTGCATGCTATAATTCATCTGAAGTAGTTTTACAAGTTTCTCCGGCACCTACAACAGCAAAAGCTTATAGCTTTGTCGGTACTAAAGATGCAACTTCCTCGGTCTTTGCTCCTAAAACAGCCGCCGAAGGTGTGAATACAATTCAGTATTCATATACGGATGAATTTGGTTGTCAAAATTCCGCAGACTATGAAATTACTGTGGTGAAAGTGCTTGCTCCAACAGTTGATGCTCCTAATCCAAAGACTGTTACTATAGATGATGGTGGAGTGTTGTTAGACGTAACGACAATGACTGCAACGGCAAATGTTGCTACCGATGTATTGGTTTGGCAAACAGAAACTGGTTCAAAATTAACCGAAGGTTCTTCTTATACAAGTCCAGAAACTATCGAAGGTGAATATTCTTATTTCGTGAAAGAATATAGAATGATTTCTGGCTCTGCTTGCTATAGCGATAGTGTTTTGGCTACATTGGTGTTGTCGAATTGTACGGCGAAATCTCCTATAGTTGAAAACCAAAAATTGTGTGTCGGAGACAATGGAACGGTAACTTTATCCGCTTCATTTGCAGGTGTTGCTACAGATAAGAAATTGTCTTGGTTTGAAGATAAAGCATTGACTCAATTGTTACAAGATGATACAGATTCATATTCTACAATTGTTCAAACTACGAGCGAGGGTGTGTTTACATACTATGTTGCAGAATATGATAACAATAAAGACTGCTGGTCTGTTCCAACAACTGTAACAGTTACGATAAATCCTTTGCCTGAAATTGCTATCAACGAAATTGGCTATCTCTGCTATGATGGTGGAAATAAAACAGCGACGGGTCTTATAAATTCTGTTGCTTCAACTGCAGGAACATGGTCGGTTGTTGATGATAAAATTACTGTAGATGCACAAAGTGGTTCTATCAATCCAACATCGGCAGGAAAAGTTGACGGAACTTATACGATACGATATTCATATACTGATAATAATGGTTGTACAAATATGGCAGAAAAAGATTTTTCTGTTGAATATGTTGAAGTTCCTACATCTAAAGGTTACCTTGGTATAGTTTCTAAACCGGAAGAGGTAGAAGTTACAGTTGAAACTTCGTCTTTGGAGACGGGTTACTCTAATGTGAAGTGGTATTCTGCATTAGCTTCTGCTTCGGAATCTGCTACTGGTCTTTCTTGGAAAACAGGTGATGATCCTGCTGTAGAACATGTTGCTACCTATTATTTATCACAAGTGGTTAATGGCTGCGAAAGTGAAAAAGGTGAGGCTTTGGTGCAAATTGTAAATTGTCCGTTTGCTAAACCGGAGGTTGTTTCTGCTGTTGCTTGTCAGAATGATGTTAGTTTAGATGATTTACAGGCAAGTCTTCCGGTAAGCACAACTGTTGCTGCCGATAAATGGATTTGGTATGATGCCAATAAAGTTGAATTGTCTTCAGGAACAGCTAATACATTTGCTTCGGGTGTATCGACAAGTTTGGCATCTACAACAACTTTCTATGTCGGCTATCTTGCTACAGAACCTACAACACAAGAACAATGTCCGAGTCCATTAACAGAGGTGACGGTTACAGTAAATCCATTGCCTGAGGTTTCGTTTGTGGCTTCAAAGGAACTTGTTTGTTACGATGAGGGCGATGTAGTTTGGAAAACAAGTGCAAATGGTGGTGTGTGGACTGTAGATGGTGTAGAACAAAATGGTATGTCTGCCGCTGGAGTATTTAATCCAACAGCATACGGACAATCAACATCGACACATACTGTTTCTTATACTTACACAGATACAAGGACATCATGTGTTGCAACAATAGAAAAAGATGTTACGGTACAATATACTCCAGCTCCTATAGTTAAAGGTCATTCTGCTTTAGTGGAAGATAATCTTCCTGTTGTTGTAACTGCAACTGCAGATGCCGGGGCACAAGTAACATGGTATAATGAATTAGGTGCTGTTGTTTCTAAGGCAAATCCTTATACAACCGACGACAATCCATCTGTTGTAACGAACAAGTCATATTTTGCAACACAAACAATCAATACTTGCGAAAGTGAACAAGCAGAGGCGAAGGTGTCTATTATTCTTTGTCCGGTGCCAAAACCTATAGTTGTACAACCAAGTACAATTTGTAACTATGATGATGTGCCAGAATTGAGTGCTTCTTTGGGTGAATGGGCTTCTCGTCCAACTACTGTTATGCCAGAAGTATTCAATTTTTACGATGTTGAAGTTGGTGGAACTCCAATTTCGGCTAGTCCTTCGGGAACGTTTACTCCTACAATAGATGTAACAAAATCTGCTACTTATACTTATTGGGTTGCCGAATATAATGGAAATATTACTCCTTCGGCTTGTGAAGGTAAACGTGCGAAAATAACGCTTACAGTTAAGAAGACGGAACTTCCGTCTATTTCTGTTGCAGATGAAACTGTATGTCAAAATATGAAGAATCCAACGTTCACGGCGGTAGGAAAGGGCTCTGTACAATGGTATGAATCAGAGCCAACGTCTCCGGATATGTTTGCTGATGCTTCTGGAAATAGATTTGTTCCTTCTTTTGATGAGGTTGGAAAACATACAGTTTGGGCAGCACAAGAAATCGATGGCTGTTTGTCGGAAGCTGTTTCTGCTGAATTTGAAATTATTGCTATTCCAACAGCTCCTTCGGTTGTCGATGCCTCAATTTGTTATGGCGATGAAAATAAATCTGTTTGTGTAGAGGATAATGTAGGTCAGGTAACGTGGTATTCTAATGCTGACAAGTCTGGAAAACTTTCCGCTACAACTTGCTATAAACCTATGGTTGAATATGCGGGTGTATATAATTTCTATGCGACACAGACAGTCTCTGGTTGCGAAAGTGAAGTTACTCAGGCAACATATACTATCACTTCATTACCTTCGGTTCCTATAGTTCAAACAGAAAAGACGTCATGCGACTACGATGATGTACATGTGCTTACTGTAAAAGAACAAGCAGGCGTTGAGGTTTCTTGGTATTCTTCTTCTGAATTATCTTCATTGCTTGCCGTTGGAAATACGTATACTCATACAATCCAAGGAAGTGGTAAGCAAACGTATTATGTACGTCAAACGGCAAATGGTTGTACGGGAACATACGTGACTGCTTCATTCACTGTTGTTGAACGTCCGGAAATGCCAACGGTTACAAACGATATGGTTTGTGTTGGTGAACTTGCAACTGTGGCAACAAACGGTCCAAGGGATTACTGGTATTCCGATGAAGGTCTGACTATGTTAGAAGGACAAGGAAGTTCTTTCTCGGTTCCTGATGTGGCAGGAAATACAATTTTGTATGTTGTAAGAGAAAAAAATGGTTGTCATAGTGTTCCTGCACAAGCAAAAATTTCTGTAATTGCTATTCCAACAGTTTCTATAACTGTTGATGACGAAGATGTTTCGTTGGTAAAACGTTGTATCTACGAAGATGAGAAAACATTGGTTGCTTCAGTTTCTCCAGAAGCTAATGCTGGAAGTTATGTTTCGTGGTACATTTTCCCGGGTAATGTGACTGTTCAGTCTGATTCATTGTTGTTGTCGGACTATGTATCAGTTTCTTCTGGTAATACGTCAAATGTAAACTATACAGTTCGTGCACAATACATGGTGAAAAATCCAACAAAAGATGCGTATTGTGCAAGTGTAATGGATACGGTAAAGGTTTCTACAAGTGCGAAAGCTCGTAAACCTATAGTTTTGTCTAAAATTATTTGTCAAGGTGAGGAGATAGAACCATTGACGGCCTTAGGCTCAAAAAATATTACTTGGATGAGTATGAGTGGAATTGAGCCGCCAATAGCAACAGGCCGCCGCTATATTTTCTCTAAAAACCAAACTTTGGAAGTTGGCGATTATTCCTTCCTTGTATTTGATATGGATACAACAACAGGTTGTAATAGTGACAGCGTTTCTGTAACGATGACTGTAGCTCCTGCTGCAAAGACGAAGATATTTGGTAGTGATTCTGTTTGTGTTGACAACACCGAGTCTTATTATACGCAATTCAGTGCAAATAGTACATATAGTTGGTTTGTTACGGGTGATAATGTGAATTATTCAAAAGATGCGTTGTCTCAATCTGTACAATATGTAGATTGGAATAAACCGGGAATAGATACTTTGGTGGTTTATGAACAAACATGGGCTGGTTGTCAAGGTTTTGATACTTTGATTGTAAAAATTGCAGATAAGCCACGTGCACGTTTCGTGTGGTCATTACCTGGTTCCTCGAATGTGATTGAGATGATAGATAGCACAGTACAGGATTCTTTGTATAGTGTAAACGAATTAGGTGAACCATACGCAACTGAAATTCCATATACACTTCATTGGAATTTTGGTCATATTGGTTCATCTAACGATTATGATTTAGATGTTCCTTACGAAAAACGCCATAAACCAATTATTGAAGGCGATTATGTCTATGGTTACAATTGTCCTGTATTAACGGTAGAAAACTCATTTGGTTGTGAAGATTCTTATACCGAATGTGTGTTCATAAATATCACATCTGGCTTGTATATGCCGACAGCATTTGCTCCGACAAATCCTGCACATAGTGTACGTTATTTCCAACCTAAAGGCTACAATCTAAAAACGTGTCAGGTTTCTGTATTCGATAAATGGGGTAACCTTGTTTGGTATTCCGATGCTGTTGAAGATGGCATGTTTGTTGGAAAATGGGATGGTACTTGCAACGGAAAAATGATGGCTTCCGATGTGTATATCTGGAAAATGGAAGCAACATTTATCGATGGCCAAATTTGGGAAGGATTTGATGTTGGTGGTGGCAAAAAGTCTAAGTTCGGTAATGTTACATTGTTGAGGTAATACAATGAGGTGTAAAATGAAAACGGCGAAATCATAATTGATTTCGCCGTTTTTATTTTTAATACTGTTGTTGGTTATTGGATTTTCTTTCCGTCTGCAAATGCATTTCCAACTCGTTTTCCTAATTGGATGTAGCCCATGTGAATAGGGTCGAATGTGATGAGGTTCATTTTCTCCATGTCTGGTTTTCCGTCTTCGCCAAGATATTTTTCGTCAACAAGTATGTTTACGATTTCGCCAACAAGGTTGTAGCCACCTTCTGTTTCTCCAATCTTTTGTGTAATACGACATTCCATAGTCATAGGGAAGTTTGTGAAAACAGGTGCGTTTACATTTGGTGCTTTTTCTACTGTCCAGCCTGTCTTTGCAATTTTATTAGGCTCTTTGCTTGCACTTACAATTCCAACATAATCCGAAGCTACCATAGTTTCTGTTGTAGCGAAAGCTACGGTAAATTCATTGTTTAGGGCAAGATTTTCAGTTGTTGCATGTGAACCCATGGAAATCATTATTTCATGCATATCCCATTGACCGCCCCAAGCTGCATTCATTGCGTTTGGTTTACCGTCTTTGTCGTATGTGCCGATAATTAGCACTGGTTGTGGAAGTGTCCACGCTTTTGATTTAAAAGATTTCATATTTGTATCATTCTATTGTTTCTATGTAAAAGCTAACTGGACGAAAACCGTCATTGCAACTAATCATTGCACTATTGGGATTCTTCATCCAACCATCGTAAAAATTGCCTTGTCCGTTTGCTAATGCTTCCACAAATTCTTTCATGGTTTTCCACGCTTCACTGCAAAAACCTTCTGGTTTTTGTCCGTTTCTGCTAATCCACGATTGTCCTTTACATACATCACAAGTATGTTCTATGGGATTTTCGTATAACTCCATTAAATCTGAATGATTAACAATACGAACGGCTGTTATTTTTACCTGTTTCATTATTTTGATATAATGTACAAACATACAATTTTCTTGGATTGTTTGTATGTGCATTGTGAATGTTCTGTGGATATATTGTTTGTTAAATAGGTATTTATACCCATCTGTATGAAAATGAGAATATATATTTTTATTGCGTTGAAAAATAGGCATTGTAAGGATGCCTTTAGAATTCGTTTTTATGGATTATGTAGCAGAACTCGAAAAAGATGTGCGCTTTCAAGAAGCAATGCATTCCTGCTTGAATTGCGGGATATGTAGCGCTATTTGTCCAGCGGCAGAATTTTATAATTACGATCCGCGAATGATTGTCACTACGGTTCATCGTAGAAATAACGATGAAATAGAACAATTGTTACGATCAAATACAATATGGTATTGCGGTCAATGTATGTCTTGTAAAACACGTTGTCCTCGTGGAAATGCTGCTGGTATGGTTATACAGGCATTACGATTGTTGTCGCAGAAATGTGGTTTCTTTACGGAAAGCGAGAAAGGTCGTCAGCAATATGGATTAAAGAAAACTATAGGCGAGAGTATCTTGAAATATGGATATTGTGTACACCCGATATTAGTAAAACCGGAACTTCATCCTGAACAAGGTGTTATTTGGGAATGGGTGATTCAGAATAGAGATGCTGTGTATGACCGTCTTGGGGCGAATCTGTATAAAGAAGGTGCAGGTGCAATGCGCAAGATTCATCAGAAAAATTTGGATGAATTAGACGAAATCTTTAAAGTGACAGGCGGTCACGACTTCTACAATGTAATTGAAGAAGAATCGAAGAAAAAAGCACAAGAAATGAATATGAGCACAGATGAAAATAATAATGAATATTTACTTCATGTGCTTACATATAATAGTAATGAACACCAAGATTAGATTATGAATTTAGAGGGAAAAAAGCAAATTTGGAGTTCTTACCAAAAGGAGATAGCAGACGATAACTATTACTATGCACGTAGTTGCATACGTCAAAATTTCTTTCCTGCTTCGGAAGTTGCATTCCTACGCATATTACGTGAGGAACTTGGTAAAAATATATTCGATGATCCAAATCATACAACTTGTACAGGTATCGGTTATCATTCCGACATAGTTCCGTTCGATACTATACAAACAGTTGTGGCCCGTCATTTTGCTTTGATGACGGAAGCTGGGTTGGAAAATATTGCGATTTCATGTGTTACGTCGTTTGGAATGTACACGGAAATACTTGATTTATGGGAACATTTTCCTGAACAATTGGAAAAAATTCGTGAGTATTTGTATAAAGCGACAAAGCGTGAGTTTAATATTCCGAAAAATATTGCCCATACGAGTGATATCATCTATAAATTCCGTAATGAAATCGCGCAAAAGGCTAAATATCAATTAATAAATAAAGAAACGGGTGAACCGTTACGTGTTGTAGAACATATTGGTTGCCACTATGCAAAAATGTTCCCAACCAAAGGCGTTGGCGGTGCGGAGTTTCCACAAGTTTTAAGTGGCATGATTGAATCCTGGGGCGGAAATGTGGTTGATTATCCGGAACGTCGTCACTGTTGTGGATTTGGTTTCAGAAATTATTTGGTACAAGCGAATCGCGGCTATTCAGTTTCGAATACGAAGAAGAAATTAGAGTCGATGAAACCATTCAAACCTGATTTTATAGTTGCAAACTGTCCGGGTTGTGCAATGTTCATGGACAAATGGCAATATACATTGGCAGAAATGGAAGGTGTCACATACGATGAAGACGGATATGGCATTCCTGTACTCACATACGAAGAAATGGCTGGACTTGTACTTGGCTATAATCCATGGGATTTAGGCTTGCAAACCCATCAAGTACAATGTGAGTCACTTCTTAATAAAATAGGCATAGAATACGATCCGAAAGCCAAATATTTGGACAAAAACGGAAACCAATTGCCAATTCCTGAAAGTCCAATGAACTTAAAGGTTTAGTAGTAAATGTTTAGTGATTAATGATAAATGTTTAATGAAAAATTGACAATGGAGAATTTATAATTATAGTTATGTGTAGTTGTAATTTTCAATTATCAATTTTCAATTATCAATTAAATATATGATAGATGTTTTAATAATTGGTGGTGGTATAGCTGGTTTAGAAACGGCTTGTTCGCTACAGGATTTAGGATACGAAACTGTTATAGTTGAAAAAGAAAAAACTATAGGTGGTCATTTGAATGATTGGGATACATTGTTCCCAACGCATAGACCTGCTTCGGAAGTTCTTGAACATTATACAGAAGAAACACGTAAACGTGCATTGACAATTTATTTGAATACGTATGTAATATCAGTGAAAAAACAAGCTGATGGACTTTTCGAGGTTCAAACATCACGTGATGTTGTCTTTCATTGTAAATCTGTTGTCTTAGCTTCTGGTTATCAGTTGTTTAATGCAGAACGTAAAGAAGAATATGGATACAAAATCTATGATAATGTATTGACTTCTGCTGATTTAGAGAAAAGATTGAAAAATTTGCAAGGGGAATTCACAACACCAACAGGTGTTTCACCTAAACGTATCGCTTTTATTCATTGTGTTGGTTCTCGTGACGAAAAATCAGGAAATCATTACTGCTCAAAATTATGTTGTGTAACTGCTGTTAAGCAGGCAATTCACATGAAACAAATCTGTCCGCAAGCCGATGTATTTTGTTGCTATATGGACTTACGTATGTATGGCCCAGGATTCGAAGAAATGTACCGCGAGGCACAGGAAAAATATCACGTGCAATTTATTCGCGGACGTTTGTCTGAAGTTGCAGAAAATGCAAACGGCTCTTTACAATTGAAGGTAGAAGATACGCTTGCTGCTCGTCCAAGCCGTTTACAAGTAGATATGCTTGTGCTTATGGTTGGAATGGAAACTGCAAAAAGCACTGAATTGTTTGCTCAATCTTGTGGATTAGAATGTGCATCAAATCGTTTTGTGAAGACAAAAGATCATCATATTGGTTCTAACCAAACTAATGTCGATGGTATTTTTACTGCCGGCGCAAGCATAGGACCTTTGTCTGTTTTCGATACAGTGAATCATGCAAAATCAGCTGCTTTTGCTGTGAATGATTATTTAAAAGCTATGAAATAATGAGAAATTTTGGCTTTTCAACAACAAAATCACGAACGATAGATTACGAGAAAATCGATAATCGCTTGATACGTTATGTGCTTGAAAATGAGCCTACATTCAATGCGTGCCTTTCTTGTGGGTCGTGTACTGCTATTTGTAGTGCCGGAAATCTTACTTCATTCAATATTAGACGTTTAAGTTTACAGATACGATTAGGTGAGTTGGAACATGCTCATGAGGAATTGGACAAATGTATGTTGTGCGGAAAATGTCTGTTGGAATGTCCACGTGGCATAAATACGCGTAATGTCATTATGTTGATGAAAAAAGGATTGTATTTGATAGAAAGCGAAAGCAAAGAAAAAAATGATAGATAATTTATTTATACTTCCGTTTACATTGGGAATGATAACTTTGTTTGTCATTCTCTTTATTAAATATGGTTTATGGATTAGCCGCTTGTCTAAAATAGACAAGTTACGTATTGTACAAAGTTTATTCTCACGACGTACTTTGGCTGCAATTTCCGAAAGTTTTATGGAAGGTTTGATTCACCGTAAAATGTTTCGTCGCCATGGTTTGTTGGGTTATATGCACATGAGTTTGGCTTTTGGTTGGTTCCTTCTTATTGTGTTTGGACACATAGAAGTGTTTGTACAAACTGGTTCGTTTTCGACATATCCTTGGATACCAATTTTCTTTAACTATTTCAACCATGATTCTTTCCCAGGTGAACGAATTATGGCAAACGTTATGGACTTTTTGCTTTTGTTCGTCTTAAGTGGTGTGTTGTTGGCATACTTTAAGCGAATAAATAGTAAGGTTTTTGGTATTAAGAAGACGACTAAATTGAAACCAGGCGATAGATTTGCCATGGCTTCGTTGTGGTGCATTTTCCCATTACGTCTTTTTGCTGAAAGTGCCACTGCGGCATTATATGGAAATGGTGGATTTCTAACAAACACGGTTGCATTATGTTTTCAATGGGTTACTCCTGAAGTGGAAACAGGTCTTTGGTGGGCGTATTCCATTAGCTTGGGCATTTTCTTTGTCTGTATGCCGTTCTCTCGCTATATGCACATCTTGACGGAGATATTGTTCATATTCCTTCGACACTATGGAATCAAATTGAAGAAACAATTCAATTCATATTCCCGTATTCAGGTATATTCTTGCTCTCGCTGTGGAGTTTGTATCGATGTGTGCCAAATGCATATCGCTAATATTTCGAACAATCAGTCAGTGTACATTTTGAAGAATATGCGTGATCATGACTTGACAGCACGTAAATTGTATAACTGTATGCTTTGTGGACGATGCGAAAGTGCTTGTCCTGTTGGTATTAATTTGAATGACTTACGTATTTCTCAACGTATTAAGGCTTCGAAAGAATACAATTCTGATTATGCATTTCTACAAACTTTGCCATGCGAGCCTGTAGTGGAAGATAAGAAACCGGAAGTTATCTATTTTGCTGGTTGTATGACACACATGACTCCTGGTATTAAGAAATCTGTTGTACAGGTTTTAGAAAAAGCAGGTGTGAATTATCAGTTCATGGATAAGGAAAAAGGTGCTTGTTGTGGTCGTCCGCTTATGCTTGCCGGACAGTATCAAGCTGCACAAAAGTTGATAGAATTTAATCGTGAGAAAATTATAGAATCAGGAGCAACTACATTGTTGGTTTCTTGTCCGATTTGTTACAAAGTATTCCGCGATGACTATGAATTAGGACAAATTACTATCAAACATCATTCTGAATATTTCTTGGAATTGGTGGAACAGGGTAAAATATCATTGAAGAAGTCCGATAAGTCTATTGTATATCACGATCCATGTGAATTAGGACGTGGTTGTGGTGTATATATTCCGCCAAGAACTTTGCTAAGCAAGACAGGTACGGTGTTGTCAACTGAACAAGAGAAGGTTACGTCGTTGTGTTGTAGTGGTTCGCTTGGTGATTTAAGTCTTTCTATGGCAGATAGAAACATTATTAAGGCTGAAACATTGAAGGTACTATTGAAACAAAATCCTGATGTGCTTGCGACGGCTTGCCCGTTGTGTAAGAAGACTTTTGTAAAGGGAGTTGATATTCAAGTAAAAGATATTGCAGAAATTATTGTCGATGCAATGGAATAGGATATTATTGTATCTTTACAAAAAAAATCTGTTGTGTCACATTTACCGACATTAGTTTATGATTTAGCCTTAATCCTTATTATGGCTGGTGTTGTTACTTTGATTTTTAAGAAGTTGCAACAGCCATTAGTGTTAGGGTATATTGTTGTCGGTATTATTGCAGGACCATACATAGATTTATTGCCTTCGGTGAGCGATAAATCGAATATTTCTACTTGGGCGGATATCGGGGTTATTTTCTTGTTGTTTGCCTTGGGATTGGAATTCAGTGTAAAAAAACTGATGAATGTCGGCGCTTCTGCTTTTATAACGGCATTTACGGAAGTCGTTTCCATGTTGGTCATAGGTTTTCTTTTTGGAAAGCTTGTAGGCTGGGGAAATATGGAAAGTATTTTCCTTGGAGGTATGTTGTCGATGTCTTCTACGACCATCATAATCAAGGCTTTTGACGATTTGAATATACGTGGACATAAATTTACCGGAGTCGTTTTTGGAACTTTGGTAGTAGAAGATATTGTGGCTATTTTAATGATGGTTATGTTGCCGACAATAGCTGTAAGTCAACAATTTGCGGGAATGGAAATGATAGAGAGTTTCTTCAAGTTGGGCTTTTTTATGGTGCTCTGGTTTATTGTTGGTATTTTCTTGTTGCCGTCTTTCTTCCGTAGGGTAAAGCCATTGCTTAACGACGAAATGCTTTTGATTATATCGTTAGGACTATGTCTCGGTATGGTGATTTTTGCCGTACAAGTTGGCTTCTCTGCAGCCTTGGGTGCGTTTATAATGGGCTCTATTTTATCGGAAACGATAGAAGGACAAAAGATAGAACATCTTATAAAAGGTTTGAAAGACTTTTTTGGTGCCGTATTCTTTGTTTCTGTCGGTATGCTTGTCGATCCATCGGTACTATTGAATTATTGGGGCACCATTTTGATTATCACTTTGGTTGTTGTTTTCTTTAAACCAATCTGTTCGGCACTTGGCGTGTTGCTTTCTGGACAAGATTTGAAAATTGCGGTACAGTCGGGTATGAGTTTGGCACAGATAGGTGAATTCGCTTTCATTATCGCATCTGTTGGTATGTCGATGAATGTGATAAGTGCACATATTTATCCGATAATTGTTGCCGTTTCGGTAATTACTACTTTTACGACGCCATATTTTATACGATTGTCTGATCCATTATATGACTTGATTCAGAGAAAGTTACCAAGCAATATTTTGTCTAAAATCAATAAAGTAACACAAGGTACACGAATTTTGAATCAGGAAAGTGATTGGAAAAAGTTCTTAAAAACAACATTGGGCCGCGATGTGATTTATTGCGTTATAATGTTGACTATCCATGTACTTGCTTTTAATTTTCTGACACCATTGCTGCAAAAATTCGTTCCTGAAGGTTGGGTGAAAATAATTGCTGGTTGTGTTGCCTTAATTGCTATGGCACCGTTTCTTCGTGTGATGTTGATGAATAAAGGCAACGTGGAATCGTTTATGAAGTTATGGGGACAGAATTATTTAAATAAAGGTGGCTTGATTTGCGTTGTTATTTTTCAGGTTGGAGTAGCGTTGTTTTTTATATGTACCGTATTGGCGAAAATGTTTAGTTTGTCACAACGGGTGGAGATTTTGGTAGCATTTTCGGTATTTATTATGATAGTTCTTTCACGCCATTTGTTACGCGGATATAATAGGATAGAACGGAGATTTGTGGACAATCTGAATGTGCGTGCCGAAAATGAAGAAGATGCCTTAAAACATAGTTTTGATACACATTTGTTGGATAGAAATATCCACCTTGCCGAGGTCACGATACCTGCTGCATCGGTTTATATTGGTAAAAAATTGTTGGAAACGGATATTAAACAAAAGTTTGGCCTTTCGGTTGTGAAAATTATGCGTGGATCTATGGAAATAGATATTCCTGAAGCTACAGAAATAGTATATCCGCAAGATATTTTAATTGTCTTAGGTAATGATGAGCAAATAGCCTCGTTTTCTGATTTTCTTGCAGTTGAAAATCAACAATTTGAAAAAAGAACACGTTCTGAAATTACATTGGAATCTTTGCTTATAGAAGAAAATTCATTCTTGTGTGGACAAAGTATCATGCAATCTGGTTTAAAGGAACAAGTGCACTGTCTTGTCGTTGGAATAGAACGTCAAGGTAAATCTGTGATGAATCCACATTTTACTATGGCTTTCGAGGCCGGAGATTTAGTGTGGATTGTTGGAAATAAGAAACGATTATATGAATTCTTAAAAAAATAAAGGCAGGATTTCTCCCGCCTTTATAGTGACTATCGTTTTTGTACGATAAAGAATACGTAACCATACATTTTTCCGTATAATTCGTATTGTTTCATTTCCTTTATAAAATTCTCTGTGAGAAATTTCGCAAATTGTGAATTCGGGTTTTCTGTAAGAAAATCAGGTATTCGTTTCTGCATAGGTTTATAGTAATTTTCCGTCCAACTATTTGAAGAAATCACAAATGTTTGTTTTATAGAATAACCACATTGTTCAATAATGGAACATTTGTTTTCTATGCTATCAATTTCCTCGAAATTCTCGTAAAACCACTCTGTGTTTGTTGGACGATTGTTACTTAACCAACAACAGTCGGAAAAAACAAGAAAACCGTTTCCTCTTAGAAATTTAGACCAATATTTTAGGCCTTTTTCCAGTCCAATATGGTAGATGGATCCTTCAGCCCAAAATAAATCGAATGAATTTGTTTGAAATGGTAGTTCTGTCATATCAGCTTGTAGAGCGGTGATATTTGTTGCCTTTTCATTCTTGATTCTTTCTTGCAATCCATCTATAGCTTGTTTAAGAAAATCTACGGCAATGATGGTAGAATTGGGTAGGGATTTTGCTAAAACGACAGTTTGTCTTCCTGTTCCGCAACCAATGTCTGCTATTGTAGCCTTGCAAGGTAGTTCATTTTGTATATATGATAGCGCTTTGATTGTCTCCTCGTTGGAACCAGGTCCTTGTTGAGGCATAGCTTTGAAAAAATCTCCGATAAGGGAAATGTCGAAATCGAAATTATTTATAGTGTTATTTTCCATAGTATTATAATTTGAATTTTAAACAATAAAAACCACACATAACAAATAAATAGTTGTTATGCAAATTCAAAGCCTCGTCAAATAGTTATAAACTATTTGTGCGAGATTATAATACCGTATCCAATGTAGAATATAACATCCAATAATTTTACAACCCAAAGATAGAAATAAAAATGTTTGGGGTGAATTGATATGGACAAAAAAAAGAGACGATGCCATGCATCGTCTCTACAAAGAACTTATTTGTGTTAGTCCTTATTTTGTAACTACCATTTTTGGATAGTTTCCAACAGTTTGTGCTTGTGCTACAGTTCCGTCTGCGTTGTATAATGTTGCAGTGTGTGCGCTTCCGTAAGGAGTTGCAAGAACCCAGATGTTTTTTGATTGAGAATCAATAGAAACACCATATACGTTGTAGTCTTCTACTACAGTAGTGGCATTGCCGCCATTTTCGCTCAAGCTAATTAAGCCACCGTCAAGGTAGTAGATAGTTCCATTATTGTATGCCAAAACGTTTTCTCCATAGCAAGAAATTTGGTGGTCAAAATCTTTTATTGTTGTAGTTGATAAAGAATTTGCATCGATTTTTACTAATGTTGAATTGCTAACAACTTCAGAACCAAGATAATTACCTGCAGCATCGTAGTTATATACTGATAAACCTTTGCAAAGAACAAGTACATTACCGTTGTTGTCAACTTCAAGGTCGGCAGGAACATCACCTACAGTGATAGTTTTTTCTACAGCTAATGTCTTTACGTTTATTACAGTGATAGTGTTGTCGTTAGTGAAACCACCCATATTTGCAACGAATAGTTTCCCGTTAGAAATTACCATTGCGTTTGGTCCTGCACCTGTTGCAACAGAGTCAACTTTTTCTAATGAAGCGTTGTTTACAACATACACATAGTCGCTACCAAATCCGTTGCCGTTAGTTACGAAGATTTCGCTGTCGTTGCGCTTTTCTACATAACGTGGGTACGAAAGACCTTTGATAGTTCCTTCGCTTTCGAATGTGTTAGCGTTTACAACTTCTACTTTTTGTGAGTTGTTTACAACTATATAAGCTTTGTTACCGATAATTTTCATTGAGTTAGCAACGTCGCCAAGAGGACGGTCGTTTGTCTCTGCGAAAATGTCTTTTTGTAAGCCATCTTTTGTAATAGCATACACATCTGCATCGTTGCTGCTGAAGTTTCCTTCGCATACTATGAATGTTGCAGAAGAAAATTCTCCTTTTGGTTTGTTTTCATCATCCTTGTGACAGGAAGTTAGGATTGCTGCACTTGCTAAAAGCAAAGTTGAAAGTCTGAAAATGTTTCTTTTCATTGTTTAAATATTTAGTTAATAAAAATTTGAATACTGATTTCGTAATTTCGTTTTGGAAGAGGGTAGGAACGAATTTGTTCGTACACTGTATTTGTGATATTATTTATTTTTCCTCCGATAACCAATTTTGTTTTCTGAAAATGTATGGTATGTTGTATGCCTAAATCGGCTAAAAAGTATGCGTTAAGATTTTTTTCAAGCGCATAGTAACGCTTGCTTTCATAATGGAAATGTAAACTAAGATTTGTATTCCAAATCTCTATTTGTGGTCGGTATGCTAATTCAAATTTTGGTACATAATATAATTGGTGACCAATGTTGTCGCTGTCGTCGGCATCGTACATTTTTGTGATGTGCGATGTGTTTAGATTTATAGCAAAATTATTGCGAATAGTAAATTTGTTAAATGTTTTGTTGAAATTCGCATTTAGTTCGATTCCTTGTAAAACCGCTTGTGCAGTGTTGTTGGGGTGCCATACGGCTCCTTGTTGCGTCCACATTATCATGTCGTTGATAGTAGCATGAAAAATGGTGAAATCTGTTGTCAATTCGGTTGAATCTTTCGCTATGATTTTGTAAGTAAAACCACTTTCTGCCGAAAATCCATGTTCTGGTTTTAAGTCAGGATTTCCCCATGCTACCCAATACAAATCGTTAAAGGTAGGGGTTCTGTATTTGTTTCCTGCCGTTGCGCGAATTATAAGTTTTTTGTGCAATAAAGCATAGTCGGCACCGATGTTTACGATATATGGAATTATGTATTGCGAATTCCATTCCTTGCGAATAGAAAATGAACTGGCAAAGTCGCTTTGTTTGTATTGAATTGCCGCAATTCCGGCAATGGAGTTTTCTCGTTTTTCGCCACCATAATCGCCGACATTTGCTTTAGCTATTTTTCCTTGGGCCTCAGCACTAAATGATAGAGTTTTGCATAATCGTTGCCGTAATTGCAGTGAATGCATGTTACTTATGTTTGCTATTTCGCTATAAGTAGTGTACAATTCTGCCGAAGGAGTGATTTTTTTAGTATATAGTTCATAGTCATTTATATACATGGTCTTGTAAATGACTCTTGTTTTTGGATAAATCATTTGCAATGACGCAACAGCACGGAACAGTGAATCGGTTTGTTTTTCGGCATTGTTAGGGTCGCTACCTAATAACGCAGGCAAGTTCGATTTATTTACCTGATACCAAAGAGCACCATGGGCAAAAATGTGTTCCGAGAGTTTTATGTGCAGATTTTGTATCGTTCCCCATTGGGTGAATTCGGCATTTTTGCGTCGTTCGTTTTCTAAGCGCACATAATCATAATATTCAAAATCGCTTTCAGATGTTGTATAAAATATTGAACCTGAGTATTGAATGTTTTTGTTTCCGATGGTATATCCAACGTTTGTTTTGTATGTGTCGAAACTTGCGGCAGAAAGTAGGCACGATGCTTTTACTTGTTTTCTCCAAACAGGTTTGTTTTTTAGTTCTATGGCGCCGCCGAATGTGCCGTTTCCGAATTGTGTAGCCGATGCGCTATGGTCAATAGCTATAGTAGAGAAGCCGGAAACAGGTATTTGCGAAATGTTGTTTTCGCCATTTGAATTTGCATTTAACGGAAATCCTTCCCACGAAATCTGCGTACGTGTAGCACCGCCTCCACGTAGTGAAACAGAGCTGGACATTCCTTCCGTTCCATAATTTTTAAGTATGAGTGCGGTAGAATGGGATAGTAAGTCGCTTAATGAACTGCTGAGGGTTGTTTGTAGCGTAAGTGAGTCAAACTCAACTCGTTTTGCACCGTCGTTAAAGAATGACGGTTGTGCATAAATCGGCACAATGTCAATTTGAACCGTATCGGTTACGGATTGACATAGCACAGGAATAGCTATAAGCAACGAAAAAAGTACACTCAGTTGTCTTTTCATTTGTTACAAAATGATTTTCACGCTCATTTGGTAAGTATGTAGATTTGGCAGGTCTTCTGACTTATCCCATTCTATACTGATCTTCCCATTCAAAAGAACAGTGATGCCCGTTTGTATAGAACTGTATGGAATTAACAGCTGCGGAAACAGTTCAGGTTTTGCACCTGATTCCCTTTTCACATCCACACCAAAGTGTGTCAGCACCAATTCTGTGACAAATGTAATAAATAGGTGGGGAAATTCAAGAAAAAATAAATCCAATATTCTCCAACCCGCTCAACAATCCCGTAGGAGTTGCATCGTTTTTATGATTGAGGATTTTATAGAAAATGAAAGAGTTTCAGGAAAACGACATAGAACTACAAGACTAAAGTGGATAGTTCCGAATAATTATCAATTGTCCATTTTATGTTATCAATTATTTTTATATATTTGTATAATCAGTAATCAATTGTGTGGGAATAGCGAGATTAAATAACAATTTGTGCCACAATTATTTGGAAAATCCAAATGGTTGTATACACATGTGTAGTGTAACCCTATCTTATTTTGAATTATGGAGTGACTTTTCTGCGCAAGCAGGGGAGTCGCTTTTTTGTTTAATTTAATTATATAATCATGAAACATTTCTTGAAAACAATTGCTATGTTCTGCTTAGGTGCAATAACAATGGCGTCGTGTGGTGACGAACCGACACCAGAAGCAAAATTGGAGGTTTCGAAGACGGAACTTGGATTTTCTCAGAATGCCAACTCCAAGGTTGTAAGTGTAACAACTACCGGCGTATGGTATGTTGAGAACAATTCCGACTGGATTAGCATTTCTCCAATGGGCGGCAAGGGTAACGGTGCGATTACGGTTTCGGTTTCCCAAAACGCAAGCGGCCAATCCCGTGAATCGTATTTCTCTGTTGCAATAGATTCCGATTCTAAGGTTATCGTTGTTTCACAATCTGCAACGGATACTCCTGAGGAAGAAAATAATAGAGAAGAGACAGGTGGCAATGAGGAGAACGGAGAAAATGGTGATTATGCAACAGGAGCAGTACAAGGATATTTTTCAGTAAGTGCAAGCAGCAAGGTTGCCTTTTCTCAAGGCAATTTGCAATATCAGGCAAGTGCAAACACGTGGCGCTTTGCGGAACACCAATATGATATGATAGGTGATGCTAACGAAAACGTTTCTTCTACGTACAGCGGTTGGATAGACTTGTTCGGTTGGGGGACAAGCGGTTATAACTCAAAATATCCGTATATGACAAGTGGAAATTATATTTTTTATGGTGTTGTAGGTGATGAATATGCCGACATAGCAGGAACAAACTACGACTGGGGCGTATATAATAAGATAAGCAACGGTGGAAACGTAGCAGGTCAGTGGAGAACGCTAACGTATGAAGAATGGGAGTATGTATTAAATAGAAGAACTAATGCGGCTTTATTGAAAGGCTTGGCAACCGTAAAAGGCGTACATGGAATGATATTATTTCCGGATGCTTGGTCAACTCCAGCAAGTGTAGCTTTCAAAGCAGGTATGAATGGTTTTGAAAATAACATTTACACGGTAAACGAGTGGGCCAAGATGGAAGCGAACGGTGCAGTTTTTCTTCCTGCTGCTGGGCGCCGCTACGGTACGGACGTGTATAGCGTGGGTTCCCACGGGTACTACTGGTCGTCTACGGCCTTCGACTACGTCGACGCGTGCTACGTGAACTTTAACAGCGGCGGTGCCGGCGTGTTCAACTTCGGCCGCAGCGGCGGGCACTCTGTGCGTCTTGTGCGCAGTTTGTAGAATTTACCATTTCCTGGCCAAAGAACAACAAATATAATAAACCCCGAAGAATGGCGGTTACCAGCCACGGAGTGGCCCAAAACCGCCAGCCTTCGG
>JAKSTZ010000022.1 GCA_024402335.1 Bacteroidales bacterium
TATTTACGCAACCGCATAGCAGACCGATAGCCCAGATAATATAAACCCATTTAATACATACTGTCATTTTGTATCCTTTTATTAATCCCATATTTCTGTTTCTGGTTTTATTTCTGGATAATTATGTATATTGTCAATAATCTCAATATTATGGAACATATCAATATAACAAGCATCTCTGTCTTGCGGATTACAGTTTGCTAACTTAAAACTACCAAGCCAAAATATAACTTCTTTTCGTAAATTAACACGACCATTTGGGTTAAAATCTCTATCACATTTAACAACATCCCCTTCATAAATCAGATTTCCGTTTTTATCTTTTAGTCCTGTGCATTGTTCAACGATGTAATGTTTTTGAAAATCGAGTTTGTCATAAGTAAAACCTAGTGTTCCATCACTATTTAATGGTGGTGTCGGGTTGGGGGCTTTGAAATATTCCCCATTTCGTATGTCCCACACTCTAAACTTAAATCTATCGTTCATTTATCTACTCCTTTTATTATATTATTCCTAGTTTTTGTGCCTCAATTTGACATTTAACCCTATGTTGCAACACTTCAACAACTGCCGCTTTGCTATTACTATTTTTAAGTAAAGCATAAACGTCGTCGATAAAATCCTCTCTTTGTTCCAATTTTTGTTCTAAACTCAAATTAGGCATTTTCCCCCTCCAAGATTGCTTCGATAGCGTGTGTGATTTTGCGATTGCGTGCTGCAATTTTAGCGTCCTCGCCTTTGATTTTATAAATATTTCGCCAGTTTTTACCGTATAACATAATACCAATCTGTCGCTTGGTTATATTGTTTGATTCGGCAACTTTGAATAACTGGTCCAAAACTGTCAAATATTTAGTTTTATTTTCCATCGTTATTTACTCCAATTCAAATACACGTCCCATAAATCAGACCACGTGTTTTTGATTTTCATTATATTATTTATATCTGCGTATTGCAAAGCAGCACCAAGACGGCTTGCAAAACTTCCACCGTATTTTTGCATATTTTCAGATACAATCGCAGTTTCTTTGTATAACTGTTCCATTATTTGTTCCTTTGTTTGTAATATGTTGGGTAATCAACACCATATAAACGCTTTGATTCATTGTTGAATACGTGTGCCTGTCCCATCATATATAGTTTGTTATATATTACTTTGTTGATTTCCAGTAATCTTTTATCGTTGCCTGTGTGGTTATGAGCACCGCAACCACAACCTTTCTTACACAATGGAATAACCACGTTATCGCCATTGCCACGCAAGAATGGGTGGTGCACGTCAAGTTCTGTGCGTGGTGCAGGGCGTCCACATATAAAACAGCGTTCCCCCCAAATCGCAAATGCAATTTCACGATAATTCTTGACACGTTTTGCCATCTTTGACGATACTTTGCGAATCGGTTTAGGTTTCTTTGGTTTATACGTTCCATTCTGCATTTCTGCCAAACGTTTTTTTGACACGTTATGCAAACTAGAATTAAAAGATTTCTTGCGTTCTATCATTAGATTATTCCTATTGCTGTTAAAATTATAACTATTATACCAATTAGTGTGATAAAAAACCCAGATAAAACTAATATGGCACCGATATTTTCAAGTCCTTTTATAATATACCAAGATGGTTCTTTTTTATACATTTTAACTCCTCTTATGTATAAATTGACGTTTTTTACCAATCTTTTTAAGATTCAAAACAGAATTATTTATGTATTCCAGTAATATCGGTGCACGTTTGTCGATTTCGTCTATGTATTCCTGTAATTCGTCACGTGAAAAACTAAATATAAACACTTGGTCGTCCAATCCCAACCCTTGACATAATTCAGGCGAATATACAACATAATCATAACAATCAAGTCCATCGCACCACATAGCAAACGCAATCTGTTTTAAGTGGTCTGGGTCGCCAACTTCGTCAACCAAGCGTTGTGCATTGTCTGGTTCTGGGCATTTGATTTCAATACCCATATTCTGGTCCTCTATAATACCATCTGGCGAAAAACCAAACCAACCGCTACTGTGTTCTACAAAGCCACATTCACGGACTTTGAATCCTGTTTGTTGTTCGTATAACTCTCTGGCACGAGGTTCCAGTTGTAATCCACGCGCAACAGAATCTTTTAATGCCCAAGCGTCTTTGTCTGCTGGACGTTCGAATGTTGTAAATCTGTCTGTTAAAACACGACGACACGCGGCTTTTGCTGTTTTACCAAGAACTTCGTCTTTGCTGCGTGAACTTGAAAGCAAATCTGCCGCTTCGGACGCTGTGAATTTACCACGACGAATCGCTAACCATTCAGGGTTGGTTTGTATATCAAACGTTCCTGCGTCACCGTAATAGTGTTGTTTTATTTCCCAAAAATGTTTATTTTCTGCATACATTGTGTTTTCCTTTTTGTTTAATTTGCGTTTGCCGCAAGGTTTTTTACTGTTCCGTGCAGTATTTGGTCTACACGAGCAATTTGTTCTGGTGTTGGTTTAGAACGAGGTTGTTCTAGTTTTTTTTGTTTCCAATATTCCGCTTCTTGTTCTCGTCTATATTTTTCAGCATAATATTCGTCACGAGGTTTTACCCAATCTGGGTCTGCTGGCAAGCGTGGGTATTGTAAATTACATACAATTTCACGCAGCACTTCGTTTATATTATCTGCTGACAACCAATCTTTTTGTTCGTCCCAAGTGCAAGCACAATAAAACGCAAATTCTGGTGCTGTTGTCCGAATCGAATTACGAGCCAGATATTTTTTCATAGCGTCAACAAAAAATGCAGGCGCAGCAGCACTAATTCTGTCTGTTTGGCTTGTTTGGTCCATATCGTCATAGGTTGTTATTTGATTCATATTTTAACCTCTTATGTATGCTTATGATAGCATACACTTTTATAATAGTCAAGTGTTATTTTTCATAAACTGGGTTTTGTTGAATATGATTTAATTTATCTATTGCTGGTTGGAATTTTGCTGTCAATTCTGCTTCTGTTGCACAAGGTCCAAGATGGACTTCCTGGTGCGTCCAGTTTGCAGCAATAGCGTGTCTATTATCATACATACTGTTTTTGTTGTTTCTGCGTGGTGTAAATACGTCATAAAAAATGTCCCCCCACCAACCTTGCTTTCCCATCTTTGTATCGACAGGACGATAAAATATACCATATTTTAGATTTCTGATACGCAATTTTTCCTCCTTTCTTTCCTTTGGTTGGGTGGTGGACTTATATTACTTCTGATATTGGTTGAGGACAAAGCAACAAACCGCACATTTTAATGCCACCAAACTATTACAAACCTGCCGCCCTGCGATACATAGCCATCAGTTCGTCCTGTTCGTCCAGTTCGTCCGAATCCAATTTACGCAATTTAACAATCTCTCTTACGTATTTTTTATCGAATCCAGCGGACTTTGCCTGGTCTAAAACTTCTTTCAAATCTGCTTCGATGGCGGCTTTGTCCTCGTTCAATTTTTCAATTCTTTGAACGAACGATAATAATTGTTGGCTGTCCAATCCTGAGGTTGGGTTTGTCATTACTAAATCAGGTGCATTTTCCATTTTTAATCCTTTTTGTTGCAAAAATTATACCATTCTTGAATATCTGTATCAGAATCATATTTTACACTTTTTAACAATGATTCGTCTGGTCTTAAACAAGCGATTTTTTTATCTTGAATATCTATTAAATACAAGTATTCTATATCGCCGTGTTGTCCTTTGGTTATTTCAAAACCATCGTCCTCTTTGTCTTTAAACATTTCGTTTGCAATATCAAAAATATCAGAATAATCTTTTTTGTGTTTTTCCATTATTTGCATAAGTTTCCAACCAAGATAAGACGGGTAGCCGTCGCAATGATGGTATAACCAAAGTGTATAACCTTTTTCTTGTAATACTATATTTGCCCTTGTTGACATTGTTTTAATCCTCTTGTTTGTTTTTTAATTCGTTTTCTGGTAAAAAGTGTCCAATATAAGAAGCCGCACGATTTGCCCAAAATGTGCTTTCTTGTAATTTACCCTTTGCTACACTTAAACAACTAGCAATATCGTTAAAAACTTTGTTTTGTTCAACGTTGGCTGAAAACTCTATATCAACCAAAGCGTCAAACAGTTCAATCGCTAACTTGCGAACCTTTTCTATGTGTAATTTCCCTTTTTCTGTTAAAGGTAATGGTTCTAATCTAAAAGTGCTTTCTCTTTGCATATTTTACTCCTTTTTTAGTTTTTTTCGGCTATATAATAATAACCGAATTTCATTGGTATCACGCAGTAATCTTTTCTCAATAAGTTTAATGCCCTTTTACCAATGTATTCTTTTTTTATTGCAACAAAATGTCTGTTAAATTCTGTTGTTAAAAAGAATCCTGTTGTGCCAAATCTTTTATTTAATTGACAAACTTGGGGACGTTGTTGCATTTCAAAATCCTTGAACTGTGGCAATAGCCATTGGCGTATTACCAATTAAACCCAGTAATTCCTTACGCATTGAATCAACCGCCAGGAATCTATCTTGATTCAAGAATGTTGTCGGGTGTGCTGTATAACATTCTTTTGATGGGTCTTTCTTGGTAATTTCATTACGGATTCTTGCATACATAGCCGTTCCATTTAATATCTGGTCTGGTGTTGAACCACGAATTACGGCGTTGTCAAATGCTTGTTTTACCTTTGCTTTTAATCCAACCTTACGTGGGTATAAACGCCAAAATTCACTAAAATAATCATTTGTGACAACAACTGTATCTGTGCTTTTACCTGTCCAATCATTACAAAATGCCTCGATTGTTTCTGGCGACACTTCATAATTTGGCGCAAGTGGACGCAGATATGATAATATCTCTGAAATCCACGCTTGTAATTCTGCCTTGGTGGCTTTTTCAAGCGATTTATAATTATACTGTTTCTTTTGCATTTTTTGCACTCCTTTCTATCTGTATTCTAGTATAAAAGATACTACTATCTGATGGAATTCTTGCAAGTATTTTAATGGTAAATTTTCTGCAATAAACTCCACCTTGTTTTTTGCCTGTGAAAAAGCCCAAAACCAATCACAAGATTTATGACGGACTTTGAACGAATTATAGCATTTTTCCCAAAATACTTTATAATCCTCGCCTTTTTCAAAGCAATGTTTGCGAACCATATTTGATATATGGGAACGCAAATTGGAACGATTGCGTTCGTCAACCTTTTCGGTTTTAAGGTCCTCTAATAACGCAAATTTTTCATTGTATAACGCGCGTGACGTTTCCTGGTGTTTCTGTTCGTTTTCTTGAATAGCGACAGCAACCGCTTCTGCAACGGCTTTTTCAACAACTTTCCTTACTGCGTCTGAAAACGGTATTTGTTGTGACATTGGGTCTGCAACTGCAAGTGCTTGACGTTTTGCAGAAGCCCAGAACGCAGCCGTTTCTTTTATCAAATAATCACGAACTGCCTCTGCGATTGGCGTTTTAATCTGCATACATATCTTTTTTGCAAATTCAACACGCAGATAAGCAGATTGTATAATAGAACCTGCACCACGTCCACGCCCAGTTGTTATTTCGCGGTTATTCCAATCTATACCCTCGAACCCACGGTCTTTCCATCTGGCAATAGAACGTGAACGCTGCGATGGTGTTAAACCAAGTGCCTTATACAATTCCTCTGCGTATATAAGTTTTTTACGACATAATACAGGTTCGCCAGTTTTTTCGTCTTGCCAATACAAATCTGGTGCGTCTGTATGAATCAACCCCGATATACTGGTAATAGATATTTTTTGCGCTGGTAAAGTTTGTTTTTCTTTTTTCATTTTATAACCTCATTATTGCTGCGGTCATTCCGTGTTTGATAGCATATTCAATCATTCTGCGATTTTCGATTGTATTAGGCATACATTCGCAGACATATATGTTATGTATATAGCCAACAACTTTAATCATTTTGTTCCCTCTCTAAATCATTTAAGAAATCTGCAACCGTATCTGGGTCACTGGCGTTGCGATGGTCTTGGCAATCTTGGCATAACCCATTGTTATAACCGTCTTTTTCCATATTATACCATTCGCCACATTCCTCGCATTTGTGTAAATTGTCGTGAATCCAATCTGCAACTAAATTATACAGACGTGTTTCTTGTGGCTTTTCTGCTTTTCTGCAATCTGGCAACAATTCGTCCATACATACAACAAGTCCAGTATCAAACAATTCGCCATCGGTCAAATCGTCCATAAAGGTATCTATAAATTCATTTACGGTTTTGCCTTGTCCGTTTGGCAATTTTAACAACTGCACAAAACAAGTTCTGGCATAATCCTCTAACTGTGTAATATTAGCAATAATTTTATCTTTGTAAAACATAGCAACCTCCATTATTTGAATAACCAAGGTCTTTGTTCTTTGGTATAACACATATCGTTATAATCCCATTTACAATTATGCTCGATGGCATATTGTTGCATTTTATAACCCTGCTTTTGAAATAGATATGCCATACCAGCAAATACAGACATAGCGATTGCTATACCTAAAATATAGTGTGTGATTTTTTCTAACATATCGAACTCCCTTATAGTTCTGGCGGAATCCCTGATAAGGGCAAGGATTCCATAACTTTTTGGTTCCCTTATAACCTTTCTGTATGCTTATGATAGCATACAGTTTACAAATGTCAAATAAAAAAATAAAAAAATCCTGGCACATAAAATGCCAGGGGTTCACACAGATACAAAGGAAAGGAAACACAAAACAAATGCTTCAATAATTTTATGACATAATACGTAATATAATGTCAAGCAGTTATTTCCAAAATGGAAATAGTTCGAATATAAACTTATTTTACGTTTATATATAACTCACTTCCTACTTATAATAAAACTCATTTTTTCACGATTTTACGCAGATTTCTAGGTATAAAGTAAATATTTACCCCTCAAAACTTTACTTTTTGTCCCTTAAAGTAAAGATAAAATAAGTTAAAATCGTATATTTATTTTTGTGATATGTTAAATAATTATAGTTTTTTAACTTATTGACGACTTATTCCATATTTGAATCCATCATACAAGTTCACACATATATCTTTTTATAGTGTTTTATGCAAAAATAAATGTCACAAATATACATTTCCCAGTTTTCCGCCATTTTTCACGATATTTGTGATATTTATGATTTTTATTAGTGATTGTTATAGTGTATAAAAGTCCAGGCGGTATATTTACCGTTGGTTTTTGCGATTGCGGAACCCCGTCGAGTTCAATATAAAGCAGCATATCGTGATTTCGGCTTCTAAAATCTCGCCTACTTTCCGCCTAATTTGCTTTATTAAACACTATATATAGTATTGACAAAATAATGTTTATTAAAACAAACCGCTTTTTTCGGTCTGCAAGGTGCAGAAATACGTTGCTATGTTGACAAACGCCCTCTGCACCCTGCGGATTTGCTAGAATCGACACACGTGTCGAGTATTCAAACCCTTGCTGACATTGGAATACAGAAAAAACCGTTTTTTCAATGTCGAACCAAAATATCTATATATAGTATTATTCTTTGTAAATTTTCAATCTATTAAAGAATATACGCAATATATCATTGGTTGTTGTATCGCCACCATCTAAACCATATTGTCTGCCAATCTTGCGTCCGATACCTGTCTTTGGCAACCCAAGGTCTATTTCGTCCAGATTCAGGTCTGCTGGGTGTATTGCTGCCAGTGTGTATTTAATTATTGCTGGCACGGCTGTATTCGCACGATTATATACCCAGTTAGCACCAAACCGAACGCCTTGCTTATATGGGTCTTGTTCGATTCTGGCGGCTTCACTGTATGCGTCTGATAAATCCCCGATTAAAGGTATTTCATTAAACGCACCGCCAATTCCTAAACCTTTGCCTGTTGCAATCGAAGCAATGATTCTTAAAGGCACAGACGCAGAGGCGAATGTATCGAGTTTAATCCATATATCGGTTCCACGAATACGAATCGAATCGTATGGTTTATTCGGGTCATAACGTTGTGGTGTTTCGTATGGTGGCTCATAATCTGCCATCAAGCCCATAGTCAATATACACGCCAGCGCAAAATAACCTGTATCTAATGTGTCCTGGATTGTCCATTTGCCACTCAAAGCGTGATATGTCGCTGTAATTGGTGCTGCGATTGCACGTGCGCCTTGTTCTACGATATTCGCTGGTGTTTTAACAAATGGTCCAAGTAATGTTCCGATTCCGCCACGTTGTCCAGCGTTTAATGCGTCACGCACTTTTTTCAATGCAGACGACAACACGCCTGTTTGCTGGAATACTGCTATATCAGATATACGCAATGCTTCCAATCTGGCTTCATAGGCACGTGTTCCCTTTGGATTGTTGATTTTCTTGTATTCATTAAACAATTCTGTTGGGCTTCCGCCTGTTTTTGCTGCGTCCGCTGTTGCAATATGTCCAAGTGCGTCAATATATGCACGGATTCTGAATATAGCGTCCTCTTTACCCAGCAAGTCCATTGAAAAATCTGCAATCTTACCGATGGTCGATTTACCCTCACGTGGATTATATTGTTCGCCGTGTAATAATGTTGGGCTGGTTGGTGTTTCCATCGCAGCCAAATTCATTAAAGACGAATCATATAACCTGTGCAGACGTTCACGTTCTGCGGTCAAAGATTGTTGCGATACCTTATTTCCGTGCTTGTATTGGGCTGCAACTGCTGCTTTAACAATACCATAATTGAATGTATTGCCTGTCATATTGACGAGGTGTGTGTTTATATTGTAAAGCATTGCTTTCGGATACCACGTTCCTATAAGTTTTGAAGCCCACGTTTCGGGAACTTGTTTTTCTGCAACAAACATTTGCCATTCACGAATCTTTTTACCTGCCGCTTGCACTTCTGCGTTATCGTTGGAATCAAGATATTTGCGTGCTTTTTCTGCTGATTCTGATAATTCCATCGTGCGGTTGATTATATCTGTGTCTGGTGACGCTTTTAACATTTTACGGATTTCTTTGTTTGCCCATTCAATAAATATTGCACGGTCCGCAGATTTAATGCTGCGTCCACGACGTAAATCCTCTTGGGTCAACTGTAATGTGCTATCGCCACCGAATTTAACAGACGCTTCTGCCAACATTTGTTTTATCAACATTTCTCGTCTATCTGTATCTGCACCACTTGCAAGAACCTTGCTTACGTGTTCTTGTATAAATGCGTCAATATCAGAATTAAACGTTCTCAATGCTTTGTTGACATTACGTGTGCCTGCGTATTTTATTGCAGCGGTTGCTTCCATTCCGTTTGTGATACGTTTTACTGCTTCCAAATAGAACTGGAAATTCATATCATTTGATAAACCAGGTGTTTTACCAGCCAATGATACTGTTTCTGCCAAGTTATGATACAATTCTGCATATTCATTGTCCCCTGGCTTATACTGTTCCATCAACGAACGAATCAAGATTGCACGGTCAACGCCTGTGTCGTTTTCTGTGATTGCAGGATTACCAAATGCAACCTCTCTTGCGTGTTCTGGGTTTTTAGAAATATAGTCACGTGCAGCAGCAAACATACCCTCGCGTGTATTTGTTCCACGTCCTGGAATCAGATATGATACGATATTCTTTTTCTTTTCTGCTGGTGGTTCTGATAATTCCATATTACCAGGTTGTGATTCAATCATAACGCCTGCACCAGTTGACGCAGCCAATTCGCTTGTTGGCGTTGCTTGTTCTGCTTCTGTTGTCATTTCTGTTCTGGCACGTTTGATTGTGTCCGATTCGTTTTTCATTTCTGTTGCACGAACTTTCATAACTTCAACAGACGATGGAATAATACGATTGTCTTGTTCAGCGTTTGAATTTTCAATCATTAAAGGCGAGGCGTCAATAGATGGCAATGTGCCATTTGCATACCACGCATTAAACCATTCTACCGCTTGTTTGTCCAAGATTGGGTTCACAATACGTCCCTCGGAATTACGATAACCAATGTCCAATATGGATTTATATTTCTGTGGCACCCAGTTCAAGAACGCTGTCATTGGCAATTCTGTCCCTTGTGGAATTGGTGCCATTCCGAATATAACCGATTCGGTCATTGTTGCAAATTGTTCTTGTTGGTCGCGTGTCAATGTGGTTTGATTCATACCAACGCCCAACATTCTAAACATTCCCATCGCTTGTGCCATAAAATCAGGATTATTATTGTATTTCCCTGATTTAACCAGATTGAATATCGTGTTTGCCCAGTAATGCGACATTTCGTGTGGTAATGTTCCTGTGTTGGAATTACGCCCAAGCACAATCACTTCCAATTCTGGGTCGTAAAATCCATTGACTTTGCGTCCTTGTAAAAACTGTGATAATTTACTTACTCGACCGCCAGTAAAGTATTGGTTTATGATTCTTTTTATATTTGTTGGTGTTGTATCGTCATAAACTTCATTTAATGACGGACCATTGTTTTCAAGTTCTAACGATACCGAATCGGTGTTTCTTGATACAATTTGTTCGATAATACGCATTTGTGCCGCTGTTGGCTTTGCACCGATATTTATCGAACCGCTTGTTGCGTCAATTCTTATTGCACCATTTTTCAAGAAATCGTCCATATCTATTTCATTGTCGTATGCGTCCCCAACTTCTCTATGGTCTATCGTTCTGCTTCTGCCATCACTTCCAAATTTTTTACCTGAAAAATCTAACAATCTGCCATCTGGCAAGATATAACCTGCGATATTTAGATTGGTTGTTGTTCCAAAATAATCAACCGCTTTGTTAAAATCAACTGTGGCTGGTGTAAAATCAACAGATTGCAACATTGTATCAAAACGCAACTTACTATATTCTGTGCCACCAACTTTGATTTTATTATCTGTTATTTGTTCGACTTTCCCATAACCAGGTATCTCGTCCCCGACACGCAAATCAAATACTGACGTTTGATAATAAATGTTTGATTTATACAAATCTTTTCCCGATGGAATCTTTGCACCTGGTTGCAGTTTAACAACAGAACCGTCCAACAATACAAGTTGCGTTGGAATATCTTTTTTATCAAGTATCAAGAACGAATCTATACCATTATTGCGTGCAACCTCAATGTCGTTTGCGTCTGGCATACGATTAAAGAATGTTGGGTTTGATACATTTACTGGTCTTTCCCAAGGTAAATTCTGAACCGCACTTGCTGTCGAGGTGTCGCCTGGGAATAATGATGGTTGAACCGTGTCCAGGAATTCTGTTTGATTAAATTGTGTTGGTGTCGGTGTTGTTTGTGCCTTTGTCAAGAATACTGCTTTCATATCACGGCTTTTCGCAACATTGTCCTCAAATTCACGTGGAAATGCCTTTGTCAATGTTTCAGATAATATGTCGGCTCTTGAACGTTCTGACGCAAGCGGTTGTCCGAATATATCAACTTGTCCGATATTTTCTTGATTTGCTGTCGCCATCTGGGTATAGGTGTCAAAGAATTCAGATAACGTCAAGCCAATCTGCAATCTGTCTGCGCCTGTGCCCTCGTATGTTTTTGTGTTTTTACCAAACGTCAAGGCGTATAACAATGCGTTTTCATTGAATAGGTTTGCCCTACTGTCCTCAATTTCAATCTGTGATATGCTGAACGCAAAATCAGACGAACGTGCTATTGACGGCAATCTTTTCAATGCGTTTGCCAAGTCCTCACGCAACCCAACTTTCGGGTATTGGTTTTCCAAAGACATTAAACCAGGTATTGTTTGATTTAATGCGGTTTGAATCTTTTGTGTGATTCCGCCCATCAGGTATAATTCCTCGTATAACGCCGTGTCGCCATTCAACAACCACATCATTAAAGCGTCATTATATCTGCGGTCCAGCGCAACTTTATTCACACGGTCATTTGCCAAGAATAAACCCTGACGTGATTCGATTGGTATTTTATTCAAGAAATCTGTCACGCCATTTGTGCCTTTCAATAACTTTGCGTCTTGTGCTGCTTGGCTGGCGTTATCAAATGCAGACGTTGCAGATACATTACTTGCATCGGCAACTGCAATTTGTTGTTCGTCTGTCAAACCTTTCATTTGGCGAACTAAGATTGGGTTTTCAATACCTGTCAAATCAAATCCCAGAGATTCCAGGTATTTATTATATCTAGCACGTCCTTTTTCGTCTGTCATACGCAATACTTCATATCTGCCGTTTCCAGCAATAACTTCGCCTTTTTCGTTGATAACAGGTGCACCATTTTGTGTATTATATGAAATACCAAGGTTTTCTGGTTGAATCTTTGCTGCACGTGATTGCAAGATAGACACGTCTGTTCTGCTTCCACGCTGTGCACGATTCTGTAATTCTTTTAACGAATATCTTGTGTTGATTTCTTGTCCAACGTGCGATGCAATAACTTCACTCATTGACACAACTTTATATTCAACTGGCAACTGTCTATCGCCAACATAAACAAATGGATTACCGTCCAATCTTTGACGGACTTCTGCTGTTGGTTCGCCACTTGTCATTTGTGATACGTCTATATTTGCGATTGTTTCAGATACAGCAGGCGCAGTATTTGCTAAAATCTCTGCGTCCATTTTTGCTTTTCCAGCACGAACGCTGCGTGTTGCACTTACTCTATTGCCTGTTTGTTGCTCATAGTATTTCTGCAACAATTCAATCTGTGTATTCAAAGCCGCTTTTACTTCTGGGTCGCCTGCACCAGTTTTTGCAAGTGTATTCAGACGTTTTACCTGTGCTTGTTTTTCTTTGATACGATTTGCGATTGCTTCTGGTGTGCCCAAATCATTCGGACGCAGATAAATTGCATTGTCGATTACGTCAATATCTGACAACTGTATCAAATCTCTTGTGTCAATACCGAACTTGTTTGAAAATCTGAATAACGGTCTGACAATATCGTCTGCATTGTCCTCTGCATATTTATCAAGGTCAATGTTAGGATTTGATTCACGCCAACCTGCATTTTCTAACGCTGTGACAATCTTTGTTTTAAGATTCGTCCATTGTTCCCCATAATGTTCACGTATTTGTGCACGGTCGTCAACCTCTTGCAATACTGCGTTCTTGGCTTCATTTACCATTTCTGGTGCCAAAATTGCTGCTTGTTCCTCTGTATAACCTTGTGCTTTCAATGCTTTTTTAATGCGTCTGACATTTGGGTAATACATAGCACCACCGAACGCACCACCCAACGCAGCACCATAAGCAGCGTTTGTGATGGCATCTTTCAAGAATTCGCCGAATGTTCTATTGTTGCGCCCTGCCATATTTTCAAACAAATACTTAGAACTTTCTTGTAAAAATTCCTCGGTGCCCTCGCCAGCAGCGGAACGTAAAGCATATTCGCCAATTTTACGAATTCCTGTTTTTCTGATTGCATTTGTAAATAATCTTTCAACACCAAAGCGTGTTTCTATAAAACCAGATATTGCACCGTGTGCGGCTGCAAATAAAGCGTCCTCAGAACCCTTATAACCCTGCAACGAATTTTCATTTTTCTGCATATAGGTTTCTGCCATTTCTTGTGATATATCTACACCCTCTTGAACGCCTGCAAGCAATCCTATACCAACACCACCTGTCAACGCACCAACAATACCATAAGATAAAACCTGTGCAGCACCAGAAAAGAACGGACGCACGATAGATTGGTCTGCACCCTCGTATGTTGCAACCAAATTACGCATTTGTGAATCGTGTGACGCAAGTTGTGTTGACGCTTCCATTAGACGAACTGCTTGGTCCTCTGTCATATCTGGGAACCAATGCCCATTGAACGCACGATATACTGCTGCATTGAATTTATCTGGGAACGCTTTTACTTCGCCTCCGAAATCTTTTACACCTTTGCCAATATTCCCCCAAAAATGAGTTTCTGGTCCTTTAATACGCTGGTCTATTGTGCTTTGTGTTATACGATATTGACGCAACGCTTCTGTCATTGAAATTTCGTGTTCTGACGGAATTTTCTGTGCGTTAGTCATTTGTGACGGTAAAATTGGGTCAAGTTGTGGGTCGTCATTTGCTGCTAAATTGTTTTCCGCTATGAGTGCATTACCCAACGTTGTTCCGTTTTCAGAATCAACTATTGGGTCTTGATAATTTTCCGCCATTAAAACCTCCCTTTTACAATAATATCGTTTTGTGATACGCCAAGGTATTCATATTGTGAATTACCGATTGTGATATATGCTTTGCGTCCTGCTTTCAATTCGCTTTCAAGATTTGCGAACTGGTGTCTTGGAATCCATTGTCCATATTTCATATAAATAAGTTCACGGTTCCCATCGGCTCTCGTTTGCATAGCACCCTCATAATCGCCCTGTGCCGCCTGAATCATAGCAACATTATACACCTCACTTGCATACGCTTTCAATGCTTTTTTTGTGTTTTCGCTAATTTCTGGTAAAGACATTTCATAACCTTGTCCAACATTTACCCTGCTACCAGTGCGTGTTGGTATATTTCTCAATTCCTCTGCCATCTGTCTTTCCTGGAATGGGTTTAGGTTAGAACCATATTTTTTGCGTATTTCAGATTCTTTTTGCGACATTCTGGTATCAAAGTCATTGTATGCACCACGTGTCAATTCAGATATAAAAGACGAATCGCTGGTATCTAAAACAGCAGCAAAATCTTGTGACGATATGGATTCTGTTAAACCACGGCGCAATAATTGCGTTGCGTCCTCAGATAATCCAGCATTAAACATTTTAGTCAAAGTATTATCAACTTTGGCTGCCGATTGTAATAATTTATCTGCATATTCTGGCGAACCATCGTCTTTTGAGGTCACAACGTCTTGCATTTCCATAATTGCGGCAAGAAATCCCTCGTTCTGGTCCCCAAAATTATATGCAGCCGATTCGCTTGCACCTGCTTTTTGTGCCGCTTTCTTGGCTTTTTTTATCATTTCTATTGTTTCAGGCGTCACAGAATCACGTGTTTCAACGTCTGCCAATTCTGCGTCACTGATTGCAGATAATCTCGACAATGTGAAATAATCTTGTGATTTTATTTCTCTTTTGTCCTGGGCGTCAAACGCTTTACGGCGTGCTTTCATAATCTTTTCCAGGTCGTCATACGTTCCCATATCTATATTGTATGCTTCCATAAACTTTTCTTTGTTTTGAAAAACCTCCTCGTCAAAACTTTTCAAGCCGTCTTTTGATAGTTTTTCAATAGCACTGCGGAACGAATCGGTTTTACCAAACAAACCTTGCTTATACATATTGCGTTCTGTTTCTTTTCCGATAACAAAATCGCCACTTGCATTTTTAACTTCTGCAAGATTTGATAATCTTTGGTGTTGCAAATTCCATAATTGACGTGTTGCAGCGGCACCCTCCTCGTCACGATTTATAAACGATTCCATCATAGAATCATTTAATGAACGCATACCCATTGGTCCATTTCCTGTAATATCGTCAACTGCCGTCTGTGTTTTGTTTTGCAATTCTGCATTGGCGGCTTTAATCATATTGCTTTTGATTTGTTTGTTTAACGCAAGTGCTTTTGTTTCTGCGTCCGAACGAATCTTGCGTGCCATATCGCCAGGTAAATTCTTTGTTGATTTCAAAATACCCGATTCCACCATTTCATTAAAACGCTTCAAATCTGTTGGATTTGATTCATAGGCGGTTGTAATAATAGAATTGACTAAATTGGCGTGCCCAAGCGCAAAATTGTCTTTTGCTATCTTATCTAATGCAGCAGCACCAAAATTAGCAATAGCAGCACCAATGCTTGGTTTTTTATCTGGTTGATATATTTGTCCACGTTGTAATTGAACATTTTGTCTTTGATAAAGTTTTGCCAATGTGTCCTCCTATAATAATGAAAGTGCCGCACCTGCTATCTGCAAACCTGCATTTACATAACCTTGTGTTTCAGCACGTTTTGCCTTTGCAACGTTCATTTTGTATTCTAAATCAAGTGCTGCTTTTTGTAAAGAACCATTTGTTCGCATATCTGCAATATCACGTCCAAGGTCCATCGCGCCCTTTGCTTTGTCGCCAACTATCGCTTGTGACGATAAATCAACATTGCGTGCAGCCGTCATAACGTCTAAATCAGCCATATTGCTCATAAGATTTTCCATCAAAGCCGATTCGGTTTTGTCGATATTTGTGTCTATTATTTTCTTTTGTGTGTCATATTGGGTCTTTGTTGCTTCTGTTTCACGACGTAATTGCGTATATGAATACGCATTTGCAACTGCACCTATACCTGTCAACACTGCGGCACCAACTTTTGCGGCACCAGCCATTTCGATATAACGGTTATAATCTTTCTGTTCGTCCCCAGTTGAACCCCATATAGAACGGAATTTATCTAATTCAACGCTATTATATGCAGGTGTTATGCTAGACACGTCTGTTATTGCTGGGACGCTTGGTGCTGGTTGTGTCACTTTTGGCTGTGCTGCTTCTGGTATTTTACCCAGGGACGATAAAGGTGTTCCTGCTGGGACAGACATTGGTTCGCCAGTTTTTGAATACACAGACATAGGTCCAGCGGTTTTTGGTGTTAGAAATGATAATAAATCGGGCTTTTTTGCGCCTGGAATTAGCGTCATATTCACAGGTTCAATCTGTGGTATTGCCGACATATTATAATTTGCTATTGAATAAGAATTATCTGTTATGTATGTCAATGCCATTTTTACGCCTCTATTTCAATTTCCATAGATAGTATTTCAACAGGGTATCTGTCGTTTGTGATATGGAATCTTGCGTCACGTGTTGGACGGATTAAACGACGATATTCTGCCAAATTGTCTTTTACCCAACTTGCCGATTTGTTTTCCACTTTAAGATACGCAGGATTTGAACGTGTCGTCAAAGCCAAACGAATCGCTGTTATGGACTTGTAAATCGTTTTTGTCTGGGCATTTATATTTTGTGGATTACTGATAAATTCACTCGATATATTATACCCAATTTCCGATACACTTGTTGGTCTGTCCTCTGATGGTATTGTAATTGTCCCATTTGACACTTCATATTCGCCTATGAATTTACGGTCGCCATCATAAACATTCAACATTTGTCCATTATATGCAATCGGTGTCGTCATTGTGATTATACCTGTTATAGGATTGTATGTAAAGGAATAAGGTGCCGCTTCGGTATATTTTGTATCGTCAATGAGTTCAAAACAAGTATTCCCATTTCTATCGGTCACAAATATAACTTGTTCGTCACATTGTATCGTCTGTTTATATTTCACAGATGGGTTATAACGTCTGCAAAACGCTTGAACTTCGTGTTCTTGCAGATAATTACCGATTACCAACGAACCATCTATCATTGACACAAACAGCAATGTATCGTCTGTCGAATCAAGTCCTCGTTTTTGACACATATCTACGATTCCCGAATCTAATACGTCTGTCAATAACGATATATATGGCGTCATATAACTTGCAGATTGGTAATTATATTGGAACCCGATTAAACCCTTGCCGTTCTTTGGCACGAATAAAGTCATACCATTTGCAGCAATAACAGGTTCCACACCAGACGTTCCGATTGACGAATTACGTATAAACCCAGAATTACGTGTGATTGCCTGGTCTGACATTAGCCATTCGTTGTTGGTTGTAAATATCTGAATACCTTGGTTTAACAAGATTCTTTTAATCTGTTCTTTTTCTGTTGAACCGATAACCAACTGGAACGCAGAATTTGATAAGTATTCGTCTTTGAACGAATTGTATTTTCCTATTTCAGAAAATATCATTTGAGATGGATTATAACTTGTTCCACCGATAATTAAACGCTGTTGATAGAACAGAATTGACGTTGGGTAATTTGTCTGTTCTGTTGGGTTATCAGCAGTAAATGGTCTTGCACCCGAAAACACTGGCTGTTCTGAATATTTAATTGTAAAACCTGTTGCTGGGCTTGAATCTGTGTAATTTTTATCAAACGATACCAATGTTTGTCCATCAAGCGTTTTTACGTCATATCTTTGTCCAGATACTGTTCCTGTTATGGATTGAATCTGCATTATACCGATTGCGTTTAACCCATCAAAGGTCATTCCTTGCAATATACTTTTGGCATAATTCGTTGGGTCAACGCCTGTTGGTGCCGTTAAAGAAAACAAAGTTCCATTACTTTTACCAGTAATTTTAATTATACCCTGCATAGCGGAATTATACCATTGTGTAGAATATGTTTGGTCTGTGTTTGCTGTTGGTGTTGTCCAATCAGAACCTGTCCATACCCAAAGCGCACTATTCCATACGTCACGAATTACGTCGTCTATCTGTGGTGTATAACTAACGTCTGTCCAAATTGTCGTGGTGTTTGCGCTGGTTATATCAACTGTCATTCCTGTTCCTGAACCACCTATAACAGGTAAATTTGTTCCTGCTGGGTCAACATTATAGATTGCAGATGGGTCATTTACGGTTAAAGCACCAGAATTGTATGTAAATTGTGCGCCATTGGCAATTTCTACAATATCGCCATCGGCATAACCACTGCCTGCACTGTTTATTGTTGCACCAGTTATTGTCCAATTTGTTAAACTTGCAATACGGTCAAGACGTTTTACACTCCAAGGAAAACTTGTTGTTGGATTTCCTGTTCCAGAATTAGGAAATACATAATCGCCAACAACAATACCAACTGCCGATGGGTCTGCTGGCAATCCCTCATTTCCCATACGGAATACTGTTGGGTCCAAAGACGGTAATGTGATTGACGCAGATTTCAATATGTTTGACATTGAAATTGAAAATACCGATTCTGTAATTGCCGTTATATCGTCAATGTTTATCTGCATTATAGGATTATCGCCAGTTGCAACTAAAATCAAATCTTGGTTTTGTGCCAAAATAACTTTATCGACATTTGTTTCTGTCAACCATAAAGCACCTAAAACATTTGATAAAAGTTCTGCATTTTTATTATAAACAGATATTGTGTGGTCCGTTCCATTGAAAGCAATAAAACCCTCTTGCATATTTGCAAGTTTTATCTTTTCTGTTTTTATCTTTTTGATACCATTCCACGCCACAACAAGACGTGTTCCAGGTGCAGATTTTAATGCACCATATTTTGAATTGTAATAATTTAATATTTTTTGTCCAGAGGCGTCAAGGATTCCAATATCTGTCCTTTCTATCAAATCAGGCGATATTTGTCCTTTTGATATTCTAAGGATTTTTCTTTTAATTGTCATTTAACCCTCCGTTTAATACCAATCGTGTAAAAACTGGTCCTCGTTTCCGATTGTTTCGTCGTGGTGGGACATTTCAAAATCTTTGTTTTTCAATGTCGGTTCGTCAAATTGCATTTTCTGTATAAGGAAATTCTTTGTATTTGGGTCAACGCCGCCTATATCAGCCAATGTTGCAGCCAAATATAATTTAATCCAATCTATAACCCAAGGGTCTAAATTTGCTTCCGCGCCTGACATATTTGCTGTATATTGCAGCATAAATGCAGATTTATTGGTTTTCGCAATATTTCCTATAATATCAACACCGTTTTGAAATGGTTGGTTGCGTTCTTTGTCTAACCAGAATCCATTTGCTGTCAAGAAATCTGTCGGAAGCGTGAATTTATATTTGTATTTTCCATCGCCAGTATCATTTTCTTGCGGATTATTTAGAAATACATATTTTTGTGCAGAACGCCACGGATACACCATAAGTGCTTCGTCTTTTACAGATTCATACATAGCCAAGGTCAACCCCTCAACAGAATCGTCTGCTATATCGTGTTGGTCCTCGTCTTGAAATGTTGGCTTTACTGGGTATTTCCAGTATTGCAAAAACATTTCAGTTAAAAGTTTATCACGTGCCGTTGTGTCTGCCATTTTAACACCTCAGATTTAGATTTGGTCGTATGCTTTCATTATGGTTTGTAAAGTTGCAATACTTTTTTTGACTTCGGCTGCAATTTCATTTAATTGTTTTATTGTGCCTGCGTCCTCTTGATGGTCCATACAGCCCAAACATTCCATAACGTCCTCTAACATTTCTGATTCTTTTTTAATCAAACCAGCAATTTTTTCAGCACCCCAGTAATTAGGTTTTAATTCACGTGGTTGTGGGATTCTTGATACATCTCTCATAACTTCGTCTGACATTTTTTTACCTCCGTTGGTTATTTGTTTTTATCAACTGCAATTTGTGCAGCCGCTTTTGCTTGTTCTTTGTTGTTGTCGATAGCCATTTGCGCTTCGATATTGGCGGTTTCAGCAGCACCCATTTGTTGTGCTGCTTGGTCTGCCGCTTCGTCTATTTCCTCTGCTGTGTGGGTAATTTCGATTGGCAGATTATACGCTTTTTCCAAAGTTTCAAGTGTGCGTCCACGATTCAACGTCTGGTATATTGCCTGTGGGTCAAACATACCAACTGTTTGAATGTATTGCAATATCTTGTTGATGGCTTGAACGTCCATTTGTGCGTCATTGTTGACTTCACACTCCAAGATTTCGTGCAACTGGTCTAAGGTAATACTTGTCACGCCAGCCAATTCACGAGCATAAATATCGTCGAACAAATCCCAACCGATTTCACGTATGGTTGAGGTCATTTTAGACACAGCGATAGATACCATTTCGTCTTGTGGATTTTGACGTGCATATACTTCCGCAGCGGTCATTTCTCTTGGGTCGTTCGGTAAAGTGTAATCAAGCATTGTCTGTTTGATTGCTAATTCCTCAGATTGAATTTCTAATACAAAATCATTCTTTGCTTGTGATAATTGAATTGGTTGAACGCCTTGTATATCACGCACAAACATACGTCCGCCTGGTTTGAAATTCACATTACGGTCTAAGAAATTACCTGCTGTCGATAAAAACATAGGAAATGCAAACGGTATAAGTTCCAATTTACATTTGATATATGAATTTAATCTTTTTAGAGCAGGTTTTGCTTTCATAGCAACACCAGTTCCATAAGGCATATCTGACGCACGTGTCCAGTGGAATAAATGCACTGGCGAACGTTTGCCATAATCACGAACTAACAAGATTTTATCATTGTATTGTAAATAATATTCCCATCTGTTGGTTTGTTCGTTGAAATACAAAGTATCTTGTAATTTCATTTCCTCCTCGGAACCTGGACCATAAGTTTCACGTCCAGCGATATTTTTCATACCGCGTAATTCTGGGAAATAAACACCAACAAGATTTGCAGCCAGACGAATTTCACGACATACTGTCTGGTGTTGTTCTGTGCCGAGCATATATTCCGTTATAGGTAATTTTTTGAATTGAACACCATTTATTGTATTTTCACGAACGATGGCGGCTGTTCCTGCTGCTAAATCATAATATGCTTCATTCAAAATGTCGTCAACGCGTAATTCATTTTTGCGTTCATTGACACGTTTTGAAATCTGGGCACACAAATCTCGCAGTTCTGCTTCATATTCTGTGACAAAACTATCTTTGGGTCTGAATGAAAAATAAGGTTTTTCATAAGGCGTCAATTTATTTTGAATACGCGCAACAAACACGTCAACACCGATTTTTCCTGCCTGTGTGAATAATGGAATCTGTTTTAGATTACCAGGAAATCCACCTTTGACACGCCAAATCTCGTTGCGTTCTGGCTGTGTATATGCCATCGCTTCAAAATACTCGCTATTCCACGCTTGTTTTGCTGTGCTGGCTTTACTGCGAATACTTGATAATTGTTTTTGGTTTAGCATTTATAACCTCCAATTACCCTAATACAACTCCACCTGTTCCACGTGAATCGTCAACAACCGAACCACCGCCTCCACCTTGTGACGAACGGCTTAAAGTTGGTTGCAAACTTTTACGCAAAGATAATAAGTTTGCACGACGAGTGCGTTCCTCTTGTGCATTTACCTTGTTGACTTCTGCTTGATACGCTGCTTGGGCTTTTCTTTCCTCCTCGGCTACACTAGCATTTTTTGCACCAGTATAACCAGCAAGCCCTGTTGCAGCGGTTGCACCAAGAAATGCGGTCGTCCCTGTCAATGCAGATGCCGTTCCAGCAAATCCAAGAGCACCAGCGGCAGCACCACCTGTCAATAAAGCAGCAGCAGCAATACCACCAACCGTGATTGCTTCTTTACCGCCGTGTTCCCAGAAGTCGCTTGCAATTTGTTCTGTTTTTTTCCAGCCCTCAGAAACGGCGTGTTCTACACCGTGTGCGGCTTTCGATAACAAACCTCCGTGTCCAAACAATCCCATAATTTACTCCTTTTTTATATTATTCCTTTTCTAAGTTTTCCAACTATTATCAGATATATTGTTGCACCTATTCCAGTGATTATCAACCAGAAATAAGTTTTCCAACGAACTAAATCTGATTCAAGTTTTGATATTTGCGATTCGCAAGTTTCGCCTGCATTGACAAGATTTGCTTTTGCTGTCAATAACGAATTTTCTGCTTGTTCCTTGCATTGTGCCAAAGTTTCTGTTTTTTTGATTATCTTTTCTGAACGTTCGATTTGTTCTATACCAGAATTGACGATTGCCTGTGTTGGCGATTTTGTTGCACAACCAGTTAGAATAAACACTGATAAAATTGCTATAATGATTTTATACATTGTTTAAGAACTCCCCTAATTCTGCTATTCTACGTCTAGCCAACCCTTTCATAAACTTACCGTTTGCTTTGAACCAATCCCATTGTCTGCATACGGTTTCAAGGTCGTTTTCAATAATTGCTTTATAACACTTAGAACGCTTGAACGAACCTATGCCAACATTATAACAAAGTGAAATTATTGCGTCAATAGCATTTTCTGATAACTTTGCTAATTTTGCGTCTTTTTGCAGTTCGTTTTGTATTTTATTTATATCTCGAACCAATAGGGCTTCTGCTTCTGATTGGGTAATAATGTCGCCTTTTTTGAATGGTTTGCCGTTTTTGTCCATCGTGCTTCCATAACCTATTGTCCAGGGCGTGCCACCAGTTGCAGGGTCTGGGTATGCTTTCAAAGAGCAACCCTCGAATTTTTTAATCAAATCATAAGCAACTGTTCCCATTTTATTCGCCTTTGTGAATACTATATTCTTTGTCGCCTGCCTTGATAGAAATGTTAGGTAATTTCCTAAATATTTCTATTAGCCAAAGCAAAATCCCTGTTATAAACCCAGAGCAAGCAACCGTTGCCTGCCAGATATTATTTATATCAGATACACCCATATATAAACGCCAAATCAAATTACAGATTATGCAGATACAACCAATCACACGTGCGTATGAATATTCGCCATTCGAATCGCATAACCATTGTATTTTCATTTATTTTCTCTTTTTCAATAACATATCTATCTTTGTATTCAATTCAACCAACAAATCGTGGTCCTTATCAAATTTGGCTAATTTCTGTTCCATAATACCGATTTTGGTTTTCATAATACCATACGATATTCCAACAGATACTATTACCGTGATAACAGATATTGTTATTGTTATGAATTCTGTATAGGGCATTTCTTTCCTCCTATTCAAGATATTGCCCAACCCTCGATTGAGGGCAGGGTAATATCTCTATTAGGCAGCAGTGATAACACCATCTGACGCAGTAATAGTTGTTCCGTCTGGTTTGACAACACCGAATGTATCGTCTGTTGCCACAGGCAAAGAATCTACTTCAAGAGGCATTGCTTCGGCTGTCAATACACCATCAGATTCTGTGATAACATAGAATCCTAATGACGCTGTTATAGCCAAAACAATATCGCCTGCTAACAAACCACATTTAGGGTCAAAATAACCCGCTGTTGTGATTGTATCAGGTGTTCCCCCTGCCGATACAGGAACTTTATATTTCCATAATTTTGGATTTCCAGATTCTGTATCGCCACCAAAACAAGATAATTTTTTAATATCGAAAGACATTGTAAATCCTTTTTTTCTTGTGTCCCCAAGTTTTACCCTGGGGACAGGTTATTTTTTATCTATTAGGCAATAGATGGGTCGATTTTGATACCAATTACGCCACGGCTGTCGATAATAGAAGCACCGCAAGAGCCATTTGTCTTAAAGACGATTGGGTTGCCTTGTTTCAATGTTGCTTCGAATATACGAGTTTCCATTGCTTGGTTCATACCAAATCCAACACGAGAGCCCTTAAATGCAAAGCCCATCAAAGCACCGTCCGCAGCAACTGGCAAACCAACTGCATTGTTAGCGTCTTTGGTGTTCATAAATGCAACCATAAAGCCGTTGTATGGAATCCAACGTATGCTGTCGTCCATATCGTTCGGTTTTGTAAAGCCGTTTTGAGCAGTTGCGCCATTGTAAATAGACCAGATTTCATAGAATTTTTGGTCTTGTTTCAATGTGTATTCTGCTTCACGTGGCAACAACAAATAGCGGTCATTTTCGCCCCAGTTGTTTTTACCTGCTAACAAACCTACTTCGTGCATAGAGGACACAGTAAATGGTGTGCTGGCGTCGCCAACTTCCATATTTGTATCGTCATATTGCATTAAAGCGTCCAAGATAGAACGTGTAAAGCGGTTTTCCATTTGGTGCACTACTTTCGCCGCTGCCTGAGCACGCAAAGGTGCCGCAGAGTTAGTTGCGTTGATTACAGTGCGGTTTAATTTAGTTGCTGCTTCGTATAATACGATATTTGCAACTGCTGTGTCGGCATACAAGTCCGTTGGAACTGTATCTGCGCCGTCGTTGATTGGTTGTGCTTCGCCGTCAATATCAACAACTGGGAATCTGATTTCGTTTCCGACAACGATACCCTTGTTATTGACAACATTACGCAAACCGTGTGTGGAGTTTAACAGCAAACGCTGAACTTCTGCCACAAAGTGGGTTATATTTAACAACCCTGTTGTTATTGGGTCCATTTTATGTCCTTTTTGTTTTTTTGTTAAAGTTGAGGTTCTTGTTGTCGGTGTTGGCTGATGGGTTCTCTCGATTGTCCATCGCACCGGTCATTATTATAATCACATATATTAAAATATATTGTCAAGAATATTTTTTATAAATACTACCGTTAGAACGACACTAATGTCGAATCTGAGAAATCCGCCACTTTTTTTCAGCAAAATCTTTGTATATACCTATATATAGTGTTGACAAAACAAATTCGTCAATATCTAGCGTGTTTTTTCTTTGCATTTCAATAAGCAGATGGAACACCAATCGGGCTGATATTCCGTTTTATATGTATTCCCAATGCAGACCGTGCGCTGTTTTTTGTTTACCGCTAAGTGCTTTTTGTATCGCTCTGTTGCCGTATTTTTTATCTGCGAATTTTATACAATCAAAAATTACACCTGTTTCAATACACCGAATTTTTCGTGCCCAAGGGTGCTGAGCACCACGTTTTTTATTCGGGCTGTTTAGTTGGGCAATACGGGCGCGCTCTTTCATTTCGTCCGTCCATACAACTGGACGCAAAACACCTTGTTGCCATAATCTTTTTACGGTTTTACTTACTTTTTCTCTATATTCTTGGGTTCTCTCATAACTTTTACTCAATCCTGTTGCCCAAGCGTGTTGATTGTTCATTTTTTGCGTGCACCATTCTAGGTTGTCAATAGAGTTGTTTGATTTGTTGCCGTCTTTGTGGTTTATTTGTGGAAATTTATTTGGGTTTGGAATAAATGCTTTTGCAACCAAGCGATGGACATAACGTCTAAATTGTTGATTTTTTATTGACATCATAACCGTTAAATAGCCGTGTCCGTTATCGGTTGTTGTTAGTATTTTGTATTTACTTTTTACTTTACCTAGATTTGAGACCATATAACCATCGTATTCTGTATTTTTCCAAATCTCGTCTTGCATAACAATACTCCTTTGCCGTGCTACTCAATATACAGTGTTGGCAGGGATTGAGTGTTTCCTTTTCGGTGGCGAACCTATCCAACGCATTTATTATAATATTTTTATTCTTTTGATTCAAGTTATAATTTTCTAACGCATAACTGCATAAGTCATATTTTTGTGCCTCCCATTCACAAGGCATTTTTATATCTTTTATATTGTTTATTATTTTTATTGCTGGAAATTTATTTTGTTCTAGCGAATACAATTTAGGTGGAAGCCAGTATTTCGCGACATAATGCTCAATAGAATATTCCCCCTTTGGTATCTCTAACCCAGATAATATACAAATGTTTGACATATTACACTCCCTGTTTTTTATGGCAATAAAAAAGTCGGCTTATGGTGCCGACAAAACCGCAGTGTTATTTTCCACCTTTTTTCTTTCCGCAAGGCATAGGTTCCTCCTTTGTTATATGTTTATTATTTAATAGTGCAAGTGAACGTTATCGTTGCGCCATCTTGGAACGTTCCAATAAATGTAAATCCTGCGTTTTCCCAATCCTCGGCGTATTGTTGATAGGTTCCCAGTGTTTCGTCTGACGAATTTTTTATTGTCATAAGCCACATATCGCTTGATTCGTCATAAACCATATTTCCTTTTGTGACATTCTTTGTTTCAACATTAGGAAATAACTCTCGTAATGTTTCTACAAAGTTTTCCATCGAGCAAGATATTTGGTGTGGAAAAAACTCTAATTCTGATTTTACTGCTTTTCTAACGTGGCACCCAGATAAAACAACTTTTGCTGTCAAATCCGAACAAGATACAGAAATATATTTTATTATAGACAATACGTCTGATTTATAAAAATCGCCAGCAGCACCATTATTTATAATTTCTGGCAATTCGTTATAATCGCCTGTGAAATGACTATCTGTTGTTGCCCTGATAGTCACGTCACTAGAAGCAGATACAATTTCAATTCCACCCTGTGGTGCTATTTTTTCTATTGGGCTTATTTTATACAGAGTATCTAATTCTAGTGTATTTGACATTTTTAAGTCCTTTTGTAAAAAAGTTTTATTTTTTCAAACATTTTATATTCTTTTAATCCAGTTTATAACTTTTTCTTGTATTTTTGAAATCCATACAGAAATCTTTTCTTTTAACCATTTACAGATTGGTAATATGATTAAAGTCCATAAACCACCAAATGTTGCACCAACCATCAACCTCAACCATTCAAATATAGCCAAGACGAATTGAATTAGTGCCTCTTTTAAGGTTGTCCAAGCGTTTTTCCAAGCGTCAACAATAAATGTGACATACTTTTCCCAACACTCTTTCCAGATTGACTTTGTTTCTGTTTTTTTAGACATATTGTCCTCCTTTCTTTTTTATATTAAAACATAATAAAATTCTTATGTCAATGTTAAACATCTGTCCATTTTTGCTATTGTGGCAAGAAATGGCAAATCGTCTTTATGTTTTTCTAATTGTCCAGTAATTATACTAGACCCAGTAAATACAAAATATGTTTTGTTTTCATATACAAATTGAATCTTTGTGCATAATTTTGTATATTTGGAATTTATTACAGCAAATGCAATAATTTCTATTTCTTTGTCTATAACATTTTCCATTTTCATTTTCTCGCCAACTAACATAATATCGTCTTTGGCAATATCACTGAATCTTTTTATTGTGTTGTTCATTTTTGAGATACCTCATAAATCCGTTTATTTTTGTTGCTATTTTAAGATGGTGCGAATTTGCATATTTAATCCAACCAAAATACGAACCAATCCTACTTAATGCTTGTTCAACTGGTATAAATCCTTTGTTATAACCCTTTTTTGTTTTTCTAATTTTTTTTATCATTCGTCTTGCAGTTCTTTTTCTTACCAAAATATATCTTTTCTTATTTCGTCTAAAATGTCTATAACCTAAAAAATCCACGCCATTTTTTATATGTGATATTTCTGCTTTTGAATATGTTAGTTTTAATCGCTTGTCTAAAAATACACGAATTTTTTCTTTCCACTCTGCCAACTGTTTTTTATTATTCGAAAATAAACAGAAATCGTCACAATATCTTAAATAATATTTACATTTTAACTTGTTTTTTATATAATAGTCAAGTTCATTTAGATACCAATTACCAGCCCATTGTGAAAAATAATTTCCTATGGGTAAATTTGTATCGCCAGGAAATGAACGCACAATGTCCTCTATCAGCCACAATAAATCTTTGTCTTTTATCTTATGTTTTATAATGTCCATCAGTATATCGTGATTGACGCTTGGGTAAAATTTACGAATATCGCATTTCAGAAAATAATCATTGTTTGCTATAAACTGCATAACTCTTTTACTTCCTTTGTGCATTCCACGTCCGTCAATAGAGGCATAAGTATCAGTTATAAATAATTTTTCTAAGATGGGAATTAAAATCAACATAAGCGCGTGTTGAACGATTCGGTCTGGCACGAACGGCAACATATAAATAATTCGTTTTTTGGGTTCGTATATTTCTTTTTCAGTATATTTTGCTGTATGAAAGTTTTTATGAATTATATCTTGTCTGATTCGTTCAAGATTGTTTTCTGGGTCTTGCATAAATTTTTTAACATAATCACGTTTTTTCTTGCCCAGAATAGCATTATGGAGTGCTTGGGTAAAATTCTCTTTGGAAATAAATTGTTCCCATAAGTGCCCGTATCTTTTCATTTTATTGCTGGTTCGGTGCTTTCAGAAATCCTTACTAACACCTTACCACCCCTGATTAGTATTTCCGCTTTCGCGAGAGGTAAAAGAATCAGCCCTTGCTATTTAACCTGTTGGGTTAGGAATTAACTAGATACCAAGGTATCGCACCGCGCGCAGCGTTATTCGCATTACGTTCAACGCCAGCATTATTCGCATTCCGAGACAACGACCCCGAATTCGCGCCATTGTTCCAATTCGCACCAGCGTGCAACCGCACGACAAATAGAACTCTTTTACCTATTTGCCAAAAATGGCAAATTTTTTATAAGGCGGCTTACGCCGCAGGTCGCGTCAAGCGCGACCATACGCTTATATTATTTCGTAGCAAGGGCTCGCACCGCGCGCAGCGATATCCGCATAACGCTCAACGCCAGCAGAAGCCGCAGCCCGAGACAACGACCCCGAAGACGCGCCATTGCTCCAAGCCGCACCAGCGCGCAACCGCTGTCCACCGTATGTTTGTCCCTTGTTTAGACCTTGATTAGACCAACCAGAACCGCCAGCAGCATTTATCGCTATATCTTGCCAGTAAAAGCCGTTCATTTCCCACGCCCCAAAGTTAGAAATCATAGGACGGTTTGCTGTATCATACCAACCACCGACAGCATTTTTCTGATTCGAACCATTGACATTTGTTTGTTCGTTTGAACCCTCGGCTGTGCTGGTAAATTCGTCGTCAAAGATATAACGTCCGCCAGCCATTTTTAACCACTGGGACTGTTCGCCAAATGTCATATTATTTGATGGTGCAACATTATAGACAGACCGTAATTGTAATGTTGGGTCTGTGTATCTTGTTCCGCCACCGTTTGACGTTGAATAAGACCCTGATTGCCAAGTGCCAGCAGAATCATATAATGATGGTATGTATGCTTGGACCCACAATCTCTTTTCAGAATTATACACACAGACGCCTAAATTCTGGTCATATGCGTTTTTCAAATGCCAGACGGACGTGTGCATAATCTGGTTGCCTGAATTGCTGTATGAATAATACGGGTGGCTTGCTGGTAAATTCGTAAATGAACCGCCACGCAAAGGACATAACATAGCGAATCCGCCAATCATATAACCGCTGTATGTTGCAGATTTTGATACGACTGGACTTGCTGTGCCATCGCCATTTGATACCAGATAGATATAAACTTTATCGCCTGCCGCTAACGCTGTCCCTTGGACAATCGTTGATATTTCAATCACAGAATCAGTATCGCCAACTTCGAATATATCGCCTGTTGGTGTTTTTAATACTGTTCCTGCCATAAAACGTAATGCTGTTTTACTTCCGCCTGGACGTGTCGATGGATTAAAATCTGTTTGTATAAAATCTTTTGTTGGTAATACGTAATTTACTATACCTATACTAACCGCTTGTTTTGGGGTTATTGAAAAACTATTTATGGCTTCTTTTACCCATTTTGTGGTTGGTATTTTTGTTGATTCGTCGTCTAAACTTGGTGTTGTTGTTGTTGGTGCACCAGGTAAATTTACGTTTGATTTAATTTCCCATTTACCAGTTGTTGGGTTTAATTGAAAATATGTCGTGGACATATCAGTTGACATTACGACCCATTCGCCAGCAAACCAGTAATAGCCCTCGTTATCGTTTATATTACGGAAAAAGTCAAAATTATCAGGTGTATAATCGTGGTTATATGCAACCCAAGCCGTGCCGTCCCATTCTTTTATACTTGCTTGTGGAACTGGGAAACTTGTCGGCATTGTTGCGCTATTCAACCATAAATCGTGTTTGTTAAATTTGTATGTTGCCGAACTTGGTTCTGTTGTGCTTACATAACCCTTAAAAGTTAAGGAACTTGTTTTTATATCTTGCACAACTTCCTCAATCTGTGCTTTACGCATTAAACTATCTGGTGTTGCACCTTGATATGTTGTTAAATCGTCTGTCAATGGTGCTATTTCAAATTCTGCTGTCCCCTTTGCAACCAAAGCATTTGTAATTTCAACTTCTGGTGTTTTTAGCCCACTTTGCATTTCCTGTGGAACGTTAGAATCTTTTAATACAGCACGTGTTTCTAATGTGTTTACGCTTATTAACTTGTTTATTGGGGTTGCGTCTGATGGTATTACGCCTAAAATATCGTCTAAATAATTATCTATTTGTGCAATAATCTCTTGTAAATTTCCGCCAGTTAGTTTTGAAAAACCAGTTGTATTAACAAAAATACTTGCTGCGTCAATACCAATTTGATTTATTTCTACGCCATCGCGGTCAACATTTGATACACGAGCATAAACATATTTTGCAGTGGTTTCGTTTGGACTATATAATAAAAGTAAATCGTCTTGTCTAATAATACCAAGTGCTGCGTCAAAAAAACCAGGCGATAACATATCGCTTATGGTTTCGTCCTCAAAGGCACGATATAAATAAACTTGTGTCATACGTGTTGTTTGCTGTGTGCTATTTTTTAATTCAGCACCAATACAGCATAAAAAATTCGGGTTCATAGGCATTGGTAATCCTCCTTTCAAATATCGCCAGTTTTGGGCAGATTACTGGCGGAATCCGTAAAAACCTTGTGTTAAAGGCGAACCCTGTCTATTTACTTACTCATTATTGCTTTTTTGTTTCTTTATTGTCAAGAAATTTTAATTTCCACCTTTCCCACATATCAGGAAAACGTGAATTGTTTTTTTTGCACGCTTCGATTGTATCTTTATCTAATACTGCTATCAGTTCCTCTTTTTTTACGCCCTCTGGGTGTTTTGTGATATTAGTAATAGAAATTCCTTGACGCATAAGTTTTACGAATCTAGCACGCTTTAATGCAATACTAGATACGCGTCCTGCATTTCTTATTTGTTTTGCACGTTGTTTTAAGGCAACTTCACGTTTGAAAGCAATACCGATAATACGTTGGATTTTCCAAATTTCAGCGTCCAATTCACGATTTTGTTTATATGTTGCGTGTTTTAGACGTGTGTTTTCAAGACGTGCAACTTCCTCACGACACGCTTTTTTTATAAGAATCAAAGTATCAAGGTCTTTTGCTTTCATAGCGTCTGTTTCTGTATAAGAAAAAACAGATGGTGCTTCGTCTTTTACAGGTTTTTCCGCAGGAATCTCGTTTTGTGCATTTTTTGCACATTCAGATTCACTATCAGCAACTGGTTCGTCTTGACTATTATCTTTTTCCGAATTGTCTAATTCGGCGTCTATCTCAGCAATATCAGAATCTATTTGCACATTTTCGGCACCAGTTTCTGCTTCTGGCTGCACATTTTCGGCAGGACTTTCTGTTTCTTTAACTTCTGCCGCTTCTGCAAGTCCTAAAATAACTTTAATTTTTAATGAAATTTCAGCACGTTTTGCTTCAAAATCAGCAGCATTTGCGTCCAGCACATTATATTGTGCTAATAAATCTTTGACTTCTGGGTCTTGTGATTTATTTGCTTCTATAAACCAATTTTTCTTAGCCATAATAATTTCCTCCTAATTATTTTGTCGGGTTTGTTCTTTCAAATTCTGCTAACATTGCTTCACGTTTCATTGGGTCTTGTTCTGCATTGTATTTATTCCAAAACTCAGCAGCACCAACTCCCAAAGATTCGCCCTGTGTTGGCAACGCTTTATAACCACCAAATTCGATTGCGTCAATCAAATAAGATATTGCTTTATATGCAACCGCCGATTCGTTAGCCGCTTTCTGTAAAAACGCTTTTACTTCTGGGTCGTTTGTAAATACAGATGGTGTATCAAAGAATTTGTTTAAGATTTTTGTTTGGTCCTCAAATGAACGGTGTGTCGATTCCAGGAATGGTTTTAATTTTTCCTGTTCGGCAGCAGTTGCTTTTGCTACGTCCTCTTGGATTTGTTCTGGCGTGCGTGAATCTAAATCGCCGTCCTCAACCATTTTTCTTAAAGCCAAATCACAGAATGAATTTACAGCAACAGGTCCGATATTGTTTTTCAATCCCCATTCACGGATTGTTTTCAGGGTATCTTTTACCTGGTCGTTTTCCATAAACTTTTCATACATAGAATCTGGCTTAAAGTGTTCTGCATAACCCTCAACAGATTGTGGCACGTCGTTCTTTTTCATAAATTCTGATTGAAAATATGAAGCAGATTTTGCTTTATTGTCACGGTCTTTCACAAGTGCAGATATTTTATCTGGGTCATAAACGCCAGGTTCATTATCTTTGAAATATACCGATAAGTCAATTACACCAGCCGATGGTTGTCCATCGTTGCCAGCAGGTGCCACTTGAACATTAGAGGTCTGGTTGTCCTGTATCTGTTCCCCTGGCTGGTTGGTTGGTGTTGTTGGTTGGTTGGTTGGTGTTGTTTCTGGATTCATTTTTTACTCCTTTCTCTATGAATTCCTCTACACGATTTTTCAATCCTTGAATAAATTCAAGAACCCCCATATCGCGTATGGTTTTTGTGTTGTTGGGGTCAAGTTGTGGTTGGAAATGTGGTGTGTTTAATATATCTTGCACCCACAATTCCATAAGTTCTTGTGCTTCTGGTGTCCCAAAAACATAATAATAAAGGTAAAGTTCTCTTTCCTCGTTTATTCTTTCACTCATAGTCCTGGCACTCCTGTATCGTCTGCACCAAACGAATTATAATTGTTCGTTGGTAATATGTTATCATTATGAATTGTGTATGTCAAGAGTCGCCACACTCCCATCGACAAAGCGTCAAGAATGTTAGGCGACATACCACCTAGACGTTTTTTCACAATTTCTTTGCTATCAAGTTGTATTGCGTGCGTATTTGTGCGTGCAAGTTCGCTTGGTTTTATTGTGTGTGCACGACATTCGGCTTCAAATTGTGTTTTTTGCGCCTCTGTAAAACCTATCAGTTTGATATTGCCTTTCATAAGCCCATTGGCTGTTAGCAACATTGCCTCTGCCCTGGCATTAAAATAAGCAGATTTATCAACTGCCGCACCGCCGAACGGAACTATACCAGAGGTTGCCCACGCTTCACGTGGTGCACGCTGTGGCATAATACCAAGTCCTACGCCCTGTGAATCCCAAACTTCCTCCTCGCAGCGTTGTGATACACGATAATCACTTACCCTGCGACACAAAGCAACAGAATCTATGGATTCGTCTGTCAATATCTCTGCTTCGATGGTATAACCATCAAAATCAAGACGCATAATAACAGAATTATCGGGACCACCAGCACCAACGTCTATTGCAAGAATAGAAGTTTTACGCTGGAATTTCGGATTCTTTGGTAAAAATGCGTTATTTATAGCACGTTCAGAAAATACACGATTCGAACCACCTGTTGGCAAATATGCAACGTCACGAGCCCAACCGTCTGGGTCCTCGATACGTTGACGTTCCAAACCGTCTTTTACGGATTTTTCCAGCATTTTATTGTCCATATATGTCACTTCAACAAATACAGCACCAAATGATTCAAACAGTTTTTTAACCCATCGAGGGAAATCGTTTGATAGTGCGATAATACAATCAAAATGACGTATCATAGTCAATAATGACGCTTTACCTGCTACTTCGTTCCATTTTTCCAATTCCTCAATCATAAGCATATCTGCTGACGTTTGACGTGCCTTGGAATCAACTTTGTTTAGATATTCAATATAAATTGGTTCGTTCTGTGATAAAATACGAATCGGGTGGTCTGATTGACGTTGGAATTGCGTTGGTTCCTCGGCTTCCTCTAACACTTTGTCAAGTAATTGCATTGTGTCTTTTGCACCATCTGACGTAATTGCAGCAATCATACCAGACGAAGCCCAGCCGTCAAGAATCGCACCAACTTCAAATCTTACACCAAATTGCGATTTACCAGAAAAACGCCAACCCTTGATACAAAGTATAGGCAAGGGTGGCATATCGTCTGGTTTAACGCCTCGTGCACGTGCTTTTTTACGTGCTTCCAAGCCGTTTAATAACCACGGAACATATCGCAATAGTATATCAGGGCAATTTGCCATAATATCATTTACTGATAATACGTTCGTTATTGGCATAAATACCTCCTAGAATGGAATCTGTGAATCTATATCGTTTATATCAACAACTTGCACACCAGGTTCTGGCGTTGTTTCTTTTTTGACGATTTCACGTGGTAATGTCAAGATTTTGTCGATAGCGGCTTTTAATTCAGTTTGTAATTGTATAGCGTCTGACGCAAACATACTGATTTTTTCCTCAACGTCTGTCCCTGTTTTATCTTTATATCTGCGTTTTACGTTGACGGTATAATAACCAGGTTTTCCATCTGTGCCATCATTCCACCATAAAGATACAAATCTGCCGATTGCATAATTTTTAGCCATTTTATTTTACTCCTTGTTTTTTGCCTTTGAATATGTATTTTTTATATTTTGTTATACGCCCATAATAATTTTGTCTTTCCACCCATACGTCCGTTATATTATAAATTTTACGCAAATCACGTATGCAACCTGCTAAATCTACAATAAACAGTTTTGTAAAACCCTCCATTGCAGTAATTGTTTTGTGTTTTTTAAGATAAAACAATACTTCGTCTTTGTGTGTTGGTATGTAATTTTTCATTTGAACCTCCTTTATACTTCAAATGTTTTGCCGCAGTGCGGACATTTGACAGATTCGATTTCAACCGCAACTGGAATCCGTGGTCTTGGTTTTGGCGGTTCTGGTTGTGGTGGATTTGTTTTTTCCCATCTGTCAATCTCTTTTTGTAATGTTTGTGCAGCGGCAATCATAGCAGGCGCACTTCCAACTTGCGCTGCATTTTCTGCCAGTGCCAATACAAATTCTCTCATATCGTCTGCTGTTGGATTTTTAGGCAAATATGGTATGCCAATTTTTTTTGGTTCTGTTTCTACAATTACCGTATCGTCAACAACAGTTGTTTTCCTAAAAATACCACCGTTTGGTCTGCCAACCTTACGTGGAATATGTCCACATTTCAAATGATATTTTGCAACAGTTGCCGCACGGCGTTTTGTTCTTTCCTCGTCTGATAATTTTGGACGTCCCATTATTTTTCCCCTTTTTCTCTACGTTCCATCATATCGCCCTGGTGCCACAAGTAATACCCAAGCAACCCAAAACAAAATCCAACCCAGAAATTAAACATTTTTTATACTCCGTTTGTATCTATTATAATTTCTTGCTGTTAAACGTCTTTGTTTTCTGTTGCCAAGCGAATATGAAAAACCGTTTTTATCACGTTTTGGCAATCCTGCTTTATCAAATACTTTGTGTTTTTTTAGAATTGACTTAAAGTATTTGCGTAATGCTGAAAATTGTTTGGCAGTTCTTGGTTTAATCCAAGATATTTTGCCGCTTATTGTTTGTGCGCCTGCGTCTGTGTATTCAAAACATATTTCAGATTGACAACGTGGACAGCGCATTATAACTGCGTGTGTTCCGTATGATTCTGATTCAATTTTTTTCCATCTGTGGAATCCTAAAAAACAAAGTATTTTCAATTTTTCCTCCCTTTGGTTAAAATATTTGTTGTGTTATTGAATAATCTTGAAACCCCTGTATCGGTGTATTTACGCAACCGCATAGCAGACCGATAGCCCAGATAATATAAACCCATTTAAT
>JAKSTZ010000023.1 GCA_024402335.1 Bacteroidales bacterium
TATTGTTCGCAGTGAGTGCGTTGGAGGGCGAGGCCGAAATCACAGTAACGGCAACGTTGCCAAACGGCGAGAAGAATAGTGTAAGCGCGACAGCTTCTGTCGTACTTGCATGTAACATCCAAGTAGCAGAGACAATCAAGAATGTTTCTTGCTACGGAGAAAGTGATGCCGAGATAGCATTAGAGATAGAGAATGCAGCAGCGCCTTACACAACGCAATGGTTGGGCGAGACGGCAACGACGGATACGATAGAAAACATCAAGGCCGGTAACTACACTGTTGCAATCGTCGATGCGGAAGGTTGTGAATTTACAAAGACGTATACAGTAACAGAACCTGAAGAAATGATGATGATGGCTTCAATAAAACAACCAACGTGCGACAATGCCGACGGTGCAATCATAATCGAAACAAAAGGTGTGAAATATGCGTCATTTGCATGGAGCAACGAGGCAACGACACAAAATATCTCTAAGGTTGCCAAGGGAGACTACACATTAACAGTTACGAATACAGAAACAGGTTGTTCAATCAGTGATACGTATACGTTAGTAGAACCAGAAGCTCCAGTAATTACTGTAGCAAACGTTGTAGCCACAGCTTGTAATGAGGCAAATGGCGCTGTAACAATAAGCGTGAGCGAAGATGGTCTAATCTACAATTGGTCGAACAACAAGCAGACGAAGAACTTGACGGGTGTACGTGCCGGTGACTACACATTGGAAGTAGTAAATCCAGAGACAAACTGTAAGGCAAGCCTTGCCGTAACGGTACCAAGCATCGCATTGAAGCAACCTGAGATCTCGTTGGTAACAGTGAGCCAGGAAACAGGCAAGAACTTGGTAGTATGGTTGAAGGAAAACACAGATTTGATCGACTACTACACAATCTACCGTGAGACGGAAGGTAAGGACATCTATGAAATGGTTGACAGGGTTCCATACTCAGAGTTGAGTGTATATGAAGACTTGGAAGCAGATCCAAATATCCGTTCATGGAGATACAAGATGACTGCAACGGACGTGTGCGGTACGGAAACAGAAATGAGTGCCCACCACAAGACAATCCACTTGAGAAAGAACATGGGTATGAACAATACCTACAACTTGGAATGGGACGAATACGAAGGTCTGGACTTCTCATCATTTGTAATCTACCGCGAATACAAGGTCGGTACGGTGTTAATGCTTGATACGATAGCGACATTGCCATCAAATGTAACGGCGATAACAGATTTGGAACCAGTAAAGAGAACGACGGGTTACTATATCGGTATCGTATTGCCAGAGGAAATCAATCCAAAGACACAATTCATGAAAGCTGAATCAGGGCCATTCTCATTGGCATTGTCTAACATTGCTGAAGCAGAAAACGACGAAGAACCCAATGCGGTTGAAGACGTAAAAAATGCAGTGGTTGTATATGCAATCGGTCACACGATAAATGTGAAGAATGCCGAAGGAAACGAAGTTACGATTTACGACAACAGTGGCCGTGCGATTACGCATACGCCAGCAAACAATGCATCGAATGTGATGCAATTTGATGTTCGTTTAGACGGCACATATTTCGTGAAAGTCGGAAACGAATCATTTGTGGTGATTGTGAAGTAATAGAATAATATGTCTATAAAGGAGAAAGGGGTGTGGATATTATCCATGCCCCTTTTGCGTATGCAATAGATTGAAAACGAAAAAATTGTGTATTTTTGGCAAGAATTATTGAATTATGGCTCAAACAGAACAAGCGTGGGGTTCAAGAATTGGCTTGATTTTGGCAATGGCTGGAAGTGCTGTTGGCTTGGGTAATTTCTTGCGTTTCCCAATACAGGCTGTCCAAAATGGTGGCGGTGCATTTATTATTCCGTACTTAATTTCTTTTTTACTTTTAGGGCTTCCATTAGTTTTAATAGAATGGTCAACTGGAAAGTTTGGAGGAAAATTTGGAAGACATTCTCCACCAACTATAATGCAAACATTGAATAAAAATGTATTTTGGAGATATGCCGGCTCACTTGGTTTGTTCTCCAGTATTATAATTTGCTCATACTATTGTTATATAGAAAGTTGGATACTTTCTTATGCTATACATTCTGTTGTAGGTACATTCAATGAGATGACAGAAATGGAAATCTCGTCATTTTTCGATTCGTATCTGAATTTAGGTGTATCAACATCTGGTATACCTTACGATACTTTTTTATGTTTTGCACTTTGTTTGTTTTTGAATGTGTTCATTCTTAGTCATGGTATTGCAAAGGGGATAGAACGTGCTGCTAAGGTTACGATGCCGTTATTGCTTTTCTTTGGTATATTTTTGGTTTACAAAGCTTATACAATGAAAGCTGGTGTGCAAGGTGCTTCGTTCGATAGTGTTGTTGCCCTTAACTTCTTGTGGACTCCAGATTTCGATTCTTTGTTGAATCCTAAGGTGTGGTTGTCGGCTGCCGGTCAGGTATTTTTCACACTTTCTTTAGGTATGGGTGCAATTCAAACGTATGCGTCTTATTTGAAGGAAAAAGATGATATTGCTTTGAGTTCCATGACTGCGGCATTTACAAATGAATTTACCGAAATAGTTTTAGGAAGTGCTATTATAATTCCTATTGCAATAGGTTATTTCGGTATAGATAGAGTGGTGGAATTAACTCAGTTTGGTGGATTTGGTCTTGGCTTTAGAACTATGCCATATTTGTTCGGTCAATGGGGACCATTATTGTCTGCTTTGGCTGGTTTTTCATTCTTTGGATTGTTGTTCTTTGCGGCTATAACCTCTACGCTTTCTATTGCGCAGCCGTTTGTAGCTTTCTTGTCAAATAATTATGATTGGTCACAAAAAAGAACGTCGTATTTCCTTGGTATAGTAATATTTATCATGGCTTTGCCATGTATTTTATTCTTTGACAAGGGCGTTTTTGATCAATATGATTTTTGGGGTGGAACAGTTTCGTTGTTCTTTTTCGCCATGCTTGAGGCTATTGCTTTTTCTTGGGTAATGGGCGTAAATAAAGGATGGAAACTAATTCACGAGAATGCAGATATACAGTTACCTGGAGTTTTCCGTTTTATTTTACGGTTTATTACTCCTACAATGTTGATAGTTATATTTGTAGCTTCACTAATAAAACCTAAAAATGATGACTGGTCGTTGTTGAGTTTTAAAGGTTGGGAACTTGATAACTCAAGTATATTAGGTGAATTGCGTCATCAAAATGTAGGACCAAATAAAACATGGTTTGCCGATGAATTTTATGCGGAAAATGAAGGCGTTGTAAAACAAATTTCCGATAATGCCATTGTGGTGGAAGGAAAAGAATATAGCCTTCCTAAAAATGCCGAAGTTCTTGTGTCGCTTGACGAGGAGATTTCATTAGGCTCGCCGTTGTATAAGGGTAAGATTGTAAATTCAGTATTTTATATTGATGTGTGTAGAATTGGTTTGCTGGTATTTTTAGGCTTGCTATGCTTGTTAATATACAAGGCAAAACCACATAATTTTGAGGAGAAACAAGAATGTCAACAATAGCTTTAAGTATAATGATTTCGGTGCAAGTAGTCGTTACGCTTGTAACTATTTACTTGTATTATAGAATATTGAGAAAGAAGAACAAATAAGAGAGAAGTATGAAAACATTTTTTGAATTAGCACAAACTCGTCGAAGCACGAGAAAATTCAAGTCTGACGCTGTACCACAAGAGTTACAGGAACAATTGCAGCAAATTGTTCTTATGTGTCCGGCAAGTAAACGAGCAAATCCATGGGAATTCATTTTTGTTGAGGATAAACAAACTTTAGAAGCAATTTCAAACTGTAAGCAAATGGGTGCAGCATTTGTAAAAGATGCTCCTTTGGCTGTGGTTGTGGTTGCCGATCCACAAAAGAGTGATGTTTGGGTAGAAGATGCGTCGATTGCATCGACATATTTGCATTTAGCTGCCGAAGATTTAGGTTTAGGAAGTTGTTGGGTACAAATTCGCCGTCGTGGAAAAGAAAATGGTGAAGCTGCTTCTGATGTATTAAAAGCACTTTTAAATATACCTGAAAATTTGGAGGTGTTGTCGGTTATAGCAATTGGTTACAAGGAAGAAGAACGTAAACCATTTGACATGACTCGTCTTCAAAAAGAAAAAATACATAGAGAGAAATTTTAGCAATTTGAGAATCTATGGTATTCTAATTGAATGGTAGATTTACATGTGGTTGTTCGAAATATAATTTTATATTTGTAACACTTAAAAATCAAAATTATGAAAGGTAAATATCAGAAATTAATTGTTTTTGGAATTATAGCAGTATTTTTTCTTATTGCTTTTGGAAATAGTATGTTCATTAAGTTGGAAGCGACTGAACGTGGTGTAATTTTCCGTCAGTTTACAACAGGTTTGGACAAAGAAAATGTGTACGAACCAGGTTTCCATATTATTGCACCTTGGAACGATATGTATGTATTCAATGTTGCTGAGCAAAAGATTGAAGAAACTATGGATGTACTTGATAAAAACGGACTTTCTATTAATATAGAAATTACAGTTCGTTTTTACCCAATTTACAATAGTGTAGGTTTCTTGTACGAACAATTCCGTACGGATTATGCAAATCTATTGGTAATTCCGGAAGTTCGTTCTTCAGTTCGTCAAGTAGCAGGTCGTTATTCGGCAGAAGAAATTTATTCTACAAAACGTTCCGAAGTTGAACAAACTATTATTGACGAAGCTGGTAAAAAGTTACGTGACAATCACATAGAAATGAAAGCATTACTTATTCGTTCTATCAACTTGCCACAAGACATCCGTCAAGCTATTGAAAACAAATTGAAACAAGAACAGGAAGCTCTTGCTTACCAATTCCGTTTGGATAAGGAAAAATCTGAAGCAGAACGTAAGAGAATTGCAGCTGAAGGTGAGGCTCGTGCCAACAACATCATTAACAACAGTTTGACTCCAATCTTATTGAAAATGAGAGGTATTGAAGCTACTTTGGAATTAAGCAAGTCGCAAAATTCTAAGACTGTAATTGTTGGTGGCGGTAGCAATGGCCTTCCATTGATATTAAATTCAGAAAAATAGAATTTGATTAAATAAAATTATAGAGAGGCTATTTCATGTATTTGGAATAGCCTCTTTTATTTTTTGAATAAAACAATAGATAAAAACTCGCTGAAACATCGGGTTTTTGTATCTTTGCCTGTCATATTTAGGAAGAAATTAACTAAAAATAAAAACTATGAAAAAACTACTATTAATAACATTGTGTATTACAACAGCTTTAGCGGGTATTTCACAGAATTTTCCGTTTCCTATGAACGAACAAGGATATACGTATCCGTATGGTATTTCGGCTACAAATCCTCGAAACTCAAGCATTCAAAGCAAATTTGTTGCTTGGGATAAAGCGTTGTATACAGAAAGTGGAGATTTTGGCCGAATTAAATTTGACGACACACAATACACTGTTTCTGAAGGTGTTGCATACGGTATGTTGATTTATGTTTATATGGCCAATGCAACTAATACCAAATGTCAAGATCATTTCGATAAATTGTATGCGTATTACAAGAAATGGTCTGATGGTCATGGACTTATGCACTGGAAAATAAACGGTTTCAGTTCTATTAACGGCTATAATGCTGCAACCGATGCCGATGTTGATGTTGCATTGGCGTTGTGCTTGGCTGCTAAACAATGGGGCAAATCGTCAAAATATGACTATGCAAAAGAAGCAGAGACTATTTTGAAAAATATTTATAGCTATGAAGTTACGACAAAGAATGGTATAAAGGTGTTCAAACCAGGAGATGCATGGGATAATTATGGAAACCCTTGTTATTTTACTGTGGCATCTGTAGGTGTTTTTCAACAAGCACAAGATGAATTAGGCTTTACATCAACAAGAGATTGGGCTTCTGTATATAGCGGTTCTCATACATATTTGGAAAAATCACAGAAGAATGGTGTTTGGCCTAACTGGGCTAAGTGGGACGGCTCTCTTGGAACAGGAAACAGTGGTGATGCTGATGATTTCGGTTGGGATGCGTGTCGTGTTCCTTGGCGTGTTGCTTGGGATTATGTATGGTTCGGTAATACAAGTAGCAAGAATATGATGGCCAAGACTATTGCTCTTTTGGATGCAAAAGGTTGGGCAAAAAGTCCGTCATCAGTTGGATTCATGACTGGCTTGAATGGAAGTGGTTATAGTAGTATCTCAACAACAAGCATGGCTGGTAATGTTTCATGGACAGGTAGTGTTGGCTGTGCTTTTATGACAGATGCAAGCCGTCAATCAAATCTTGATTCTTATTATAATCAAAATGTATCAGCTACAGGTGGTCCATATTATGCACAAACAATTCAAATCTTGTACATGTTGACAATGAGTGGTAATGCTGCAAACTTCTATGATTGTGGCGGAAGCGCAACAGTAACTCCACCAGTAGTTTCTTCTGCAACTACAGATGGCAAGGTTATCGCATTGACATGTTCAAAGAAAATGAAGTCTTCTACAAATTATAGTGGCTTTACAGTTTATCTAAATGGTGTTGCTCAATCGAATGTGATTAGTTCTATGAGTGTTTCTGGTAACACAATTACATTGAATTTGAAAAACATCACAGTAGAATCGGGTGATGCAGTTGCTGTTTCGTATAATGGTACATATTTGACAAGCGATCAAGATGCTGCACTTGGTTCTGTTGTAAAAATGACAGTTAAGAATAATGTTCCTGGTGGAAATACTATCTTGGCAGATTGTGAAAATGATGAGGTAACTTTGCTTGGTGGAACATGGTATTCATATGTTGGTGTAGGAACTGCTTCTCATAAAATTGAAACAGGTGGTGCCAATTCAACAAGTCATGCTGCTCATTTTACTTATTCTGGTGTTTCAGACTATTCCGGAATGGGTTTCAATATTTTGGATGAAGGAGAGCCATATGATTTGACAGGTTCTACGGGTATTACATTCTATCATAAAGGTAGTGCTGCTACGTTAGAGGTTGCGACTCCAACCACAAGTGATTATAGTCACCATATTTATAGCGTGCCATCTCATGCTAACTGGACTCCTGTTACTGTAAATTGGACTGACTTAACAGGACCAGGATGGGGAGCCGGAAATAGCACAGATTTTAATGAAGGAAAATTGTATTCGGAGGTAATTAAATTCCAATGGAAAGTAGTCGGATCAGGAGAGTTCTATATTGATGAAGTGACATTGATAGGAAAAACTATTGCAGTTTCCTCGGCAGACAAATCTGCTTTAGAAAAAACACTTGCTTCGGCTAACTCATTGTATGGCGCGGCTACAACCGATATGTATCCTCAATCGGCTATCACTACTTTCTATAAAGCAATTGACGCTGCAGCAACTGTAAATATGAATGCGAGCGCAACTCAAACTGAAGTAGATAATGCAAATACAACATTAACAAAAGCAATCACTACATTTAAGGCTGCTGCATACGCTGATAAGTCTTCTTTGCAAAAAGCTATTGCTTCTGCTACAACTGTAAGCAAAGGTGCTGTAGTTGGAACTGCAAATGGTCAGTATCCACAATCTGCTAAAAATGAACTTGATGCTGCAATTGCGGCTGCACAAACTACGTATAACAAAACAGGTTTGACTGCAAGTGAAGTTTCGGCAGCAGTGACAACATTAAATAATGCAGTAACAACATTCAAGAATTCTGTAAATTCTTCAGTTGACAAGGGTGGCTTGAAAGATATTATTGATAGAGCTACAAATATCCTTGCTACAACTACGGCCGGAACTGCTGCAGGACAATATTCTGCAACAAGTCGTACAGCTCTTGAATCTGCTTTAAAGACGGCAAATACAACTTACAATAATGCTTCTGCTACACAATCAACAGTGACTGCTCAAACAAATTCTTTGGTGTCGGCATATAATGCATATTTGGCTTCGAAAGTTACAGAAACAGCTGTCGATGACGTGGTATTTGAAATGAATGTATATCCAAATCCTTGCGTTGACGTTTTGGATGTATCTTCTACAGAAGAAATTCAATATGTTCGTATCGTGAGTGTTTCTGGTGTGAAATCTGTTATTGCAGTTGGGCAAACGTCAGCACAAATCGATGTTGCTTCTCTTGCAAAAGGATACTATTCTTTGCAAGTCGTATTTGCAGATGGACAAATCAAGACAACGAAATTCATAAAGAAATAATAATATGAGAAAATTAGTTTCATTATTTGTAGGAGTTTCTATGGTTTTGTGCAGTTATGCACAGAACTATCCATTTCCAATGAATGAACACGGATACAAATATTCGTATGGTATAACTCCAACTACGCCGAATAACGGAAATATCCAAAGCAAATTCGAAGCTTGGGAAAAGGCGTTGTGGGAAGAAAGTGGCGAATTTGGTCGTATAAAATATGATGATAAGGTTTCTACTGTAAGTGAGGGTGTTGCATACGGTATGTTGATTTATGTGTTTATGGCAAACGAAACCAATACGCAATGCCAGGACCACTTCGATAAATTGTATGCGTATTATAAAAATTGGGCAAATAAAAATGGTTTGATGAACTGGAAAATCACAGGTTTCTCTACTGTTGCCGAAGGTGGTTATGGCGGTGCAACTGATGCTGATTTAGATGTCGGATTGGCTTTGTGTTTAGCTGCGAAACAATGGGGTTCATCTGCTAAATTCAATTATTCCTTGGAGGCAGAACAGATTTTAACTAGTATTTATAGCTATGAAACATTCACAAGCAACAATCTACAATGGTTGAAGTCGGGTGATACTTGGAATGATGTTGGTAACCCTTGTTATTTTACGGTTGCATCTATTGGCGTGTATGATCAGGCACAGTCGTCTTTGGGCTTTGGTGTAAAAATGAATTGGTCTAAAGTTCATACGGATTGTTTTGAATATCTAAAAATTTCAGAAAGAAATGGTGTTTGGCCAAACTGGAGCAAATGGGATGGAACTCCATCTTGGCGTCCATGGTTAAAAGATGAAAAAGTGCAATGGGATGAGCAACAGTTTGGTTGGGATGCTTGCCGTGTTCCATGGCGTATTGCTTGGGATTATGTATGGTTTGGTACACAGGACAGTAAAGATTTAGCTTCTAAAACACTTGCAATGTTGGACACAAAAGGTTGGGCTAAAAGTCCTACATCAGTAGGATATCTTGAAGGATTGGACAAAGAGGGTTACGAAAATATTAGAATACCTTCAAGTATGGGCTATAGTGCTGGTAATGTTGCTTGGACAGGTAGTGTTGCTTGCTCGTTTATGACAAATACAGAAAGACAAGAAAATCTTGATAAATATTATGACCATGTTTCAAAAACATATGCTGGACCATATTATGCACAAACTCTTCAAGTTTTGTATTTGTTGACGTTATCTGGTAATGCGGCAAACTTCTATGCTGTTAATGCTACAGACGAAAAAGAAACTTTGAAGACTGTAATTGAAAAAGCAACGTATGTAAAAAATTCAGTAGTAGTTGGTGATGGCAATGGTGAATATAAACAATCTGTTGTAGATGTATTGGCTTCTGCAATTTCTGTTGCAGAACAAAAGTATAAGGATTCATCGTTGACAACTAATCAAATACAAGCAGCTATTGCTGATTTAAATAGTGCTATTTCAACGTTCAAGAAGAGTGTGAATGTTGTTGCAGATAAAGCAGAATTGAAGAAATACATTGATATGTCAAGCGAAATTCTTGCAACAACATCTGCAGGAACGGCAGCTGGTCAATATTCTGCTGATAAACGTACTTCATTAGAATCAAAATTGACAGCAGCAAATAAGCAATATAATATGGCGACAGCAAAACAAGTAAATGTTGATGCGGCAGCCCAATCATTGAAACTTGCCTATAATAGCTATGTTGATTCAAAAGTTACAACTGCTATAGAAGATGTAGAATTCGAATTACATGTTTTCCCAAATCCTTGTGTTAACATTTTGAACATTGTTTCTAATGAAACAATAGCATTTGTAAATATTGTTTCATTGTCTGGTGTTAAAACAACAGTAGAAGTAGAACAAACATCTACACAATTAGATGTAGCTTCTCTCGCAACAGGTACATATTTATTGCAAGTTTCATTTGCGAATGGAACTGTTGGAAAAACAAAATTTGTGAAAAAATAGCACTTTGTGTAAATAAAACACTTCCAAAAGGCCGATAAACATCCCTGTTTATCGACCTTTTTTTGTTTTATAGTCCCTGTTTATTGAAAAATTTTATTATCAAATTTTTTTTTCTTTCTGTATCGGTTAATTCCGCGTAAAATGCTAAAAGTGTAGAGTTTACAATAATTAAAAATACTATTGAAACCCTTTGTCAAATCAAATGTTTTATTGTTTTTTTGTAGCACGAAAATTTAGAAAAAATATGAAAAAAACATTGTTATTCCTTATAGGAACAATTGTTAGTTTTTGTTGTTTCTCGCAACAATTCCCTTTCCCGATGAATGCACAGGGGTACAAATATTCGTATGGAATATTGCCATCCAATGTTGATAACGAAAAGATACAATCTAAGTTTTCAACGTGGAATAAGAATATGTACATAGAAAGTGCAGATGGTCAATTAGGACGTATTCGTTTTGATGACAAAAAATATACGGTTTCTGAAGGTATAGGTTATGGTATGTTGATATATGTTTACATGGCTAATGAAACAAATGACTTCTGCCAGGATCACTTTGATAAATTGTATGCTTACTATAAAAAATGGAGCAATGGGAATGGTGTCATGAACTGGAAAATCGAAGGATTTGAAAAGGTTAATGGCTACAATGGCGCTACCGATGCTGATTTGGATGTCGCTTTGGCTTTATGTCTTGCAGCAAAACAATGGGGATATTCTTCAAACTTCTCGTATGCCGACGAAGCGGAAACTTTATTGAATGCAATATATAACAAGGAAGTTGGCACTCATACTGTCGATGGTGATTTGTTAACATTGATTAATCCTGGTGATAGTTGGGTTAGTATAGCGAATCCTTGCTATTTTACAATAGCATCGGTTGGTGTATATGATCAAACTCAAAAGTATTTTTCTTTCTCTAAACAAAACGATTGGAAGAAAGTATATGATGATAGTCATATTTTCTTGCAAAAATCCCAACGTAATGGTTTGTGGCCAAACTGGAGCAATTGGGATGGTACTCCATGTAATAGAGGATCATACGATCCGTCGTCTATGGATTTTGGTTGGGACGCTTGCCGTACACCTTGGCGAGTTGGCATGGATTATTTGTGGTACGGAACAGAAAGCAGTAAAGCAATGCTACAAAACACCCTTACAATGATGGAAGCCAGAAATATGTTGGACGCTCCTGTTCGTGCTGGTTTCTATTCTAACTTGGATGCAGAAGATCCTGCTGATTTAGTTTTTGAAGGTAATGGTGGTATGTCGGCATTTATTGGTTCCTATGCTTGCGCTCTTATGATAGATGAATCAAAAAAGGAAAGTCTTGATTTGTATTATAATCGCTTAAAAAACAATTTGGAAAGTCCTTATTATTCTCCAACATTGCAAGTGTTGTATTTATTGACAATCTCAGGTAATGCAGCTAATTTTTATGTTTTGGAAGAATGTGCACCACAAATAATAGTAAATCCTATAATTTCATCGGTGGCGACAGATGGAACTACGATAGAAATTGCTTGTACAAAGGAAATGAAGGAATCTGTCACAGACTTTTCAGATTTCACATTGTATGTTGATGGACAAGAACAAGAAAGTCCATTCTTGTCTATGACGATCTCCGGATCTACAATTTCTTTGGCTCTAAATGAACTTGCAATTACAGAAAAAACAGTGCTTGCGCTTTCTTATTCGGGTACGGAAATAACGAGTAAACAAGGTGGTATTTTAGGTGGTGTTGTAAAATTCCCAGTTACTAATGATGTATATGTGGTTGGTGGCAATACTACTCTTGCCGATTGCGAAAATGGTGCAAATACAACTTTAGGTGGTGGCTGGTATTCATATTCCGATGGCTCTACTCAATCATATAAAATGGTTGAAGGTGGTGCAAATGAAACAGGAACTGCTGTGTATTTCACATACGAAAATGTGAAAAGTTATGTAGGAGTTGGTTTTAACGTTCTCCCTTCCGAAAATCCATTGAACTGTTCTGGTTCTACGGGTATTACATTCTATCATAAAGGTGATGCTTGTATATTGGAAGCAAAATCAGTTACAAAACGTAATGCAAATTATTCATACCAAACGTACGCAATTGAAGCGCATGAGGATTGGACTTTGGTTGACTTGACATGGGAAACAATTGCCGAAGATTTTGTTACTAGTGGATATGTAACTGAAGTGACTGGTTTCCAATGGAAAGAGGTAACAGGTTCAGGAAGTTTCTCTATAGATGAAGTTACACTTATTGGCCGTAGTATTGCTACATCGGTAATGGATAGAGTATTTTTAGAAGCTGCTCTTGTAGAAGCAAACACATTGTATTCAAAATCATCTACGGAAAAATATCCACAAACAGCGATTGATGCTTTAGTCGATGCAATTAGTGCTGCTGCAGATGTTAATATGGCGAATACTGCAAGTCGTGACGAAATCGATACAGCAACTGCAGTTTTAAACACTGCTATTGCAGAATTTAAGTCAAAAGCATACGGCGATAAGACTTCTTTAGAAAAAGCTATAAAGAATGCACAATCTGTATTAGCTGCCGCTGTAGTTGGTGAAGAAGTAGGAATGTACTCTTTGGAATCAAAAACTGTTTTTGAAAAAGCAATTGAAGCTGCACAAGGTCAATATGAGACATTTGGATTATTCCCTGATGAAATAGCTGCTGCAGTAAGTGAGTTGGAACAAGCGGTAAAAGATTTTACGGCATCAGTAATAAAGACGGGCTTGGTAGATGAATCTATCTCGATTGCGGTGTTCCCAAATCCATGTTCCGACGTGTTAAACATTGCCTCGGATGAGGAAATTTCAACAATTTCTATTTATAACGTAAGTTCTGTAGTTAGTGTAATGGAAGCCCATTCTATGGAAGTTGAAGTACCAGTTTCTCAATTACCATGTGGGGTTTATATGGTACAAGTTTGTCTTAAGAATGGAAATATGAAAACTCAGTCTTTCGTGAAAAGATAGTTTTCTATAAATGTGTGATAAAGAGAAAGAGAGTTGTACAGAAATGTGCAACTCTTTTTTATATCAAAATATATTGCACTTCTTTGAAATAGTATTTCTTCTCGTTATCGTATTTATCGGTGATAATTAATCTTCCGTCTGGTTCAACGTTGGTGATTTTTCCTTCGAAAAATCCATCGGCATCGGAATAAATGTGTGGAACATTCTTTAGGTATAAATTATCGAGGTAACGAGAACGTAGTTCTTCCGGATTGGAAAGGATACGATTATAGTTTTCGGTAAAATGGTTGAGGAATAGATGCAATAGTTCTTCTTTGTTAAATACTACACCTTCATTTTCCATAGATAGTGAGGTAGGATTTGGTGCATGTTTAAATATAGTTTGGTTCACATTTAAACCTATTCCTATTATCGAGAATTCAATATGTTTTTGTGAAAGCTGATTTTCAATAAGTATTCCGGCTATTTTGTTGTTGCCGACATAGATATCGTTAGGCCATTTCACAGTGACGTTAGAACAGAAAAGTGCAACAACGTCACGAACAGAAAGAGCAACACATTGCGAAAGAATGAACTGTTCTTTCAATGCAATTTCTCGTGGATGCACGATAACGGAGAACAAGAGATTTTCCCCCATGTTTGATTCCCAAAAATTTCCTACTTGACCGCGTCCTTTCGTCTGAAAATTCGTGCAAATTGTTGTGAAATCCGGTACAGACTCTCTTTTTGCGAGTTCCATCGCGTAGTCGTTCGTTGAAGAAATTTCTTTTAATTCAATGATATTGTTGTATCTTTCGAGCATAATTTCAAAAACTATGAAACGAATAACTTCTTGTCTATGTTTACTATTGTTTGTGTTAGGCCTTTCGGCGCAACAAATTAGTATCAAGGGTAAAATTATAAAATATTCTGGAACCGATTCCCTTACTTTGGAGATATATACACAGCAGGTTCCAATTGAGAAAAAAATACCTGTTTCTAAGAAAGGTGATTTCTTTTATAATTATTCTGCGCAATCAACCCATTTCGTAAATTTGTATTTAACTAAGAATGACGTTGTTACGTTGGTTGCGTCTCCGGGAGAAACTATCTCGTTTGCTGGAGAATTTCGTCAATTGGGTGCAACGTATTCTGTGACGGGATCGGAACAGGCAAAAGCTATGCAACAGACTTCGCAGAAGGTTTTAGCGAAACAGAAAGAGGCAATGCGTGTTCAGAAAGCATACGAGAAAACGATGGATTCGTTGAGTATACAAATGAAACGTGAACTTGTTTCTGCGATAAATGCAAATCCATCGAATTACTGTAACTTAATCTTGTGCCGTTCGTTGTCTATTGAGGAATATTCCGATGTATATCAATCGTTGGATTCTGCGTTGATGGCGACATATCCAAACGATGCAATGGTACTTGAATTTCATGCTGATGTTATGCGTCAATTACTGTTGCGTGTCGGCACGAAGATTAACGAAATATCATTGCCTAATCAAAAATTGGAGACAATAAATTTGTCATCGTTGCGTGGTAAAGTTGTCTTGATTGATTATTGGGCAAGTTGGTGTCGTCCATGCCGTATGGAGATTCCAAATTTCAAAAGAATGTATAATGAGTTCCACGACAAAGGATTCGACATATATTCAATTTCTGTCGATAACGATGTAAATGCGTGGATAAAAGCATTGTCGCAGGAGCAAATGCCATGGGCGAATGTGCGCGACATCAACAAAGAATATAGCAATATGTTCAATGTGAATGCAATTCCATTTACGATTTTGATAGATGCCGAAGGTAAAATTGTAGCCAAAGGACTTCGTGGCCAGGAATTAAGTGAAAAGATTGCAGAAGTATTGAAAAATACTAACAATAAATAAAGAATTCGCAAAAAACTCTTACATTTGCTAACGCAAAAGACAAAAAACTTAAATTTTTGAAAGATATGAAAAGAGTAGCAATCGTAGGGTACGGAAATATTGGAAAATATGTACTCGAAGCATTGGAAGTAGCTCCTGATTTCGAAATCGCGGGAGTTGTTCGTCGTTCAACTTCAGGCGAAATGCCATTGGAATTGACTCCATACAAAGTTGTAACAGACATCAAAGAATTAGGTAAGGTAGATGTTGCTGTTCTTGCAACTCCAACTCGTAGCGTTGAAGAAAATGCAAAGAAATATTTGGCAATGGGTATCAATACTGTAGATAGTTTCGATATCCACGGTGGTATTTGGGATTTACATGAATCTCTAGGAAAAGTTGCAAAAGAAAACGGTACTGTTGCAATTATTTCTGCAGGTTGGGATCCAGGAAGTGATTCTGTTGTTCGTACATTGATGGAAGCTGCTGCTCCTAAAGGTCTTACATGGACTAACTTTGGTCCTGGTATGAGTATGGGTCACTCTGTTGTTGCTCGTTCTAAAAAAGGCGTAAAAAATGCTTTGTCTATGACTATGCCACAAGGCGCCGGTGTTCATAGCCGTATGGTTTATGTTGAATTAGAAGAAGGATTCACTGCTCAACAAGTATATGATGAATTAAAAGCTGATGATTATTTCGCTCACGATGAATTACATGTAATTCCAGTTGATAGCGTAGATAACTGTCGTGATATGGGTCATGGTGTATTGTTAGAAAGAAAAGGTGTTTCAGGTAAAACTCAAAACCAACGTTTCAAATTTGAAATGACTATCAATAACCCAGCATTGACTGCACAAATCTTGGTTGGTGTTGCTCGTGCTACATTCAAACAAGCTCCAGGTTGCTATACAATGCCTGAAGTTCCGGTAATTGACTTGCTACCTGGCGACAAAGAACAATTGATTCGTCATTTGGTATAAAAAATCAATTGAGAATAGATAAAAAGGGAAGTCAATTTGTTGATTTCCCTTTTTTGTTTATTATATTTGTGGTTACTAATTTTAAAAGATTTAATTATGAAGAAAATTTTATTATTCTTGGGATGTGCTTTGTTGACAATGTCTTTGTCGGCACAGGTAATGACGATGAAATCAAACAGCTGGACTACTGAGGATGAAGTAGAACATCAAAACTCACAAGGTATGATTGCTGTTACTCCATCAATGGCTATTCAAGCTGGTTATAAAGTTGTTGTGGAATTTCAAGGAACAACTTCAGGTGAAGATGTAACATTCTCTTCAATTGTGGTTGATACGGCTGCTGGCAACTGGAACGTATTGAGTTCATGGGGAAGTACTTCAGTAACATCAGGTGTCATTGTAGGTTCAGTTGTATTTACAGCTGCTGATGCTGTAGCAGGTCCAACATTTGTGTTAGCTACTACTGATGGTAATAGTTCATACGATGATGTAGATATAGAATTCTCAAAATTGACATGTACAGTAAGCGATCCAAACTACAAAGATCCTAATGTTACAACAGATGAATCAATACTTCCTATTTCAGGAATTTCTGACATGTGGGGTGATTGTGTAGTAGCAACAGGCCTTGAATCTACAACTATTACTTTCCCAAAAGCTTGGGAATGTGGCGCAGGATGGGCTTGGTGGTCTAATTACCTTGATGTAACAGCTTACGAAAGTGTAACTGTAGAATTTGAACCAGTTCCTTGTATGGTACAAATGGTAGTACAAATCGATAATGGTACAGAAGATGGTGAAAACAATCCTGTGTCTATAGAAGCAGGCGCAACTTCTGTAACAATTAATTTCGATGATTGTTATGTAGGTGACTGGACAGGTGTTCGTGCTATTTTCCTACAAACTGCTGATGCAGCAGATATCGTTGTAACAAAAGCATATATGACATATCCTAAAGAAACAGCCGTTGAAGAAGTTTCTAAAGATGTACAAATAGCTAATGGTGTTGTTTATTCAGCTGGTAAAATCGCTGTTTACAATCTTGCAGGAGCAAAGGTTGCTGAAGCTAATGGCGAGTTGAATATGGCAGCTTTACAAGCTGGTGTATATGTTATTCAAACTGCTGAAGGAACAGCAAAATATGTGAAATAGATTCTTTCAATATTAAATTAACTAAAGGGCAAGGGAAACCTTGCCTTTTTTGTGATGTAATGCAGAATTCTTACCATAGGGTTCTGCATTTTTATTTTGTCTTATGGATAAAAATATCATACTTGGTGTAAAACAAACACTTATAACTCAGTAAATTAAGTTTGTTTATTCTGAAAATATGCGTTATTTTTGGTCGGTTTATAGAAAAATGAAATAAAAAATAGTAAGATATACACTATGCGAAAGAATGGTTTATTTTCATTGTTGATTGCCTTTTTTATTGCTTCGCAAGCATTTGCGCAATCAATTGCAACGGGATATACAGTAGGTACGTGGTCGGGATTCCGCACCGCTGCGGCGACATTCACCTTTGACGATGATGCTCCAAGTCATATTTCGGTTGTTGCACCAGAGTTTGATAGTCGTGGATATAATGCTACATTTAATGTCGTTGTTAATTGGATGAACCAAGCGAACCAGTGGACTGCATTCCAAAAATTAGCTGCGAAAGGTCACGAAATTGCGAGTCATACGGTTACTCACTCGGAAAATACTCCATCGAGTGAACTAAGTAGTTCAAAGACAACTATCAATCAAAAGATTACAGGACAGGATTGTAATACTATAGCATATCCGTATTGCAATGTTCCAAGTGATGCGGCAGCATTGGCTGCAAATTATATTGGTGGTCGTATCTGCGATGGTCAGGTAATGGGAAAAACTCCAAGTGACTATTTTAGAATATCGGCAATAACAACTGGTAGTGAAGCAGGCTTTGCAAGCGCTTCAAATTTCACTAGTTCGATGCAGTCTGCAATAAGTAAAGGTGGTTGGGTTGTGTTTTTAACTCATGGAATTACGGGTGAAACAAATGGTAATGCAACATATTCTCCAACTCCAATTAGTGCAATTACCGGCGCGCTTGATTGGGCAAAAGAAAATGATTCTAAGGTTTGGGTTGCAACATTCCGTGATGCAATTTTGTATGCAAAAGAACGTGACGCCTTATCGTTGTCTGAAAAGACAGTTAGTTCAACAAGTTATCAGTTAACTGCCAGTGTAAATATTTCAAGTACTGTTGTTACATACGATTATCCAATTACAGTTCGTCGTGTAATGCCTGCATCTTGGAAGAATATTGCCGTTGCTACTGGTGGAAAGGATATAGAAGTAAAAACGGTTACTGTTGGTTCTACGGTGTATGCTCAATTTGATGTCGTTCCAGGAAAAACATATTCTTTGGAAGATCGTGCAAGTGAATATACAAAAGAAGGTCCTGCCGTTGCAGAAACTACGTTGTTGAATTTACTTGAAAATGGTGAATTTGATGAGGGAACAAGTTACTGGGATACACAAGTTGGTGGTGATGCAAAATGTACATTGACGGCAACAACAACTGCGGGAATGTCGGGTGCGAACGCAATTCAACTTTGTCCTAATGGAAATTATGGAACTGAAAACTGGCATATTCAAATGTATCAAAATGTTGAGTTGGAAGGGGATGTTGAATATACATTGTCCTTCTCGGCAAAAGCATCAACTGCAAGAAAGTTGTATGTAATGGTACAAAAGATTGCAGCTGATTACGATACATATTTGTATAAAGAATATGATTTAACAACTACAGCACAAAATTTCGAAGAAACATTGCTTACACCATCTGATGTCGCTTTGGATTCTAAAGTGACTTTCTGTATAGGTGGTTCGGATGGCTGTGTAACGATAGACAATGTATTTTTTGGAACAGAAAAATCTTCTAATCCTGGTGGTGGCGACGAAGGTGGCGATAAGCCATCGTATTCGGTAGATGTAACAGGTGATATATCGCAATATTTTGTTGACAAGGCATATATTGGACCAAGTTGTGATGTTCTTCCTGGTGAAGAAGTTACTTCTGGAGCATATTATACTGGAGAATACACAAACTTGTTTGTGAAGTATCTTGGAAAAACAGAAGCACAGGTTCAGGCTAAAATGAAGAGTGTTTGGGATCATTTCTATACACCAGGTGGAGCAAATACAGTGTATTATGAAGTAGGATCGGATATGGCCTACATCTATGATACTGGTAACCAAGATGTTCGTACCGAAGGTCAGTCGTATGGATTGATGATTTGCGTTCAAATGGGCGACAGAGAAAAATTTGATAGATTGTGGCGTTGGGCAAAAAAATATATGCAATACAAGGCCGGTGACGCTCGTGAGGGTTTATTTGCATGGCAATGTGAAACCAATGGAACCATAAAAGGTGCATCTTCGGCTCCTGATGGTGAAATGTATTTCTTGACAGCTTTATTCTTTGCCTCTCACCGTTGGGGTAACGATGGTGATATTAATTATGAGGAAGAAGCGCAATATTTGGCAAAATGTCTTCTTAATAAGAAAGGAAGAGGAAATGGTCAAGTGAGTCCATTGTTTAATCAAAGTAATTATCTGGTAACATTTGGTGAAACTTCGTATGATTTCTCTGATCCTTCATACAATTTACCTGGCTTCTTGGAATTGTGGGCTCGTTGGGTAAACACAAACACAAGCTTCTGGGAAAAAACACCAAAAGCTGCTCGTGATTTATTGTATAACTCTGCTCATAAAATAACAGGTTTATACCCTGATTATTGTAACTTCGATGGTTCAGGATACTATCCTAACTGGGCTGGTTACAATACAAGTATCTATAAATACGATGCCATTCGTTGTCCTATGAATGTTGGTATGGATTATCACTGGTTTGCTGCTGATTCTCGTCAGGAAACTATGATGTACAACATATTGAATTTCTTCAAAAATGACAAGTATACACATGCCTATTTTAATGTTGATGGTACAGGGGCCGATGGTTATTATTCTGAAGGTCAGAAAGGTGGAAATGGTGTAGGTGTCTTTGCTTTGACTGCAGGAAATGAAGCTTTGGCAAAAGAAAACCTTCAGAAATTGTGGGATGTAACACCACCATCAGGACAGTGGCGTTACTATAATGGTATGGTGTATATGCTTTCTATGCTTCATGCGACTGGTAACTTCCGAATTTTCAAACCAACTCCTGAAGTTGTAGAAGAAAATCTTACTGGTCCAGCTCCGATAGAATTCGATGGCGTTGAATATTCAAAAGATACAACGTTCAAAAAATTGGTTGACTGCAAGATTTATGATGTAACTATCACTATCGAAGAGTCTTCAAGTTCTTTCAATGTGATTTTCGAAGATTATGATGGTACAGAATTGAAAACTGAGGTCGTTGAATCTGGTGCAAGTGCGACAGCTCCTGATGAACCAACTCGTATAGGTTATACATTCAAGGAATGGGATACAGATTTCTCTAATGTAACAGAAGACTTGACGGTAAAGGCTGTTTATGAAATCAATACATATACGGTTACATTCGTCGATTTCGATGGAACAACGATAGATGAACAAACAATTGAATATGGTAGTGATGCAGTTGCTCCAACTGAACCTACTCGCGAAGGATACGATTTCGACGGTTGGGATGTTGCTTTTACGTCTATCACAAAAGATTTGACAGTTACGGCAACATATACAGAAAAAGTCGCTCAAACTACGTTAAAATATGAGGCAGAAAATGCAACTGGTAGTGGAACTACAACCGCAAATTCATCTGCTGCTTCTGGCGGTAAGTATGTAAAAATGCAATCTGGTGATTTGACATTTAATGTGAATGTAGAAAAGGCTGGAGTATATGATATTACTGTTGCCTACTCTTTAACTGAAGATTACAAGGCTCAGAATTTAGTAGTAAATGGTGTACAAGCTGGTACATTAGCTTTTGATAAATCAGGTAGTACAAACCCAACATTTGCCACTATTGTTGCAGCTGCAGCTTTAGAAGCTGGTGCGAATACAATAGCAATCACGAAAAGTTGGGGATGGGTTGATATTGACTATATTGAATTGTCAACTCATGAGTCGGTTAGATTTAATATCGACGCAAATCCGGTAGTAGCTAATCCTACTTCTGGTGCTGTTGAGTTGTACGATTTCTTGAAGAAAAACTTTGGAAAGAAAACTATTAGTGGCGTAATGACATTGGATATGCCAAGTAATAACTCTTTCAAGGGACAATATGATGTTTCGTATATCCACGATAAGTCGGGTAAATACACAGCTTTAGTTGGTTTTGACTTTATGCAGTCTGTTGGTAAGGGAACAGACTGGGCAACAAACTACACTAAGACTATGATTGACATAACTAAGGAATTGTGGAACGAAGGTGGAATACCATACTATACTTGGCATTGGCGTGATCCGACGAAGAATTCTTCATCATTCAACACAAGCGAGGTATCTTTTAGCTTGAAAGATGCATTTACCGATGCTAGTTGTACTAAATGGAATACAAACTCAACATTGTATAAAGGTATTATTGCAGACCTTGATGTTGTTGCAAAACATTTGTTGGATTTACAAGAAGCAGGTGTTGCAGTTCTTTGGCGTCCATTGCACGAAGCGAGTGGCAAATGGTTCTGGTGGGGAGCTCAAGGTGCTCAACCTTACAAACAATTGTATTATTTGTTGTTCGACAAGTTGACCAACGAATACGGTCTTCATAACTTGATTTGGGTTTGGAATACCGATGGTACTGATGCAGATTGGTATCCTGGTGATAATTATGTAGATATTGCTGGCCGCGATTTCTATTATCAAGCACCAAATACCTACAATCACTCTTCGTTAGTAACTGAATTTGAGGCTGTTGCAAAAGTTGTCGACGGCAAGAAAATTGTGACTTTGGCAGAGTGTGGTGCTGTTCCTTATCCACAAAATATGGAGGATGATGGTGCTATGTGGTCTTGGTTTATGCCTTGGTATGACGAAGGTACAACTAAATATGTATCTTCTAATGATCATAACAAGGCTTCGGACTGGGATCTTATTATGAATGACGAACGTGTTATCACGTTGGAAGATATGCCAGGTTGGGGTTCTGTTGTTGAGACTCCAAAATATACGGTTACATTCGTTGACTACGATGGAACTGTACTTGATGAACAAACTATAGAAGAAGGTGAATCTGCAGTTGCTCCTGAAGAACCTACTCGTGAAGGATATATATTCTCTGCTTGGGAAGGTTCTTACGAAAATGTGACGAAGGATGTGGTTATTACTGCAACATATACAGCAAAAGACAAAGCTGATTATACAGCTTTGAACAAAGCTATTGCCGATGTTGAAGCATTAGAAACAGTTGGCTATACTGCTGCTACAGTCAAATCTTTACAAGATGCATTGGCTGCTGCAAAAGCTGTAGATACTGATTTATTTGCCGAAGATCAATCAATCGTTGACGATGCAACAAAAGCGTTGACTGACGCAATGTCGGCTTTAGCAGTACAGACATTTACAGTTACATTCGTTGACTACGATGGCTCTACAATAGATGAGCAAACTGTAGAGTATGCTCAATCTGCAATTGCACCAAAAAATCCTGTTCGTGAAGGGTATACATTTTCTGAGTGGGATGTAGATTTCACAAATGTAAGTGCTGATATAACTGTAAAAGCAACATATACGAAAAATCAAGAAGAAACTCCTTCTACAGAAGTGACAGTCCTTATTGATGCCAATAAGGATAATAAGGCAATTTCTCCATATTTGTATGCAATGAACGGAATGCTAAATAAGGAGGATGATAAAGTTCGTGCTGTAGAGGCAGGCATTCGTTTGACTCGTGAAAATTCTGGTAACAATTCAACTTGTTACAACTGGCGTTTGAAATTAACAACTCATCCTGATTGGTACAATAACGTAGAAGCAGAAGATTGGGATGCAAAAGCACAAACATTGGCAACTGACTTCCCTAACATACAAGGTATGTTTGGATTCCAGTTGCTTGGTTATGCGGCAACGACTCGTGAATTCAACTTCCCTGATTGGGAATACAATAAATCACAACGTTGGGAAGGTTGCTCTAAGAATTTCTGTGGAAACGGTTCTACGAAGGGTGATTTTAAATTTACGGAAGGTGATGTAACATTGTATTCAAAGCCATGGCCTGCAGATTCAACTGTTGGTATTTTGAATCACTGGTCAAATGATTTGAAACTTGATATGAGTCAATTCGTTTATTGGGATATGGACAATGAACCGGAAATTTGGGGCGGAACACATGATGCATTTGTGTCTTATAACCAAGATATGTTTGAGCGAATAATGACAAACTATTTTGCTGTCGCTAAAAAGGTTCGTCAAATCAATCCTAATATTAAATTGTGTGGACCGGTTGCAGCAAACGAATGGTCTTGGTATGTGCCTGGAAATATTCAACCTACTTACAATGGTAAATCATATAACTGGTTAGAATATTTTATCTTACGATGTGCAGAAGAAGAGAAGGCAACAGGTGTAAAAATGATAGATGTATTCGATCTTCATTTCTATCCAAATGATACAGATCATGCGGATATTCTACAAACGCACCGTGCATTGTATGATACTGAATTCGATTATCCAAAGGCAAATGGTGTAAAGAAAGTAAGCGGTAAGTGGGATAATAGTATAACAAAAGAAATGGTTATACCACGTTGCCAGGAATGGATAGACAAATATTTTGGGGAAGGATATGATGTAACATTCGGAGTATCTGAATATGGTGTTAGCGAAGTTTCCTCAAATAGTGCTATGATATATGCTTTATCGTATGCAAGTATGATGGGAGAAGGAGCTCGAAACGGCATGGAATTCTTTATTCCTTGGTACTGGAGAACTGGTATGTGGGAAACTGTTCACATGTTCGGTCGTTATGCGAAAGATGTGAATGTCGCAGCTTCTTCAAGTAATGAAGCAATGATTTCTGCGTATACTTCGGTAAGTTCTGCAAAAGATTCTATGACTGTGATAGTTGTAAATCGTGACCCAAGTAACGCGTTGACTGTAAACTCAACAATTACGAATTTCGATATTGAAGACGGAGAATATGACGTATATGTGCTTTCTAATTTACCTGATGGTACGGAAACGTTTAAGTCTCATACCGACAACGCTTTAGTTTTACAAAAGGCTGTGGTTGCCGATGGCGTTATGTCGGTAACAGTTCCTGCTTATTCTATTTCTGCTGTTATTTTGGCTGCACCGGAAAAAGAAGAGAAAGAATTTACCGTAACATTTGTTGCTGATGAACAAATTATAGAAACACAAACTGTTACAGAAGGTAAGTCGGCGAAAGCTCCTGAAGAGCCTGTGAAAACAGGATATGAATTTGTTGAATGGGATACCGACTTTACTAATGTTGTTGAAGATTTAACGGTAACAGCTGTATTCAAAATAAAAACATTCACGGTTACATTTGTTGACTACGATGGAACAACAATAGATGAACAAACTATTGACTATGGTCAATCTGCTATTGCGCCAAAAGATCCTATTCGTGAAGGCTATGTATTCTCTGCTTGGGAAGGTTCTTACGAAAATGTGACAGAAGATGTGGTTATTACAGCAACATATACAGAAAAAGACAAAGCTGATTACACCGCATTAAATAAAGCAATTGCAGATGCTGAAGCATTAGAAACTGTTAGCTTTACAACAGAAACAATCAAAGCTTTACAAGATGCATTGACGGCGGCAAAAGCAGTAGATACAGATTTGTTGGCTGAAGATCAAACTATTGTCGATGCCGCTACCAAGGCATTGACAGATGCAATGGCAAATCTTTCCGTACAAACATTTACTGTTACTTTCGTTGACTATGATGGCTCAACAATAGATGAACAAACTATTGATTATGGTCAATCTGCTATCGCTCCAAAAGATCCTGCTCGTGAAGGATATACATTCTCTGGTTGGATTGGCGATTTTGAAAGTGTAACAGCTGATGTTACTATCGAGGCAAGTTATACAGAAAAAGGTAAGGCCGATTACACTGCATTGAATAATGCAATTGTTCGAGCTGAATCTGTAAAAACAGAAAGCTATACTTCTGCCACTGTTGCTGTACTATTAAATGCGTTGACAGCAGCGAAAGCTGTAGATAAGAATCTATTGGAAGAAGAACAATCTGTTGTTGATGCAGCTACAAAGGCTTTGAATGATGCTATGGATGCTCTTGCAGTACAGGTATTCACAGTTACGTTTGTTGATTATGATGGTTCTACTATAGATAAACAAACGGTGGAATATGGCGAAAATGCGAAGGCACCTGCTGATCCAACTCGTGAGGGTTTTGTATTTGCTGGTTGGGATGGTTCTTACGAAACTGTTACTGCCGATGCTACTATAACTGCAACATATACGGCAAAGACGAAAGCTGATTACACAGCGTTAAATAATGCAATTGCAGAAGCAGAGGTAATTGAAACTTCAGGCTATACTCCTGCAACAGTTTCAAAATTACAAAGCGCATTAAATTCGGCAATGTCTGTAGATAAAAACTTGTATGCTGAAGACCAAGCGGTTATTGATGTTGCTACAAAAGCATTGACAAATGCTATAAATGCTCTTACGGTACAAACATTTACGGTAACATTTGTTGATTTCAACGGCAAAACTATTGATGAACAAACTGTTGTGTATGGTGAATCTGCTATCGAACCTTCAAAAAATCCTGTTCGTGAAGGATATGAATTTGTAGGTTGGATTGGCTCGTATGAAAATGTGACAGCTGATGTTACAATTCAAGCAAATTATGTAGAAAAACCAAAAGCAAACTATGCTGAATTAGATAAGGCGATTGCATCGGCAACTGGTTTGAAAGAATCGTTGTATTCTTCGGATAGTTGGAAAGAAGTTCAATCTGCTTTGGAAAATGCTCAATCTATCGACAGAAAATTGCTTGAAGAATCTCAAACTATTGTCGATGCCGCTGCTTTAGCTTTGAATAATGCAATGGCTGATTTAGTTGTTGTTGACAGAACAGTTTTAGCAGGCACTATCTCGAAAGCAAACTTGATGGCAAATAATGCTAGTGAGGGTTACAACAGAGGTCAATATCCTATTGGTTCGAAAGCTACTTTGGCTGAAGCTATTGCTAAAGCAAATACGGTTTATGAGAAGGTTTCTGTTTCTCAATCGGAATTGGATAAAGCGAATGCAGAATTACTTGCCGCTATGGAGCAATTTAAGGCTTCTATTATTACGGCAGACAAGAGTTTCTTGGCTATGGCAATAAGTAATGCTACTACAGCTTTGGCTAAGGCTGATGGTAATACTGGAAGTGGTTCCGGTCAATATCCTTTGGTTGCTGTAACTACATTGGAAAACGAAATAGCTTCGGCTCAAGAAATTTATAAGAATGCAACAGAACAATCGATAATTGATACAAAAACGCAAGTCCTTAATGCTGCCGTTCAGGCATTCTTGTCATCTGTAAATCCTATCACTGTTGACTTTGCAGAATTATCAACATTGGTTGCCGAAGCAACTGAGTTGTTAAGTACAACAAGTGTGGGCGAAAATAGTGGTCAATATGGCTTGTTGGAATGCATGGAATTGTCTCGTGCAAAACAGACAGCAGAACGTATGATTTCAGACAACAAAGTGACTCAAAAAGAAGTGAATAAACAGGTTATAATCTTACAAAATGCAATTAATGCTTATCGTGCTTCACAAATATTAGCGGCAGATGTGGTTGACGCTGTGTCTATTCAACTCTATACGAAATCTCATGTTGTTGTGGTTGAAAATGCAAATGATGCGATTGCAGTATATGATATTAATGGACGTTTGATAAGTCTATTAGATAAAGAGTCTGCAGGTGATTATGCTGAAATTAATATTGTAAAAGATGGTGTATATATTGTAAAAGTTGGTACTATTGCACAACAAATTATGATACAATAATGGCACTTTCGTATGCAATAATCGGTACTGGTGGTATCGGTGGATATTATGGTGGATGTCTTGCCAAATTTGGCAAAGACGTCCACTTTCTTTTTCATTCCGACTATGAGTTTGTAAAACAATATGGTTTGCAGGTTGATTCGGTTCGTGGTGATTTTCATCTGCAATCGGTACAAGCGTATGGCAATTCAAGTGAGATGCCGAAATGTGATGTTGTTTTGGTTTGTATGAAAACTACCAACAATCATTTGCTTAAAGCTATATTGTCTTCTATCGTGCATGCAAATTCGGTGGTTGTTCTTATTCAGAATGGGCTTGGTATAGAAAAACAACTGGCAGATGAAATGCCTGGCGTATCTATTGTTGGCGCCACTGCTTTTATCTGTACTACGAAAATTGGTCCCGGACACGTACATCATGCGGAATATGGTTCACTAACTATGGCAAAGTATTGTGGTGAATGCGAAGCTGTGCTACAACAAATAGCTGCGGATTTTGAAGAGGCTGGTGTGCAAGTAAACGTAGGTGATGATTTGAATTCCATCCGTTGGAAAAAATTGGTTTGGAATATCCCATATAATGGATTAACTGTGGTTCTGAATGCAGAAACGGATGACTTGACATTCAATCCTGATACACGTCAGTTAGTGATAGATTTGATGAATGAAGTGGTTGCTGCAGGTAGAGCTTGTGGTGCTAAGATTTCTGATACGTTTGTGTCAAAAATGATAGATATGACGGAAAAAATGACGCCGTATTCTCCAAGTATGCGTGTTGACTATGATGCCCATCGTCCTATGGAAATCCAGGCGATGTACAGCAATCCGATACAAATTGCTTTGCAACATGGTTATGCAATGAAAAAAACGGAAGTCGTTGAAAAACAACTTCGTTTTCTTGCCCAAAAGAGATAAATCAAAAGAAATCTTATGTTTCTTACTCAAAAATCGTTTATTTTGCAAAAAAATCTAACATGTCACAGATAACATATTTCTCAACAAACCACAAAGCCGCTGAGGTAACTTTTGGCGAAGCTTTGTTGAAAGGATTGGCTCCAGATAAAGGATTGTTCATGCCTAATGCAATTCCTACATTCACTAAAGATGAATTAAATGCGTTGAAAGGCAAAGCATATTACGAAATTGCTGCAATCGTGTTCTCTAAGTTCTTAGGCGAGGAAGTGCCAATGGCTGATTTGTTGGCAATGACAAAGGACGCATATAATTTCGATGTGCCTTTGGAAAATGTAATCGATAGAAAATATGTTATGCGTCTTGACCAAGGTCCAACTGCTTCATTTAAAGATTTCGCAGGTAGAATGATGGGCCGAATGATGCAATACTTCTTGAAGAAACAGAATGTAAACAAGTTGATTCTTACTGCAACTTCAGGTGATACAGGTAGTGCAATGGCACATGCATTCTATGGTTTGAATAATATTCAAATCGCTGTTCTTTTCCCAAAAGATGAGGTTAGCGACCGTCAACGTAAGCAAATGACAACATTACAAAAGAATGTTCAAATTATTGCTATCGATGGCAAGTTTGATGACGCTCAAGCTATGGTAAAACAGGCGTTTTCTGATCCAGATTTGGCATGTTTGAATTTCACAAGTGCGAACTCAATCAATATTGGCCGATTGATTCCTCAAATTGTATATTACGTTTATTCATATACTAAACTTCGTAAACAAGAATCTGATGACTTGGAAGAAGCAATTTTCTGTATCCCATCAGGAAATTTTGGTGATATGATGGGTTGTGTACTTGCAACAAAAATGGGACTACCTGTAAAGAAGATTTTAGTTGCTACAAACGAAAATGATGAATTCACTACATTGATGAATTCTCATAAATATGCGAAAATTGAACCTTCAAGAAACTGCTTGTCCAGTGCTATGAATGTCGGCCACCCAAGTAACTTGGCTCGCCTTATTGAATTGTATGGCGGAAATATGGATGAGAAAGGTAACATCCTTAAAGAACCAGATTTTGCCGCAATGGACAAAATGTTCTATGCTATGAGCGTTACCGATGCGGAAACTCGTGCTACAATAAAACAAGCATGGGATGCATATCATGTAATGTTAGAACCTCATGGTGCTGTTGGATGGTATTGTGTAGAACAATATTTAGCAGAAAACGATGTCGATCAAAATCAATTATTGATTTCTTTGGAAACAGCTCATCCTGCTAAGTTCCCAAATGCAATTATCGATGCTATCGGTGTTGATCCTGAATTGCCAGAAAGTTTGAGCGGTTTGGAAGGTAAGGAAGAACATTTTGACTCTATCGAAGGTAATTATCCTGCGTTTAAAGAATATCTTGACAAACGCTATCAATGGAGAAAGTAATTCTCGGCATTGACCCAGGAACGAATGTGCTTGGGTATGGTTTGCTGAAAGTTGAAGGTAACAAACTGTCTGTTATAGATTTAGGTGTTGTTGAATTACAAAAAATCAATGACACCTATGTGAAGTTACAGAAGATTTATCAAGTACTTACAGAGGTTGTTGAGAAATATTGTCCGGATGAAATGGCTTTGGAAGCGCCATTCTTCGGAAAGAATGTGCAATCAATGTTAAAATTGGGTCGGGCACAAGGAGTGGCTATGGCTGTCGGTTTACAACGTGATTTGGTAATTCATGAATATGCGCCACGAAAAATCAAGATGGCTATCACGGGTAATGGAGCTGCTTCTAAGGAACAAGTTGATGCAATTTTATCGAAAATGATGACGTATGAGCATCAAAAGTATTTGGATGCAACCGATGCGTTAGCAGTAGCGGTTTGTCATTATTATCAGATATCCAAGCCGCAGATTCCTGAATCTGAATCCAAGACAAAAGCAAAAACGCCACGAAAGACAAAACAAACATGGGCACAGTTTATCGCTCAGAATAGTGATAGAATTGTCGGTGGAGGTAAATAGATATAAATAACAATATTTTCGCCCTGATATTTCTCCTTTTCGGTAAGTTTGTTTGTCATGTGACATGAAAAGTGTTGTAGTTTTTATATCTTTGATACAAACTATTTTACACTATGCAGCAAAAACAAATTTTCAATCCATTTTTACCATTACATGAACATGTTCCTGATGGTGAACCTCATGTGTTTGGTGATCGAGTTTATTTATTTGGTTCTCACGATAAAGAAGGTGGCGAAACATTTTGTATGCTCGATTATGTGTCGTATTCCGCATCAATCTATGACTTAAAGAATTGGCGCTACGAGGGCGTTATCTACAAGGCAAAACAAGATCCTGATTATGCAAATCGTAAGTATATGTATGCTCCAGACGTTGTTCGTGGCAATGATGGAAAATATTATTTATACTATTGCATGTCTGGTGATTTCGGTGTTGGTGGCTATCATGGACCGATTAGTGTAGCAGTTTGTGATGAACCAGCTGGTGAATATCAATATCTTGGTTTTGTAAAGAATCCTGATGGTTCGCCATTGTTGGATTATGTTCCTTTTGATCCAGCAGTAATGAACGATAATGGCGTGATTCGTTTGTATTATGGAACTCAGTATTCGTATGAGGAAGATAATGATATGGAGCATATACCTTGTGAAGCGGGAATGTTTAACAAACCTTTGGAAGTTATTTTGGAAATGGCAAAAAAGGAGAGTGTGATGGGACCGGTTATGGCTGTCTTGGAAGATGATATGCTCACAGTAAAGGTCGCTCCAAAACATATTATTCCTTACAAGGTAAAAGGAACATCGTTTGAGGAACATCCATTCTTCGAAGCTTGTTCGATTCGTAAGGTTGCAGACACGTACTACTTTGTATATTCTTCGAAACAAAACCATGAACTATGTTATGCGACAAGTAAATTGCCAAATACAGGTTTTGTTTTTGGAGGAACTATTGTTTCGAATGGTGATGTAGGATTAAATGGTAGAACTGAAGCAGATCGTTTGAATATGACAGGAACCACTCACGGAAGCATCGAAAACATTAATGGCAAATGGTTCGTTTTCTATCATAGATTGACTCATCGTTCGGATTATAGCCGTCAAGCATGTGCTGAGTCAGTACAAATCTTAGAAGATGGTTCAATTCCGCAAGTAGAAATTACATCATGTGGATTGAATGAAGGTCCGCTTGTGGCTGCTGGTACATATCCAGCTACAATTGCATGTAATATAACTAATGGACACATGCCTCATGGATCAAATAAAATCTATTCCGAAGCATTTCCAAATGTGAACAATGAAGGAGAAGATAGATTTATTCATCAGATTTCTGATAATACTCTGATAGGTTACAAGTATTTTGATTTTGCAAATACAAAAAAACTTCAGCTTTTGTACCGTGGTACAGGAAAAGGTTCTTTTGTGGTAAGACAGGAAATGAATGGTCCGGTGTTGGCACAAATAGATTTGTCGGAAACAAATACATGGAAATCTGCAGAAGTTGCCGTTCCATTCGCAAATGGTAAACAAGCATTATATCTTTTCTTTAAAGGAACAGGTATGTATGACTTAAAAGAAATTGGTTTCTAAATAATAATTTTGACTATAGAAAAAAATGAAGAGGCATTCCATGGAATGCCTCTTTTTTGTTTGAACATCATTTATCCGATAAGATATTGAAATATATCTGTTTACTATACTACTTAGTGTTATAGATACAATATTGTATTAATTAATTTTCATTGTTTTTTTCTTTCATTTAATAGGAAAAACATACATTTGTTTCCTAAAATGTCCCTTTTGGGTAAGGGGGATTATTGTCTTACGAAAATAATGTGATATGAATAGATTCTTAAAAAATCGTGTAGTACCAGTTTTGTCAGCTCTGTTTACAACAATATTGTTTTTTGCAGGTTTAACAAGTGCATTTGCCGGAGATATTATTTCTAGTGTAACATGCAATGGAAATGTGTTTACTGTAACCCGTGACGATGCTAATGGACCTGCTATAGCGTATTTTCGCACACAAGATCTTACTGCCCTTGATGGAATACACTATATAGGGGCTACTGGCTTTGTTGAATTTGCCAATGGCGAAAAAACAAAGAACATTGTGGTAAGCGAGTTAACACCTGCTGTTACCGACATTAATAGATATATTTATTTTGGTAAATCACGAAAGTATATGATGTTTGTGTGGAACAATGCAAGTACAAAAACGTGTTCATGTATTCGTACAATTCCTACTAATGCCGACAACGCTGTAAATGCAGATATAATATACAATAGTGAAGTCTCGGCACTAGTATCATCACAAAACGAAGGAGTTTATTATAAATCGGGTGAAGACTATAGATATTCATATAAAGACAAGTATATCCCATTAACTAAACTTACCACTCAGTTTTCTTTATTGCGCAAGAACTATTTGAATGCACTTAATCAAGAATATCAATATCAATTGCGTTTGCACTTTTTGGCTCAACCTATGTCTACAACAAATGAAGGCTATTGCTATGTGCAATTGTTTACAGGAACAGAGGGTGATGTTAGTTTAAACAATTCTAGCTGGCAAAATGTGTATGGTTCAACTTGGTCGAGTTCTACTAATATACTTGGAAACTTTATGTTTTATATTTCAAAGTCTTATGGAGAAGATAATGGGAATATAGCTGCCGATGAAGGTCAAGAATTTTGTGTGCCAGTAAAAGGTGTACCAAATTTACGTACTACAGATCTTACAAATGCTTGGAAAAGCTCTAACTATTGGAACTATAATACTAATGCAACTCTAAAAGAACAAAGATCAAAGGGAGGAAAGTCGTCTTCGGATAATAGTAGTGGTTATGTTGAAATATCAAAAGAAACCCAGAGTATAGGTGTACGTGTTGCCTCAATGGGTATGTATAATACCTCTACGTCAAAGTATGATTGGTATAACTGGAGATTTGCAGCCCCAACGTATTATTTGCGTGTGTACGACGACATAGCTCCTAAAATAGTCGGAGTACATTTAAACACAAGTGAGTCATATAAAACTGGTGATGAATTACGTGTGTCAATTGAATTTGACGAGATTGTTGACTTGTATAGTACTAATTATTTAGTGTTATATGCAAGAATTAATGGGGTACGTTATACGCTTGATTATGCTGAGGGTGATAGGACAAATGTTATAAATTTTACAACAAAATTAAAAGAGCCTACAAGTACTTCGGTTTCAGGAATCATTATAGATTCACTAAAAAATATTTCAATTGCGAACAGTGTGCGAGATCTTTCTGGTAATTCTGTTGAAAATGGTAAGTATATCATTAACAAAACAATCTCAAACTTTACCCTTAGCAAAACATATAATGTTACTTATGAGAATGTAGGATCAACAACTGATGATGGTTATATTCGTGGAAATATAGTGACTACTTACAAATATGGAAAAGAAGTAACCTTGCCAACTGATGTTGTTCGCGATGGCTATACTTTTGGTGGTTGGTATACTAGTTCTTCATTTACAGATCGAATCTATTCAATATCAAGTACAACATCAGGAAATAAAACATATTATGCTAAATGGATACCTAATACTTATTCTGTAGCATTACATGCTAATGGTGGAGTACTTGGGGTTGATGTAACGAGCTACAATACAGGAAGTTTAATAACATTACCAACTGCAACTCAATGTGCTCGTAATGGCTATACTTTTGCTGGTTGGTATGCAACGCCAGACTATAGTGGCAGTAGAGTATTAAATATAGAAAAGACATTCTATGGTAATAAAGAATACTATGCTCAGTGGATTGCAAATTCGTTTTCTGTAACTCTCGATAATAGTCAGGCAACAACAGCAGGAACAACCTCAGTTTCTGCTACCTATGATGCAACATTGCCAACTATAGTTTTACCAACAAAAACAGGTTATTCTTTTAGAGGATACTATACATCAGCTAATGGTATAGGTACACAATATTATACTGCAGGTGGTAGACCAACTAAAGATTTGTGCGATCTTACAGAAGCAACTACTTTGTATGCTTATTGGACACCTCGTTCATATACACTTACCCTAGATGACCAGGATGCAACGGTTAGTGGTAGCCAAAATGTGGTTGTAAATTTTGACGAAGTATTACCAAGTATTTCTGTTCCTAGTAAAACGGGCTATACTTTTGGCGGATATTATAGCGAAATGAATGGCACAGGTACAAAATACTATACAGAGTTTGGTGTAGAAAACGGTAAAACATGGACTACAGATAGTAATGGTACTCTATATGCTAATTGGACTGCTAACACATATACCATTGCATACGAAGTTAATGGTGGAAACATTGCATCGGACGAAGTTAAAACCTATACCTATGGAATAGGAGCTACACTGCCTTCTACAGTAACCAAAGAGGGCTATGAGTTCCAAGGTTGGTTTGCGACATCGTACTTCGACGGTGAAGTTCGTAATGAAGTGACCACTACTGATTTAGGAAATAAAACATTCTATGCAAAGTGGAAGAACAGTAAATATGCAATAACTCTTAATACCAATGGTGGTAATATAAACACAGGTAACGTAACCGAATATACATACGGCGTTACAGCTGTACTTCCGACAAATGTAACTCGTGAAGGTTATACATTCACAGGTTGGTACACAACAGAAGACTGTACGGGCGATGTAGTGAGCATAATTAGCTCAACAACAGTTGGGGATCAAACATATTATGCTGGTTGGGCAAATTCTGCGTATACAGTTACTTTGAATACAAATGATGGTATTGTAACTACAGGTAATGTTACTAGTTATGTTTTTGGAACAGAAAAAGATTTACCTTCAGCAGAACAGATAACTAAAAATGGTTACACATTTGCAGGTTGGTATGATAATTCAAGTTATATGGGAGTTGCTGTGACAAAGATTCCGGCAACTGCTACAGGTAACAAGAATTTCTGGGCAAAATGGACTGTTAATGTCTATGAGATTACGTTGAACACAAACGAAGGTTCAATCAACAGCGGCAACGTTACAAACTATGTATATGGTAACGGTGCAAACTTGCCGAGCGACGTTACGAAGACGGGCTACAAGTTTGCTGGCTGGTACAATGTAACGGACTCTACAAAACAAGTTGTTAGAATAGACGAAGAGACGACAGGCGACCAAGCCTTCTTCGCAAAATGGACGGCAAACT
>JAKSTZ010000024.1 GCA_024402335.1 Bacteroidales bacterium
AAGAAACATACATTCAGGTTACAATAAAATCAATTGGACTCGCACCATCTCGCATTCAAATGCAGTGGTTCAGCAGAACACGCCAATCTATCTTAATCCTGTAAACAAAAAGCGTAAAATCAATTTTGACGAAGAACTTTTAATCATCTTCTTCTCCATTTTGAACTATATGCGGGAGACATACGGATTCCCCGTACAGATAAATGTGAACTTCCAACTCATAACGGGTGAGATGTTCAAGAACTACATGGAAGGTATGGGAAAAATCCGCATGATGCAGATTAAGTACAAGTATTTCTCCGACAAGGCGCTTTATCTATGGGAACTTTGCTATGCATTTTTCGACCAAAGCAAAAGGATAAATGTGGAGACCAATGACAAGGAGTACCTTTTAGCCCAAAATTTCAATATTGTCTTTGAAGCCATTATCGATGAACTCATTGGAGACCGAAAGTCTATTCCAAATGAATTAATCAATCAGGGTGATGGTAAACGTGTGGACCACATGTATCAATACAAGAATCTGACGAATAATGAGGATGAAAAACCAATATATTATATCGGAGATTCTAAATACTATAAACGAGGGCATGGGATAGGCAAAGAGTCTGTTTACAAGCAGTTTACCTACGCTAGGAATGTGATTCAATGGAATCTAGACCTCTTCAATGATGGTAAAGAAGAAAATCAAAAAGGACATCTGAAATTGCGTGATGATGAGACGGAAGGTTATAACATTATTCCCAACTTCTTCATCTCCGCCGAACAAAAGACACTCGACAAAAACGATAGTATCCAAAAGACTGATAATGAAAAAGATGTATTCTCTTCTCGTCAGTTTGAGAATCGCCTTTTTGATCGGGATACATTCCTCGTCGCCCATTATGATGTGAATTTCCTTTTCGTTGTTGCCTTGTATGGTCGCAACGATAGTGGAGAGAAAACAGCGTGGCGTAAGAAAATCAGGGAGATGTTTAGAACGGACATACAGAATATGTTGGAAAAGAATTTTTCTTTCCATGTGATGGCTCCACATCCTGATGTCAACGCCTCCGCTTACATAGAAGACCATTTCCAGCAGCTGCTTGGCAAAGTGTTCACACCGTATGATAACGAAGGGGTGACCCGCTATTATTCCTTGGCACTTAGCAACGATGAGAAGTTCAAGGACGAAAACGAAGCATTGATAGCGCAGTTGGGGGATTCGTTTTATGTAAAACCTTGCAATATAGGAGATAATCCAAGTACGATACTAAAAGATGTAATGGCTGTTCCTGTTGACGTAGCATCAAAGTCTGCTGTAACTACGAACTACTTGACCATGCACTATCTCGAAAAGTATCTTGATAAGTCAATTCTGATAGGATGCTATAAGAACCAAGCGCATCTTGATTGGATTTTAGGAAAAAACGACAGAGGTACACTTATCTACAATGTCCGTTTGGGCAAAGATGTGTCAGGTGGTCTGGTGAAAGCGCAATTGGATAAGATGGTTGTAAGTTTTGTTGTGCTCTATGAAGATGGCAAAGAATCAGAGAATAATTATAAGGTGTTCCATGTTCATCATCATGCAACGATGACCGCAGACCGACTAAAAAAATCACTATATCCAAGTGAACCTAATGCCGAAAGATATTTCTGTTATGTATTTGATGAAGAGGTAACATTAGGTTTTCTTGATATTGCATCAATTTTAAAAAAAGAGCAAACTCAAAGGTCATCTAAAGAAAAAGGTGCTCCAATTTTCATTACAGGAAAAGAATTGCTGGGGTATAGAGATTAGTGATTTTTTATCATAAGAAAATTTAAATATTAGAATCTGTTTTTTTCTGAAAGTTGTTCTTTTTATAAAAAATATATTCCCCTTCCTTCGTTCAATTTCCTGCGTAAATCTCTATCTTTGCCATGCAAAATAAGGATATGAAAAAATTACATATAGAAACATACGGATGCCAAATGAATGTCGCCGATAGCGAGGTGGTAGCATCTATTTTAAAAAAGGAAGGTCTTGAATATACCAAAGATATAAACGAGGCTGATGTTATTTTGTTAAATACATGTTCTATTCGTGAACATGCCGAAAATAAGATTTTCCAACGCTTAAATGAGTTGAAAAAACTTCGTGCCGGTAAAGAAGACCTAATTGTCGGTCTGATTGGTTGCATGGCAGAACGATTGAAAGATAAATTGTTCGAGAAGAAAGGTCTTGTCGATATTGCCGCTGGACCGGATTCATATCGTTCGTTGCCTTCGTTGTTGGAGCAGGCATACGAGAAGAAAAATGCGTTGGATGTAGAATTGTCGTTAACCGAGACCTATTCGGAAATTTTCCCGTATCGCTACGATGATAATGGAATTTCTGCATTCGTTTCGATTATGCGTGGTTGCAATAATTTTTGTTCATATTGTATCGTACCATATACTCGTGGCCGTGAACGTAGCCGCGATGCACAATCGATTATCGATGAGGTAAAGCAATTGGCTACAAAAGGCTATAAGGAAGTAACTCTTCTTGGACAAAATGTGAATTCATATTCATACGAAAATGAAGGTCAATCGGTAACATTTCCACAGTTACTTGAACAAGTTGCTTTGGCAGTTCCAAATATGCGTATTCGATTTACAACTTCTCACCCAAAAGATTTGTCGGATGATTTGTTATATGTTATGGCCAAATACGACAACTTGGCTAAATGGATACATTTGCCAGTGCAAAGTGGAAGTACAACGGTTTTGCAAAGAATGAACCGTCGTTATACGCGTGAATGGTATTTGGACAGAGTGGCGGCAATTCGTAGAATTTTGCCAGAGGCATCTATCACTACCGATATTATGTGCGGTTTCTCGGATGAAACTGAGGCAGAACAAGAAGAAACGCTTTCGTTGATGAAAGAAGTCGGCTACGATACAGCCTTTATGTTCAAATATTCGGAACGCGAAGGAACTGTTGCTTCGAAACGTATGCCCGACAATGTTCCTGATGATGTGAAGACAAAACGCTTGAACGATATTATTGCTGTTCAAAACGAATTGTCTCGCATGAAAAATGCGGAAGACGAAGGTAAAGTGTTTGAAGTTCTTGTTGAAGGTGTTTCGAAGAAAGACGAAGGAGAGTGGAAGGGTAGGTCATCGCAGAATAAAACAGTTGTTTTCCCTGCAAATAATGTAAAACCAGGTGATTTCGTTAAAGTGAAAATACTTTCATCTTCTTCGGCAACATTACGTGGAGAAATAGCTTAAAACAATGGAACAGACACTGATACAGATTACCAATTGCCGTATAGAAAATAACGAAAAGACGGTGCTTCCATCTCTTTCGTGGGCAATGAAAAATAATGAATCTTGGTTGGTAATAGGACCTAACGGGGGCGGAAAGGCTGATTTTGTAAATGCTCTGGCAGGAAGAATGAGCTTCGTCCAAAATTCATCTTCGGAAAGTGATAGTGTATATTTTTCTTCATTTGAAAATTCAGTGGAGATAGTTTCGTTGGAACGTGCTGCAAAAATCATAGAAGAAGAAAGACAAAATGACGAAAGTGACTATATGGACGGTGGTGTGGATATTGGTCGCACAGGTCGTCGTTTTATTGCAGAAGGAGTTTTGGGACCATTACGTAAAACCGATACTTTGCCAGATTGGGCAAAAGAGCTAGATAGCCATAGCGCAATACAATTATGTGGCATACAAGCAATACTTGATAGAGGCTTGAAATATATGTCTACAGGAGAAATCCGTCGTTCGTTGTTGGCGCGTGCGCTTGTGTCAAAAAAGAAATTGCTTGTACTGAGCGACCCGTTTGCCGGACTTGATGCCGCAAGCAGAAAAATCTTGTTCGATTTCTTTGCCGAAATAGTACAAAAACAACAGACTGATACCGAAAACGACTATCCACATATTATTTTATGTATGGAGCGTTGGCACGAAATTCCAGATTCCATTACACATGTCTTGGAATTTTCGGGTAAGTCTATTTCGTTTTGTGGAGAAAAACAGGAATATCTTCAAAAGAAATCGGAAGTGGTTTCAAATCAGGAAGATAAACAAACATTGTCGAAAAATTTAACAGAGACAATCTCGAATACATCTCCATTAAAAAAAGATCAAGCAGATAACGACGATGAGGTCTTGGTTGAAATGAACCATGTGAATGTAGGTTGGGGCGATCATCAAGTTCTTGTTGATTTAAATTGGAAGTTGAAGAAAGGGGAGCATTGGCTTGTACGTGGACCAAACGGTTCAGGAAAAACAACATTTTTGGAACTAATTACAGGCGACAATATGCAAGTTTATTGTAATGATGTTCGTTTGTTTGGAAAAAAACGTGGTACGGGAGAATCTATCTGGGACATCAAGAAAAAACTTGGCGTAGTTTCGTATCGTTTACATGTGGAATATCGAATGGTAGGAGGTACGAATTTGCGTAATCTTATAATTTCAGGTTTCCGCGATTCCATAGGTTTGTATGGAGCACCAACAGGAGTAGAAACGGCAATTGCCGACAAGTGGCTTGCTTTGGGTGGTTTTGCCGGCCGTGAACGAGAATTGTTCCGTGATTTAAGCTACGGAGAACAACGAGCAATGTTGATTCTTCGTTCTGTTGTTAAGTCTCCGCCAGTGTTAATATTGGATGAACCTTGTCATGGATTGGACGAAGAATATCGAACAAAAATCTTGAATTTATTGGATTTAATTGCGGAACAAGGAACCACAACCATGTTGCATGTTACGCATGATCCTACGGAAAGATTGGCTTGTGAACGCCATATATTGGAATTACATCCTAATGAAAATCCAATGTATAAGATAATAACAGAGTAGTGTTGAAAAAAAATACGAGTTACTCGTAAAAAAAAGAAGATGATACTACATTCGCTTAATACATTTTTATACATTTGCGTGCTTTAACAAAAGTTTTTTATTGAAAGAAAATAACGAATTTATTAATCTATGGATTTAAAAAAAATCATCGGATTGTGCGTTACATTAGCAGTCACAATCTTTATCTGGGCTGTTCCAACTTCATTCTTCGGAATTGATGCCCTAACTCCAGTTCAACAACGCGTAATCGCATTATTTGTAATGGCAGCGTTATTGTGGATCTTTGAACCAATTCCAAACTGGACAACATCTTTACTTGTAATCGTATTGTCTTTATTGACAGTCTCAAATAAAGGTATCGGTATATTTTGTACGCCAGATGCGGGAGAACTAGTTGTTTATACCAAAATTATGTCTTCGTTTGCTGACCCGGTTGTAATGTTGTTCTTGGGTGGTTTCGTGTTGGCTATCATGGCTTCAAAATATGGTTTGGACGTTACATTGGCACGATTATTATTGAAACCTTTCGGTAAAAAACCTAAAATGGTTTTGTTAGGTTTCTTGATTGTAATCGCAATATTCTCAATGTTTATGAGTAACACGGCAACTGCTGCTATGATGCTTGCTTTCTTAGCTCCAGTGTTGGCTGTTTTGCCTAGTGATGATAAAGGAAAAATCGGACTATCGTTGGCAATTCCTGTTGCAGCAAACTTGGGCGGTATCGGTACTCCAATCGGAACACCTCCAAACGCAACAGCTGTGAAGTTCTTAACAGAAGCAGGTTGTGACGTAACATTCGGTGCATGGGCTATCCGTATGATTCCATTCGTAATCATTATGATTTTGTTTGCATGGGTAGTGTTGCAAATCTTATTCCCATTCAAGTCGAAAGAAGTTGTGCTTGATATTAAAGAGAGCGACAGAAAAACAGATTGGAAGACATACGTTGTTTGGGTAACATTTATTGGTACAATCTTGTTGTGGGCTACAGAACAATGGACAAAAATTAACTCTAACGTTGTTGCTCTTATTCCTTTGGCTGTACTTACTTGCTGTGGAATCTTTACAAAAGATGATATTAAGGAAATAAACTGGACAGTGCTATGGCTTGTAGCTGGTGGTTTCGCTTTAGGAACAGACTTACAAGGAACAGGTTTGGCAAAAGTTCTTATCAATGCAATTCCATTTGGAGAAATGGGTGTAATTGCAGTGATAATGATTGCCGGTGTTGTTTGCTACTTCTTGTCTAACTTTATCAGTAACTCGGCAACAGCTGCATTGTTGATTCCTATTCTTATCGTAATTGCAGAAGCAATGGGTGATCCTTCTGCTGCTAGTTACGAAACATTCATGAGCGTAGGCGGTACACAAGCTATGATTTCATTCATTGCCGTATGTGCTTCTATTGCGATGTTATTCCCAATTTCAACACCTCCAAATGCAATTGCATCTTCAACAGGTTTGGTTGAAACAAAAGAAATGACAAAAATAGGTCTTATTGTTGGTGTGGTTGGCTTTATCTTAGGTTATTTCTGGTTGACAAAGTTATTCCCATTCGAAGTTGCTGAAAAAGTTGTAGAAACTGCTGCAGCTACATTATAATTGAATCTTTTATAGAAGGGGGGCATAAAGTCCCCCTTTTCTTTTTTATATGGTTATGAAAAAATTTGTATCACTTGCAATTTCATCAGTATTGGTATCCAGTGCAGTTATTGCACAATCTCAAGAAGAAAAGAAACCTGCCGAAGCACAATTAAAATGGTATGGTTTTGTTCGTAATTATTTCACGTTCGATTCACGTGAAAGTAAGTCGGGAACAGATGAATTGTACTATTATCTTCCTCTTGATGAATCAATTCAACCTGATGGAACCGACATCAATGACCATTCTACAATGAAATGGACAGCCATTACTTCTCGTCTTGGTTTGGATATTAAAGGGTATTCGTATGGAAAAATGGCTATGGGTGGAAAAATCGAAGCCGATTTCTATAATGGATTGACTGGAGTTACTGGTGTAGCGTCATTCCGCTTGCGTCAGGCGTATTCAACTATTACTTGGTCGGATAGTGCTCGTAGCACAAAACATACGTTAAAGATTGGTCAAGCATGGCATCCAATGGCAGCTGATATGCCACATACAACTGCATTGGAAATTGGTGTGCCATTTGGCCCATTTAGTAGAACTCCACAAATCACATTCGATTACAATGCAACAAAGAACCTAATGTTAACAGCGTCGGCTATTTGGCAAATGCAATATACTTCAGGTGGTCCGGAAGGAAGTTCGGCAAACTATATCAAATATGGTAAAACTCCAGAAGCATATTTGGGAATTACTTTTAAAGATGATGAAGGATTTCTTGGTCGTGTCGGAGTTGACATTTTAAGTTTAAAACCTCGTTATAAAGGTAATGCTACTAAAACTATCGAGTCGGTACCAGTTACTTACACAGCATTGGTGTCGGATAGATTAACAACAGTTTCTCCTTTTGTGTATGCTCAATATATCAAAGATAAATTTTCGTTGAAGGTTAAGAGTATTTATGCAGAAGCTGGCGAACACATGAATCTTAATGGTGGCTATGGCGTGACAGAAAAACACGATGCTTTAGATGAAGACGGTCATTGGGAATACACACCAACACGTTACTCTTCTTCATGGTTGAGTTTGTGCTATGGAAAAACTTGGCAATGGATGTTGTTTGCCGGTTATGCAAAGAATCTTGGTACAAAAGATGGTTTGTATGTTGATTTAGTTGATACTGACGGAAAGGAATATGCCAGTGTTGCAAATAATTACTTATCAAAAAATACTTACGCAAACGTAAACAGCATGTGGCGATTGGCTCCATCGGTAGTTCGCAACTGGGGTAAATTGGCTGTATCGTTCGAATGGCAAATTACATCTGTTGAGTATGGTGAATTCCATAAAGTGGGAGGTGTTAATTATGTAAGTGCAGACAATGGTATGACAGATACTAATTTACACTGGATTACTAATCATCGTTTGCAAGCAATGGTTAAATACTCGTTTTAGGAATTATGACTGGACTGGAAATACGAGATATTGTAGGAAAAACAACGATTTCTTCTGAATTACAAATAATTGCAGAAAAAGTATTGAATAATGAGCGTCTTACTTGCGACGACGCTCTTTATTTGTATGAACATGCCAATCTTAATTTTGTTGGTATGTTGGCTAACTTTGTAAAGACAAAGAAATTCGGCGATAAGGTTTTTTTCAATAAAAATATACATGTAGAACCATCTAACGTATGTGTTCATAAATGTAAATTTTGCTCGTATTACCGAGAAGAAAAATCAGAAGGAAGTTGGGAATATTCTATAGAAGAAATTGCCAAGCAACTACAAACTATTCCACAAGAAGCTCTTACTGAGGTTCATATAGTGGGAGGTTGTCATCCTGCCCGTAAAATCGACTATTATTGCGATTTACTACGTACTGTGAAGGAAATACTTCCTCATGTGTACATAAAAGCGTTTACCGCTGTGGAAATCGAGTATATGGCCAAGTTGAATAATCTTTCGACTAACGAAGTTTTGCAAAAACTAAAACAAAGCGGTTTGGATGCGATGCCAGGTGGTGGAGCAGAAATTTTTGATGAAAAACTACGTGCCGAAATTTGTCCGTCAAAAACTTTGAGCGCAGATTGGCTTGCCATTCATAAACAAGCGCATCAACTTGGTATAGAGACAAATGCAACGATATTGTATGGTCATAGAGAAACATTTGCAAACCGAGTTGACCATTTAAATCGACTTCGTACATTGCAAGACGAGACAAATGGCTTTAATGCATTTATTCCTTTAAAATACAAGAAAGAAAACAATGTTTTGGGCATAGAGCGTGAGCTTCCGTGGACGGAAGATTTACGTAATTTTGCTATTACAAGATTGTTTCTTGACAATATTCCACATTTAAAAGTTTACTGGCCGATGTTGGGAAAAGAATTCTCTCAAATCACATTGGATTACGGTGTTGATGATTTTGATGGAACAATTAACGACTCGACAAAAATCTATTCTATGGCGGGTTCGGTAGAAACCAAACCGATACTTACGCAAGAAGAAATGATAATCTTGTTGAAGGAAAACAACAAAATACCGGTAGAACGCGATACGCTATATAATATCATAAAAGAATATTAGTGACTCGAATACAGCAACATACCATAAAGGAGTTTCTGACAAAAAGTTATTTTGCATATTTGTTTTATGCGTTTGTATTGGTTGGAATTTATCCTTTGCTTTTGTATTCAAAGTACCATATTAATGTATATATAAACACGCATATAGCTAATTATACTCTTGATCCGTTCTTTATTCTTTATTCTCAAATATTTGAAGGCTGGGCAATGATTTTTGTTGTGATTGCTTTTGCTTTTATTTCAAAGCGGAAGATGGCATGTTTTGCTTTGTCGGCAATTCTTGCTGGAATATTGATATATGTTCTCAAGGATTTTGTAGTCGGCAATGTGCCAAGACCAACGAAATTGTTGCCGATAGAAACTTTTCATCATTTATTGGAAGATAGAAATGTGTATAAGGAAAACTACTCGTTTCCGTCGGGACATACAACCTTTGCGTTCGCAATAATGGGAATTTGTGCCTTAATAACCAAAAGTCAATGGTGTTCCGTGCTTTATTTCATAATTGCCATAGGTTGTGCTTTTTCTCGTCTGTATTTATTGCAGCATTTCTTTGTTGATATTTATTGCGGAGCAATTATCGGTTTTTGTATCGCATTGTTTACCTATAGTTTGTGTGGTACCGTTTTGCAAATAAAAGACGAACCGTTAATTCGAATAAAGAGGAATTAGTTTATTCGTTTTGTGCCTAATTGTCAGTTTTTACTGACAGAAATTATCGAATGTTACATGTTGACTGCCAATATTTCGCAAAAAAACTTGATTTTATGCGTGGCATAATCATTGACATTATGAAGGAAAAATTTAGAAACTAAAAATTTACTACAATGGGAAAAATAATAGGAATCGACTTAGGTACCACAAACTCTTGTGTGGCAGTAATGGAAGGTAACGAACCAGTAGTTATCTCTAATAGTGAAGGTAAACGTACAACACCTTCTGTAATTGGTTTCATTGAAAATGGTGAAAGAAAAGTTGGTGATCCTGCAAAACGTCAGGCAATTACTAACCCTACAAAAACTGTTTATTCAATCAAACGTTTCATGGGTGAAACATACGATCGTTTGTCAAGCGAAATTGGTCGTGTGCCTTACAAAGTTGTAAAAGGCGATAACAACACTCCACGTGTTGACATCGATGGTCGTTTGTACACTCCACAAGAAATTTCTGCAATGGTTCTTCAAAAAATGAAGAAAACTGCTGAAGAATACCTTGGACAAGATGTAACAGAAGCTGTAATCACAGTTCCTGCTTACTTTAACGATGCACAACGTCAAGCAACAAAAGAAGCTGGTGAAATCGCAGGTCTTACAGTTAAACGTATTGTAAACGAACCTACAGCTGCAGCTCTTGCATATGGTTTGGACAAGACAAATAAAGATATGAAGATTGTTGTGTTTGACTGTGGTGGTGGTACACACGATGTTTCTATCTTGGAATTAGGTGATGGTGTGTTCGAAGTAAAAGCTACTGATGGTGATACTCACCTTGGTGGTGATGATTTCGATCAAAGAATTATCGAATGGTTGGTACAAGAATTCAAGAACGAAAACGGTGGCGTTGATTTAAGTAAGGATTCAATGGCATTGCAACGTTTGAAAGAAGCTGCAGAAAAGGCAAAAATTGAATTGTCTAACACAACTTCTTCAGAAATCAACTTGCCATACATCATGCCTGTTGACGGTGTTCCAAAACACTTGGTACGTACATTGACTCGTGCTAAATTCGAACAATTAGTTGACGATTTGATTCAAAGAACTATTGCTCCTTGTCAATCTGCATTGAAAAACGCAGGTCTTTCTACAAGCGACATCGATGAAGTTATCTTGGTAGGTGGTTCTACTCGTATTCCTGCAATCCAAGCAGCAGTAGAGAAATTCTTTGGTAAAGCTCCTTCAAAAGGTGTTAACCCAGACGAAGTTGTTGCAATTGGTGCGGCTATCCAAGGTGGTGTGTTGACAGGTGAAGTAAAAGATGTGTTGTTGTTGGATGTAACTCCACTTTCATTGGGTATCGAAACTATGGGTGGTGTAATGACTAAGTTGATTGAAGCGAATACAACTATTCCAACTAAGAAGTCTGAAACATTCACTACAGCAGTTGATAACCAACCTTCAGTTGAAATCCACGTATTACAAGGTGAACGTTCTATGGCTAAGGATAACAAGACAATTGGTAAATTCCACTTGGATGGTATTCCAGCAGCACAACGTGGTGTTCCACAAATCGAAGTAACATTCGATATCGATGCTAATGGTATTTTGAATGTATCAGCAAAAGATAAGGGTACAGGAAAAGAACAAAGTATTCGTATTGAAGCTTCATCAGGTTTGAGCGATGATGAAATCAAGAGAATGCGTGAAGAAGCTAAAGCTAACGAAGCTGCAGATAAGGCAGAAAAAGAAAGAATAGACAAGTTGAATCAAGCAGATTCTATGATTTTCCAAACAGAAAAGCAATTGAAAGAGCTTGGTGACAAATTGCCAGCAGATAAAAAATCTCAAATCGAAGGTGCGTTAGCAAAATTGAAAGAAGCACATAGCAAACAAGACGTTGCAGGTTGCGATGCTGCTATGAACGAATTGAATACTGTATTCCAAGCAGCTTCTCAAGATATGTACAATGCACAAGCACAACAAGGTCCTCAAGGAAATCCTAATGCAGGCCAACAAGGTGGTTCTTCAAAAGGTGATGACGAAGTGACAGATGTTGATTTTGAGGAGGTTAAGTAATTTGACGCAAAGTTAAATAACTTATCATAGTAAAAGGTCGTAGCTCAATGAGTTACGACCTTTTTTATTGGATTTCATAAATTTCAATAAATGTGGAGCGTGAATAAATAGTTCTTGTACAAAATAAAACTTCAAATTATTATAAACTCCTTCAGAAATATGTCATATAATATTAAAAAGTCGTTCAGAAAAATGTAAATATATGAAAAAAACTCGTTTGGAAAAGTGTATCTTTGTGATTGAAAATATGTCATCAAATGGAAAGAAATGTTTTGCAACAACTTAAGGAATGGAAATCCTCTTCAGAAAGAAAACCTCTAATTTTAGAAGGTGCAAGGCAAGTTGGAAAAACGTGGATTATGAAGGAGTTCGGTAGATTATGCTACAAGAATACTCTCTATATAAACTGCGACGACGAGCCTCGTATGCAAACCTTGTTAGCCGATGATTACGACACTGATAGAATTCTTCTTGGTCTTCAAGCAATTAGTAATGTTACTATTGATGGAGAAAATACACTTGTAATTCTTGATGAGATACAAGAGGTTCCTCGAGGCCTTCATTTATTGAAATATTTTTGTGAGAAAACCCCTTGGTTACACATAGTTGTTGCAGGCTCTCTCTTAGGTATTACACTGCATAAAGGAGAATCATACCCTGTAGGTAAAGTAAATATTATACGAATGTATCCAATGTCTTTTATGGAATTTGCCAATGCAGTGGGAGAATCTCAACTTATAGAGATCTTGCGTTCTCGAGATTATAGTTTAATGTCTGTAATGCATACAAAATTAATCGATTTGTTACGTCAATACTATTTTGTGGGTGGTATGCCAGAGATTGTGAAATCTTATATAAAAGAAAAGAATATTGCTCACATTCGTCAATTACAATCGGAAATATTAAATACCTATCAAAAAGATATATCAAAACACTCTGTTCCAGAGCATGCAACCAGAATTTTACAGGTTTTGAATTCTATTCCATCTCAGTTAGCAAAAGAAAATAAGAAGTTTATATATGGAGTATTAAGAAAAGGAGCACGTGCAACTCAATATGAATTAGCAATACAATGGCTGATAAATGCTGGATTAGTACACAAAGTGCCAAGAGTTTCTGTTGTAAAAACTCCTCTGAAATTTTACGAAGACTTATCGGCTTTCAAACTATATTTCTTGGACTGTGGTTTATTAGGTTGTCTTTCCGATGCAGACCCGGGAATGATGCTAATTGGAAACAATCCATTTGTAGAATTTAAAGGAGCTTTTGCAGAACAATATGTATTACAACAATTAGTCCAATTAAATAATACGCCTTATTATTGGTCAGCAGAAAATGCAACATCTGAATTAGATTTTATTATTCAAAAAAACGGACAACCAATACCAATAGAAGTAAAATCTTCTGACAATCTACAAAGCAAATCGTTATCTTTCTTTTTGTCAAAAAATGATGGCATACACGGAATACGCTTTTCTACTGCAGGATATCGCAAACAAGAGAATATGCAAAACATTCCTCTTTATGCTGTTGAAACAACATTTTAGTTAGTGAGTTTTTGCTAAATTTCTCATTAAAATATAGGGTTTTATATTGTAATTTTAGTTCTTATGAAACAAGACTTGTCGCAGGTAGACTTACATGAAATTTCTAGTACAATCGAGAATGTACTAAAACTAACTTCAATCGATACTAAAATCGCTTTGTTGGATGGTTTGCTGTCGCGTTTCAATAAAGATTTCTTGGATTTAAATATCTGTAAGATTTATAATAACAAACTCCTGATTTTTTCAAATAACTGGATTAAGTCAAAAGCGGTATTTTTCTATCAGGATTATGTGTTGCTTACCAATGAAATGATAGAGAAAAATTTCGTGGTAGAGGTAGAGAAGGATGGCATTCTTATGTATTCGCCTTATACGTTATATACAGAGGAAAAATCTTTAAAACGTGAATATTTATTGTATGCTGTTGTTTGTAATGAACTGATTCGTCTTCGTCGTAAAAAGAAAGGACGATGGAATGGGAAAATTTATGAATGTCTGGATGATTTTGTCCCTGTAATTTTGAATCAAGAGCAGGAAAATACAATCATTGAATTATACAAGAAATATTGGGAACTTGGTTCTAATGGAATAACTGGTTATCAGTATGTTACGATGGTATGTAATTGTAATCTTTCTTCTTTGAATATCAGTAAGCAGAAAAAGAAACTATATTGTCTTATCCGTGAACTAACAGAGGTACTTGGAGAATCGTGGGGAGAGAAAACAGCTTTTAATACAACCAATGGCGAGAAAGATTTAAAGGCAATCAAGAAGAATTATTACAAATTGTAATGTTGCAGATATTTTAGGAAGATTTTGCTGCTTTATCACAAATTTCCACACTTTTTTTATGTGAATTTCACCCTAAGTCTTTGTTGATGGGAAGGACAGAACTTTGCTTTTTTCGAAAATCACTTTTTTTCACTTGTGTTACAATAGATAATTGCACCGAGAATTGAATAGACTTTCTCGTATTGAATGTAATAATCTTAAATAATTCGTGTATGAAAAAAGTATTGATTTTTATGCTGTCCTTATTGGTAATGACATCGTGTTATACTACATGGACAACCGTTGGTAATTATGAACAATTGGAGAAACAAGGTCTGAAATCGTATAAATACGATCAGAAAAAGCAATTGTATCTGTTTAATGTGCTTCCGTTAGGTCATAGCCATGCTAAAACACCGAATGAGCCTTGCGAAGTGATTTCGAAATTTAAATTGATTGACTTTGTAATTCCAACTGTTACATGTGGAATTTTAGGTAGTCGTACAGTTATTGTAAATGCATTACAAGGTGCTTCTGATTATGCTTTGGAAGAACCTGTTGCTACGGTTAAAGAACAAAAGAAAGTGGAAAAAACAGTTGTTAAACCTAAAAAAGATACCACTGTTGACGAAGAAGCCGATTCAGCTCCAGCTATAGAAACCAAACCAACGTCGGCACCTGTTGTTGCAAAGCCGGAAGTGAAAGTAGGAGATAGGGTTGTATATAAATTAAGAGGACAATGGTGGTATTATGCAACGGTGAAGACAGTTTCTGCAGAAAGGGTAACCATAGAATTGCAGAATGGTGTTGTTGTAGAAAAAACTCCGAATGATGTTATGAAGGTGGAATATTTAAATTAGAGTAAAAACCTTTTGCACTTATTACAAGAGAAAGCTGCTTTTTTCCGAAATGGACTTTGAGATATTTCAGGTCCATTTTTCTTTTTGTCATTCCGTTCATGTAATTATCTAAAAATAATAGCCAATTCCATAAATAAAGGAATGGACTATTATTCTATAAATTTGCATGAAGCATTCCGGAATTGTATCCTTCTTGATATCCTTCTTCTTTCCCTTTATCGAAACCTTCAAGGTATCCTTTGTTGTAACCTGCCTCTTTTCCTTTATTGTAGGCATCTTGAACATCTTGTTCCGAAGGTCCGCAACTGGTAAATAGCGCTGCAGTTGCGAATAGTATCATTGCTAATGTATGTTTCTTCATTTTTGTCTTAACTTGTAGATAAGACTTGTAAAAACGAAAAAGGTTTCAGTTGTGTAGCTTGTTTTTATTAACAAATGTTGTTAATTATTATTCGCTGTACCAACTGGCATACATTTTATAGTTGGTGGAGATTCCTTGAATAAGTTCTTTTGTTTGTTCTGGTGAAACGTCCTTGATTTTTTTTGCTGGAACACCGGCATATAAACTGTTTGGTTCTACAATGGTTCCTTTTGTAACGACAGCACCTGCTGCGATTATAGAATTCTCGCCAATAACGGCATTGTCGAGTATTACGGAGCCCATTCCTATTAGTACGTTGCTGCAGATTTTTGCGCCATGTATGGTTACATTATGTCCGATCGATACGTTGTCTCCAATTTCTATAGTGGATTTCTCATATAGGGTATGAAGAACGGATCCGTCTTGTATATTTACAAGATTTCCGATTTTGATAGAATTTACGTCGCCACGAAGTACGGTGTTGAACCAAATGCTGCAATCTTTTCCCATTTCAACGTCGCCAATGATGGTTGCGTTTTCTGCAAGAAAACAATTTTCTCCAATTTTTGGTGTGTAGCCTCGTACAGATTTAATTAGTGCCATATTATATTTGTTTATAAAAGTCCGTTGTTAATTCTTTGTATTCGTGGGTATATGTCGTTTTGTCTTCTCGTATGTGAATATGTTCTTTCTTATAATTATTCCATATCTGAGAGTAGGTGAGAACACATCTGTTCGGTTCTTTGCTGTCCGAAAACGGGTAGATAGAACATTCGTATGTGAGGTATAAGCCTACTTCTTGTGCATACGCGGCAAATGTAAGTCTCTCGCTTTGAGGAATAATTATTGAAATTGCTCCAGTTGGTGACAAGATTTTTTTTGCATTCAAAAATAAATCCTGTGACGAGAGTTGGGTGGTATGCCTTGCGTTGGTCTTACTTTCGTTGCTATTTTTTAAGCAATTTGTAAAGAATGGAGGATTGCATATTATTCCGTCGAAAGTATGATTTTGCTCTTTTGCAAATTCTTGTAGCGAACAAAGTTGAACGGAAATACGGTCTTTCCAAGCACTATTGTTACAATTGTAGGTTGCATCAGTGACTGCTCCTTCGTCTATGTCGATAGCCGTAATGTGACAATTGTATTTTTGCGCCATCATTAAGGCGAGAATACCAGTACCAGTTCCTATGTCAAGAATATTTGTAGGATTTTCAAATGACGTTATAGCTCCTAATAACACCGCATCAGTTCCTAATTTTAATGCCGCGTGTTCTTGCTCTATTGTGAACTGTTTAAATTGAAACGATGTATGTTTTCCCATTATAGAAATTCATCATAATCGTCGTTGTTTGTCTGTGAGGTTCCACGTTTTGGAGCAGGATTACTTCCGTAGCATGAACCTTCCCAATTTTCGGGTTGTTCAAAGTTTCCGAATGTATATCCTAATTCATTCTTATGTGCAATACAGTCTTTCATGTAGTATGCGAAAACAGGCATTGCCATTCTTGCTCCTTGTCCGTGGGCAAAACTACGGAAACGGATGTTTCTTTCGTCACCGCCAACCCATACGCCGGTAACCAATTCAGGAGTGAATCCCATAAACCATCCGTCGGCGTGATCGTTGGTTGTACCAGTTTTTCCACCCATAGGAACTCGGATGTCGTATCGTGTACGAAGTGAAATAGCGGTACCGTATGCTTTTGCGTCACGGTCAACCATGTTTACCACGTTTTGTAGCAATTCAACCATTTGATATGCAACGGCTTCGCTAACAGCTTCTTCTTTTTGACTTGTGAAGCTTGCTAAGATATTTCCGTATTTGTCTTCAATTTTAGTTACAAATAATGGCTCTACATGCATACCTTTATTAGGGAATGTACTATATGCACCAACCATTTCGTGTAGAGTAAGGTCTGCTACACCAAGACAGATAGATGGTACGGGATCGATATGGCTGTATAATCCCATTTTATGAGCTAAATCAACAACAGGACCAGGATTTAATAATTGCATTAATTTTGCGGAAATCCAGTTGTTCGATGTTGCCAATCCCCATGCTAACGAAACCATTTCTCCATTTCTTGCTTTGTCGGAGTTGCTTGGTGTCCACATTTGGTCGTTTACATAGAATGATGTCGGTACATTTGCAAATTCCTTACACGGAGATATTCCTTCTTGCATGGCAAGTGTGTAAAGGAATGGCTTAAATGTAGATCCCACCTGACGTTTTTGTTGCATTACGTGGTCGTATTGGAAGAATTCAAAGTCTATACCGCCGACAAATGCTTTTACGTAACCAGTTGCAGCTTCCATTGAAAGCATACCGCATTGTAGGAAACTCTTCATCCATTTTAGTGAGTCAAGTGGAGAAAGAACTGTATCAATAGGACCGTCCCATGAAAATACTGTAGTAGGAATAGGAGTGTTAAATATTTCCATAACATCATCCCAATCCATAGACTTTCCACCCATAGAATTGTAACGCTCACTTTGTTTTATTGCAGCTTTTAAACGACTATTGTATTCGTCGTTTGTCAAGCTTGAAGTAAAAGGTTTTTTAGGATTGTTTTTATTTTCGTTGAAGAATGCCGGTTGTACATTTTCCGACATGTGTTTTTTCATGGCATCTTCACCATATTTCTGCATACGTGAATCTATGGTAGTGTGTATGCGTAATCCATCGCTATATAGGTTGTAGTAAACTCCAGGAGCTTTTTCGTTTTTGTTGCACCAACCATATAATGCACTTGTTTCCCAAAGTAAGGAATCTCTTTGATACATTTCTTCGCTCCAATAGTTTTTGCGCTCAGGTTTTGTCGCAGTCATTGTGGTACGGAGCCATTCTCTGAAATATGGTGCAATTCCGTTGGTATGGTCGATTCTGTGGAATTTTAAGTTGATAGGAATTAATTTGATAGAATCATATTCTTCCTTTGTAAGTTTATTGTAGTGGACCATTTGGCTCAAAACAACATTTCTACGTACGGTAACGGTATCAATATGGCGAACTGGATTGAATAGGGCAGGGTTTTTAAGCTGTCCGACCAACATTGCCGCTTCTTCTATAGTTAAATCTTTTGGCTCTTTGCTGAAATAAACTTGAGAAGCCATTTTTATACCGTTAGCGTTGTGAAGGAAGTCAAACTTGTTGAGATAGAGCATGATAATCTCTTCTTTTGTATATGATTTTTCTAGCTTGACGGCGATAACCCATTCGCGTAATTTTCTGAAAATTAAATCAGATTTGCTTTCCAATTTTTCACGTGGGAAAAGCATTTTTGCAAGCTGTTGGGTAATGGTACTACCACCACCAGAATTCTTGTCGCCACCCAAAACAGTTTTCACAGCAACACGAAGTAAACCTCTGTAGTCTATACCGCTGTGTTCGTAGAAACGGGCATCTTCTGTCGAAACCAAAGCATCAACCAAGTATTGTGGAATGTCTTCGTATTTACATTCAATACGGTTTTCTTTGAAATATGTACCCATAGTTACACCATCGGCAGAGATGATGTTGGTGGCAAGTTTAGTTTTTGGATTCTCCAACTCCTCAAATGTAGGCATGAAACCTAATTTTCCGGAAGAAATTAGAGAGAACAAAATGAATACACATACTATAGGTAATAGTACGCAACTCCATAAAATTATGTATAGGGTAAGATGGGATTTTTGTCCTTTTAATGTCTCTTTCATATTGCAAAAATTTATCTTCCAAAGTTATTGATAATGTGGCAATAATTGTGAGGTTTTTTAATTTTTTTTCATTTTATGTATTGATTGTAAATTTTGGGTGAATAATGTTTTATCAATTTATATACTTTTGCCGCGCTATGATACAAGATTTAACGAAAGGTCGCCCTGCGAACGTGATATTATTGTTCGCGTTTCCTATTATTTTAGGAAATATTTTCCAACAGATTTATAGTGTTGTTGATTCTATTATTGTTGGTAGATATGTTAGCTATCAGGCACTTGCTGGAGTAGGTATTACCAATGGTTTGACATTCTTTGTCTTTGGTTTTGTGCTTGGTATAACAAGCGGTATTGGTATTATGACTGCCCAATTTTTTGGTGCCAAGAATTATGATACAATGAGGAAATCGTTAGGTACCGGATTTTTGATCTGTATAGGCTTGTCGATAATTCTAACTGCTTTTGCAATTGCTTCGATAAATCTATCTTTGAAATTCATTGGCGCTACAGAAGAGATTTATGAGTATTCTCATGATTATCTGATGATTACGTATATCGGTCTTGCCTCCCAAATTGCATATAACATGGTAGCATGTATTTTACGTGCATTGGGTGACAGCAAAACACCTTTGTATTTCTTGATTTTTTCGTCGGTTGTGAATATAGGACTGGATTTCTTGTTCGTTAAGTCTTTTGGATGGGGGGTACAAGGTGCTGCATGGGCGACAGTTTTGGCACAATTGATTTCTGCCATTTTCTGTTTTATTTATGTCTTTACAAAATACAAGGATTTACGCTTAGGTAGGGAGGATTTTCGTACAAGTTGGATTTTCATTTGGGAACATTTACGTGTTGGTATACCTATGGCGTTGCAGTTTAGTATAACAGCTTTTGGTGTTATAGTATTATATGCAGCATTAAACAAATTTCCGACTACATATATTGCTGGATTTACAACTGCAAGTAAAATCCAAAGTTTAGGGATGTTAGTGCCGATTTCTTTAGGTGTTGCCATTGCAAACTATGTTGGACAAAATTATGGTGCTGGTAATCTCGTTCGTATGCGTGTAGGAGTTACTTCGGCATTATTAATGTCTATTGCGGTTTGTTTTGTAGTAAGTATTACTATCGCTTTTTTCGCAACACCGCTTACGGCTATGTTTCTTGATCCGGATATAGTTGGAGACACTTCTGAGATTTATTCTGCTTCAACTCAATACTTATATGTTTCGGCTTTGTTCTTCCCATTCTTGTTTTTGTTGTTCATTTATAGAAATGCTTTGCAAGGTGTAGGAAAAACGTTTATGCCGTTGATGGCAGGTGTTGCGGAACTTTTTATTCGTGTATTGGCATCGTTCATACTCCCACGTTTTTGGGGATATCAAGGTGTTATATTGGTTGATGTACTGGCTTGGGTTGGTGCGTGTTTGTTGTTGTATGTTTCTTATCGAATTCAAATGCCACGTCCAGATCGGCCATATAAAGCAAAATACTTTACAAGAAAGTAGTGTATTGTTATAGTTTAACCTTAAATTTCTTTAATCGTTCATCTAAAATTTCATCTGGAATAATTTGTTTTATTCCGTCAACAACTATATTGAGCAAGCTTTCGCGTACGTAGTCGGTGCGTATAAATAACGATACAGTTCTTGTTGGAGCAGGTTCTGCAAGCGGACGGATTTTCTTTAAATCGCATTCGCGTATGAGATCACGATGTAGTTCTGGTATAATTGTAAATCCGGCGTTTTGTTCGATTATGTGAAGTAATGTCGGCACATTTCCTGATTCGTATAGTGAACTACGTTCAGATTCGTAATTACAGGTCGTGTTCATATTAAATTGTTGATAGATTTCTTTCTTCAGCGACCATAATCGTTCGCGTGGCATAGTGTTGATGTTTATTTCCTTCTCGTTATATAATGGATCGTTAGGAGAGACGTATGCAAAGAATCGTTCTTTGTAAAGTGGAATCTCTAATAGTTTTTCGTCAGGCGGCAATTCTGGCATGATTGCCATGTCAATTTCGGCACTTTTGAGTTGCTCCAATATTTTTTCGCATTGTAGTTCCTGTGCTCGTAGTGTCACATTAGGAATATTTGCAATGTAGTTAAATAACTTAGGTATAATATATGGCGCAATGGTTGGTATAATTGCAAGTCGGATGATTCCCGATACGCCTTTGTGTTCATTTTGTGACATTTCTTTAAGCTGATTCGCATGAAATAACACAACACGTGCTTGTTTTATGATTTTTTCTCCTGCCACGGTCGGTTTCATGGGATGTGAATCTCGGTCAAATAATTTAAGATCGAGTTCGTCTTCTAATTTTATAACCATTGTACTTAATGTGGATTGGGTTATTCCACAAAATTCTGCTGCTTTTACAAAGTGCCTGTATTCATCAAGGGCAACTATGTATTCTAATTGTTGTAAAGTCATATCTTTTTGTTTTTTTGCGAAAAATATAATTTGTTTTATGAATAATAAAATATTTGACTATTGATTTTGTAGATATGCGAGGGGATGGATTCAATGAATAATTTTGATATTCCGTATATACATTTGTGGTGGTTATAACACGTAAGACTGCAGTTACAATTCAGTATTAATTAAAAACTAAAAAAAATGCAGACAAAATTTTATCGCTGCAAAATTTGCGGCAACGTTATTTTAAAACTTTCCGACTCAGGTGTAACACCTCATTGTTGTGCAAGAGAAATGGAAGAACTTGTTCCTAAAACTAAAGATGAGTACAAGGAAAAACATGTTCCTGTTGTTACTCGTATAGATGAACATACTATTCTTGTTGATGTTGGTTCGTTTGAACATCCAATGACTCCGGAACATCATATTGAATGGATATATGTCGAGACTAAGAATGGTGGTCGGTTTAAATATCTTTCTCCAACATCAAAACCACAAATTAAGATAAGTTGTAAAAGTGAACCTATTGCCGTGTATGCGTATTGCAACCTACATGGCTTGTGGAGAAGTGAATAATAGAAATGAAAAGAGGACGCTGTTGTGTAAAACAGTGTCCTCTTTTGACTTTTTGTGGTATTTTGTTAAAATCCCACAACTTTGCGGCTTTTCTTGTTTAGGCGTTCGTTCAGACAAATGTTTTCTATAGATTCGTATGTTGGAACGCAATCTTCAAGAATTTCTTTCATAGTGAATTTTCTTGCAATGTTGTCAATCTCACCACCAGAGAAGTCGAATTTTGACGCAAGTTTTTCGCATGCGTTGTCGGACAGATTTGGAAGTTTGCTTTTCCAAATGTTTCTTTTTGCTTCTGTTGTCGGTTTGTTAAATTTGATTTTAAACAAAAATCGTCTTTCAAAAGCATCGTCAAGATTGTCGGCAAGGTTTGTTGTAGCAATCATGATTCCGTTTAATTTTTCCATTTCTTCTAACAATATATTTTGTATTGCATTATCGGTTTGATCAACAGAACCGTGAATATCTTCGCGGCGTTTTCCGAATAAAGCATCAGCTTCGTTGAAGAGTAGGATAGGTTTTTGTTTTTCGTTTTTACATATAGTTGCGTAGTCTGTAAAGATTTTCTTTACAAGTTTTTCGCTTTCGCCATACCAACAAGTTTTTGTTGCACTAATATCGACATGCATGACTTTTCTTCCTGTTGCTTTTGCCAACTGCATTGCTGTTTCTGTTTTTCCTGTACCAGGAGTTCCGTAAAAAATTGCACAAATGCCTTGTGGCATAGATTTGTCCTTTAATTTTTTCTGCAATTCAATAAAACGATTGTTTTCTAATGATTTTCCAAGAAAATTGATTTGTTCCTGTAGTTCATCACTGAAGAAAAGTTGTTTTTCGTCAATATTTTCAGGTGAAATTAATCGTTTGTCATTATTTTTTGTGCTTTGAATAACCTTATTGTCTTTTTCTAAAAACAATTCTTGTCCTTCTTGAGTTAATGCTACAGATGCTCGCGAGAAGAAAGACGCAGGTTTTCGTTCTATCCATTTGTTTTTTATGAGTTTATGATTGTCACTCATAATCATGGCGGCAACTTTGAATTTTTTGCTGGTGCTTTCGTAAATGTCGCTTAAAGTACAATCAATACCAGTTTCGCCATAGCATACGTAGTCGTCACAAATTTCGTAGAATAAAGTTCTGTCTTCAATATCTTTTAATTTGCGAGTGATAGTTTTTATAAACTTTAAGTTCTTGTGCTTTTCCTCTAATAAAGAAACAGTATGGAATAAATCAGAAGTAGAACAGTCTCCTTCGCTTCGTTTGTTTATCTCGTTTGACACTAATAAACAGAATTGGTATCGGTCTATTTCTGTAATAGGAGAGAGTTTAAAAGGTTTGTTGTTGATTATTGCTTGTTCCAAATCACTGTCAATTTGTATTTGAGTATTTCTTCTCCCTCTGGCTACACTAGTGGTTCTAAGGTATCCTTTCTCTTTCAAATATTCATATTCTTTTTTTATTGGCAACGCATCAATACTGTCCATATTAAAAAATCTTGATATTGCATCTATTCCAGAGCGGAATCCATCTTCTAATTGTACGGTGTATGTAGCTATAAATACCGCCGTTTGTGTCTCTGTTAGTTTTAGGTAGTTCGCGAATTTTTCTAAAGTTGTAACTATTAATTGGAGTTTTATTTCGGAAATATATTCTTTTCTTCGACCCATTCTCCTTTCTTCGTCATAGCTTTCTTCTTTTACGAAAGAGAATCTTTTGTCGATTTTTGCAAGTACTTGAGTCTCTGATTTCTCTAAATTTTTTGAAAGAAATGTAAAAGTAGCTAATGTGTTGATTAATGTTTCTGCCATGATTTTAATGATTTTTGTTTGAACTTTGAACTAATTTTACTGAGGAAAAATTTTTTGTCAATATAGAATTGTAAAATTTGTTCATCATTTTTATTGTTCTCAAGGCTGGTAGTTTTGAAAAATTAAACTTCTTAAAGCAAGAAATCCATTTATTTCATAAAAACAATGTATTTTTGCAATGCAGTAGGTCGTTCTATCGCTCTCGAAAGAGGGAGGAAAGTCCGGACAACATAGAGCATTGCGCCTGTTGAAAGAACAGATGTGCGTGAGCGTATGGTATGGTAGAAGAAAATAACCGCCGAAGCAATTCGGTAAGGGTGAGAAGGCGGTGTAAGAGACCACCATTGTGCAAAGCGATTTGTGCAGATGTGCCACCGGCAAGTTGCAAGACCATGTAAACCAACGTTTGAGGGCTGCTCGTCCGAGTTGGAGGGTAGGTTGCGTTAGATAAATGATAGAATCCCGCAAGGGAACAGAATCCGGCTTATAGGCTTACTGCTTTTTTTATGCTTCTAATATTCCGTCAGGAATTTCTAATGTAATAGTTCGCAATTCTTCGTTGATTTCCTTGAGTAAGTCTTCGGCAAACGGAATGAGAACGGAAGAACCATCACCTTTTTTTACATCAAAAACAACGTTTAGTGAATAGGCTATAACTTCTTGAATAGTTCCGATGGTTGCTTGGGTGTCAAAGTCTATGACGGAAAATCCAACTAAATCATTATCTTGAATATCGTCGTCTTGTTCTTCGTCACTTTCTATGTACACTTTTGTTCCGCAGTATTGCTCTGCTTTTTCTAAAGTGTTGATGTCTTCGAACTTTACGAAAAACGAATTACTTTTTATAGTAGCTTTTTCAATGAAAAAAGGAACTAGTCGTTCTTGTCTACAAAGAAATAGGTATGGCAAATCTTGTATGTCTTCGTAGTCAACATTTTTTATTGAAAGAAGAACTTCGCCGTCTTTGCCGTGAGGTCGGGAAATATAGCCGATTTCCAAACAATTGTTTATCTCAGGTATTTCTTTGTATTTCATTTGAGTTGTATTATAAAAAAGGGTGTCCAAAAATTGAACACCCTTGTCTGTTTCGAGTTGAAAATCTTATTCAGCTGGAGTTTCAGTAGCTTCAGCAGCAGGAGCTTCTTCAGAAGCAGCAGCTTCGGCAGCTTTTTCAGCTTCAGCGGCAGCAAGAGCAGCATTCTTTTCTGCAATCTTAGCTTCGCGTTGTTTGTTGATTTCAATTTCTTCTTCCAATTTTTTCTTAGCTACAGATGCAGCGTCAGAATTCTTCTTTGACAAGAAAGCAGCTTCTTTCTTTTGTTTTTCGTCAAGGAATTTTTGGAATTTAGCTTGCAATGCAGCTTCGTCGAAAGCACCTTTCTTTACACCACCTTTTAAGTGTTTCATGTAAAGAACACCTTCTTTTTGTAGAATTGAACGTGCAGTGTCAGTTGTTTCTGCACCAACTTCCAACCAATATAATGCTCTGTCGAATTTTAATTCTACAGTTGCAGGATTTGTAGTTGGGTTGTACGTACCGATTTTCTCGATAAATTTGCCATCACGTGAGCGTCTGCTATCAGCAGCTACAATGTGATAGAAAGGACTCGCCTTTCGACCGTGTCTTGATAATCTAATCTTTACAGCCATTGTATTTGTTTTTAATTTTGTTAATAATTCGCTGCAAAGATATTCTAAATTCTCTATTTTCAAAGTGTTAATGCGTTTTTATTTTTAGAAAATCTTTTTCTGAATAAAAAATGTTGTTCTCTTATATAAATAAGAAGATTTCTTATCTTTGGCAAAATTTGAAACTATGCAACGAAAGTTTATTTTGATAATAGTAATTGCCTGTCTATTAGGAATTTCCATCCTTACTTTTGTTTTTTTACGAAGTAGAGGAGAAGAAAAAATAGAGGCTGTTAGAGCTATTCCTTCTGATGTTGCATTAGTTGTTCAGGTAAAACATGTGGAGGATGCGGCCGATTTGTTTTCTTCGGATAATGAATTTTGGACTAAATTGTCTGATTTGGAAATGGTTGAACGCTGTCGTGATTTCGTTCTTCGCATGAATTCTGTATTACAATCTAATAATAAATCTGCTGATTTTAAAGATTTAGAATTGTTTTTTGTTGTCAAAAAATTAGGAGTCAATAAGTTGGATTTCGTTTTCATTTTGTCGTCTAAAGAAAAAATGAAGGTGGCAAATGTGAAAACTGTTGTTGAAAAGGCTTTTCAAATTTCAAGTCCATCAAATTATGATTATAAGGGCGAAACAATCTATGTCTATGAAAATGAAACATCCGAGAGAAAAAGTCTTGCGTTTTCTGTTTGTGATGGCTTACTTGTCTTAGGTGAATCGAAGGTTTCTGTAGAAACGTCAATACGTAGTTATAAGGACGATACTAATTTAAAGAACGATCGTAATTTTGATAAAATTAAACCAAATCTGTCTGACGTTTCGGCACGTTTGTTTGTGAATTACGATAAAATGGCTGAGATTTATCAGTTGTATGCATCGAATGACGTTAATTCTCGTGTAAATAAATTTCCTCGGATAGCAAATTGGTCGGTACTAGATGTGTCGGCTGAAAATAAAATTGTCCGTGCCAATGGCTTTGTGACTTTGGATACTCTTGAACCTTCTGTAGAATATATGAATTTATTTGTAGGACAAAGTTCGAAGAAGGGAGATATATTATCTGTGTTGCCGTATTCAACGTCATATTTTGTTTCAATGCATATTAGCGACAAGGATAAGTTTCTTGAAAATTATAAATTGTATTTGCAGAAAAATAACTTTTATAGAAGTTATGAGAGCACGGTTGCCGATTTGGGGCAGTCGTTTGTGAAATCTTTCTATAAATTGCTCGACACAGAGATGGCTTTTGCTATGATGCCTGCTTGTGGTGAGAATAACAAATATGAAAATTCTTATGCTGTGCTGAAGGTGTCTTCTCCGAAAGATGCTGAGGATTTGTTGCAAACTAGGGTTGGCTCTTATTCTGTTTATTCGTCGCAGTTGAGTTCGGAATATAAGATTTTTACGTTGTATGATACCTTGGCAAACATTCCTCAAAAGTTGTTCGGTAATATTTTCTATCGTGTGTCGGGTACGTTTGCAACTGTGGTAGATTCTTATCTTGTTTTTTCTAATTCGGATAGGGCTATAAAAATGTTCATAGACGATAAGGAAAAGGAACAAATTTTGACGAAAAATGACAATTTTAGGGATTTTAATGATAAGGTGAAGTCTAGTTATTCATTATATGCCTATATGTATGTCCCTCAATCGGTAGATGTTATAAAGGATTTTTGGGGCCCGATGGTGAATTCTGTCGTAAATGCTTGTTCGGATACGTTACAGGCGATGAATTCTATTTCATATCAGTTAACAGCCGATAATGATGTTAAATTTTATACTGAATTTTTGTGCTCTTTTGAAAAAACGAAAGTGAGCAAACCTACGTATGTACGCTTTTTGCTTGATTCAACTGCCATTGGAAAGCCAACAATATTCTTTACCCATAGAGATGAATATGTTACGTTAGTGCAAGACGAATCATATCGTTTATATATGATAGATAATGAAAAGAAAGATAATCGTGTTCTATGGTCTGCGGTGTTGGATGGACCTATTGTAGGCGATATTCATTTTGTTGACATTATGAAAAATCATAAACAACAATATTTGTTCAATACAGAGAAGACTATTTATTTGTATGACCGAAATGGTAACAAACATTTTAGTGTAAATCTTTCTTCGCCGGCAACGGCTGATATTGCAGTTTTTGACTATGATAATTCGAAAAAATATAGAATAGCAGTTCCTTGTGCTGATTCGTCTATACGATTATATTCTTTCGAAAATGGACTTTGTAATTCTTTACAATGGAATGCAAAAGCCGAAGGTGTAGTACGCAATCCTTTGGTACATTTTGCATCCGAAGGTAAAGATTACATTTTGTATTCTGATCAATACCATATATATATTGTAAACAGAAAAGGGGATGAACGTGTTGCTGTATCGGATATAATTGAACGAGCACAAAATTCTGCCATTATATTTGATGAAGGTGCGGATGCCACATTGTCTCGATTTATACTGACAGATGTATATGGCGTAGTGAAAGAAATTTATTTGGATGGTTCGGTTAAGTCATCCGATGAATTCGGAAAACGTTCAGAAAATCATATTTTCTTTGCTAAGGATATAGATGAAGACGGAAATCTTGATTTCGTTTTTGCTGATGAAAACAAATTGGTTGTTTATAATCAGTCTGGAAAGAAGATGTTTTCGTATTCTGCGGCTAATACAATTACTACTGTGAAAGTAAAAATGGTAGGAGACAAACTGTATTTCTGTTTAGTTGACGAGAAAAATAAACTATATGTTCTTAAGTCTAATGGCTCGTTGGAAAAAGGTTTCCCAATAGAAGGAAAGTCTAATTTTGATATTGGAGCTAATCATAGTGGTACCTATAGTTTTGATCTTGTGGTTGGTGGTGAGCAAAAAATGTTGTATTATTACACCGTAAAATAAGGATTTTGAGTATGAGGAAATATATATATGTATTGATTCCGATGGTAATAGGTCTTGTGTTATCGTCGTGTGTTAAAGATAATTTTGAGTTAAAAGAAAAATTTTCTGATCAAATAGAGTGGAATCCTTCACTAGCGTTGCCTATTGCAAAAGCGGACTTGACATTGGTAAATATTGCTAAGGAACGTAAGGACACGTTGGAACATGTAAGTGAATCGTCTTTGGGCTATGGGAAAAATGACGACGACAAGGTTGTTCAATTCAATTATATTATGGATACTGCACGTTTGATTGACGTGATGCATTTGCCTATAGTTGAACCATACGATACAACATTGACTCTTGACCCAGTTGAAATTTCTGATGTTTCGTTTCCTATTGGTTATGTGTCTATTAATGACTTGATTAAAGACAATTTTAGCAGTAGCGTATACAATGATTATATTTCTGCAGGTCCTCTTGTAACTATGGCAGAACATTCAGCTACGACAGAACATAGATATCCAGTTGGTGGAATGATACCTGATGCTGTTAAAGATTTTATTATTGCCAATTTTGGTAAGGAGATAAATGTAAAGGATGTGTTTGAATATATTATATTGAAATCCGGTTCTGTTACGTTGTCTTGTACCAACTCCAGTGGTTTCAATTTCTATTGCGATGTTGTGATAGGTTCGTATAATGAAAACGGAGACTATGTGGAATTTGCGACTTTTGACTATTCAAACTATCCAAGCTGGATTTCACAAGGTGGTCCACAAAAACGAATTTATAATGATATCGACTCGTCATATTTGAATAGTGAATTCTATTTTAGTTTCAAAAATCTTCGTATTGCTCAGGCTACTGATGTGTTGACGGATTTTGACAATATGGGTATTCTTTTGAATATTGATATGAAGAATCTTGTAGCTTATGCAGGTAAGGCCTATGTCCCTGTGCAAGAATTAAGTATGGATACAATTACGTACATGACTATGCACGACAAGGACTTGGATAAAAAACTATATAGAGTCTTAGTTGACAAAGGTCGTTTTCATTATGAAATAACTTCAACAATTGGGTTAGCTACAGAATTTATTGTGGAATTTCCTTCTGTTGACTCTGCAGGTAAAACACCTATCCGTAAAAAAGCAGTTATGACAAATGAACATCCTACATATTCAGATGACTGGACGTTGGATAACAATAATATTGATTTGACTCAAAATCCAGAACAAGGATACAACTCTATCCCTATTAAGGTGGGATATAAGGTACATACAACAGGTGGTATGTTGTATTTCGGCCCTGAACAATATATTAAGGTGGAGATAACCAATCCGGACAGTATAGTGTTTGCTTACGCAGAAGGAGATTTAGGTCGTTTCGATCAGGATTTGTTTGATGATGTTCTTGATTTCGATTTGAAGGAATTTGTGTCGGACTACATTTCTGGTGATTTGAAATTTTATGATCCTAAAATTCATGTGAATTTTGAAAATCCTGTCGGTATCGGTGGTGATTTAGAATTGAATATAGTAGGAAAAGATGATAAAGGTAATACGGTAGATGCATTCTCTGGCTATTCGAATTTATGGACAGTGCATCGTCCGACATGTGATTCTGTATTCGATGGATTAGAACGTAAGAATACATTCTTTATCAATAAGAATACTTCAAATGTTGTTGATTTTATTAATATATTACCAAGTAAAATCAATTACGCGGGAACGTTCCACGTAAATGCAGATGTACCATTGGGCTCGCCTATATTAAACTGTATTTCTAATAAAGGACATGCTAAATTAGGAGTAGAGATTGAACTGCCTTTAAATTTGTCTGCGAAAAATCTTGTGATTCAACAGGAAGTTCCGTTAGATATGTCTGATTTAGGTGATCTTTCTGCTATAGAACGTGTTCGTTTGTATATCAACACAGAGCACCAACTTCCGGTGAGTGCAACCATGAAACTTTCTTTACTTGATACGACGTTGGCAGTTGGTAAACAATATTTGGGAACGCTCGATATGGTTGTATTGGAAGCAGCGCCAACTACTAATGGAAAGGTAGCCCGTGAAGCTAAGAAAACCTCGGAAGATGAGATAACATTGGAAAAAGGCGACCCGTTATTGGAAAACTTTAAACAAGCAAATAAATTACTTGTTGAATTACTTTTGGAAACCGATAAAAACGGTGATGTTCCTGTTATCTTTTATTCTTATTATGGTCTAAAATTAAATTTGGCGGCCGATTGTAAATTTATTTATACCAGCAAATAACTATGAAGAAAAAACTACTTTCTATATTACTGTCTTTATTGTTGTTTGAGGCTGCATCGGCACAAATCGACAATACGATGTATTTGATGGATCGTGTCCCTCAATCTTCTTTTATTAATCCTTCACAAGCGCCGAACTGTAAATTTTATATAGGTGGACTTTTGATTCCGTTATTTGGTCAATTGCCTCCATCAATGACATTTGCTGTGAATCTTCCTGTGGATTATGGTGATGTGATTTTCCATGGTGAAGGTGCTTATAAAGATTCTTTGATAACTCCTTTGCATCCAACAGCAGATATTAACGATTTCTTGAAAAAATTACGTAAAGTCAATTATTCATCAGTTGATTTACAGATGGATTTGTTGAATTTTGGTTTCAAGATAGGGAAAAAAGGATTTATGTCTTTTGACCTTTCAGAACGTATGATTGCCGATATTGGTATGCCAAAATCGTTATTTGAATTTGCTGCAAAAGGAAATGATGCAGTTCGTAAGGCTGATTTTACAGGGTTAGGAGCAAATGCTCTCTACTATCATCAATTGTCATTGGGATATTCTCATCAATTTTCTAAGACATTTTCTGCAGGTTTGCGTGCAAAATTACTTGTAGGTGTTGCCAATCTTGCAACAACTTCATCGAATATCGAGTTGAATACTCAAGAAAAAACGAACTATATTAACGTAAAATCTGAATATACAATTAATACAAACATTCCTTTGGATGTTACCCTAAACGAAGAAGGTTATGTGGAAGATATGGAGTTTGCTGATTTTTCAGATGAGTCGGTTGGCACTATTGTTAAGGATTATGCTTTGATGACGGGTAATTATGGCGCAGCATTCGATTTTGGTTTTACTAAAGATATTACTAGTTCTCTTGCAGCATTTGCCAGCGTAGAAGATTTAGGTTTGATTCGTTGGAAAACAAATGCTAGCCAATTTGCTTTGTATGATGAGGATTCTATGCGTTTCGAAGGTGTGAACATTTACGATTTGCAGTTTAATGATTTTGCTGATGCAATAGATTTGGATTCTATCGTAGAAAATTTCAAGGAAATCAATTATAAAGAAGCTGGATATTCCACAAAATTGCCAACAAAAGTATATGTTGGTTTGCGTTATAGAGCAGCAAAACGTATTTCTTTAGGTTTGTTGGGTAAGTTTGAGATTTTACCGCATAAGGTTCGTCCTTCGGCAACGATTACGGCTAACTTCAAACCGTTTAAGTTTACGGCTGCAACTATCAGTTATTCGTATATAAATGGCAATTTTAACAATATTGGTCTTGGTTTTACTGTTCATCCTGGACCATTTCAGTGGTATTTTGTTTCCGACAACTTAATTGGTGCTTTGTTGTTCCCGGCCGATGCTCGTTCTGTTAGTGTTCGCATGGGATGCAATATTGTATTTGGATGCGTTCAAAAGAATGGTAGTCGTGATGATAAGAGTAGTCGTGGTACTTCGTTGTTAGACGATAAGAAGAATAAAAATAAAGGTGTGGTTCCTTATTCAAAGTAGAATACAATTCATTATTAATTTATTAAATGTTATAACAAAAAATGAAAAAATTATTAGTAGTTGCTTTATTAAGCATGTTCACGATGGGTGCTATGGCACAACACAGAGCTATCGGTGCTCGTCTTTCTAATGTGGTAGAAGTTTCTTACCAACGTCAGGCAAGTGGTTCAAACTTCTGGGAATTTGATGGTGGTTTATACGACCTTGGTCTTGGTGCTCAAGTAAGTGCAGTACATAACTGGGTTATTGCTTCTCCAGATTGGAGCCCAAAAGGTGAATGGAATTGGTACCTTGGTGTTGGTGCAAGCGTTGCTACTATTTGGGGTGAAGCTTATCATCAAGGAAACGAAAATCTAGGTATTTTTGCAGGTGTTGCAGGTATGGTTGGTTTGGAATATACATTCTGGTTCCCATTACAACTTTCTGCTGACTTCCGTCCTGTTGTTGGTCCATATATTGGTGATGGTGTTCATTTCAATGGTGATTTGTTGTTCCATGCTTTCTGGCCAACAATTTCAGCTCGTTATAAATTCTAATAGTTAAGAGATGCATTTTTTAGTCTGGATTTTCTTTTTACTTTTTGTCTTTGTGCTTTTAGCACTGGACTTGGGTGTTTTCAATAAGGATAAACACGAAATCTCTATGTCTGAGGCATTAAAGATGACGTGTTTGTGGATAGGATGCTCGCTTGCATTCAACGTAGTGTTGTATTTCGCATACGATGCGGATTTTTGTAACTTGTTGTCGGAAAGTCCGGATTTATCTGTTGAAAATGGTGCTGACGCAGCATTGAAGTTTCTTACTGGCTACCTAATTGAGAAAGCATTAAGCCTTGACAATATATTTGTAATGGCTATGTTGTTCGCATATTTCAAGATACCTGGAAAATACCAACATGAAGTGTTGTTCTGGGGGATTCTTGGTGCATTGGTGTTCCGTGGTGT
>JAKSTZ010000025.1 GCA_024402335.1 Bacteroidales bacterium
TTAGTACACAAGGTTTTCATCCTTGTTAGAGCGGTTCGATTCCGCTACTCGCTACCAAGCCCTTGCAATCCGCAAGGGCTTTTTTATTTAATGGTCTTGGTATGAAAAAAATTCTGGTGCTAATAGGTGTTGTGTCTGTGTTTTTATTGTCATTTTCAATAGAAAAACGTCCAGATATAAAGGTTGCAAAAAACGAAACGTTTACTGTTGAATTAAATTATGTTGCTGGAACTGGATATAATTGGGTGTGGAGCAATCCTGATACTGTCAATTTTGATTCTGTTTCGGTTGAATATAAACGAGATAATAATTTAATTGGTGGCGCAGGTACTATGGTCTGGACGTTTGTAACCAAAGGACAAGGGGATTTTTCATTAGTGTTTGACTATAAACGTGCATGGGAATCTACATCTATAGAACAGAAAACATTTTCTGTGAGAGTGAAGTAGAATCTATTGCTTGATTTTATAATGGTTTCTCGTTGAATTACTTGCGAAACATATATCTTTGAACAATCAAAAAATCTATATGAAAACAAAATTTTTGCTGAATTTACTTGCTGGCTTTTGTTTGTGCACTTCGCTGCAAGCACAGGAGAATAGTGTGCCGACAATGAAGACGGCTGATCGAATTGCAATGTGGAAAGATTCTTTGCATTTGAAAAAGAATCAAGTGGAAAAAATTTGGGCAATAGAAAAGGAGTATAATCCAGAATTCGATACTGTTCAGTTTGAAGGAATATTTGATGCGGTTCGTGCTCGTGAGCAAACTAGAGTTGTGAAAATTCAAGAGGTTTTAACGGAAAAACAACGTGTCCGTTTGGCGCAAATGGAGGAGAATGAACGTAAGGTGAAAGCTTCTACTTCTGTACAAATGGGAAAAAATAGTACAAATGGCGGATTTCCTAGTTATAATACAAATCCGTTACCTCCCGACAAAACAGGTATGGAACATTCTGCGGCCGAAATCGCAAAACGAATGGGACTAGGATGGAATATGGGAAATTCCTTTGAATCAATTCGTTGGGGTGAGAATGGAACCGCTCTTGGTGCAACAACCTATCCTGGTGAGTCTTTTGAAACCGCGTGGGGAAATGTGGAAGCAAATAAACGCATTTCTGATGGTATCTTTAAGGCCGGTTTTACTGTTTTCCGTATTCCTTGTGCATGGGATTTGTATGTTGCAGATACAGCTACGGCAAAGATTCAGGATTTTTGGCTTGCTCGTGTAAAGAAAATGGTTGATTCTTGTTTGGTACACGACATGTACGTCTTGCTGAATATTCATTTGGATGGCGGTTGGTTAGAGAAAAATTGTAATCCGGAAATGCAGGAAATCAATAATAGAAAGCAAAAAGCGTATTGGGAACAGATTGCCACTTATTTCCGTGATTATGATGAACGTTTGTTGTTTGCAGGTTGTAACGAACCGAATGTTCACAACGAAGTGCAGATGCAAGTACTTGCTTCGTACGAGCAAACATTTGTTGATGCAGTTCGTTCAACTGGTGGAAAAAACTATTACAGAACATTGATAATTCAAGGTCCGTCAACCGACATTGATGAAACAAGACGATTGTTTCTTGGTATGCCGCACGATGTCGTAAACGACCGTTTGATGTTTGAAGTCCACTATTATACTCCTTGGAATTTTGCTGGAATGGAGAAGGATGAAGATTGGGGTAAGGAATTCTATTATTGGGGCGAGAAAAACTGTAATCCAAAAGACCAAGAACGTTGTTCTACCTATGGTGACTTACAGTTTATGAAAGAACATTTTGCTATGATGAAAGAAATGTTTGCCGATAAAGGTATTCCTGTTATTTTGGGCGAATTTGCTTGTAACAGAAAGAAATTCAACGATCCTGTTGTACAAAAGTTACATCATCAATCGCGTATGGATTGGTTGTATGAAGTAACGAAAAACGCTTTTGAAAATGGTTTGATTCCGGTTTATTGGGACAATGGCTACACTACGGCACCGTCTATGGGCGTCTTTGATCGTGTAAAAGGAGAAGTGTATGATACAGAAGCAGTTGACGTGATGATAAAGGCAACTGCAGATGCGAAAAAATATTGGAATAAGTAATGGTGAAAATTTGTATAGGATAAATGTCATTTTTATAGGGAAAACTCTCTGTAACTCGTTTATTTTTTATGTAAATTTGCACGCTAAAAAACAAAAAAATGAAAGTATTAAAATTCGGTGGAACATCTGTAGGTTCGCCTGAAAGAATGAAAAGTGTTTCCAAATTAATTACAGACGGAAACAAACAAATCGTAGTATTGTCGGCAATGTCGGGAACGACAAATAATCTTGTTGAAATTTCTGATTATTATAAAAAAGGAAACGCTGATGGCGCTTCTAATCTTATCGGTACATTGGAAAAGAAATATGCTGGTGTTATCGAAGGATTGTTGGAAACAGATACATATCGTAAAAAAGCAACTGATATTATTGCTCGTGAATGCGATGTAATCCGTTCTTTCGCAAACAAACAATTCAATGTACAGGCAGAAAAAATGATTCTTGCCCGTGGCGAAATCATGTCAACTAACTTGGTGCAGTTGTATCATGAAGAAAACAACATACCATCAGTTTTGTTGAACTCTCTTGATTTCATGTTTGTTGATGCTGACGGTGAACCTGTTATGCAACTTATAGAGGAACAGTTACAAAAGGTTTTGAGCAAATATCCAGACACTACATTGTTTATTACACAAGGTTTCATCTGTACGAACAATAAGAGTGAAGTTGATAACTTAAAACGTGGTGGTAGTGACTATTCTGCTTCTTTGATAGGTGCTGCTATCAATGCTGAAGTTGTCGAAATTTGGACGGATATCGATGGCATTCATAATAATGACCCTCGTATCGTTAAGAATACTCATCCTATTGCAGAAATGTCTTTTGACGAAGCTGCAGAGTTGGCATATTTTGGTGCTAAAATTCTTCACCCTTCAACTGTTCTCCCTGCAAAGGTTAAGAACATTCCTGTGTTATTGAAAAACACTATGCAACCTCAGGCTAAAGGAACTACGATTTCCAATAAAACAATTGGAACTGGTGTGAAGGCAATTGCCGCAAAAGATGGCTTGACTGCAATCAAAATTAAATCAGGTAGAATGTTGTTGGCATACGGTTTCTTATGCCGTGTGTTCGAAGTTTTCGAAAAATACAAAACTCCAATCGACTTGATTACAACTTCGGAAGTTGCTATTTCGTTGACTATCGACAAAATTGACTATTTAGCTCAAATCGTTGATGAATTGAAAACTTTGGGAACAGTTGAAGTTGACAAAGATCAAACTATTATCTGTATTGTTGGTAATATGATTGCTGAAGAACAAGGTCATGCAGCAGAAGTTCTTGATTCATTAAAAGAAATACCTGTTCGTATGATTTGCTACGGTGGTAGCGAACATAACATTTCTGTTCTTATCGATACTAAAAATAAAGAAAAAGCATTAGTTGCTTTGAATGATAATCTTTTCACGAAATAATATGGAATACAAAGTAGCAGATATTAAATTAGCAGAATGGGGTCGTAAGGAATTGGACTTGGCAGAAATCGAAATGCCAGGTTTAATGGCTCTTCGTGCTGAATATAAAGGACAAAAACCTCTTGCTGGTGCAAAAATTAGTGGCTCGTTACACATGACTGTGCAAACTGCCATATTAATTGAAACATTGGTGGAACTTGGTGCAGATGTTCGTTGGGCGTCTTGTAACATCTTCTCTACGCAAGATCATGCAGCAGCTGCAGTAGTTGTTGGTAAAAAAGGAACAATCGAAAATCCACAAGGTGTTCCTGTTTTTGCTTGGAAGGGTGAAAACTTGAAAGAATATTGGGAATGTACAAAGAAAGCGTTGACATGGCCTGATGGTACTGGTCCAACTATGATTTTGGATGATGGTGGTGATGCTACTTTGATTGTTGTTCGTGGTTCTCAATTCGAAGCTGAAGGTAAAGTGCCAGATTTCAATCCTGAAACTGATTCAGAAGAATGGGGCGTTATCTTGGATTTGTGTCGTGAGACAATGAAACAAGATCCACAATTCTGGACAAAGAAAAAACAACATATCATGGGTGTTTCGGAAGAAACTACAACAGGTGTTCACCGTTTGTATCAAATGGCAGAACAAGGTATTCTTCCTTTCCCTGCAATCAATGTTAACGACTCGGTTACAAAATCGAAATTCGATAACTTGTACGGTTGCCGTCACTCGTTGACTGATGGTATTATGCGTGCCTCTGATGTTATGTTGGCTGGTAAAGTTGCCGTTGTTTGTGGATACGGCGATGTTGGTAAAGGTTGTGCTCAATCTTTGCGTGGTCAAGGTGCTCGCGTAATCGTTACGGAAATAGATCCAATCTGTGCTCTTCAAGCTTCTATGGAAGGTTACCAAGTGTTAACAGTAGAAGATACGTTGGAATATGGTGACATTTATGTTACGACTACAGGTGACTGCGACATTATTACTGCTGAACACATGAGCAAAATGAAGAACATGGCGATTGTTGGTAATATCGGTCACTTTGACAATGAAATTCAAATGGCAGAATTGGCTAAAATTCCAGGCATTAAGAAGAAAAATATCAAACCACAATATGATCAATGGATATTCCCAGATGGCCATAGCGTGTTGATTCTTGCCGAAGGTCGTTTGTTGAATCTTGGTTGTGCAACAGGTCACCCAAGTTTTGTGATGTCTGCATCGTTTACTAACCAAACATTGGCACAAATCGAATTGTTCACAAACAATAAGAGTTACGAAACAAAGGTTTACACTTTGCCAAAGAAACTTGACGAAAAAGTTGCCCGTCTTCACTTAGACAAACTTGGCGTTAAGTTGACTACTTTAACAGAAAAACAAGCAAAATATCTTGGCGTTCCTGTTGAAGGTCCTTATAAATCGGATATCTACAAATATTAATATATAAATTAATTAATATTGAGGGGACATATTCTGTATGTCCCCTTTTTTATTGCTTTTGCTAACATTTCATTTTTTTTTTTTTGTTTAGCCAGTAATCTATTTCGTCACTTCGGTTTTTAATCGCTTTTTGAACGTATCTATTTTGACTTTTGTTTTGTTTTTTTGTAAAAGAATTCAGAAACAAAAAAGGATATAGTATGCGTTTCCTTTTTTTCATAATATTATTTCTTAGCAGTTTAGTCTGCAATGCAAGACAGATTACAACGGCAAATTTGGCACAATTTAGTAGTTCTAGTGCGCCAAATACATTTATAATTCCTGCTGGAGATACAGTTACTATTAATGGTCCGGTTACGATTGACTCCGATGTGATTCTTCAAGTATATGGATCGCTGACATTAAAATCAACATTAACAAATAATGGAACTATAATTCTTAATAATAGGTCCACAGTAAACATTTCTAATAATGTAACAAATAATAGTGGTGGAACAATAACGGTTTCGGCAAATGCTACTTTAACTCTGGCTAAGTATTTGACTAATAAAGAAAATGGAATTATAAATATATACGGAAAATTAGAAATGACAGGTAATGATAAGAATGCTGATTTGTGTAATATGGGGGATATATCTGTAATTTCCACAGCTAATGGTTTTGCTGTATTGCACGTAAAACACGATCTTTTTCAAATAGAATATGTGAAAAGACACGACGAATTTGTGGATTCACAAGGTCTAATATATTTAAGTAATAGTCTTCTAAGAGTTGATGGGAAAATTTGGGTTGGTGATGATAAAACTCATTTGGAGGATAGAGGAATTATTGTCAAAGGTGACAAAGATACCTACATTTTGGTGGAGGAAATGACACACAACAATGCAGGTAAGAATTGGTTAACAGTAATAGGTAATTCTGAATTGTATATTGTATCAAATGCTAGCAATAGTAAAAACGCAGGTATAAATCCTGGAACAGCTGCTGTACTTTTTGAAGATGATAATAAAGTCTGGGAGTTTGTTGTAATGCCAGGCAAAACAGATGCTTTATTTGTTGACGGTGATTATACCTATTATAAAATGGATGGGAATTATGTATATAAAGATAAAAATGGTAAGATTATATTAGATCACATTGCAGGAATGCCTGAAAAGACTTCATATTTATATTTTAAAGTTCCAAATAATATACATGTTAGTGGAGGAATACATGCTGGAGGTTATCCTGATATGAATCAAACGACTTATGATAAAAATATTGGTTATGTTGATGTGGCGAACAACAAAAACTATCGTGACATTATTACGCTATTGCCAGTAGAATTAGAGACTTTTGAGGTTGCACTTTCAAATAATACTGTAGATTTTTATTGGGCTACGGCATCTGAGAAAAATGCTAAACATTTTGAAACTCAAGTTTCGTTTGATGGCATACATTTTAATACAATGCAGAAGGTGGAGGCAAATGGAACAACTTCGGAAAGACATAATTATCAGACAACGATTTCTTCGGAAAAATTTCCTTCTGGAATTATTTACTTTAGATTAAGAATAGTTGATAATGATGCAAGTTACCAGTATTCGAATGTTGTTAGTGTGGTACTTGACTCAAATGCTGAAACACTTACGGTATATCCAAATCCTGCGTCAGAATACATAACCATTTCTGGCAATTTTAAATCTGCCGTAGTTGTTGATAGGTCAGGTAGAAATGTAGCTGTCCAACCAATGTCAGCAAATATGTTAAATATCGCAGGTTTGTCTGTAGGAACATATTATGTAGTTGTAACAACAGACAATGGTAAAACGGTCTTGCCATTTGTGAAGGAGTAATGTTATAATCCCAAATTATATTCGCGTAGTTCCTTAATTATCAAAATTTTGTATATTTGAAAAACAAAATTTATGATTATGAGACATTTTATTACTCTTGCGTTTACGGCATTGTTGAGCATTTCTGCTTTAGCACAAACAAAAATCAATGGTATTTATTACAACTTGGATGATGATACAAAAACGGCATCTGTTGCTAATAAGCCAAGTGATTTATACAAAGGAGATATTGTGATTCCTGAAATAATTTCTGCAGGTGATGTCTATACTGTAACTGAAATTGGTGAAGGCGCTTTTTATTATTGTAAGGAATTGACGAGTGTAACTTTACCAAATACCATTACAACGATAGCGACTAATGCTTTTTATGATGCAAGTGCATTGAACTACATTTCTATTCCTGCTTCTGTTGTTAATTTTGGTAATTTTATCTTTAATGGTAGTGGAATAGAGGAAATTACTTTGTTAGCTACAGTTCCACCTTCTGTTACGGAAAAAACGTTTAAAAATTTTGCAATAAATGATATCGTCTTAGAGGTTCCAGAAGGTAGTGTTAGTGTCTATAAAACTGATGCTGTTTGGGGTAAATTTAAGTCTATTATTCCATTCCCCGCATGTAATGAACCTGTGGATCAACTTCCAACAGCAATAGAAAATATTGCTGTAAAAAATGTTGTTTCTGTATTAGGAAATACAATATCGGTTCAAAATGCTAAAAATGTTGCCGTGTACAATGTAATGGGTGCTTGTATAAGTAAAAATAATACAACAACTGTTGCTAATACAGGTGTTTATTTTGTTGTTGCTGATGGCAAATCCTATACAGTTTGTGTAAAATAGAGAGAACATGATTTTCAAAGAAGAAGATATTCGTGACGAGGAAGTGCTGGCAATTGCAAAGCGTATTGCTATTGCTGCTCGAACTGCACCTAAAGCAAAAGGTGTTGATAATGTAGAAGTGGCAATTCTAACTGGCGATGATATTGAAAAACTTGCACAGAAAATGTGTGAAGTTGCAGAACAAGAAGGTCGCATGTCGTTTGTTCGTGATGCAGGTAATTGCCGTAAAAGCCAGGTTGTGATGTTGTTCGGCACAAAAGTAGAAACTTTGGGTTTGAATTGTAAGTTCTGTGGTTTCGATACTTGTGCTAAAAAAGAAGAACATCCTGAAATTCCTTGTTTCTTTAATGCAAACGATTTAGGTCTTGCTATTGGTTCGGCTGTGTCAATTGCTGCCGATTGCCGTGTTGACAATCGTGTGATGTACACTATTGGTTATACAGCTGCAAAAATGGATATTCTACCAAATTGCAGTATGATATTGGGCGTTCCGCTTTCGGTAAGTGGAAAGAGTCCTTTCTTCGATAGAAAATAAAATGATTATTTTGTGGAGACGATGCACGCATCGTCTCTTTTTATTTTCCTAACAATAAACTATCAATAGCTTTACGATAATAGTCTATTGAATTTGCCCCAACTGCATATTGAAAATCTCCTTTCTGGCAGAAAAATACAGTAGGAATAGATTTTATTTGGAAAAAGTATGAAAGGGCTTGTGCCTTGTCAACATTAATTTTATAGAAATTAACTTTTCCTTCATATTCAATTGCTAATGTATCGAAAAAAGGGGCTATCATTTTACATGGTCGGCACCAATCTGCGTAGCAATCAACTATACAAGGTTTTTCTCCTTTGAAAACCCAGGTTTGTGGATTTTTCTCAAAGTCAAAAACAAGTGTTTTAAATTCATTTTCGTTAATAAGTTTTACTTCTGGTTTTGAAACCTGTACGGTGCAAATAGGTATGTTCTTATCTGTTGATGTTTCTTTTTCGGTATTGTTACACGACAGTGTAACAAGTGTACACAAAAGTATGTAGTATATTTTTTTCATTGTCTGTTCTTGTTAATTTTTCGGCAAGGTATAGAAAATTTTGTATTTTTGAATAATTGATTCGTATGGATATTGTAGAACTTGAAGTTGTAGGGTTTTCGTCTGTTCATTCGCAAAAGGATTCATATATTTTGATTCTTGGTGAATGTAATGGAACTCGTCGTATTCCGATAATAGTTGGTGTTGCGGAAGCGCAGGCAATTGTTATTGAATTGGAAGGAATAAAGACGCCACGTCCTCTTACACACGATTTGTTTCGCACTGTAGCGAATGAATTAGGTTTTAGTGTATATAAAGTTTTTATTGAGGATTTTATTGATGGTGTTTTTTATTCAAAAGTATATATTCAACAAGGTGATAAAGATATAGTTGTTGATTCGCGTACTTCAGATGCCGTTGCTCTTGCAATTCGCTTTAAATGTCCGATTTATACTACTGAAGATATTGTTACTCGTTCGGGAATAACAATAGAGAATGCTTCATCGGAAGAAACTCAAGAAGACGAGGCTGTAGATGAAGAAGAGGGTGGTGCTTCGGAAGAGGAATTGGAAAAAATGGAACGCAGTCTCTCTTTTATATTCGATAGTGACGATGAATTACAGGAGAAGTTGAATAAGGCTGTGGAAGAAGAAAATTACGAGCTCGCTTCTTTAATCCGTGACGAATTAAACTCTCGTAAATCAAAACAATAGTTGTTTTGCAGATTCTATATCTTTCGCAATTGCAGATTGTAGCTCTGCTAATGATGCAAATCGTTGCTCTCCACGAATTGTATCTATAAATTGAACTCGTAGTTGTTTATCGTAAATATCTCCATTGAAGTTCAATAAATGTATTTCTATGGACATTGGTAAGTTTGTATTTATTGTAGGGTTGTTTCCTATGTTTATGACAGCTTTGTATTTTTTCCCTTCTAATTGAACGTAAGCGGCATAAACACCATATTGTGGAATTTGTTTGTATGGAAAGTTTAGTTGTAGATTTGCTGTTGGGAATCCGATAGTTCTTCCGATTTCTGCTCCGTGTACAACTGTTCCGCTAAGAAAGTAATTGTAGCAGAGGAATCTGTTTGCTTTTTGTATGTTGCCTTCAGCTATTGCGTTCCGGATTTTTGTGGAACTAATGTTTTCAGTTTCTAATGAATATGCTCGGATTTGTTCTACTTCGAAATGGAGTTTGGTTGCCATTGTTTGTAGAAATTCAAATGTGCCAGATCCATTATTTCCATATTTATGATCGTATCCAACTATTACTTTTTTTGCCTTGATACCATTGTATAGAATATTGGTAATGTATTCTGTTGGTGTAAGTTGTGCAAATGCCTTTGAGAAAGGAAGAACTATGCAAGCATCGAGGCCTGTTTGTTCGAGGAGTTCTAATTTTTCATCTACGCTGGTGAGTAATTGCAAGCCTTCTGCTTTTCCAAAGAAAATACGTGGATGTGGCCAAAATGTTAGTAGTACCGATTCTCCGTTGAATTTTTCCTTTTCTGTATTTATTTTCTGTAAAATCGATCTGTGCCCAGCGTGAACGCCGTCGAACATCCCAATTGTTACAATAGGATTTTTTGCAGAAAATTCTTCTATGGAATGATATACTCTCATTGTGGTACAAAGATACATTATTCTCCGTATGTTGCAGCATCTTCGGCTGCAATACGTGTAGGAACAAATTCTGGTATTTGATATTTCTTATGTAATTGTTTTAGATTGATTTCATTGAGAAGCGCTTCTATTTCTTTGAGCGTTTGTTCACGAACTGCAGGCTTTAATTGGCATTCCCAGACTATTATTGTTTTCCAACCAAGAGAAGTTAATTGCTCACGCACGGCAATGTCGCGCTCATGGTTTCTTGTAAGTTTGTTTGTCCAAAATTCAATGTTAGATTGGGGAGCCTTCCTTTTAAACAAGAATGACTATGCCAAAAACACCCGTGTACAAAAATCACAGTGTGATATTTTACTAAAACAATGTCTGGTGTTCCAGGGAGTCCTTTTACATTCAGTCTATATCGAAATCCTTGTGCATAAAGATATCGACGTACAAGCATTTCTGGTTTTGTGTTTTTACTATGAATTTTACTCATAGTACGACTTCGTTGTTCTTTCGAAATCGTATCCATACGGAATGCTTATTTCTTTGTGTAGGTTTGTCGTCCTGTTTGATAAATTTCTTCGCTTCCAGTTTGTTTCATTGTAAAATCAACGAAGAAATTTCCTTTTAAATCATAATTTCCGGTTCCAGAAACTATGTATTTGTTTCCTAACAAATCTGTCCATACATAATCGTTTGGAATAGAAACTGTTTGTGGTTCATCTGTAGTGAAAACAAATGGCACATATTGACCAGGAAGTGGAAAATCCCAAAAATTGTTATTCTTTACTGTTGTGTCAGTCAACTTTGTAAAATCAACATTGTAGGTTGAATTTGTTGAAGATTCATAGCAAGAGTAAGAGCCGGTGAAGAAGTCCATAAATGCTTGTTGAGAAAAAGTCACAAGGCATGTTTCGTAGTTCTTGGCAATAGCAACTTTTTCTGATGAAATAGTCAGTTTTATGCTATAGGTTTGTGCTTTTTTAAGTTTTGTTGTGTTTACATAAATGTGTATGCTATCCAACGTATTGTTGTGCAATGATTTTGTAGTTTCTATGCTATAAACATCATTAATATAGGCAGGGTTGCTTGTTTCAATAGAAACTGATATAGATGCATCGGTTGTGCCACCAAATACTTGAATAGGAACAGCAATATCGTATGAAGAATTATTTTCAACGAATGATATAGTTTTATTGAAAGTTGCTTGTGTAAATTCAACTGTAGGTTTATCTATAGTTGTGTCAAGATATTCGTTCTTGGAACAAGATATCAAAACAAAGCAACAAGTTATAATCGTAAGTATGCGTAGTTTCATCTTGCTTATTTTTTCAAATTAGGATTTGCGTTTGTCTCAGCAATAGGAATAGGGAAAGTGAATTTGTCACTTGGATTAGGTATGCTGCATATTGATGAGTTGCAGTCGTTTCTGCTGATACCAAAGGAATAGATTGAACGTTTTAGTTGGAAAAATCGTTTTCCTTCAAACGCAAATTCTTTTCTGTATTCTTCGTGAATTTTCAATAGTAAATCGTCCATTGACAAGTTGTCGAAAACGCAAGTTGGATCAACACGTTTTGTAAGTTTTTCCATAATGTCAAGAACTTTCTCATAGTACATGGTTTGTGTCGCAACATCTTTGGCTGTTAATAATTTATACATATAACAATCAGCCAAAATAAAATAGATTTCAGATAGTCGTAATACAGGAACATTGTCTATGCCAAGACCATCACGGCCAGGGTATTTCATGTAGAACTTTTCAGAACGTTTGGTAATGAATGTTGTACGTATATCAGAGTCAGAGAATAGCTCCAATAAATCCTCGCTTGGAATCAAACCTCCGTAACCGTCAGGTGAAAGCATGTGTCCGATACTATTCGTTCCAGGATTGTCGGTAGAAGACATAGCTAAAGAAAAGATGCTTTCGCTGTTAGATTCGAGTTCCCAACTATCTATGTAGTTTTCTGCTGTTAATAAAGAGTATTGACCGCTTGCGATAACTTGTTCGGCAAGTTCCATGGCTTTCGTGTAGCTTAGCGATGATTTGTAAACAACCACCAAAAGTGCTTCGACGCTATATTTGTTAAAACGATATGGACTTACTTCGCCACCTTCTAATAAAGAAGCTGCTTTTAGCAAGTCTTTGGTAATCATAGAATATACGTCTGCTAATTTAGCTCTTTCTGGTTCTGCAACAGTATCGCTTGCAATAGGAATTCCTAATGCATTTTTGTCTGAGTTTGAATATTTTGGAGCAAACATTCTAACAAGGTCGAAGTATGCCAAACTGCGTATAGCTAATGCTTCTCCGTAAACTGATTTTTTTATATCAGTTCGGGTTGAATCTTCGCATACTTTTATGATGTTGTTTGCATTTTTTATCACACGATATGCTGTTGACCAAAAACTTTTTAAATCATCGTCATCGGATGTAACACTGAAATTGTAGAATGAGGAAAAATTTCCGGTGTTTTGCGCCGATAATTTTGCATTGTCGGCATATACATCTCCAATTAACACGAAATTACGGCCGTAATATGTGTAACTTTGTAGGTCACTATAACAACCAATAAGTGCAGAAGAAACACCTTGTGCAGTTGTAAGTAATTTGTCTTGTGACGAATAATTTGATGGTTGTTTATCAAGAAAGTCATCCGTACAGGCGTTCAGAATAATGGCGGATAACAAAAAAATCAAGCAATTTCTCATATTTCAAAAAATGATTGCCAAATATACAAAATAGTCTAAATCAAACTATTACTTTCTACAGAAATCGGTTGTTACTTTTTGTAGGAATGCTTGTCCCTGTTTTAGGGTTGTGTCTTGTAGGTTTGTCGATTGTTCTATGATTTTTGAACTTTCATTATCCCACGAAACGAATTGGTCGCCACGAATATATCCAAATCCGTTATTGTATGCGTAGAAAACAAATGGTTTGTCGCCTCGCAAAATATCTTTGCTAAAGTAGAATTGCTCACTTGGAATTTGAAGCTGGTTACAAAGCATCATTGGTAAATCACATTGATTTACAAGGTCGGTGATAGTTGTATCTTTACGAATGGCACCGCCGCTCCATATCATAGGAATATGAAATTTGTCAACTGAAGAAACGATTTTTGTGTCTTTGCTAATACGTGCACCATGGTCCGAAACGAAGATTATAATTGTATTGTTCCACCATGGTTCTTGTTTGGCTTTTTGCATAAAGTCTCCGATACAACTATCGGTGTAATGAACAGAGTTCAAAAATTTGGAATATTCGTTTTCCCCATAAAAATCACTTCGCATAGGGACATCGAATGGTTCGTGACTGCTTAACGTATAACAAACAGAGAAAAATGGTTGTTTTTCTTGTTGGAGGTCTTGAAACATTCTGTTGAAAACGACATGGTCGTATGCGCCCCATTTTGTATTACCTTGATTTTTGTCAAAATCATTTATGGTGATACACTTGTTGAATCTACCGTTTCGAAAGTAAGAATTTAAGTTTGCAAATCGTAGATCGCCTCCGTGGTATAATGAAAGATTGTATCCCAAAGAATCAAATATTCTACTAAGATATGGTAGCTTTTCTGCTTTTGACGTGTATTTAATGATTGCCGTTGTGGGTTGGGCTGGATAGCCACTTAATATGGAAACTATTCCCATTTCGCTTTTGGTGCCATTCCCGTAGCAATTTGAAAATAAAATGCTGGATTTTGCTATTGAATCTAATTGTGGCGTTATTCCTTGTTGACCGCCTAAAACTCCGATTTGTTCGGCAGTAAAACTTTCTAATATGAAAAGGATGATGTTCGGTCTATTGCTTGTAATTAATGAAGTTGGTTTTGTAGTTTTTGATGTAAGTAATTCTTGATATATGGTTTCGCATTCTTCTTCTTCCATAAATATCGTTGCAACTTCTTTTTTAGCATAACTAAAAGAGTATAAAAAATGCCAATGTACATTTATTGCTGCATGGTTAGCAAATGAATGAGAACTAAAATAAACGGTTCCTGTTCGTAAAGCGGCAACACCAAGTCCTCCTCGCATAGGTATAATTGTAGTTCCCATTAACGCTATGAAAATAACACTAACCCATTTAGATGTTGGAGTTACTTTCGCTGTTAAATAGTTGTAAATCTTTTTATGTAGAATTATAAATAAACAGGCAATTCCTGTTGCTAATGCTACTAATAAGATGGTTTGTAGAAGTGGGGTAGAGGCTAGTGCTTCTTTGGGTGTCTCTAAATATTGAAGTACAGAGCAGTCTGTTCTATATCCCCAGTTTCTATATAATTCTGCATCAACAACTGTAATGATTGAACTAATGGCAACGAATATGCCTGTAAACCAATTTCCTACGGGTCTTAAAAAAGTAGTTTGTTTTGTGAATATCGATATGACTAATAGGATACAGATAAACTCTGCATAGTAACTTGTTAGTGATATATCGTGGGCAAATCCTGAAGAAAAACAAGATAATAGTGTGTTTAGTGGTAACTCTGATGCTAAGGCGTGGTTATATACTATAAAAACAAAACGACTTAATTCAAAAAATCCAAGCCAAAATAAAATATAGTATATAAGTATAAGTAACCGAGTCTTCATTCGAATGAAATGTTTGCGAAATTACGTTTTTTGGCTCAAAAAGCATTGTTTTTTTTCGCAAGTATGTTATTTCTTGACTTTAACAAATCCTTTTTCTTGACGAGATACGCGCTTGCCTTTATAATAAACAACGACAAAGGCTCCTTTGTATCCTTTTTTTACTAAACTGTCCCGGTATGTTACAGCACTGAAATAGGTGTTGAATTCACCTATCATATATTTGTTTAAATTGTCGTCAACTTCAATAGATACAGATGTTTGTTTCCCTAAATCTTTTTGTATTGTCGCAAGTGTTTCTTTTGACTCTTTTTGCAATGCAAGCACTTGTATTTTATATGTTCTTCCTGGAATTACAGTTGTGTCTTCAGGATCAGCATAAGACTCGGTCTTCTTTGTGTCAACTGCGGTTATTTTTGTTGGCACCGGTGCTGATTCTGCTTGGGCTATTTTTTGTTCTTTTGCAACCAATTCCTCAGTTGTTACTACTTTTATACGTACAATATTTTGGCTCGTATCGCTGTTTGGAATTTCAGATGCAATGTTTTCGATAATAGGCTTTGTAGCTTGAGTTCTATTTAATAGAATTAGTTGTGGCAGATTGTTTTTTGTTGTGTCTTGGGGTTCCGAAGAAATGGTGATTTTACTGACAACCGTATCCTTAACGAGCAAAGCATCGCTGGATTGTGCAATGCTGCATAATCCAAGACATGTAAATAAAATAACTGAAGTTATAAATTTCATTGGCAAAGATCGTCTTCGTAATCTTCTATAAGATCAGTAAGTTTTTGTAATTCGTCATATTCAGGTGTTCCTTTTTTTGCATTCATTAGTTCATCAATGCGTTGCAAAACAGTTGAATATTCTTCTTCGTTGGTAATTTTTTCTATGTCCATGTCTCTTTATTTATCAGTGATTTTCCAAACTTCCCAGGCAGAACTTTTCTCTCCAACTTGTAATGTCTTGTATGGAGAGTGGTATTCTATTTCCAATAGGTCGTTGCCTTCACAATGTTCAGTATGATTATAAATTTCTACAAGACCTTGGTCTGGATGAATTTCTTTCTTGTCGTGCAATGTAAATAATACGTGTACAAAGTGAGTTGGCGTTTCTATTGTGATTTCTGGCTTAGTTGGATAAATGAATGTTTTTGAACTTCTTTCTGTAAATTCAGCAGAAGGTTTTGTTGGTATGTATGAAAACGAATCTGATTCTATTGAAAATGGCATTTCTGTTGAATGCTCATTTAAAACAGGAACAACTTGTATGTTTTCTTTTGTTGCAGCTACATGCATTCTACACATGCCGTCGAAACGAGTGTTGTGCCAAATATCCCATGCTTGAGGCTCGTTGCTTGTGTTTGTTATACTTGCTTGTATGAACACGCTTCCATCTGGGTTTACGGCAATCTCTTTTTCTATAGTAATACCAGAAATAGGACTATGTGGACCTTGTAGATGTATTGCAGATTCTGTTTTTGTAACAACAGTGTAGGTCGCAATGTATAAATATGGATCAGGTGGCCAATCTGCAGCATTGTGTTTTTTCTCAGGATTTACAGACTGATGTATCCACCATTCCTTTTGTGGACCGAGCCAAATCGTATGTCCGCAATATGATACGAAATCGGTATTTTCATCAACTTGTGGCTTTTTTGTGTAATCCCATAACTCAGGATTTGATTTTATGAGATTTGGAGAATTATCTTTTGAAAGATATACTATTGTACCACCAATTTCAGGAATAATTCCTACGGTAACACCTGCATTAGATATATATTGCACAAATGGACTTTTCATATTGTAATTTTGCGTTAAAATTAGGAAAAATGTTTCAAAACAGATAAAAAGACGTGGGTATTTATTGATTTTTTTAGTGAATGTGTGTGACTGGTCTTTTTTTCGTACCTTTGCTCGCAAATATTATGTGAAAGTGAAAAGTTTTTCTCAGTTACGACGTTTTTTTTTGACGGTGCTTGCAGTTGCTTGTACAGGTATTTCTTTTTCACAAAATCTTGATTCTCTAATAATAGAAACAATAGAAGAGGATTTAGCTCATTCTCAAAATGCAGTTGTCTTGCCGGAACCAGTTGTGTACGATACTGTTGGGGTTAGTAAGACTTCTTTTGTTGATTCTCTTATTTGTTATGCGGAGAGTTATTTGGGTACACCATATAGTTATGGCTCAAAGGGACCTAATTATTTTGACTGCTCTGGTTTTACGGGATATGTTTTTTCACATTTTGGAATTTCTTTACCATCAAGCTCTACGGCACAATATGTTGGTGCTCCTCAAAAAATAGCGAATGACAGTGTACAACAAGGTGATTTAATCTTTTTTATGGGAAGAAATGGTAGAAAATCTGTTGGGCATGTTGGTTTGGTAGTGGATGTTGATTCTGCGAATAAAATAGTACGCTTTATTCATGCTGCAACTCACGGCGGTGTTATTTTGACGAATTATCCTTCGACTGCTTATTATAATCAACGTTTTATGGGATATGGACGATATCCTATGCCAGATTTGATTGACCGTGTTGATTTAAAAAGAAAATCTTACTCCGAAACTATTGATACAATTTTTAATGGTGACGAAGCAAATAGCGTCGCTCCATGATTTTGTAGAAATTCTCTTGATCTAAATCCCCATAATACGGAAATACATGGCAGACCTGCATTTTGTGCAGTTGCAATGTCGACATCGGAATCGCCCACGTAGATGGCATGCTCTTTGGCCTCATGTAATTCTTCTAATGCTTTGATAACCATGTCTGGAGCAGGTTTTTTAGCTATTCCTGCGGCTTCGTTCTCTCCGATTGCTACAGAAACGTATTGGGAAAAGAAATCTTCTTGAAGTATTGTTACACCTTTTTGTGGCTTGTTGGAAACTATCGCAAGTTTGTATCCTTTGTTATGTAACGATTGGAGCATTTCCATTACACCAGCATACGGTTTTGTGTTTTCTTTACAATGATTCATATAGTGGTTCCTGAAACACTGTAATGCGTCTTCAATTAAATCCTCGTAGTTCATTTCCGATTGTGTGTCGCGTAAAGATGCTTGTAGTGCTCGCACAAGTAGCATTCGTACGCCATTTCCAACAAATTCTCTGATTTCATCTATTGTACGCTGTGGCAGATTCATTGAATCGAGGGTATAGTTGACACTGTTTGCAAGGTCTTGCAGGGAATCCATGAGTGTTCCGTCAAGATCAAAGATTATGGTAGTATATTGTTTCATTTCGTTAAAAAGGTGCTTTACAATTGAATGTCATTATTTCTCCGGTTTGGGGATGAATACATTGTAGTTGTTCTGCATGTAAGTAAAGTCTGTCCGCAGGTTTCCCATATAAATTATCACCAACTATAGGACAACCTAATCCTTGCTTATGTGCTGCATGAACTCGTAGTTGGTGAGTCCTCCCGGTCTTGGGAATAAACTGTATTCGTGTCTGTCCTTCGCTTTCTTTTAATATAACATATTCTGTTTCAGTTTGTTTTCCATGTTCGTAATCTACAACTTGATATGGCCGGTTTTCTATATCTGGAATTAGGGGTAGAGTAATCGTTCCGTTTTTTTGTTTTGGTTTACCTTCTACAATGGCCACATATTTTTTTTGCGTTTCCTTATTCGAAAATTGTTTCTGCAAATTACTTTGAGCTATTTGTGTTTTTGCAAATAAAAGTATTCCGGATGTATCCATGTCTAATCTGTGTACGGTGAATAATTCGGAATTGTTTAATTCTTTTGCATATTCATAAGCTGATTTCTGACTGCTTTTACCTGGAACTGAAAGCATGCCCGATGGCTTGTTTATTACAAGGATAGCTTCATCTTCATAAATGACGCTGATTTTTAGGTTTTCTTTTTGTAATCGATTTTCTTCAACATTTAATCCTTGTAGCATGAAGTCTAAAATAGGCTCGCATTTGTGTTTACAGGCAGGGTAGAAATTCCCGTGTTCTTTTATCTCTTGTTTGGGAGATTTTCCATACCAAAATTCTGCCATTGCAATGGGCTTGTAATTGTTTGTGTATGCATATTGAAGCAATCGTGGCGCAGCACATTCTCCTGCACCAGAAGGTGGTATGGCTTTTTTATAATCTTTGAAAATAGCAAATAAGCTCTTTTGATCTTTGTTTGCATTGTAGAAAATAAAACAGGAGAATAGTTTCTCTTGTAGCTTTGCAGAAAGTCGTTTCCGTTCTGTTTTTAAGGATTCTATATTTTGTTGGAAATCATTTAAAACAGACTCGTTTTTAGAAACAATTTCATTCAGTGATTGTTCTATTCTTTTATATTCTGCTTTTTGAAATTGACTCTCGCGTATGAGTTGTTGCTTGTCTTCATCTGTGAGATAGGATTTTCTTTTTTCATCTCGTTGCTGTTTTGCAACGTGCATCTCTTCTTTTAGTTTACGGAGTGTTGCTTCTTTGTCTTTTTTGCTTTCTTGGACAAGTTGAATTGCTTGTTTGTATTCCGTGGAAGATTCTATTTCCTTGATTTTTCTATTGATGGAAGAAATTTCTTCGTCTTCGTCTATGTAGAATTTCTTGTCTTCTAAGATGTCAAAAACAGGTGGTACAAAATATTTGTGGAAATTTTTTCCTGCAAGTTGACCTGAAAATGCAGCAAGAAATCCTATCTGCTTTCGCTCGTTTTCAACTATTAAAACACCAAACATTTTTCCTTCTTCTGCCGCCAACAGTAATGCTTCATTCTCGTTTAAATAGGAGCAGACATCTTCTTTTGCTTCTGAACATAAAGGATGAGGGGTGTAGCAAAATGGACAAGTAAATTTGTCTGGTAATTGTATAGATGAGATGTCTGAAGAAAATAAATGAAACATTTTGTCTTTTATATAATGCAAGATTACGGATTATTTGTAAAAAATATGACATGCAACTTTGTAAAAAATATAATATATCTGAGTTTGGAAATAGAAAAAATGTATTTTTGCATAAAATGATGTAAAAAATAATAAAAAGTTTATGGATATTTTTGATCGAATTGCTGAGTCTACTGGTGGTCCAATAGGTCAGTTCAGAGAAAGAGTGGAAGGATATTTTGCTTTCCCAAAATTGGAAGGTGAAATTGGCGCTCATATGAAGTTCCAAGGTAAAGATGTTCTTTGCTGGAGTTTAAATAACTATTTAGGTTTGGCTAATCACCCTGAAGTTCGTAGAGTTGATGGTGAAGCTGCTGTACGTTGGGGTCTTGCTGCTCCTATGGGTAGCCGTATGTTGACTGGTAATACTAGTCTTCACGAAGAATTGGAAAGAAGACTTGCTGCTTTCGAAAAGAAAGAAGCTGCTTTCTTGTTCAACTTTGGTTATCAAGGTATTGTTTCTACTATCGATTCTTTGTTGACTCGTCACGATATTATCGTTGTTGATGCAGAAGCACACGCTTGTTTGCTTGATGGTATCCGTTTGAGCAATGCTAAATCATACAAGTTTAAACATAACGATATCGTTAGTTGTGAACAAAAATTGAAGATTGCTACTAAAGAAGCTGAAGCTCAAGGTGGTGGTGTTCTTCTTATTACTGAAGGTGTATATGGTATGACAGGTGCTCTTGGTATTCTTGACAAAATCGTTGCACTTAAGAAAAAATACAACTTCCGTATCATGATCGATGATGCTCATGGTTTCGGTAATATGGGTCCTACTGGTCGTGGTACTTCTGAACATTTCGGTGTAATGGACGATATCGATATCTACATTGGTGCGTATGCGAAATCAATGGCAATCATCGGTGGTTTCATTGCAACAAAGAAACATGTAATTGACTTCCTACGTTATAATATGCGTTCTCAAATCTACGCAAAAGCATTACCTCTTCCTATCGTTGAAGGTTGCTTGAAACGTTTGGAAATTATCGATAGCCCAGAAGGTGATGAACTTCGTAAGAAATTATGGACGGTTACTCGTCGTCTTCAAAAAGGTTTCCGTGATCTTGGTTTCGATATTGGTCCTTCTGAAGCTTGCGTCACTCCTATTTCTTTGAAAGGTGGTCCTAACCAAGCTGCAAACATTGCTTACGATTTGTGTGAAAACTATAAGATTTTCTGCTCTATCGTGGTTTACCCAGTTATTCCTCTTGGAATGATTATCTTCCGTATGATTTCTACAGCTTCTCACACAATTGAAGATGTTGACTATACTTTGAATGCATTCAAAGAAGTTAAAGAAAAATTGGAAAGAGGTGAATACGATTCAGATGAAATGAGAAATTTTGCAGTAAAATAGTTTTTTACTAGCGAATTTATAAGTAAAAGGAAGTTCATTTTGGACTTCCTTTTCTTTTTTATGCCCAATGGGTGAATAATTCTTTCAAAATTTAAGTTAAAAGAAGTTTATAACTTGCAAAAAACAAAAATTAAACGAAATTTGCATCGAAAATTATAGACAAATGCAAGATATTAGAAACATTGCGATTATCGCACACGTTGACCACGGAAAAACGACATTGGTTGACAGAATTTTACATCAAGTTAAGACATTTCGTGAAAATGAAGAGGTTCAAGATTTAATTCTTGATAATAATGATTTGGAAAGAGAACGTGGTATCACTATTCTTTCTAAGAATGTGTCTGTTCGTTACAAAGGTGTAAAAATCAATATTATTGATACTCCGGGACACTCTGACTTCGGTGGTGAGGTAGAACGTGTGTTGAATATGGCTGATGGCTGCTTGCTTCTTGTCGATGCTTTTGAAGGACCTATGCCTCAAACTCGTTTCGTGCTTGAAAAAGCTATCGAAATGAACTTGAAACCTATCGTGGTTGTTAATAAGGTTGATAAACCTAACTGTGATCCGGAAGGTGCAAATGAAGCTGTGTTTGATTTGATGTGTAACTTGAATGCTAGTGAAGATCAATTGGATTTCAAAACAGTATATGGTTCTTCTAAACAAGGTTGGATGGGTCCGGATTGGAAAACTCCAACAGCAGATTTTACTTATTTGTTGGATACAATCTTGGAAGTAATTCCTGCTCCTAAAATCGTTGAAGGTACAACTCAAATGAGAATCACTTCTCTTGACTATTCTTCGTATATTGGTCGTATTGCCGTTGGCCGTATCGCTCGTGGTACGCTTTGCGGTGGACAAAATGTTACGTTGATGAAACGTGATGGTTCTATGGTGAAATCTAAAATCAAAGAATTATATACGTTTGAAGGTTTAGGTAAGGAAAAAACGAAACAAGAAGTTCAATGTGGTGAAATTTGTGCAATTGTTGGTCTTGAAGGTTTCGAAATTGGTGACACTGTTGCTGATTTTGAAAATCCAGAAGCTTTACCAGCTATTACTATAGACGAACCTACAATGTCCATGGTGTTCACAAACAACGATTCTCCATTGTTTGGTAAAGAAGGTAAATTTGTTACTTCTCGTCACTTACGTGAACGTTTGTATAAAGAGTTGGAAAAGAACCTTGCTCTACGTATTGAGGAAACTGGTGCTGCAGATTCTTTCAATGTATTTGGACGTGGTATCATGCACTTGTCTGTGTTGATTGAAACTATGCGTCGTGAAGGATATGAATTACAAATCGGTCAACCACAAGTTATCATAAAAGAAATTAATGGAGAAAAATGTGAACCAATGGAACAAGTTACAGTTCACGTTCCAGAACGTCTTTCTGGTAAGGTTATCGAATTGTTGACACAACGTAAAGGTGAAATGAAAAACATGACAACAAAGAATGATCGTGTTCACCTTGAATTTTCAATTCCATCTCGTGGTTTGATAGGTTTGACAAGTAGCATGTTGACAGCAACCGAAGGTGAAGCAGTGATTTCTCACTTGTTTACTGGTTTTGAACCATGGAAAGGTGAAATGCCAGATAAAAACAATGGTGCGCTTATTGCAATGGAATCAGGACAAACATTCGCTTATGCAATCGATAAATTACAAGATCGTGGTACGTTCTTTATTGAACCTGGTGAAGAAGTTTATGCAGGTCAAGTAATCGGTGAACATATTCGTGAAAATGACCTTGTAATCAATGTTTGTAAGAGTAAGAAATTAACTAATATGCGTGCTTCTGGTTCTGATGAGAAGGTCGCTATTGCTCCTGCAAAGAAAATGTCTTTGGAAGAATGTATGGAGTATATTCGTAAAGATGAATATCTTGAAGTAACTCCTAAATCTCTTCGTTTGCGTAAAATTATTCTTGATGAAAACGAACGTAAACGTGAAAAGAAAGCGTAATTTATAGCTATAAAATTGAAAAGGCGAAACAATTGTTTCGCCTTTTTTTATTGAGGGATATGGGTATAAAAAAAGCAGAACTTTAAGTTCTGCTTTTCTTATTAAATTGAAAATTAAATTTACATTCCTAATTCTTTCTTTACTGCAGGCATAACGTCTATACTTTTGTCAGAGAAGAATAGTATTTGACTGCCAGTGCTGATGTCGAAAATGTAGATAAATCCTTCTTTTGTCGCAACTGTTTTAATTGCTTTCTCTGCTTTATCCAATATAGGATTTAACAATTCTTGTTGACGTTGGTTTAGTTGTGCTTCTGCATTTTGTTGGTATTGTTGAATACGATTTTGCATGTCTTGTAACTCTTGTTCTAACAATTGTTTACTTGTTTTTGTCAAGGTGTCGGATTGATTGTTGTAAGCTAAGAGTTTTTTGTTGAACTCTACAGTCATACTTTCAATGATACCTTTCATTTCATTGTATTCTTTTTCAAGAGTTTTTTGTGCTTCTGCTCGTTCTGGCATTGCTGCAACTAATTCTTCTAAGTTAATATGACCGAATTTTTGTGCTTGAGATGCTAATGAGAATCCCAAGAAACAGAATGCTACAGTTACTACTTTTACTAATTGTTTCATCGTTTTATGTTTTATTGTTATTATTTAATGTATCCTAATTTTCTTAATACATCATCGCTGATATCGTATTTTGAGTCGCTGTAAAGCAACGTATATGTACTCGATGCGGCATCAAGTACGAATGCGTAACCTTGGTTTGCAGCAAGATCTTTTATAGCGTTGAAGATTTCGTCTTGAATAGGTTTTATAAGCTCTTCTTCTTTCTTCATTCTGTCGCCGTTCTCGCCAAAACGTTTCTTTTGTAACTCTTTCAATTCTTTTTCTTTATCTAGAATTTCTTGCTCTCTTTTTGCTTTCATGTCGTTAGACAAGAGAACTTTATCTACCTGATATTGTTTGTACAATGCATCAAGTTTAGAACGTTGTTCTTCAATTTCTGTTTTCCATGTTTTGGTAAGTGCGTCAATTTGTTGTTGTGCTTCCTTATAAGCGGGAATCTTACTTAATAGGTAATCTGTATCAACATACACTGTTTTTTGACCATAACTAACTAAGGCAAAACAAATACTTGCTAAAAGAATTACTAGTTTTTTCATAATCACATATTTTTAAAATTGTTGTCCTAATACAAATGTTGGCTGCCATCCGCGAACTTCATTTGATTTTCCGTTAATTTTATCAAAACCGTAACCTAAATCAAATCCTAAAAGTCCCATCATTGGGATGAAAAGCCGTATTCCGCCTCCAGCGCTTCGTTTAACATCGAATGGATTGTAGTCCGCGATGTCCATCCATGCATTGGCAGCTTCGGCAAATGCTAATACGTAAATCGTTGTTTCTTGTTTTAACGCTAAAGGATAGCGTAGTTCCAACGAGAATTTATCGTATAAGAATGCTCCACCGTCAGATTCTGGATTAAGTGCTGACGCATCATAACCTCTCATAGGAACAAAATCTGTGCCATAATAATATACATTGCTTAAACCATCTCCACCAATATCGAAACGTTCAAATGGCGTTTTGAAGTTTTTGTTGTAATGTCCAACATAACCAAAATCTATTCGTGTCTCTAATACTAAATCGCCAATGATTTGTGTGTACATCTTTGATTTAAATGTCCATTTATGATATTCTATCCATTTATATCTTTCTTCGTCTGGTAGATTTTCGTCGTCGGCATCATCTCTAAATAACGAGAAAGGAGGGGTTAATTCCAATCTTAGCGCAAAAGAAGATCCACGACGAGGATACAATGGTTGGTCTATAGAACTACGTGCTATCGTTGTTCCTAATGTCAAACAACGTGCAGTTAGACTGTCTGGCAATGATGTCGGCAAATACAAATTGTAGTTGTTTAACTTATATCTCTTAATGCTGATATCATTGTATAGCGAGAAATAATCATCAGGAATTTTCAAATCTCTCTCTAATCCAACAGAAGCACCAACGGTTCTCCAGTTTCCGTAATATTCACTTGAACGTGCGTAGCCATTAGCTCGTACTGAATAATATGCAGATATAGTTAATGCATTTGGCTTTTTGCCGCCAAACCAAGGTTCGGTAAATGAGAAATTGTAATATTGGTAATATCTTGTATTTGCAGAAACTCCAATGCTTAATTGTTGACCGTCACCGGATGGGATAGGGCGCCAATATTCTTTCTTAAGTGTGTTTCTTAACGAGAAATTGTTTAATACCAATCGAACAGATCCTAGTAAATAGCTTCCGCTCCAACCAAATGAAAGCTCTATTTGATCGGTAGATTTTTCTTGTAGTACATATTCTATGTCTACCGTACCGTCCATAGGATTTGGTTGTGGATTGACTTGCATGTTCTCGGCGTCAAAGTAACCTAGCATAGCAAGCTCACGTTGTGTTCTTATTATGTCTGAGCGGCTGAATAATTCTCCTGGTTTTGTTCGTAACTCACGGTAAATTACGTGGTCGTTTGTTTTTGTGTTACCAGCAACCGTTATGTTGTTTATCACAGCTTGTTGACCCTCGTAAATACGTATTTGTATGTCGATGGAATCGCTGTTAGTACCAAGCTCTACAGGATCTGCGTTAAAGAATAGATATCCATTGTCTAGGTAGATGGAACTAACGCCTTCTAATCCATATATTTTTTCTTGTAAACGGCTTTCGTCATATACGTCACCTTTATTGATTGCAAGTATTTTGTTAAGTATGTCAGTGCTATATACAGAGTTACCTAGCCATGAAATGTTTCCGAAATAGTATTTCTTACCTTCGTCAATTGTCATTTCAATGTTTAACATTGTTGAGTCAAATGAATATATCGTGTCTGTTTTTATAACTGCATCGCGATATCCAAGTTTTTTGTATTTCTCAATAATGTTTTTCTTATCTTTTTCGTAGTTCTTTTCTATGTATTTAGAGCGTTTTAGTACATACCAACGTTTACGTTTTGTGTTTTTCATTGCTCTATGAAGCTTACCTGCTTTTATAGCTTCATTTCCATGGAAAACAATATCGTTAATTTTTATTCTACTATTTTTCTTAATAGAAATTGTAATATTTGACGAGTTGAATGCAGTAGTGTCAACAACCTCTTTTATGGCTATTTCAGCATTCTTATATCCTTTATCGTCATAATAAGCCTTAATTTTCTTTTCTGCGTTATCTTTTTGATTTTCGGTGATTTGCATGTGTGTTTTGAAGTCAAGCAAATCATTTAAATCATTTTGTTCTGATTTCTTAATACCTTCGTATCGTAATGAATTAAGACGTGAACGTTCTTTTATTGACACCAACAAATAAATGTTGTCGCCTTCGATTTTTGATGCTGATATTTTTGCGTCTGCAAATAATCCTTGTTCCCATAGCTTTTCTATTGCTGCCGTGATTTCCGGACCAGGGACAGTTATTTCTTGCCCTACGTATAATCCTGTAGTGCGTATAATTGGTGGAGTTTGTAATGATTTTGTACCTTCTACTTTTATTTCGGCAATGGTATATCTTTTTATGCTATTTTGAGCATATACAGTAGGTAGGAAGTTAATGAATACTATGAAAAGTATGGCAAGAAATTTCTTCATTGTTCTGTTTAAATTTGCTCTTGAGTTAATCCAAAACGACGAGTTCTTGTTTGAAAATCTTTAATTGCTTTCAAAAATTCTTCTTTGGTAAAGTCTGGCCACAAAACATCTGTGAAATATAATTCTGTGTAAGCTATTTGCCAAAGTAGGAAATTGCTTATTCTATATTCTCCACTTGTTCGTATAAGTAATTCTGGGTCAGGAATATTTGTTGTGCAAAGATTGTTTTGGATAGTTTCGCTTGTTATATCTTCAGGTTTAAGAGAACCATTAAGGCTTTGGCTTGCAATTCGTTTTGCCATTTCTGTGATTTCCCATCGACCACTGTAGCTAATTGCAAGAATCAAATTCATGCCTGTATTGGCTGCAGTTTTGTCAATAACGTATTGTAATGATTCCTTAACACTACCAGGTAATTCAGAAAAATCTCCAATGACAGATAACTTTATATTATTGGAGATTAGTTTATCAATATATTTCTTTGTTGCTTTTATCAACAAATCCATAAGACCTGAAACTTCGTCTTTTGGTCTATTCCAGTTTTCTGTCGAGAAAGTATAAAGAGTCAAATATTTTATGCCAATTTCTGCTGCAATAGAGACAATGTCGTTTACTGTAGATACTCCTTGTTGATGACCAAAAAGTCTGATGTTTCCTTTGCTTTTTGCCCATCGACCATTGCCGTCCATTGTTATGGCAACGTGTTGGGGAAGTTTTGTGTAATCTATTTCTTCTTGTTTCATTATTTGTCGTTTGTAGACATTATGGGGCAAAATTAACAATCTTTCCCGATTTACAATGCAAAAACGGCGTTGCTTATATATTATTGTATGAAATTCATTATTTCTGTTTGAAGCTCGGCAGATTTCTTTTTCATTTCCTGTTTGTCGCATCCTTGAAAAATGGCACTTTGTGACCATGCGTCGAAACATCCGAATATGAAGACTATGTCAAAGCAGTGACAACAAAGTGTTTTGTTTTTTGGGGTAGGGAATGCAAATTCGCTTATCGTTGCATTGGTTGTCTTGGCAATTTGCCTAGCTGGATTTTTAAATACCGCGTCAGAAGTGATTTCCACAACCGTTTGATATACGTCTTTCGTGTGTTTTAAGCTATTTTTAATTTTTGCTCTGCTAATCGTCGGATCGTATTTCTTTAAAAAGAATTTAAGTATAAAGGCAGGAATGCCATTTCTTATTGGATATTTATATGTGTAGGCAGCACATTCGTCTTTTGTGAATTGTAGGTGGAGCTTTTTTGAAGATGTAGTGCATGCTTCGTAGAAATTGTTGCTTATATAGCTTTCTTCTATGGTTGGAATAAAAGGCACGAAAAAATTGTATTTCTTCTTGTTTCGATGTCCAATTTTCTTTTGCGCGTAGAGAAGAATATCTATAGGAATTTCTGCACAAGTTTTATAGGTAGTTTTACCGATTTTCTCGGCTTCTAAGATGAAACTGTTATAGATTTTTTCTGCTACCGTAGGTTCTATTGCTTTCATGCTTCCTGGCCAACTGAAAAGTATGGTTTTCTTGAATAAATGTTGGAGTCGTGGGGCTGTGTGTATAGCCATAGCATACCATGCGCCGGAAGATTGCCCGCCTATGGTTATGTTGTGCGGATTGCCTGAAAATTTCTCAATGTTGTTGTTTGTCCATTCCAATGCTGTTATTATGTCGTGGAATCCACAGTTTTGTTGAGGAATACCTTGGTAATAGGCTGTGCCGAGTATGCCTAATCTGTATGATGGACTTACAACGATAATGTCGGCATTTCTTGATAGATTTTCAGCATCATTTTGTGGATCACAACTGGAGCCATTTGTGAATGCTCCTCCATGTATCCAAAATAATACCGGCTTTTCGCCTTCGGTGTCGGGAGTCCAAATGTCAAGGAAAAAAGAGTCTTCATTAGCTTCATTTTTTCCATGCAGAAGTAATTTCTCTAAGCTTCCTTGGGTTTGTGGAAATTCGCATTTGTGGCAATGAATGTCCGAAATGTCGTTTTTTATCGTACATGGTTGAAAAACACCATTGTAAGTTGCATATCGAATGCGAAAATGTGCCATTGTTTAGATTGTGCCTTGTTCTAACAGTAAAACTATACGTTCTATCATTTTATCTTCGCCATCGGCATCGTATGTGTTTTTTAAATCTTCGCCAAAAACTTTTGCCATACTTTGGTACATTGCGGCCTTAACACCGCCACGCAAATCTCTTAGGATTTCAAATGGAGATTGTTTTAATTCTCTGTTTACCAGTTTGATAAGTATTTGACCTTGACGAAATGTCAGTTTCATAAGTTCTCTTGCATACAAATCAAGCATCTCGTCTTCTTTTGCTTTTATGTACTTCTTTTGTGCCTTTTTGTTTGGTAATGTGTCCATTATAAGTTGCACTTCGTCAAAAGTATTCTTGGCAATCATTACGTATGGATATACTTTTTTTACATCGCGTACAAGTTTCTTGTATCTCGCATATTCGTCTTGAGTAACAAATTTTAGTTTAGGGAAAACATAAACTCGTGGTAGTTTTACAAGAGCAAGTGTGTCTCCGTCAACAATGACTGCAGGAAGTAGGTAACCACTTTCTGCTACTTTTTGCTGTGCGGTCATTTGCAATGCTGCAAATAGCAATAAGATGCATGTTAACACTTTCTTTTTCATACGCTGACAAATTTATTTAAAATTGTCGGTTGCAAAAATAATACCAAAATAAATTTGATTATTTCTTTTGTCTGACAATATTGGAGTGATGGTTACGTTTATTATTTATGATTATCTTTGCGAAAAAAAGTAAATGGATTTAATTGTTGATGCAGGTAATACAACACTGAAATTATATGCATTCGAATCGAATGTGATACAATTTCAGTTGGCTTTACCGTATGATGATTTTTTCAAAGACAAGTCTTTGTATGCAAGTTTTTTGTCTGCAGAACGGGGAATTCTTTGTAATGTATCAAAGTATGCATCAACAGAAATTATTAATATGTGCAATCCGGTTGTTTTTTTTGAGTTTACTCACAATGTGGATTGCCCGATTTCTAATGCATATAAAACACCCCAAACACTTGGTTTAGATAGATTAGCGGCTGCAATAGGAGCGGAATCTCTATATCCATGTTGTAATAAACTGATTATAGATATTGGTACGGCAATGACAATTGACTTTGTGGATGCAAAAAGTACTTTTGTCGGAGGTAATATTTCTTTAGGATTAGATGTTCGTTTTCGTGCATTACACGATTATACGGGGAAACTGCCGTTATGTACAGCTATGGATTCAACAGGTTTAATTGGACAGACTACTATAGAGGCTATAAATAATGGTGTCGTACTTGGTATGGCGTACGAAATAGATGGCTATATCAATGAGTATCTCGGTAGATATCAAGATGTTAAGGTGTTTTTGACAGGAGGTTGTGCTCAATTCTTTGAAAAACGAATAAAAAATCTCATCTTTGCAAACCAAAACTTGGTTGCATTAGGTTTGAATGCAGTATTACAATATGTTTATAGAAAAAAATAGATATATTCTGTGTATAGTGTTGTTGTTGTGTGGTTTACAAATTATGGCACAACGGCAAACATCATCCCCGTTTACACGTTATGGTTATGGTGATTTGTTCACAAACACAACAGTATATAACCAAGCGATGGGTGGAATAAGTGTGGGAGTAAGTACTCCGACACAAATAAATTTTGCAAATGCTGCAAGCCAAGCGTTTATAAAAAAAGAGTCGTTTCTGTTTAGCATAAATGGTGGTGCAAATGTACGACATGCAATAGATAACGGCAATTCTGCGACTTTGACAAGTGTTGGTTTTGAATCTTTTTCTATGGGCTTTCCTATTATTGCAAATCGTTGGGGAATGGCTGTAGGTTGTTTGCCTTTCAATAGTGTAGGGTATTCCATGAGCTCGTCAAACGAAACTGTTAAATATTTGTATAAAGGTGATGGAGGAGCAAACCAGTTCGCTTTAAGTACAGGCGTGCGTGTTTTTAAAGGCTTGTCTCTTGGTGCAAATGTTGCGTACATGTTTGGTACGACATATTATACTGCAGAAAATGAATTCTCTGATGCTTCTGCTTTTTCAACTCGTAAGGAACAAGAGTTGAAAACACATGGGCTAATTTGGAATCTTGGTGCGCAATATAAGTTAGAATTAAAGGAAGGCCAATCGTTGACTTTGGGGTTGACTTACCGCTCGGGACAGTCGGTAGGATATAAACAGATAGAAAGTTTAACATCATATTTTGTTAGTACATACACTGAATTTCAAAAGGATACAGCAGTAATGCATACGTTTGAGTCAAATACGGATATTCCAATGGAATTTGCTGTAGGCGTTAGTTATTCGTATGAAAATAAATTACTTGCAGGTGTAGATTTTGGTCTTCAAAATTTAAAAGACTTGTCGGTGTATGGTACAAAAGACAATAAATTGGAGTCGACAAAATTCGTTCGATTGGGAGGAGAATGGATACCAAACTATCGCTCTTCAAAGTTGATAAAACGTATTCCTATACGCATGGGATTGCATTATGCAGATTTACCGATTATGTTTGAATCAAATGGTGAATTTGCTCAAGCAAAAGAAATAGGATTGTCATTGGGTACAAGAATAAAATCAAAGCATACGCAAAACTCTTTAGCTATTGCATTTGATTTTGGGACGCGAGGAAATAAAAGTTTGGCAAACTCTTTGCATGAGACGTATATGTTAGCAAAGTTTAATGTTTCTTTGCAAGAAGTATGGTTTATAAAACGAAAAATTAATTAAGCTATGAAACGCATATTCAAAATTTTCACAACAATTGCACTTGGCTGTTCTGCCATGTCAGTTTTTGCACAAGAAGTTGATTCTGTTTGTTTAAAGTATCAAGCAGTTTATCAACAACGTTATAAAAATGAAAACGCACAAAATAAGTTTTCAGATGTAACAATTAACAATTGGAGAAGTTTGTTCTTTGCTTGCCCGACAGCTTCAAAAAACATGTATGTACCTCATGGTACCAACATGATGCGTTACTTGTATCAAAATGAAAAAGATCAAGTGAAAAAACAACAGTATTTGGATACGTTGATGATGATTTATGACCGTCGTATTGAATATTTAGGTGAAGAATCAAATTACATCGGCAAAAAAGGTGCAGAATTGTATTTCTTAAGCCCATTACAATATGAACAAGCTTATGATTGGTGTAGAAAGTCTGTTGATGAAATGGAAAAAATTGT
>JAKSTZ010000026.1 GCA_024402335.1 Bacteroidales bacterium
CCTTTAGACTTTTGAGAGCTTCACGTGAAGCTTCTAAGTCGTATGATATCTTGCTACAGTCGGATAAGACTAATTTTTGTTTTGCAATGTCAATTAAATAAACATAATTGAGGTTAATGATTAAGCTTTTGCCGATACGAACAAGGTTTCCCCCCTGGTTTCCTAATTGTTCGTTCATTTCGTTTTCTACTTTCCCGAGCTGAATACAGAACACATGTTCGGACTTGTCTTTTGTAACAAAGGTGGAATAGTTCCCATCAGCTTTAACAAAGAGCAAATTGTCTATTGGTATTCGCAATAGTTCCGTACTGTTTGATATGATAATTGTTCTGCTCATTTGTAACAAATATAGCAAAGTTGTTTGTTTGCTATTGCTTTACATAGTCTTTTTTTGTGTCGCAGTGCGCATGCATATAGTCTGCAATATATGTGTCTGTATAATTTTTTCTTATTTCATTGTATTTTTGTACGTTATAAAGACTTTGAGCTGCTGCATTTTTGTTTTTGTATGTTTTAATTGCGTCGTTAAATATTTTCTTTGCTAAAGGATACGTGTCCCATAATTCGTATCCACTGCTTACAGAATATTTCGTCAGTGCCCAACAATGTCTATGCGAGTTCCCCATTCCTATAGCGTATTGTACCATCATGTCGGCGCATTTATCTGGATTCTTTTCGGATTCTATTTTTCTCTCCAAATCGTACATTTTTCTTGCAAAAGTAAGTTTGTAATTGGTGTTGTCATTTATTTTTGAATTAGTTCGAGCAGAGAAATAATCACGTGTCATATAGAATTTCGTGTTTAGCTTGTTTTGAAAGTCTGATGATACTTTTGATAGATAAGTAACGGCTTCCTTGTAGTTGTTTTCACGTAAATATCGTGTTCCTATAAGATCATAAAAAAAATCAAAGTTTTTGTAGCTTCTGGTTGCTGTGTATGTGTCCATGTATGATAGTGGTTTTTCAAGGCGTTTTACATATTCTATAACAAATTGTATAGGCAAAGTATCAAGTGTTCGGAATAGCTTTGTGCTATAATCGGTATTCCAAAATATAAGTTTTCCATAATCGTTATAAGTCTTATATTTATGTCGGGTTTCTATGGTATCGGATAGGCTTTTATTAAATTCATCTATGTATATTCCCATATTGTTCTCGGCAACATTTATCATTTGTAATGCTTTGACATAATTCCCTTCTTTTAGTGTTTTTTCTAAGTTTTTGCCAAGTAGTATTTTTTGAAGCATTTTATGATAGTAGAAATAGATGTTGTTGTAAGAGTCGTTCCAAGTAAGTAATCCGGCATCAGGAGTGATAGTATATTTTATTGCACAGTCACAATATTGCATAGCATGTAATAAACTGTTTTCGCTGGCAGTTTGTGGATTTTCGTTTTCAAGTATAAATTTAAAAATATTAATTGATGAATGGATTAGCTCATTTCCCTCTGATTGTTCTGCTTTTCTAAGTAATTTATACATTTTAGAGGAATAAATAGTTTTGTATGTACAATTGTTGTTGGAGTACTCAAATCCGGTGTACGGATTACAGTTGTATTTATAATATTCCATGACGGCAATAGTGTAGTACCACATTGCGGGATTTTTTACATTTTTATGTGCCAAAACTTTTTCGGCCATATCTTGCATTTCTGTTAATTGATTGTTGCAAATACTACAGATTCCAAGTATTTGTAAAATGTCAAGAATATCTTCAGATGTGGGGTTGTCTATGCAATATTTTGCAAACAAGTTATATTTATTGTGGGTATATGTGTTATCAAGTCTTTCTATAATTTCCGAACAGAAAAACATTGATTTGTAATCATTGTTTTTAGAAAATTCATAGATGATTTCTTTTGAAGGATTTTCACGGAATTTTGCGCCAAGATACAATCCATATATGTCATTTTTTATAAACGATGTCTTTATAGAATTTTTGTTCCTTTCCCAAATAGTGATGCAGTTGTCATAGTCATGCATTTGGAATTGACATTTCATTTCTAAAAGTAAATATCTATCGTGTAGATTCTTTCCTGTATATGAATGACATTGTTGTGCGATTTTTTCAAAAGAAAGAGTGTCTTTATTTTTTTTGGTAGGGTAGTACCAAGGTGAATGATGTTTTTTTAGAGTAAGTTCGTATTGTTTTAATAACATAATATAGTCACGAAATTCTTGTCTTGGCGAACAGTTAAGAAAATATACGAAATGATTTTTGACTTTGTTTCCTGAGTTTAGAAGCGACATTGCAGAGTCGAAAGGCACATTATATAAAAAATCTTGAATTTCTTTTTTTGTAGCACCATATCCATTGCTTATGATACGCCAATATTCACATTTTATATTTTTTTGATTACTCTTTGTTTTTTGTAATTTATTTAAATATTCTTCAAAAATAGTTGGACCGTAGTTGCCAGCCTCTATATACATTGAATCGGTAACCTTGAATATGATGTTTTGATCGGCTTCGTACCAAGAGCGTCCTGCACAAGCAAAAATTGCATTTGTAAAGAATAATAGCGTGCAGCAGGAGAATATACTAATATAATTGTTCAATTTCTTCATAGGTATAATTTGAAAGATTTGCTGAATCTAAATGATATAAAATAATTGTGCTATTTTCTAAGGAGAATGATTTCTCTATTAATTGTCTTACTTTTATGATTTCAGAAAAATCGGATTGTTCGAAACGTATTTCATCTCCTTTTGTTAAATCATGTTTTTCAATTGAATGTGCAGAAATAACTTCGTACCAGTTTTCTCGAGTATTACGATATTTTGAAGTATCGGAGTATTCGGATTTGTGAAGTAGATATTGGAATTCTTTGTTTTTAAAACATACTCCCCAATTGAATGTAGGAAGAGCAAAATCCAGTGGCAGTTTATATTCATGAATATAATTTGCTACATCTTGGTGTTGTAGGATAGAATTCTCCTCGTTATAAGCACGAACTCCGCCAGTATTATATAACATAAGAATACCTTTGTCTACAGGAGGAGTTTTTTTTGAGAGTTGATGGAGACGGATTGTTGCTGATAATTGAATGTTAAACGTATCGTGAAGATAGGTCTTGGCATGTTTGCATAGCGAAAAAAATTTTTCTTCTGTTGAGTTTGTCCAATCGCAATCAAACTGAATTTCATGTATTTCTCCTAATTCGTTATATTCAACCATAGCCAATATTCTGTCCACTATTTTTTTTGCATACGTTTCCGTGTCGTTGTAGTAATTTAATTTTGCAATGGCTTCAGTTGTTATAAAAACAGTAGGTACTATTTCTATTCCTTTTGGTATTGGCGATTGAAATTGTATTGTCGCAATCGGAATAGGGTATTCGTAATTATATGTTTCGTCTATAGCAACATCGAACATGCGTATGTATAGTTTATCGATGTTGTGTTCTTTTAGAAAATTTTGTTCATAATTGTTTAAGTTGAAAGTCGTTTTCCAATAATACATAGATCGTTGTACGTCGGCCTTGTCTGCTTTGTGTAAACAATAGTAAAGTAGCAATAAGCATACGAAAATGAGAGCGATTTTTTTCATTTGTTAACTTGTTTTCTTGGTCAAATATAAATAAGCTATTTTGATAGAAAATGTCAAATCCCCTTTGTTGTATAAATTGAAAAATAGGTGTATGAAATAAAATTACATCTATGTAAATAATAATTAAAATATGTATCTCCATTTTTATTTAATGATAAATTTTGTGGGATGATAAGTTGATAATCATAAAAGAATTATGATTTAGATAGTTGGGGTTATAATGCTAATATATGTTTAAATGCTATTTCACAAATATGTAAAATGTAGGTTGACAAAATTCAAAAATGAGAGTATACTTAAAGAAAGTAAAAATATTATAGAACGAATTTTAGTAAAACGTAAATCTCATTATGGAAAAATCATATATAGAGAAAAAAATAAAAGTATTATCGTCATTTTGTTTAAATACATGCAACGCAAAAAGTATTTCAAGAAAATGTAATGATTGTAGAGTAAATGGCTTTTTTGCGAGACAAATAGAACTTGTCTTTTTTGATATTGTAACTCTTGCAGCGGTAAACAATAATAAATATGCTCAAAATTTATTAGCGCGTTGTTATGATTATGGTACATGTGTAGAGAAAGATGAAAAGAAAGCTGTTGAATGGTACATTAAGGCTGCAAAACAAGGATTTGCAAATGCTCAGTTTAATTTAGCTCAAAATTACATTTTAGGAAAAGGTGTGGAGAAAGATGAAAAGAAAGCTGTTGAATGGTACATTAAGGCTGCAAAACAAGGATTTGCATTTGCTCAGTGGAAGTTGGGGGTATGTTATGAATTAGGAGAAGGTGTAGAGAAAAATGAAAAGAAAGCAGTTGAATGGTACACAAAGTCCGCAGAACAAGGAAATGTAAGTGCTCAACATAATTTGGCTGTATGTTATGAATATGGAATGGGGATAGATAAAGATGAAGCAAAGTGTTTTGAATGGCTTTTAAAATCAGCAGAGCAAGGATATGCACTGGCTCAATATAATTTAGGCGTATGTTACAGAGTGGGGAAAGGAGTGGCTAAAGATGAGAAGAAAGGTTTTGAGTGGAATACAAAGGCTGCTGAACAAGGGGAAGCACATGCACAACAATACTTGGGCGTCTGCTATTACACCGGAACAAGTGTAGAGAAAAATGAAAAGAAAGCTGTTGAATGGTTTACAAAAGCTGCTGAACAAGGAAATGCAAATGCACAATATAATTTGGGGTTTTGCTATTACGCCGGAACAGGTGTGGAGAAAAATGAAAAGAAAGCCATTGAATGGTTTATAAAAGCTGCTGAACAAGGACAAGCAAATGCTCAACATAAGCTGGCTGTATGTTGTAAAAAAGGATTTGGTGTAAGGAAAAATGAGTAGAAATCTGTCGACCCACATCTTCGCTAAAAAATGACTGCATTCCGTCGTCTTTCTTAACGCTCATTCGTGAAGTTGAGAGGGTTTATTTTTAAACATAAATTCAAAAGATGACGAATAAACGTGTAACAAGATGTATACCATTCCTATTTTAATTTATACTACAATTTACATTATTAGGGAAGTGTACAAACTTTGTCACTAAAGTTTTGTTCTTTTTTATATTCGCCCACACAAACTTCTTAACCATTAACTATAATTATTTGTTAAATCGTTACAACTAATTATGATGATTTTTCTAAATTTATGCAGCCAAAAAGGGTTGTTTACAGACCTTATAGCAAATCATAAAAAGTTGTAATGTTTTATAGGGAAAAAGAGAAAATGTATGTTTGATACAAATAAAGTTAAGGGTTGTTTATTTGGGCAAGCTGTTGGTGACGCACTTGGCTTAGGAAGTGAATTTATGACAAAAGCGGATGTGTTGCGTTTTTATCCAAATGGTTTAACAGATTATTCTCAAATAATACAAGATAGTCATCGTCGTCGATGGATGCGGGGAGCATGGACAGACGATACTGATATGATGCTTTGCATTGCCAATGCAATTATAGAAACAGGTAAGGCTGATATTGCTACTGTTGCAAGAAATTTTAAGGCTTGGTTTAATGGCGTTCCTATGGGAATAGGAAGACATACCAATAATGTGTTAGCTATACGCGATTATGAAAAAAATCCATTGTACACATCAGAATTGGTATGGAAGATTTCTAATGGTCGTGCGGCATCAAATGGAGGAATAATGAGGACATCAGTCGTTGGACTCTTGTCAAAAGATGTGGAAATATCAGCAGAAAATATGTGTAAACTTACTCATTTTGACCCTCGTTGTGTGGGTTCTTGTGTGTTGGTGTCGCATATTATACATAGCCTTGTTTATGAAAACTCAGCTCCATCGTATTCGGAGTTGGTGGAACTTGCTGGTAGATATGATAATTCTATAATTGAGTATGTAAAAAAAGCAAATGAATTAGATTTTGAGGATGTTATGCTTGATGATAGTAACAAGGGATATACGTTAGTTTGTTTATTCGTTGCACTGTGGTGTTATTTTCATGCTCAATCTTTTGAAGAAGGCTTACTAAAGGTTGTAAATGCGGGTGGTGATGCTGATACAAATGCAGCTGTTGCATGTGCAATTTTAGGTGCTAAATATGGCTTTGATTCTATACCTAATAAATATATAAACAATTTGGTCAACAAAGATTTGTTAGGTGAAACAGTGAACTTGTTAATTTCTATATTATAAAATTTGAGTTCAGCCAATATTTGTTGTCATTCTGTTTTATAAAAAACATAGGTATGATTTTTTTTGATTTTATAAAGAATACAATTTTCAAGAAAACTAAAAAAACAGACAAACCCTTTTTTGTTGATACCGACTATTTGTTACAATTTTTTGACGGTGATAAAATGGATAACAAGGGGCGGTATATAACTGATTATATACAATTTAATTCAGAGCAAATGGAACAATTTCATGATTTCATACAATGGGCTTTCCCAACTTCTAAACCAAGTATGTATGTGAAAGATGCTCCTTTGTTAAGGAATGATTTTGCTGCTCGTTTTCAATGTGATTGTAAGGCATTGGAAAATTATTGTTTAATGTGTCGTCGTTATCTAAATCATATAGGTTTAAATTGTGATGGAATAAAATGTAAAAACTGTAATATTATCATTGAAAACGATGATAGAAAAGTCGAGTTTTGGCAAATACCGAGTCATAATTATCTTCGTATAACTCGTTTGCTACAGTCTTTAAATGAGGTAGGTAATAATTTGTGTTCAAAGAAAATATACGAAACTTTATTATTGAAAAAGGAGAGAGAAAAAGCTCTAGTATGGGAAGAAGCTTTGGAATACTGGGAGAAGACACAAAACGAGCAATCTTAAATTCTAAATACATAGTAGAGACGGCGTCTCTACATGGAAAAATAAATCGGCATAAATGGGGAGATGATGCCGAAAAACGATATTTTTACCCAACCATAACCAATTATATACCAAAACCACCATGACAGAAAAATTTCAAAACAAATATCGTGTACCATCGGCACGTGCCCCGTGGCATGGATACAATGGTGGTGTGTATTTTGTAACAATATGCACCCAAAATCGTGAACATTATTTTGGAGAAATAACGTGTGATTGTAGAGACGTGGTGCACCGCGTCTCTACGAAAACGTCGACCGTAATACAATCGAAAAATGATGAACCACAAATGATATTGTTACCAATTGGGCAATATGCCCATAAACAATTCGTAAATGTGAAAACACATTATCCATATGCAGAAATACCATTATTTGTGGTTATGCCCAACCATATTCATGCGATTGTGATAATTGATGGGGAAAAAATTCCAAACAATAACCGTCGAAATGGGAATCAACCACAAAACGACACAAATGCACGGTGCAATAACGTAGAAACGTGGTGCAATAATGTAGAGACGCGGTGCACCACGTCTCTACAGGAAAAACAACAACGTTCAGAACAAATGACAGATATTTGCAATATGCAGGGATGGTTATCTGTTGTTATTGGTGGATTGAAACGTGCCATTACACATTTTGCTAATCAAAACAATATACCATTCGTATGGCAACCTCGTTTCCACGATCGTATTGTACGCAATCTGAATGAAATTAATCGCATAGCAGAATACATTGAAAAAAATGTTATGAACTGGCGGAAGGATGAATTAATTTGACCTTGCCAAATTTATTAGGAAGGATACAAAAAGAAAAAAGCCGTTCATTTGAACGGCTTTTTTCTTTATAGAATTGTTGGTTTCTATTCTAATGATTCTGCACCGCTTCTGCCGTGGCAGTTCTTGTATTTCTTACCGCTACCGCATGGACAAAGATCGTTTCTTCCTATTTTCAATTCATTGTGAACTGGCATAGTTTTTTGTTGCTGTCTTGTGTCCTGTGGGGCATTCGATGGAGCAGTTTCCTCTTTCTTTGTCTGCATATTGCTCATAGAAGAACGACGGCGTTCTTGTGCTTCTTCTGCTTTTGCTTGCAATGGAATGTGTGCCTTCAATACGCTGGAAACAACTTCCTTGTTTACTTTTTCAAGCATTGCTTGGAATAAGTCGAAAGATTCGAACTTGTAGATCAACAATGGATCTTTGTGCTCGTACGAAGCGTTTTGTACCGATTGTTTCAACTCGTCAAGTTCACGAAGGTGTTCTTTCCATGCTTCGTCTATGCTGACAAGGATGATGGTCTTCAAGAATGAACGAACAAGTTCGCGACCTTCGGTTTTTGCCGCTTTCTCTAAGTTTGTAACAACTTGGAAAATACGTCTTCCTTCAGAAATTGGAACAACTATGTTCTTATAAGTAGCACTTTGTGTTGTAAATACTTGTTGAATTACAGGGTTTGCTTGTTGGGCAATAGTTTGTACTCTGTTGTTGTAAACTTCAAGCACTGCTTGGTAAATACGTTCTGTAAGATCTTCTTGGCTTAGTTTTAGGTATTCTTGTTCGTTTACAGGTGATTCTAACGAAAGTAAACGAAGCAATTCAAACTTAAATTCCTCGAATTCTATATTGCCTTGTGATGATGATACTATGCTAACGCAAGTGTCGTACATCATATTTGCGAAATCAATACCGATACGGTCGCCGAATAGGGCATGACGACGTTTAGTATAAATAACTTCGCGTTGTGAGTTCATAACGTCATCGTATTCCAACAAACGTTTACGGATACCGAAGAAGTTTTCTTCAACTTTTTGTTGCGCACGTTCAATTGATTTCGAAATCATTGAATGTTGTATTACTTCGCCTTCTTCCAGTCCCATCTTGTCCATAATGCGGGCAATTCTTTCGGAACCGAATTTACGCATCAAGTCATCTTCCAACGATACGAAGAATTGTGAACTTCCAGGGTCTCCTTGACGACCGGCACGACCACGCAACTGACGGTCAACACGACGTGAATCGTGGCGCTCTGTACCTATGATTGCAAGACCACCGGCTGCTTTTACTTCGTCAGTAAGCTTGATATCGGTACCACGACCGGCCATGTTTGTTGCAATAGTAATATGACCAGGTTGTCCGGCTAAAGCAACGATTTCCGCTTCTTTTTGGTGCAACTTCGCATTCAATACAGTATGTGGTAACTTTCTGATTTTCAACATACGAGAAAGCAATTCCGAAATTTCAACGGAAGTTGTACCAACCAATACAGGACGACCTTCTTTTATAAGTTCTTCAACATGGTCGATAACTGCATTGAATTTCTCACGACGAGTTTTGTAGATTAAATCATCGTGGTCTTGGCGAATAACAGGTTTGTTTGTAGGAGCTGCAACAACTTCCATTTTGTAGATGTCCCAGAATTCTTTTGCTTCCGTTTCTGCAGTACCGGTCATACCGGCAAGTTTCTTGTACATACGGAAGTAGTTCTGCAAAGTGATAGTTGCGTGTGTTTGTGTGGCAGCTTCAACCTTTACACGCTCTTTTGCCTCAATTGCTTGGTGAAGACCGTCGGAATAACGGCGACCTTCCATAATACGGCCTGTTTGTTCGTCAACGATCTTAACTTGATTGTCAATTACAACATATTCTTGGTCGATAGTGAATAGGGCATAGGCCTTTAACAATTGATTGATTGTGTGTACGCGTTCAGATTTAATTGCATAATCCTGAATCAATTGTTCTTTTTCTTCACGTTTTTCCTCTGCTGTTTTCGATGTTTTTTCGATTTCGGCAATTTTGTCGCCAATATCAGGAAGCACGAAGAAATTCTTGTCTTCACGATCTGAAGAAAGGAAGTCTATACCTTTTTCTGTTAACTCTATGATATTGTTTTTCTCGTCTATTACAAAGAATAAGTCATCGGTGATGATGTGCATATATTTATTGTTCTCTGCCATGTAGGTATTTTCTGTCTTTGTCAACAGAGTCTTCATACCTTGTTCGCTTAAGAATTTAATGAGTGAGTTTGTCTTAGGCAAAGCTTTATATGCACGGAGTAACAATTTTGCACCTTCTTCGGCTTCTTCTTTTTTAGTAGAATTAATTAACGTCTTTGCTTCTGCGAATGTTTTTGTGAATAAAGCTTTTTGAGCATTGTAAAGACGTTCTACGGCAGGACGATATTCAACGAATAATTCATCGCCATTTGTCTTTTTTGCAACTGGTCCGGAAATAATCAACGGCGTTCTTGCGTCATCGATAAGAACCGAGTCAACTTCATCGACTATGGCATAATTATGAGGACGTTGTACTAATTCGTCTGGGCGAATAGCCATATTGTCGCGCAAATAGTCGAAACCGAATTCGTTGTTTGTACCGTATGTAATATCGGCAGCGTATGCTTGACGACGTGCTTCAGAGTTTGGTTGGTGTTTGTCGATACAGTCAACTTTCAAACCATGGAATTGGAAGATAGGTCCCATCCATTCAGCATCACGTTTTGCCAAGTAATCATTCACGGTAACAACATGTACGCCACGACCAGGAAGTGCATTCAAAAATACAGGTAAAGTTGCCACAAGTGTTTTACCTTCACCGGTAGCCATTTCGGCAATTTTACCTTGGTGAAGTATCGTACCACCAATCAACTGTACATCGTAATGAATCATATCCCATGTAACAGGGTTACCACCGGCAATCCATGTATTGTTCCAAATGGCTTTGTCGCCTTCTATGGTAATATGTGGATAGATGGCAGCTAAATCTCTATCATATTCGGTAGCAGTTACAGTAATTGTCTCATTGTTTGCAAAACGACGTGCTGTGTTTTTAACGATAGCAAATGCTTCAGGAAGAATTTCGTCAAGTTTGTTGGCTATGGTTTCGTCAATTTCCTTTTTAAGGGAATCGATAGTGTCGTACATTGCCTCGCGTTCTTCTACAGAAGTGATATCTTCGTCTTCAAGTTTAGCTTGAAGCTCTGCTATTTTATCTTCTTGTGGTTTGATGGCAGCGGCGATACGGTTTTGCAAGTCTTTTGTTGCTGCACGAAGTTCGTCGGTAGTGCCATTGTTTAATTTCTCTTCAAATTCATTGATTTTTGTAACCAATGGAAGGATTTCACGTATATTTTTTTCGGATTGTGTGCCACCGAAAATTTTGCGTAAAATGTTGTTTAATAGACTCATATGTAAATTCTTTGTAAATTCTATCTTTAAGGTTTGCAAAGGTATGAAAAAAACGAGGATTTAGAGAGAGTATTGTGTGATTTTTCATATTGATGTTGCACATAAAGTTATTCACAACATTTTTCTGTTTTGTCAATATCTTATTGTTTTTGTTGAACGATTGAGAAAAATGAATCTCTATTTTTGGAAAAAATTACAAGGAATATGACAAAATTTGGTACTGTTTTCAAACAAGGCGGAAAGAAAGCGTTGCTTTGTGGTTCCGGAGAATTAGGAAAAGAAGTTGCAATTGAATTGCAACGATATGGAATTCAGGTGATTGCTGTTGATAAATACGAAAACGCACCTGCTATGCAAGTTGCTCACAAATCGTATGTGCTTTCCATGCTTGACGGTGAGAAATTGCGTGAGGTGATTTATGCCGAAAAACCTGATTATATTATTCCTGAAGTTGAAGCGATAGCGACAAGTACGCTTGTTGAATTGGAAAAAGAGGGCTTCAATGTGATTCCTACGGCTCATGCTACATTCCTTACTATGAATCGTGAAGGTATTCGTCGTTTGGCTGCCGAAGAATTAGGTTTGACTACTTCGAAATATCGTTTTGCTTCAAACTATGAAGAATATGTGGCTGCTGTTCGTGAAGTTGGAATTCCTTGTGTTGTGAAACCTATCATGAGTTCTTCCGGACACGGTCAAAGTGTTGTGAAAACTGAGGAAGACATTGATAAGTCATGGAATATTTCCCAAGAAGGTGGTAGAGCAGGAGCGGGAAAGGTTATCGTTGAAGGTTTTGTCGATTTTGATTATGAAATTACGTTGTTGACTGTTCGTCATAAAGATGGAACAAGTTTCTTGAATCCTGTTGGCCATTGGCAAAAAGATGGTGACTATCAAGAATCTTGGCAACCACAACCTATGTCTTCTGTCGCATTGGAAAAAGCACAGGATATAGCAAAGAAAATCACTGACGCTCTTGGTGGATGGGGTATATTTGGTGTGGAAATGTTTATAAAGGGTGACAATGTTATTTTTAGTGAAGTGTCGCCTCGTCCACATGATACGGGTATGGTTACTATGATTTCACAAGATTTGTCGGAATTCTCCCTTCATGTTCGTGCAATTCTTGGCTTACCTATACCTAATATTGCATTCCATGGTCCTTCGGCTTCAAAGGCTGTAGTTGTTTCCGGCGATAGCGACAATGTGTCGTTCAGCAATTTAGAAGAGGTTCTTTCTATTCCTGATACTCAGGTTAGAATCTTTGGTAAACCTGAAGTTCATGACCATAGACGTATGGCTGTATTGCTTGCTCGTGGCTCTTCGGTTGAAGAAGCTAAAGAAAAGGTCCGCAAAATGTATGACGCATTGGTGGTAGAGAAGTAATACTGAAATTCTATTCGTATCAAATTTTCTATAGTTTATCTATAGTCATACAATATTTTCAATAGTATTAAAGTTTTATAATTGTAACTATAAAACGAACTGCTATGTTGGAATACTGTAAAAAAATCTTGAGTGCGATGAGTTTTGACATTCGGTTGTTTCAAAAGGAATTGCGTAAAAGTTATGGATATCTAAATTCTATAGAACGTCGGTTCTTGAATATCTGGGCAAATTATAATTATGTGAAACTAGTTCCTTTGGCTTTGCCGATGTAGTTGGAATTGAGATGAAGAAAGTAAGACAAATAATTGAAATGATGAAAGGACATGTAATAGTGCCCTTTTTTCTTTTATTTGTTGTGGTCCTGGTCGTTTTCTTTATCTTGTTTCATGCTATTTGTATGCCTAAACAACTTTTTGACGATCCGAAATCTACTGTATTACTTGATAAAAATGGTTTGTTGTTAGGTGCTCGTATTGCCGATGACGGACAATGGCGTTTCCCAGAGACAGATACGCTGAATGAGAAATTTATAACTTGTTTAGTACATTACGAAGATAAACGGTTTTACAAACATTTGGGTGTTGATCCTATTGCTTTGGTTCGTGCTGTAAAACACAATCTTTCTGGAAATGGTCGTCGTGAGGGCGGAAGTACGCTTACTATGCAGGTGGCACGAATGGCACGGGGAAATCAGCCACGAACTATCGCAAATAAGATAATAGAAATATTGTGGGCAATAGATATAGAATTGACGCATTCTAAGGAAGAGATTCTTCGCCTGTATGTGTCGAATGCACCGTATGGAGGCAATATTGTCGGGCTCGATGCCGCTACCTGGCGTTATTGTAATCGTGATATTTCTCGACTTTCATGGTCGGAAATGTGTTGCTTGGCTGTATTGCCAAACTCGCCTTCGCTAATTCATTTAGGTAGAAATCGTTCGGAGCTACAGAAAAAACGTGATGGCTTATTACGAACATTGCATGCCGATGGTGTTATAGATAATCAGGAATTAACTTTAGCATTGGAAGAACCGTTGCCGGACCGTCCGTATGCTATACCGAATAATGCGAAACATTATCTTGATTATGTTGCAAAGACAAACAAAGGAACGGTTGTTAAAACAGACATAGATTCCCGTTTACAAACTATGGTACAACGATTGGCTAACGATTATGCCCGTTCGTACCATAATTCCAATCATATAGACAATATAGCTGTTCTTGTGTTGGATGTGAAGACAGGTAAACCGGTAGCTTATGTTGGTAACACTACCGATAAATCTATAGAGGCATGGCAGGTCGATATTGTTCAAAGTGAACGTAGTCCGGGAAGTACGTTGAAGCCTTTTTTGTATGCCGCTATGATTAGTAGCGGGGAAATCACTCCACGACAGTTGATTTCCGATACGCCTCTGTCTATAAATGGATTTACTCCTTCGAATTTTAGCCATTCGTTTAGTGGAGCCGTTCATGCAGACGAAGCAATTGTACAGTCGTTAAACGTTCCGTTGGTTCGTATGCTTATGCAACATACGCCAGGTCGATTTATGGAAGATCTTAAATGGTTAGGCATGACTACATTGCATTATGGTGAAGAACATTATGGCATGTCGTTGATTTTGGGTGGCGTAGAAGTAAAATTATGGGATTTGTGCCAGATGTATAGAAATTTGGCATATCGTTTATTGTCTCAAGAAGCAGATACAGAAGACTGTCGTATAACCAAGCCTGCTATCTGGTATGCATTTGATGCAATGTCAAAGTTGAACAGACCCGAGGAAGAGGCGGAATGGTCACAGTTTCGTTCTATGAAAAATATAGCATGGAAAACGGGTACAAGTTGGGGTAGTCGTGATGCTTGGTCGGTTGGAATTACACCCAAATATGTGGTAGGTGTGTGGACGGGGAATGCTACCGGTGAAGGACGTGCAGGAATGACTGGCGTTGGTTTTGCTTCGCCTGTCATGTTTGACGTGTTTGCTTTGTTGGAAAATGCAAATTGGTTTGTACAGCCTGTTAAAGAAATGGAATCTATGGTAGTTTGTCGGCAAAGTGGTTGTTTGGCTTCGGGTAATTGTGCGCAAGTTGATACGGTACAGTTGCCATTAATAGCTGCTCAAACAACTCAGTGCTCATACTGTCGTATTGTTCATTTGTCGAATGATGAATTGTGGCAGGTGAATTCGCAGTGCGTAAGTGTTGACGATATGAAGACAATGCCGTGGTTTGTCTTGCCGGCTACTCAGGAATATTATTACAAAACACGTCATGCCGATTATCATACTTTGCCGCCGTTCCGTGACGATTGTGGATATGGAATAGCCGATCAGTTGGATTTTATTTATCCGGAACATGATGCAACCATATTTATACCACGAGGTTATGATGGTAATTTGGAAAATGTTGTGTTTGAAGCTGTTAATAGAAAGTCTAATTCAGTGTTGTTTTGGCATTTAGATACAGAATATATAGGGAAGACCGAAGGTGTTCATAAACTTGGCTGTATTCCTCCGAAAGGTGACCATGTATTGTCTATAGTTGATGAAAAAGGAAATCGAAGGGCTATATTGATACATGTGATATAGCTATATTCTTCTTTTATATGTTGTCGAAAATGTATTTATTTGTATAATATGTTCATATAAAATAAAAGTACTTATGAAAAAGTTTTTATTGCTTGTTTGGGTTGCAGTTGTGGCATTGTTTTTTTGCCAATGTTCATCAAAAGATGAAGGTGAAACGGAATATAATGAACATGTGGTTGGATTTACTTCGGGAAATATTTCCCGAAAAGCATCGGTCTTTTTGATTTTGTCGGAAGACTTGGATGCATCGGTTATGGAAAAACGAAAACCGAATAAGTTTATGTCTATTTCTCCTTCTGTTAAAGGTGAATTCTCGTATTTTGATGCACATACTATTGTGTTTACGCCAGGGGAGGATATGGCTTATAATACAACTTATACGATTACGGCGGATTTAGATGAATTGTACGACGATGATTCAAAGAAATTTCATTTTACGTTTCAGACGTATCCATTCCGTTTGACAGCAAATTTTGAGTCGTTTACAGAGGCGGAGAATGGCGATTATGTATATGATTTCTCTGTACGTTCGTTGGATGTTGAAACGTTGGATGTAGTAAAATCTGTGGTGAAAATTACCGAAGGGTTACAAAACGTGAAAGCAGAATGGAGTTCGCAAACGTCGCAATTGTATTCGTTGAAATTATCGTTTACTCCGACAAAAGAACAAACTGTTACTTTGTCCACAAAAGATATGAAGGAATATCAGTTGGAGACGAGGGACTTGGTTACCGTTGCAGTGCCGGATCCTAATAAATTAAGTGTGTTTGATGTGCGTTATGTTTCAGAAAATACGAAGTATATTCTTGTTACATTCAATAAACGGTTAGATCCAAAACAAAATAAGCATGGATTGGCATATTTGTTAGAAAATGAATCAATTGCAGTAGAAGCTTCGGGAAATACGTTGAAGTTGTTTCCTGATAACTATTTAAGTGGAGATGTTACGTTGTTCCTATCAAAGGCTATAAAAAGCAAATCAGGTTTGCAGTTACAAGAAGATATTACTCGTAAGATACAATTAAAACAGATTGTGCCAGAAATCCAGTTTGTAGATAATGGAAATATAATTCCACAGACAAATACGTTTATTGTTCCATTTCGTTCTATTTACATGCGTGGTGTAAAGGTTAAGGTGTATCGTATTTTTAAAAACAATATACCTTCGATGATGCAGATGGGGCCACTTTCGGATTATAGTAATTTGAAATTGTTGGGCCGTCCTGTTGCGGTAAAGACGTTCTTCTTGGATGAAACATTAGATCTTACGAAATGGCAGACTTGTGCTATTGATTTGTCGGATGTGGTGAAAGCGGAACCAGGTTGTGTGTATCGTGTAGAATTGTACATGGATTATAGATTGACAGCATGGCCGGGAGCAGATGTTACTTGTAATAAAGAAGACTTTGTTGCCGAAGATAAGGTCGAAATGGCTGCTCTCAATCGAGATTTTGATAGCAACGACAATTGGTATTATATGAATAGCAATTGTGATTATAATAATTATATCTGGGATGAACATGATGATCCTGCCAAGGCTTCGTTTTATTATGATAAGAATGTCGGCAAGAATATAATGGCGACAAATATTGGTTTGCTGGCGCTTGCTCCTTCTGCTAACAAATTGACTGTGGTTGCGACAAATATTCCTGACGCTAAACCATTGTCTGCAGTAGAAATTACAGTTTATAATAAGCAAATGCAGGTGATTGGTAAGGGTACGACGGACAAAGAGGGACGTGCTGATTTTTCTATACAAGAGAATATTGGTGCTCCATATTTTGTGTTGGCACAAAAAGGAACGGATGTTTCAACTCTTCGTGTTTTGCGGGGTGAGGAATTGTCTACAAGTACATTTGATGTGGCCGGTTGTGAGGTTCAGGGGGGATTGAAAGGATATATTTATGGTGAACGGGGTGTGTGGCGTCCGGGCGATACTATTTATCTGTCATTTATGTTGAATGATAAAGAAAAGACATTGCCGGAAAATCATCCTGTTGTTCTGGAAGTAAGTAATCCGCTTGGACAGAAATATACAAAACAAACAAAAACCAAAGGTGTATGTGGTATCTATACGTTTGAAATACCTATTGATGAGTCAGCACCGACAGGTAGTTGGTTGGCTACGATTCAAGTTGGTGGTTCAAGTTTTAATAAACGTCTTCGTATAGAAACAATCAAACCGAATCGTTTAAAGATAGATTTGAACTTGCCGAAGATGTTGGTTGCGGGAAATCAAACGGCATCATTGTATAGCGAATGGCTGACAGGTGGAAGTACACATAATCTGAAGTATGATGTGTCTGCAAAATTCGTAGAGGGAACTACGTCTTTCAAGTCTTTTGCTGATTATGTTTTTGAAGATAGATCGAAGTCTTTTGAATCACGTGAAGAAGAAATTGATCGTGGTGTTACCGATGCTTTTGGCCGTGCTATGGTGAATTTCAATATGCCGAATGTATCTGAAGCTCCAGGAAAACTTACCTGTAACGTAACAACTCGTGTGTACGAAGCGAGTGGGGAATTTAGTACAGATGTACAATTTGTGGAATATTCTCCGTATGTTCGTTATGTTGGTATTAAAGCACCAAAATCAGAGCGTGACTATTTGTTGACGAATACAAAACAAACATTCAATGTGGCTGCTGTAAATTCTTCTGGTGAGGCAGTTAATGCTGCAAAACTGAATGTTGAGGTTTACAAAGTAGAATGGTATTGGTGGTGGAACTGTTCTGCCGATGAATTGGCAAATTATACTAATTCAAGTTACAATAGACCATGTAAGAGTCTTGAAGTTACAACAAACGCGAATGGAAAGGCTTCTTTCGATTTGAATATTGCAAATGCAGATTGGGGAACGTATTTAATCCGTGTTGTTGATCCTGTCTATAAACATTCTTCGAGTGTGTTGGCCTGGTTTGATTATGATGGCTCGCAATCGCGTGCTGAAGAAGGTAGTGAAACTCCGGTAACCGTATCGTTGCAAACCGATAAGGATGAGTATAAGCCTGGTGAAACAATACATGTGACAATTCCTTCTACTAATGGTAGCCGTGCTGTTTTGAGTATTTGTAACAGTGCGAAAATTCTCGATATGAGATTTGTTGAGTGTCATGATGCACAGACATCGGTAAGCTTTAAGGCTACAGACGAAATGATGCCGAATGTGTACGTTACGGCTACAATTATACAACCATACAACCACACATTGCATAATGATGTCCCTATTCGTTTGTATGGTGTGAAACCTGTTACGGTTAATTCTTCAGCAAGTCATCTTGCTCCTCAAATAGTTTCTTCCGATGAGGTGAAACCAATGGCTCCTTTTTCGGTGACTGTAAGTGAAAAAGATGGTAAGGCTATGGCATATACGCTTGCAATTGTAGATGAAGGTCTTCTTGATTTAACCCGTTTTAAAACGCCGGATGCTTGGCCAGTATTTAATGCTAAAGAATCCTTAGGCTTACGTCTTTGGGATTTATATGGAATGATTTGCGGTGCTTATGGCGGAAGCATAGATCAAATGTTTAGCATTGGTGGCGACGAAAGTTTGTATGATGGACCGAAAGCGGTGGTAAATCGTTTTAAACCTATGGTTCATTTTAGCGGACCATTTTATTTGGAAAAAGGTAAAAAGAAAACACATACGATTACTGTCCCGAATTACAATGGTAGAGTACGGGTAATGGTAGTTGCTTCGGATGGTTCTGCGTTTGGCTCTTCGGAAAAGTCTGTTTTTGTGAAGAAATCCTTAATGGTGGCGGGCACTATGCCACGACAAATCGGCGTAAATGATGAAATGACGGTTTCTGCAACGATTTTTGCTACGGATAAAAACATTAAAAATGTACAAACAACTATTACTTGTTCGGGTGGTTTACAAGTGGTAGGAGGAAATACTGTTTCTACAAATTTTAATGCTGTTGGTGATAAAACTGTACAGTTTAAGATAAAAGCAGGCTCAAAAGCTGGGGTTGGTCATGTAACAATAACAAGTTCTGCTGCGTCCGAAAAGGCAACATATTCGGCAGATATAACTATCCGCTCTGTTAGTCAACATATTACACGTGTTGACCAGCAGAGTGTAAAAGCGGGTAACAGTTATAATTCAAAAGTAACTGCGCCGGGAAGTAGCAATCAACAAATTCGTATGGAAGTGTCGAATGTTCCGTCTTTAAATATTGCAGGACGAACTTCGCAGTTGATACAATACCCTCATGGCTGTGCTGAGCAAATTACATCTAAAGCAATGGCACAAATGTATTTGAAGGATTTTTCAGCTGTAACGCTTAGTCAAAAGAATGAGATAAATAAGAACATAAACGATGTTATTCAAAAACTTGCAAAATATCAGACAAGTGATGGTGGTATGGCATATTGGCCTGGTAATGCGTTTGCCGATCAATGGGTTTCGGCTTATGTTCTATTATTTTTAGATAAAGCATCAAAAAAAGGATATTATGTGAATAATGGAATGAAGTCTGATTTAAAAAAATATGTGAGTTCGCAAGTACGGAACTGGAAATCGAATGTGAACGAATATGAAAGTCAGACTATTGCGTATGCGTTGTATGTATTGTCGGAATATGGTTCTCCGGAAAAAAGTACTATGAATAGAATGAAAGAGTCGGCAAAACAATTGTCTGCTACTACGTTGAATTATTTGGCGGCAAGTTATGCGCTGATAGGACAGAAGGGCGTTGCAAAGACTTTGTATAGTCAACAACCGACAACTGTATGGCAATGGTGTACTAACGATGTCATTAATTTACTTGCACAAACATTGTTGGACGATGTTGCTGCTGCAAAAACGGCGTCTAATGTTGCAAAAAGTCTTTCTTCGAATAAATGGATGTCAACGAGTGAAATAGCCTTGTCTTTATATGTTATGAATGCATATTATCAAAAAAATGAGGCGTCGGGTGAAATGAATTTTGTTGTTTCTACAAATAATAAGGAATTTGCCAAAATAACAACCGATTTACTGTCATGGAATGATGTGTTGGCAAATAATACATCTTCGGTTGAGGTACGACTAAATAATAAGGGGAAAGGAACATTGTATGTTACCACAATTGCAGAAGGAACGGCTACGCAGGAACCTGTAAAATCGGTCTCGAACGGGCTTGCCATTTCAGTTACATACGATAAGGATGTAACGAAAATAAATCAAGGCGAAATATGTAATATAGTCTATACTATTACCAATACCTCCGGTACAAAATTGCAAAATATTGCCGTAACTAACATTCTACCTGCTGGTTTCGAAGCGTTGACCGTTCAGGATAATAGTGTGGTAGATTACAAAGATGTCCGTGACGATAGAATTTTGTCATATATCAACACATTAGGTAGAAACGAACAAGTAACTATTCGTGCAACACTTTCGGCAACGTATGCTGGTAAATATTATTTGCCTGCAATTACAGCTGAATGTATGTACAACAATAGCATATTTGGTTGTACCGATAGCGGAGAATGTGAGATTCGATAGAGGAGTGTTCTAAAACAAAAAATCCCGATGAGATTCTCATCGGGATTTTTTATAGCTATATGTTTTTAATTGTTTAGGCAATATTAGTGAAAACTGCTTGAACATCGTCGTCTTCTTCCAATTTGTCGATAAGTTTGTCGATGTCGGCAAGTTGTTCTTCTGTGAATTCTTGTACGTCGTTAGGAATACGTTGTAATTCTGCTTTTAGCAATTCTACACCGCTATCTTCCAAAGCTTTGGCAAGATTACCGAAATCTTTGAAATCAGCGTAGATTACGTACATATCTTCTTCTGTTTCGATTGATTCCAAACCTGCGTCAATTAGGTTGAATTCTAATTCTTCGATATTAATGTTTTCAGTTTTCTTGATTTGGAATACTGCTTTACGAGAAAACATATATTCAAAAGAACCTGAAGGTGCAAGTGAACCGCCGGCTTTGTTGAAATATGATTTTACATTAGCAACAGTTCTTGTATTATTGTCTGTTGCACATTCAACCACAACTAGTACACCGTGAGGGCCTTTTCCTTCGTATACGATTTCTGCAAAGTTTTCAACATCTTTACTTGTCGCACGTTTTATTGCAGCATCAATATTGGCTTTAGGCATGTTTTGAGCCTTTGCCGACATGATAGCCGTACGAAGTTTTGGGTTCATTGCAGGGTCAGAACCACCTTCTTTAGCTGCAATTGTGATACTTTTTGCCAAACGTGGAAATACACGTGACATTGTTCCCCATCTTTTTTCTTTAGCTGCTCGTCTGTATTCAAAAGCTCTTCCCATAGTAAATTTTTCTATAAATTAATATTATTCTTTATCATCTTCTTCGTCATCTTCCTCTTCGGAAATTTCTCCATCCTCGTCTTCGTCGTCTTCAAGATCTTCTGGAGTGTCATATTTTTCTTCTTCCTCGTCGTCAGTTTCTTGCTCTTCGTTAGAAACCTTAACTTCTTCGATGTTTTTCAATAAATCATCGTCATCGTCGTTGTCTTGTCCGCCGTCAACTTGTGTGTTGATGAAGTCGTCAACACGTACCATATAAAATCTGTCTTCGGTTTCGTATGGCAAAGCAAAGCGTTCTTGACCTGTTTTAGGGTCAGTATATGATTGTACCTTTTTTTGTAGTTCTTCAGCTTCTTCTGTATAAGATTGTAGTTTTTTGGCCAATTCATCAACATCGGCAAGATTATAGAATGCCAAAACTTGTAATTGAAGTTCTGGTTCTAGTTTTATGAAATCCTTAATAACGCGAGGTTTCGATTTAGAAGGTTTCGATTGCATAATAGTATAATTTTCAAATTGTGCTCAAAAATATAAAATAGTATTAAAAAACAAATGTTTACTGCAATTTTATCTTGCGATATGATTCATTATTTGTTTTGCAAAGTCATTTGCCTTCTCCAAAGTGGAACTTTCGGCATAAATACGGATAATTGGTTCTGTATTTGATTTGCGTAAATGTACCCAACCTTCAGCGAAATCAATCTTAACACCGTCGATAGTGTTAACTTTTTCGTTTTTATATGTTTCGGCAACTTGTTTCAATATTGCATCAACGTCGGTGTCTGGCGTAAGTTGGATTTTATTTTTTGATATCACATATTCAGGGAATGTTTTGCGTAAGTCGCTACATTTTTTTCCTGATTTTGCCAATAAACTTAAGAATAATGCTATACCTACTAATGCGTCGCGGCCGTAGTGTATTTCTGGATAGATAACTCCGCCGTTTCCTTCACCACCGATAACAGCATTGGTTTCTTTCATTTTTGTCACTACGTTTACTTCACCAACCGCAGCTGCATTATATGTTTTTCCATATTTTGCTGTAACATCAGCCAAAGCTCGTGTTGACGATAGGTTGCTAACAGTGTTGCCTGGTGTATGTTGTAAAACATAGTCGGATACCGATACTAAAGTGTATTCTTCTCCGAACATAGTTCCATCTTCGTTGATAATAGCCAAACGGTCAACGTCAGGATCGACAACGAAACATACGTCTGCATTATTCTTTTGTACTGCAGCAGCAGTATCGACTAAATTTTCAGGAATTGGTTCTGGAGTGTGTGCGAATTTTCCTGTAGGTTCGCCATTCAAGATAATGCTATTTTTTACGCCTAACGCTTTTAGTAAATCTGGAAGGATAACACCTCCGACAGAGTTTACGCAGTCAACAGCTACAGTGAAGTTTGCTTTCTTGATAGCTTCTACATCTACAAGAGGAAGAGCAAGTACTTTATTTATATGTATAGTATTATACTTGTCTGTTGTCTCTATTGAGCCAATAGAATCGATATCAGAATAAGTAAATTCATTCTTTGCAGCAAGTGCTAAAATTTCTTTTCCTTGGGCATCATTTAAGAATTCACCTTGGTTGTTCAATAACTTTAGCGCATTCCATTGCTTAGGATTATGACTGGCGGTAATGATTACACCTCCGTCGGCATGTTCTTCCGTTACAGCGATTTCTGTCGTTGGAGTAGTGGCAAGACCAATATTTACAACCTTAAATCCTAATGCCACCAATGTTTGCATTACTAAACTGCTTACCATATCTCCTGAAAGTCGTGCATCGCGACCGACAACGATTTTGTTTGAACCGTTTTTTGAGGATATGTTTTCTTTAACCCATGTTCCGTATGCTGAAGCAAATGCAATTATGTCAACAGGAGTGAGGTTGTCATTTGGTGTTCCACCAATAGTACCTCGAATACCAGATATAGATTTTATTAGACTCATTGTGTTTTGTATTTGGGGCAAAAATGATAAATATTTTTGTATTTATACAATATGTTGTAGAAAATTTTAGGTATGGATATACTGTAGTAACGAAAATCTCATACTTTTCTTTCAGCAGCGAAAGAAAAGTATGCAAAAGAACGCCGTCGACCCACGCCTTCGCTAAAAAACGACTGCATTCCGCTAAAGGATTTGGAATGCCGAGTGGTTAGATTTCCCAATGGCATTGCCGGAGGCATCAAATCCTTTTTAACGCTTCATTCCGTCGTTTTTCTTAACGCTCATTCGTGAAGTCGAGAGGTTCAATCTTGACCTGTTGCAAGAAAGAACAAGAACATTCATCAAAAAAAATAATGGTTTATTGTGCAATAGCTGTATGGCCAGCTTGTATCTCATTCCCAAATTATATTCTGCACCTTTATCGTTTATTTCTTTTGCATTCTAATGTAGTCAGAAATAATCTGATATGATTCATACAATGTCACATCTTGCTTGATAGATTTATACCAATCTTCCGCACGTTTATTTGCAACAGAGTCAAGTGTAGCATCTTCTTTGCTGGCAGATTGCATGCTTACAATTTCAAATGGAACATCTTTCGTGCCTGCATTTTTGTATTTCTTCGATAGAAGTTGGTCGTTCTCGTCTTTCTTTCTAAATTCATTGATTTCCAAAGAAACAGAGTTCTCATTCTTTGTGTTATATAACCATTGTGATGCTTCTTTTATAAGCATAAATGAAGAATCTTTTTTGGTACGTGCCGCACTCAATTTAACAAGCTCTTTATAGTTTGGTTGTGCATTCCATGTTTGGTATTGTGCAGCTTTTATTTCTGACCAAGGAAGAGGGTAGTCTAATTCTTTTTCGCCAATATCGAGCTTGTCGTAAAGGTCAGGTAAGATAATATCTGGTTTTACTCCTTGGAATTGAGTCGTTCCACCGTTGATTCTGTAGAATTTTTGTATAGTAATTTTTACCGCACCCAATGGCATTTGTGAACGATATTCATTCGAAACCATTCGGTCTATATCTACAATTCGTTGTACGGTTCCTTTTCCGTATGTTGATTCGGTACCGATAATAATGGCGCGTTTATAGTCTTGCATGGCAGCTGCGAGAATTTCCGATGCCGAAGCACTAAAGGTATTTACCATAATTGCTAACGGACCACCATACAATGTCTTACCGTCTGTGTCATTGTAGGCACGGGCAGGTTCTTTCATGGATTTTACTTGAACAATAGGCCCTTTGTCTATAAACAATCCGCCGATTTCTACCACGTCATTAAGTGAACCACCGCCATTGTTTCTCAAATCTATAATAATACCGTCAACATTAGCTTCTTTTAATTTAGTTACTTCGTTGGCAATATCTTTTGAACAGCGTCTTCCACGGCTGTCGTTCATGTCGGTGTAGAATTGTGGCAAGTAGATGTAGCCGATTTTATACGCTTTTTTGTCTTTTGTAGTAATGATGGTTGATTTAGCATATTTTTCTTCCAATACTATCACGTCGCGGATGATAGGAATGGTAACAATAGAACCATCGATTTTCTTCACAGTAAGAACTACCTTGGTTCCTTTAGGACCACGGATTAATCGAACAGCTTCGTCTAATCGCATGTCGATAATTTCTACCGCTTCTTTATCGCCTTGGGCAACTTTTAAGATGATGTCTTCGGCTTTTAGTTCGCCTTGTTTCCAAGAAGGACTACCAGGCATAATCTCTACGACTTTGATGTAGCCATCTTTTTCCGAAAGTGTGGCACCAATACCTTCAAGTTTACCCGACATTGAAATGTCAAAGTCTTCTTTCTCTGTTGGTGGAAAGTAGTTGGTGTGTGGGTCGAAAGCACCTGCAGCAGCGTTAACAAAAGAAGCAAATCTATCATTGCGTGAAATCTTGTTGATGCGTTTAAATCGAGTGTCGTAACGCTTCAAAATGTTTTCGCGTGCTGTTTTCTCAAGTTCTTCAGCTGTTTTGATAGTGACCGTATCGGATTTCTCTGCTTTTTTCTTTTGCTCGTTTTCAAGGTCGATTATTTCCGACAAAACTTGGTATTTGATGTATCTACGCCAATAGTCTTCTAATTCTTCTTGATTTTTGCAGTAATCTCTCTTTTCACTATTTAGATTGATAGTTTCCGTTTGTGTGTAATCAAATGGTTTTTCTAAGAATATCGGATAAAGTTGTTCTATTCGTTGTATTTGTTTGTCAATAAGTTCTATCGACAAGTTAAAGAAATCCAAAGATGAGGAACGAATTTCGTCATCTATACGAGTTTTGTATGTCGAAAGCATATCGATTTGGTCTTTTGTAAAGTACATCTTGTTGTAATCCAAAGACTTAATATATAAATCGAAGATGCGTTGCGAGTAGTTGTCGTCCAATGCCTGTGGGCTATAGTGGAACGAGTGAAGTAGTTCGTATGTTGAATTTACTATTAGTTTTTCTTTCGGTTCGTTGTTCTCGTGGACGATAAAAGCACCCAATAAAAGTGCCGAAATTCCAAGTATAGTGATAGGTATGATTTTCTTTACGTTCATAGGTCAAAAATTTCACCGAAGGTAGTAAAATAATTGACCAAGAAATAGAAAATCCGAAAAAAATTATAATTCAGTTGTTGCGGGTTGCTGATGTTTCTTTTCGATGTCTGATAATTTAAAATCAGGAATGATAATAGAGGCTGAAATAGTGATTAATTCAGACTTTGTAATCTTTGTATAGTCGCCGAAAGAACCGTTGTATGTGTTGTTCAGCAAATTTTGAAAATAGTAAGTGGCTTTTAGGTTAAGTCCTTTGGGTAATTGTATGCCGACAAATGCTGAAGGAATGTAATTCTCTGTCGCCTTACAAAACCAATCGCTTTCTTTTATTACACGATTGTTTTTCGAAGGTTCGTATTTTTTTTGTCTGTAGAGTAGTGGAATGTCTATTCCGGCTCCGGTATATGCCCAAAGTCCTTTTTGTAGCATACCGAATTTTATGGCTAATGATGCGCCTGTGGTAATCATACATCGTTTGATTTTAGCGTATTCTATGGTGTCGATTTGTTCGTTTTTTGTCTTTAAACCGATGTTTTTTATATTGAAACTCGGCATGAATCCAAAATATTTTCCGCAGTTTATGTGTGCGGTGTATGGTAGATTTAATAAATAGGTTACACGCAGGCCATTGCTGATGTCGTTATTTGCAATTTCCATCTGTGCAAGTTGAAATGTAAGCTCTGGGGCGTTAGTAAAATATATTTTCTTTGTGTTTGTTTGCCCAAAAGAAAAAAGAGAACAACACAATAATGCTATAAAAATGATATGCTTTTTCATTTGATAAGGTTTTCTATGATTTTTCCTGTTGCCATATTTGGCTTTTGTGTCTTGGTGATTTCGCACAAACTAACAATGATGTCTGTCATTGCTACTCGCTGTGGAAGTGTTTTTGCTTCCATTTTCCATCCGTACCAAATCAAAGGAACGTGGGTGTCGTAGTTGTATGGAGAGAGGTGAGAACCTACCGATTCCACTGTTTGTTCGCCCCAACCTGGACGTAGTGTTATGAATAGGTTTCCCGATCGTTGTTTGTTAAAACTATGGTCAACCATTTTGAATATTTCATTCGAACAAAAGTCATGGTTTTCTAACCATGTGGAACCAACAACAGACTGAATTCCACTTAATTGTGAAATAAACTCGCTGCAATCGTCTTCTACTTCCGCTAGGGTGACATTATTTTTTTTGAGCGCTGATAATCGCAGATAAACTTGTAAATCTTGATAGTATTCTATCCAATCGGCTTCGCCAAATGTTACATCAAGATGTTTGTCTAACAAATACATGGTTTCGTTAGGCTTGAAAATGCCTAATTTCATCGCTTTTTGGCTGTCATGTTTGGGCGAGATTGAAATGCCATGGTTTGACGTGAATACAAGCAGAAAATTCTCTTTTCCGAGTCGTGTTTCTAAATAATTTAATAGAAACATTAGCTCGAAATCAAGGCGTATGTAGGTGTCTTCCACTTCTTTAGAAAGACATCCGAATCTGTTGCCGATCTCTTCTGTCGCAGTGTAAGCTATCGTAAGAAAGTCTGTTCCATCTCCTTTTCCGAGATGTTCGTTTTCTATCAGATCTATAGCTAAATCTTTAGTGTATGTATTTCCGAACGGAGTTTGTTTTAAGATTCTATATGGTTTGTAAGGATCTTTTAATTTAGATAAGAAATAGGGAAATGTTCGTTGATTTCGTATGCCTATTTCATATTTTGCATCGTCGCGGGTAGATTCTTTGTATTTGTCTATTGGCAAGAATGTATTCCATGTACGGTTTATGTATAAATCGGCAAGATTTTTATTGTTGAAAGCATGTAGCCACGAAGGTAATGTCTTGGTGTAGTATGAGTTACTAATCCAATTCCCTGAGTATTCGTCAAGCCAGAATACGCCGTTGGAATTATGTCCGGCGCATAATGTGGCTGCTTGTTGGTCTATACTGATAGTGTATGAACGTGATTGGCCAAATGATTGTGCAATCAGCTCGTCTCCAAAAGTGGAGGCGATTAATTTGTCTGCCGAAACTAAATATTCATCGTGGTCGTCGCTGCCGACGCACATGTAGTTGGAATTTGCTACGCAATGTTCTTTTGTGCCAGACGATCGATTGTACCAATAGTCGCCAATAATCCCGTGTTGTGCAGGATGTGCACCGGTTAGGAGGGAAGCGAACGTGTTTGCACTTTGTCCGTACGAGAAGTCAACATTTGCATTTGCGCATTGTGTTCCTGCGCTCATAAGTTTTTTGAAACCGCCGCTGGAAAAGTGGGAGCTAAAGCGTTCGAGGTATTCGTAACGCATTTGCTCCACTACAACCATCACAACCAACTTAGGCTTGGTTGGAGGTGTAGTTTGAGCATGTACTTGTTGTAAACAACAAATACAAACAATGTATGTGAAAATTTTGTTCAGTATTGATTTGCTGAACATTAGAATGCTTTAAGACTTAAATCAAGACTGCTGATATGGTGAGTTAAGGCACCTACAGAAATATAGTCTACACCAGCTTGAGCGTATGCTTTGATAGATTCTTTAGTGATACCGCCTGATGATTCAGTTTTGCATTTACCATTGATAAGTGCAACGGCAACTTTAGTTTCTTCAGGAGTAAAGTTATCAATCAAGATTCTTTCAATGTCGTCGAATTGTAAGATTTCGCGAATCTCGTCAAGTGTACGTGCTTCAACTTCGATTTTTAGGTCTTTGCCTTTTGCTTTCAAGTATTCTTTTGTCTTTGTAATAGCAGCAGTTACGCCACCGGCATAGTCGATATGGTTGTCTTTGATTAGTATCATATCGTATAGACCGATACGGTGATTTTCGCCACCGCCGACTTTTACCGCATATTTTTCCAATAAACGTAATCCTGGAGTAGTTTTACGTGTATCAAGGATTTTTGTGTTAGTGCCTTCTAACAGTTTTACATATTCGTTAGTTTGTGTGGCAATACCGCTCAAACGTTGCATGAAGTTCAAAACAAGGCGTTCTGTTTGTAGAATAGAAATGGTCTTTCCTTCAACCACAAATGCGATGTCACCTTTTTTGATTGCGTCTCCATCGTGCAAGTATTGAGTAACACGAAGTGTAGGATCGAATTTTGCGAAAATTTTCTTCGCAAGCTCAACGCCGCATAATATACCATCTTGTTTAACCAATAAACGGGCACGGCCTTCTAAATCGTGAGGAATACAAGATAATGTTGTATGGTCGCCGTCACCAATATCTTCTTTAAAAGCGATGTCTATAGTAGCATCGATAAGTGGACTTTCTATCATTTTTCGTAAAATTTTTTACAAAAATACTATTATTCTTTTGTTGAAAACTATGAATTTCAAAAAATTAGTTGACAAAAAGTAATCTTACCATATAATTTAAAAGCCTAACCTGAATTTTACTATATTTGTAAAAATCGCTTTTATGAAACATACAATGTTGGAATTGTTACGTTCTACTAACCGTAAGGGAATAGAGAATGTAATTGAATATTTAGAGAAATCAGATTTTTTTGTAGCTCCTGCATCTACGGCTTTCCATGGTAATTATGTCGGAGGTTTGCTGGAACACTCTATGAATTGCTGCAGAATAGGCTTGGAGTTGCGTAAAGTCTTAATTGCCCAAAAGCCAGATGTTGCTGACAAATTGTCTGAGGAAAGTATAAAATTGGTGACGTTGCTTCACGATATTTGTAAAGCAAACATTTATAAAGAGGAAATTAAGAATAGAAACAATGCGTTTGGCTCGTGGGAAAAATATAGAGGATATACGGTTGATTATTCCAAATTTCCTGTCGGACATGGCGAAAAATCGGTAATAATGTTGCTTCGCTTAGGCTTGGATTTGTCAACAGACGAAATTCTTGCGATTCGTTGGCACATGTCGGCTTGGGATTTGGCTATGCAAAGTCCGGAATCGAAGTCGAATTATTCTACCGCAAAAGAAATGGCACCGTTGTGCTCACTTATGCAGGCAGCAGATTGTCTTGCTTCGGGGGTAATAGAGGAAACTCGTCCGCCTATGCCATTGCCATAAAACAAAAAGAGACGATGCATGCATCGTCTCTACAATATAAATTACTTGTGATTATTTGTCTTTAACGCGGGTCCATTTTTGTGTTTCTTTAAAGAACAAAACTGAACCTTTTACCATAAGAACGTCGGCGCTTTCTTGCCAAACTTCGCCGTCGCATACAAATCCTGTAACTGGATCAAGAATGCCGTCGTCTTTTACCCATTTCGAACCTTTCTTCTCTAAACCACGAATCACCATAAGTCCGATGATAGGTTTGTTTTTGTCGGCGCCACCGCATTTTGAACAAGTAGTTTCTTTACCGTCAAGGTTCTTGATTACTTTACCGTACAATTTACCGTCTTTCTTGTACACTTGTACGTAACTCATTGCTTTGTTTGTTTTGCTGTCGTGTGTTTCCCAAATGCCTTCTTCTGTTTGTGCGAATAATACGCAGCTCGCTAAGCAGGCAATACAAAATGTAAGAAGTTTTTTCATTTTTTTAATTTTTTGTTGCCAAATATAGATTTTTACAATTTCGTATATAGTAAAAATAGACGAATCTCATATTCATGAAGATGTATGTCTTGATTGTATACATAGTTATATAATATGGAATTGATATACTATTGGGTACAGAAAATATGGCATGGTGAAAATCCCATACTTTTCTTTCTGCAGCGAAAGAAAAGTATGCAAAAGAACGCCGTCGACCCACGCATTCGCTAAAAAACGCCTGCATTCCGCTAAAGGATTTGGAATGCCGCGTGGTTAGATTTCCCAATGGCATTGCCGGAGGCATCAAATCCTTTTAAACGCTTCATTCCGTCGTTTTTCTTAACGCTCATTCGTGAA